>NZ_JBVICQ010000020.1:0-85038 GCF_055572815.1 Streptomyces sp. NPDC030296
GTTACATTCCGAACCCGGAAGCTAAGCCTCACAGCGCCGATGGTACTGCAGGGGGGACCCTGTGGGAGAGTAGGACGCCGCCGAACAATCATTGAGAAAGCCCCCGCCGGGAAACCAGCGGGGGCTTTCTGCGTTTAGGGTCCTTGTATGAGTGACACGGGTGCGGAGAAATACACGGTTCGCTTCATACACGCGGAGGAATGGCCTGCGGTGAAAGAGCTGCGGCTGGCCTCATTGCAGGATCCCATGGCCCACGTCGCCTTTCTGGAGACGTACGAGCAGGCCAAAGGCAAGCCTGATTCCTTCTGGCAGGAGCGGGCCGCCGGCGGTGCCGAAGGGGCACGCGGGGTGCGGCAGATCATCGCCGAACGGGCGGACGGGACATGGGTCGGGTCCGTCACCGTACTGATCGAGGAAGCCGGGTCCACGGACTGGGCCGGGATGCCCGTGGAACGGCAGCAGGGCCATCTCGTCGGGGTGTACGTGCGGCCTGAGGAGCGGGGACGTGGGCTCACCGAGCGGCTTTTCGACGCTGCCGTGGAGTGGGCCTGGAGCCGCCAGGTGGAACGGGTTCGGTTGATCGTCCACGAGGAGAATCCGCGGGCTCAGGCGTTCTACCGCAAGGTGGGGTTCAGGCCGAGCGGGCGGACTGTGCCGGTGGCCGGGCATGGCGGGCAGTCCGAGTTGGAGTTCGTGCTCGACCGTGCGCTAGACCGGTAGCTCGGCGTGAGGCCAGCGGGCTCGGGCCTGCTCGCGGGAGCGGAGGAGGGCCAGTGTCGGCAGGCCCCGGTCCGTTCCGGTGGCGAGGAGGTCGGGCAGCTGGGGCAGCGGGGCCACGGCGGCCACGTCGTCGAGGACCAGGGTGAGTGGTGGGTCGAGGCGGCCGGAGGATGACCGTTCGGCCACGCGCCGGCCGCGCTCGACCACGCTTGAGGCGAGGGCCGTCAACAGCGGCATGGCGGAAGGGTTCGCCTTCGGGTCCTCGATGGGGTCGCCGACCACATAGAGCGTTCCCCCCTCGTGCACAAAGGAATCCAGGACCAGCGAGTCCGCTCGGTTCGGCGTGCAGGATTCCCGGACGTTGACCGTGGAGAGCGCCGAGAGCGCACGAGCCGTCAGAGCCTGGGCGATGTCCCGGCGTTCGGGGTGGGACGTGAGGGCCGACTCCAGTTCGCCCGCGGAGCCGGCCGCCGCCTTCGCGTTCGTACGGAGGATGCGTACGGCTTCCTGGACGTTCGTGCCCTGGGCCCAGCGGTGGAGGTGGCGGACGGTGCGGGAATCTATCGCCGCGGCGTGCAGATAGCTGCGGAGGAGGGTCTCCGCCGCGTCGGTCACTGCCTGGTCGATCTTGGCCGTGGGGCGGATCGGGGCGAGGAGGGCCGTGGCGCGGGCCGCCGCGGTGGGCTTGTCCTCGCAGCCGGAGATGGGGGACCAGTGGAGGCGGGCCGGAGTGTCGCAGCGGTGCGCCGGGTCGTAGAGGAGGACCGGACCCAGCTTCGCCCGGGCGTCCTTGGTGTCCGACCAGAGGACGGGGTCGGAGGTGACGACCAGGGCCGGGCCCTCGGCGTCACGTACCGCCTGGATGGCGGCGGGGCGACGGGTCTCCGCGCCGCCGAGGAGCAGAGCGGGGGTGGGCCGCACGCCCGCCGGCTTCCCGTCGGCCGGGAAGGGGGCCCCAGGGACTCCTGCCCTCGTCGGCAGGGAGGGCGCGGGGGCGGGAACTGGAGGGGCGGGCTGTGCCGTCGCGGCCGGAGTAACAGGGGCGGCCGGGGCGGGCGGAGCAGCGGGGGCGGCTCCTTGGGCGGCGCTCGTCTCGTAGGCGATGTCCGTCCCGGCGGTCACCGTCTCGCGTTCCGTGCCCGTGCCCGGGGGCGTCGCGAAGGGAACCGGGGCCGGGTCGGCGCCGGGGAGGGGAGCGGTGCCGTTCCTCGGTTCCGGGACCGGGGGTGTCGGGACCTGGGTGTGGGGCGGGAGAGGTGCCGGCTGGGCCCCGGCCTGTGCTCGTGCCGCCTTCTCCCTGGCGCGGACGGCTCTCCAGCGGGCCAGGGTGCCCGTGATGAAGACCGTGAGGACGAGCAGGATCATCAGCTGGCCGATGAGGAGGCCCCAGAAGAGGCCGTAGCCGGAGAGCTGGGCGGCCGGGGTGTCGGGCCAGGCGGCCGGGAGGTCCTGCGGGGCCGAGACCAGGCTGCGTACGGCCAGGGGCGTGCGCGTGAACGTGACGCGGTCCGGCCAGGCGCCGTGTGCGAACAGGCCGGCCAGGCCGGTCGCGGACCAGACGAGCAGGGTGAGGCCGACAAGGAAACCGAGGACGGCGATCAGCAGCCCGTCGGGGATGCCGCCTCCGCCCTGCTGGGGGTGCCGGTGTCGGTCGTCTGGTCTCATCGCACGCCGCCGTTCACGCCGTCTCCTCCTGCGCCGTTCACGCCCGTCCCTCGCCGGTACGGTTCGCTCGTCCGCCCGTACCGGCTCGTCCCTCGCTCGCTCAGGCCACCGTGGACTCGGAGGAGCCGTAGCCGTCGACGTCGCTCAGATGCTCCACGAACGCGGCGGCCCGTTGCTCGGCCTCCAGTTCGGCGGCGCGCAGGGCGTCGTCGTCCAGGAGGTGGTCGTCGGAGGACTCGGTCATGGCGCGGTCGGTGAAGACGAGGGGGCGTTCCGTCTCGGTGATCAGGTGTTTGACGACCTGGACGTTGCCGTTGACGTCCCAGACCGCGATGCCCGGGGTGAGGGTCGGGATGATCTCCACCGCCCAGCGGGGGAGGCCGAGGACACGGCCCGTGGCGCGGGCCTCGTCCGCCTTCTGGGCGTAGATCGTCCTCGTCGACGCCATCTTGAGGATGGCGGCCGCTTCCTTCGCCGCCGCTCCGTCGATGACGTCGGAGAGATGGTGGACGACCGCGACGAACGACAGACCGAGGCGTCGGCCGAACTTCAGCAGGCGCTGGAAGAGCTGGGCCACGAAGGGACTGTTGATGATGTGCCAGGCCTCCTCGACCAGGAAGATGCGCTTCTTCCGGTCGGGGCGGATCCAGGTGTGCTCCAGCCAGACACCGACGATCGCCATGAGGATGGGCATGGCGATGGAGTTGCGGTCGATGTGGGAGAGGTCGAAGACGATGAGCGGGGCGTCGAGGTCGATGCCCACCGTCGTCGGGCCGTCGAACATGCCGCGGAGGTCACCGTCGACGAGGCGGTCCAGGACCAGGGCCACGTCCAGGCCCCACGCCCGTACGTCGTCTATGGCGACGTTCATCGCCTCCGCGGACTCCGGCTCGGGGTGGCGGAGCTGCTCGACGATGTCGGTGAGGACCGGCTGGCGTTCGACGATGGTCTCGTTGACGTAGGCGTGCGCGACCTTCAGGGCGAAGCCGGAACGCTCGTCCAGGCCGTGGCCCATCGCCACCTCGATGATCGTCCGGAGCAGCGCGAGCTGGCCCGTGGTGGTGATCGACGGGTCGAGGGGGTTGAGGCGGATCCCGTGGTCGAGGGCGGCCGTGGGGTCCAGGCGGATGGGAGTTATCCCCAGCTCCTGCGCGATGAGGTTCCACTCGCCGACGCCGTCCTCGCCCTGGGCGTCGAGGACGACGACCTGGCGGTCGCGGAAGCGCAGCTGGCGCAGGACGTACGTCTTCTCCAGGGCCGACTTGCCGTTGCCGGACTCGCCGAGGACGAGCCAGTGCGGGGCGGGCAGCTGCTGGCCGTAGAGCTGGAAGGGGTCGTAGATGTAGCCCTTGCCGGAGTAGACCTCGCGGCCGATGATCACGCCTGAGTCGCCGAGGCCGGGCGCGGCGGTCGGCAGGTAGACCGCCTGGGCCTGGCCGGTGGACGTACGCACCGGGAGGCGGGTCGTCTCGACCTTGCCGAAGAGGAAGGACGTGAAGGCGTCGGTGAGGACGGACAGCGGGTCCCGCATGGCCCTACCTTCGGATTCCGGTGGCGAACGGGAGGGTGTTGACGAAGGACCGGTGGTGCTCGCGGTCGCACCACTCCAGCTTCAGGTACGACTTTCCGGCGGAGGCCCTTATGGTCCGCTTGTCGCGGGCGAGGGCCTCGGGGGAGCGGGACGAGACGGTGATGTAGCCGACGAGGTTGACGCCGGCGGCGCCGCTGGCCAGGTCCTCGCCGCGCTGGTCGAGGCGGGAGTGGGAGGCTACGTCGCGCGGGTCGACCGTGCGGTTCATCTTGGCGGCGCGGGACGCCTCCGCCTCGTCGTTGGTCTTCTCCGTGAGCATGCGCTCGATGGCGACCTCGGTCGGCTCCAGGTCCATGGTGACGGCGACCGTGCGGATCACGTCGGGGGTGTGGACGAGGAGGGGCGCGAGGAAGTTCACGCCGACCGGGGTCATCGGCCACTCCTTCACCCAGGCGGTGGCGTGGCACCAGGGGGCGCGGGTGGAGGACTCGCGGGTCTTGGCCTGGAGGAAGTCCGGTTCCGTCGCGTCCAGTTCGGCCGGCCAGGCGTTGCGCTTGGTCATGGCCTGGATGTGGTCGATCGGGTGGTCCGGGTCGTACATGGAGTGGATCAGGGAGGAGAGGCGGCCCTGGCCGAGGGGCTGCCGGACGCGGATGTCGGCCTCCTGGAGGCGCGAGCAGATGTCCGTCAGCTCACGGGCCATGACGACGGCGAGGCCGGCGTCCTTGTCGAGCTTGCGGCCCTGGGGGCGGGCGGCGCGGGCCATGGCGTGCGCCTCGGCGGCCAGTTCGCGGGTGTAGTGCATGCAGGCGACCAGGTACGCGCGGTGCTGCTCGCTGCTCGTGGACACCATGGACTGGAGCTGGTCGTACGACTGCCGCAGCCAGGCCGGGGAGCGGTCGTCGCCGCGCTGGGCGACGTCCTTGGCGTGGGCGTCCGGGTCCGCGGGCAGGGTGCGCGCGAGCATCTGGAGGCGGGTGACGAAGCCGTCGCCGTTGGCCACGTGCTTGAGGAGGGTGCCGAAGCGGTCGACGAGGGCTTCCTGGTCCTCGGAGTCGCGCAGGCCGACGCCGGGGCCCTCGATCTCGATGGCGGCGGTGACGGTCCTGCGGTCGGCGTGCAGCAGGACGGCGATCTCGTCCGGGCCGAACGGGGCGGCGAGCCAGGTGATGCGGCCGATGCCCGGCGGGGGGCCGACCTCGACCTCACGGCCGTCGAGGCTGGTGCCGGCCTCCATGGCGGCGGAGCGGTAGGTGGCGCCGCGGCGGACCGTCCGCTTGTAGCTGCGGTTGATCTCGAACCACTTGTAGAAGGTGCGCCGCTTGTACGGCACGTAGACCGCGGCGAGCGCCAGCATCGGGAAACCCGTCAGCAGGGCGATGCGCGGGACGAGCACCGGGACGAGGAGACCGCACATCATGCCGAGGAACGCGCCCGCGATGATGAGCGCGATCTCGCCGGACTCGCGGTTCCGGCCGATGATCGCGTTCGGCCGGGCACGGCCGATCAGATATGTACGGCGGGGCGTGACCGGATGGGACAGGTGGGACTCGGTCGTCAACGCCCTTCACCTCCCGTGCGGTTGCTGTTGCGGGTGTTACTGGCGTGGGGGGTGTTGGTGGGGCTCGTGCGGGGTGGGGGTGCGGCGGAGGGGACAGTTCCGCCGCCGCCCGCGCGTGAGCTGTGGGCGGCCACGCCACCGGAGACGGGGTTGGCGGGCCGGGGCCCGCCTCCGCCTCCGCCGCTGTTGTTGTCGGCCCGGGTGCTGTGGGTCTTGATGCCCTGGGCGACGAGGGTGGCGGGAGAGCTGATGACGGCGGCGGCCTTGCTTTCGGCGCCGCTCATCAGTCGGTTGTTGCGGGAGTTGGCGATCTCGTCGCCGAAGCCGGGGACGAAGCGGTAGATCATCGCCGAGGCGAAGATGGCCAGGAGGATGATCGCGAGGCCGGAGACGACGGCGGAGAAGGCGTCGGGGCCGTCGTCGGAGGAGAGGGCGCCGGCGAGGCCGAGGACGATCACGATGACGGGCTTGATGAGGATGACCGCGATCATGATGCCGGCCCAGCGGCGGACGTGGCCCCACAGGTTCTTGTCGACCAGGCCGGCGTAGACGACGGTGCCGAGGAGGGCGCCGACGTAGAGCAGGGCGGCGCGGATGACGAGCTCCAACCAGAGGACGCCGGCGGCGAGGATGGAGACGAGGGAGACGACGATGAGCATGATGGGCCCGCCGCCGATGTCCTCGCCCTTCTTGAGGGCGCCGGAGAACGTGCCGAAGAACGTGTCCGTCTGGTCGCCGGTGGCCTTGGCGAGGACCTCGGTGACTCCGTCGGTCGCCGAGACGATCGTGTAGAGGATCAGGGGGGTGAAGGCGGAGGCCAGGACGGTGAGCCAGAGGAAGCCGACGGCTTCCGACAGGGCAGTGGTGAGGGGGACGCCTCGTACGGCCCGCTTGGCGACCGCGAGCAGCCACAGGACGAGCGTGAGGATCGTCGACGCGGCGAAGACGACCGCGTACTGCTGGAGGAACTTGGGGTTCGTGAAGTCGACGTTCGCGGTCTCGTTGACGGCGGCGGACAGCTTGTCGATGGTCCAGGACGCGGCGTCGGCGCAGCCTTGGGCCAGGGAGGAGAGGGGGTCGAGGGTGCCGGTGATCTTGTCGGGGACGGTACTGGTGTCGCCCTTGTCGCCGGATTCTCGTTCGCAGTAGTCCTTGGCGGGGCCGGAGATCAGAGAGCAGGGGTCATTGCTCGACGAGGGGGAGGGCGAAGGGTCGGGTGCGGCGAAGGCACGGGTCGCCAGAAGGCTGGCGCTGACCTGGATGGCCGCCACAGCACCGGTGAGCGTGACTGCGCGACGCGGGCTACCGGGCATACGTGAACCCTCCGAACTCCTCGACCGCCTTGCCGATCTCGTCGGCTCCGGAGACCGGATCGTCTGCGTTGACGGGGGTCGGGCCGGTCTTCTGACTGGTCTCCATGACCTTCCAGTCACCGTCGGCCCACTTCAGCTTCAGGGTCACGGTGAACCAGCCGTTGGTCACCGGATTGGTGGTGTTCTCTCCGGTGAGGCCGAACAGGCTGTTGCACCAGACCTCGACCGTGGCGGCGTCAGAGTTGTACGACGTTGCCTTGGCGCCCACTGGGAGGGTGCGGTTGACGAAGGTGCTCCCCGACGGCGCGCTGCCGTCGTCGTTGAGGCCGAGCGTCTTCAAGAACGCGGCGGAGTAGTCGTCGTCGAATCCGGTTTGGAGGCGCTGCAAGGCATCCGGAGCAGCGATGGTTGCGACGATCTGGTGCCGCTCGGCGCTGTTGAACATGCCGTCCGAGCCCAGCGCGGCGGTGTAGTTGGTCGCCGCGCTCTGCGCACCCTGCTCGCTCCGCGCGTACCCCGTGGGGATACCTGCGGTCTTCGACTTCACCGGCCGCTCGCCCGAGGCCGCCGTAGGGGCCGTCTCCGGCTTGTCCCCGGTCGATGTCCCGTCCGTCGTGTCGTCGTTTCCTCGGTTCGCGAAGGCGATTGCGGCGATGAGGAGGACGATGACGCCGACGATGGTGACGAGGCTTCTGGAGGAGGAGCGGGGGCGGCGGGGGGCGCCGCCGTAGGGGTCGCTGGCGCGGTCGGGGAGTCGGGTGCGGGTCTGGCCGGTGCCGGCGTACCCCCCGTACGTCCCGTCGTCTGTGCCGCGCGAGGACTCGCCGTAGCCGTGGTCGTCGCCGAGACTCATGCCGCGTTCGCCCCTTCAACTTCGACGCCGTACGTGGACGCGTACGAAAACGCGTGGCAATACGACGGTAGCCGCGCTGGTTCCCGCGCGGGCGCGGTGTGGTGACTCGACATCAGGGAGACGCAACCTCAGCCGGTGGGCACGACGGACGGGTGGGGTAGTGGGGGACCGGAAAGCGGGCGAGCCCGGCCGGGACGTGGCCGGACCGCGGTGCTACACGGCCATGCCGTACACGATGGTGAAGAGCGTGCCCAGTGAACCGATGATGAAGACGCCGGTGAGACCGGCGATGATGAGGCCCTTGCCCTGTTCGGCGCTGAACGTGTCGCGCAGGGCGGTCGCGCCGATGCGCTGTTTGGCCGCGCCCCAGATGGCGATGCCCAGGCAGAGGAGGATGGCGACCGCCATCACGACCTCGATCATCACGCGTGCCTCGTTGCCCAGGCTGCCGAAAGGCCCCCAGTCCGGGGCGATTCCGCCGATGATGGTGGTGATGTCGCCCTTGTCGGCCGCAATGAACATGTAAGTCACCGCCCCTAGTGGGTAGTTCCGCTGGCTCTGCATCGCGTCCGGCTCGGCGTCCGCGCTGCGCCCCTGGCGCGGGTGCGCAGAGGTCGGGCCCATTCTCGCTGACAATGACGCTGTCGTATGTCGACTTGGCGTCATTGATTGGCGGGTTTCGTACGTATCCCTTGCTTCCGGCCTGCGTGGGACCCTAACGGGGGACGCGGAGCGGTACACGAAGGGTCGTATAGTCACTCTGTGTATCACGACAGGTTACGCCGGGCAACGAGGTTAAACCGGAACCTGTGGTGTGGTTCCGTCGTTAGTCCCCTTTTTCCGGGTGGTTCGGCCTGGTGGGGCCGGTGGTGGTGAAGCAGCCGGTCCGGTCCCGCTTCTGACGGGGTGTCGGTCCGGTGTTCGCCGGGTTTCGAGTGTGCCTGATGTGGACGCAAGGGGCGCGCCCGGGGCGGGGGTGTCCGGGCGGCCGCGCTCAGAAGGGGCGGGCCGCCTTCAGGAGGCGCGGCGGGAGGTACGGGGTGGTGACGTGTGTCGTCCATCCCCGGCGGTGGGCGTGGCAGGTCAGGGCCAGGATGTCGAGGTTGAGGGCGGCGTCGGTGGTGTTGGCGTGGTCGGCCACCCGGTGGTGGTCGCGGTGGGCCTCCAGGGCATCCAGCAGGGCCAGGTTGAAGCTCTCCTCGTCGCCCTCGACGAGCTGGGAGAAGAGGATCGCGGGCGGTGGGAAGAAGCCCCAGTCCCTGGCCTTGCCGTGGTCGTGCAGGGCCCGCTCCGTGACGGGCTCGGGGTCCTCGCCCCGCAGGTAGGTGAGCAGGGCCTCGCGGTAGGAGGCGAAGGCGGAGTCGTCCTGGGCGAGGCGGGCGGGGCCGGCGAGGACGAGCGGGGCCAGGTGCTCGCGTACGCCGGTGATCAGGGCCAGGTTGACGGCGGTGTGCCAGGCGCCCGGTCCGGCCTGGTCCCCGTGGTACGCCGGGTAGACGAGGCGCCGGCCGTCGATCGTGACCTCGACGTCCGTGCCGGGGGCGGCGAGCGTGGTGCGGAAGAGGGCGGCGCCCATCTCGGCGGCGAGGCGCAGATGGGCGAGCTGCCCGTCCGTGACGTCGGCGGAGTGCGAGGCGCGGGCCTTGAAGAGGATCTCCTGGTAGCCGACGGCCCACGCCAGCTTCGCCGGTGACAGGGGCTTGCCGGGCACCGGGGTGAAGGCTTCCCGCGTGTACTGCTCGTAGTCGGCCTCGCTGGCCGGATGGATCGGCTGAGGGTTCCCCGGGCGTTCGAACACCACCGGTCCGGCGGCCAGTTCGGCGACCGCGTCCCGGCGCCTGTCGCGGCCGAAACCCCGCACCCGCGGGCCGGGCGCCGTGAAGCCGGTGACCAGGGCGTGCGGCAGGTAGTCGGTGTCGAGGGGCGGCGGCCAGCCCTCCCTGCGGTGGGCCAGGGCCGCCAGGGCCAGGGGGAGGAGGGGCAGCAGGGTGGCGGGGCTGGTGACCGGGCCGGAGAGGGCGCTGTACGGCCGGAGCAGTGCCGCCAGATGGGTGCCGAAGGCGGACCGGTCGCCGCTCGCCAGGGCGTGCAGGGCGTGCAGGGCCGTGGTGTGGGGGTGCCGCAGGAGGCCCTGGGCGCCGCCGGTCATGTGGTCCAGGGAGTGGATCCGGGCGTACGCGGCGTCGAGCGCGGCGAGGACGTCCGCCCGGGTGGGCGGGTGGGCGGCGGAGTCGTCCCCGGTGTCGCCGATGACGTACGCCATGAAGCCGCTGATCAGTTCGACCGAGGGGAGGCCCGCGCCGCCTTCCCGGGCGGCCTCGCGGGCGAAGTGGAAGGCCTCGCCGTGCCGTTCGGCCTTGTCGGAGAGGACGGCCAGGCAGAAGGAGTCGAGCCAGCGGTGCGGGGTGGTCGGGGCCGGTGCCTCGGGGTGGCCCGGTTCGGGCTCGTAGTCCCGGCCGAAGTTCACGTAGTTGAGGAAGACCTGGAAGCGGTTGTGCGGGTGGTACACGGTGTACGCGACCGCGCCGGCCGCCGCCTCGGTGGCGTCGTCGAGGACGGCCTTGGCCTCCGGGACGTCGAGGTCGGGGTTCTGCAGGGAGAGGGCGGCCAGGTACTCCACGAGCCGGTCCGAGATCCACCACCACTCGTGGGCCGTCATGGCGCCGGCCCTCGACATCGACCAGACCTCTCCGACGATCCGGTTGTGGAAGCCCTCGCGAACCGCGGATATCGCCGCCGCGTCGACCTGGTGGCGTTCTCTGCGCACTGCTGTCCCGCTCCCCATGGAAGTGATCTTGTTCGCCAGCCTAGGCCGACCTCGGCGCTTGAGGGAGGCTCGGCGGATGGGGCGAGGCCCGGAGGCAGGCCCGAGGGAGCGGTTTCGGCCACCTGGACGGGGTCGCGGGCAGCAGGGGTTTCGGACGGTGGAAGGGGCGTGGGTGGGAGAGGGCGAGCAGGAGGCCGTACGGGCGTTCCTGGCCGGGGTGCGGGTCGGTGAGGTGCTGGGCGGGGTCGTCGCGGAGGTGACGTCCCGTGGGGCGGCCGTGGTGCTGGACGGGTTCCCGTCGCGTCCGCTCGGGGCGGTGGGGGCGCTGGATCTGACGTGGGGGCCGCGGGCGGAGGCGGGCCTGGTGGTGGGGCGGCGGGTGACGGGTGAGGTGATCGGGGTCGATCCGGGCCGGGGTGAGGTGCGGATGTCGACGGCGGCCACCCGACACCCGCTGCTCTGGCGGTTTCTGAGAGGGCTTCGGGCCGGGCGGGTGCTGAGCGGCACGGTCGCCTCGATCGAGAGCTTCGGCGTGTTCGTGGCGCTGGACGAGGGGCCGGCGCATCCGATCCACCCCGGCGTCGGGTTCGTCACCTTCCCCGAGCTCTCCTGGCGGTACTTCGACGACCCCGCGGACGTCGTACGGGTCGGGGAGCGGGTGTCCGGCGCCTTCCTGCACTTCGACACCAGCAACGGCGAGGCCCGGCTGTCCTTGCGGTCGCTGCTGCCGGACCCGTTCCAGGAGTTCGCCGACGCGGTCGCGGTGGGGCAGGAGCTGCGCGGGCGGGTCACCAAGGCGGTCCCGTTCGGGGTGTTCGTCGAGGTCGCCGACGGGGTCCAGGGGCTCGTCCGGCCGCCGAACGGGCCCGCGACCGAGCACCCGGCGGTTCCCGAGAGGGTCGGGGCGGAGGGGGAGGAGGTGACGGTGGCCGTCGTCGAGGTCGACCGGGAGCGGCGGACGCTTCTGCTGTCCCGGGTGCCGGCGCCGGGCGAGCCGGGCGGCGCACCCGGTTCCGGGCGCCCGCCTACTCGGCGGTGACGACGCGTTCGACCGCGGCGGTCACCAGCTGCTCCCGCTCGGCCTCCGAGAAGACGTCGGGGAGGGTGAGCTGTTCGACGATCAGCCAGTTCAGGGTGAGCATCAGGAGCTTGACGGCCATGGCGTCGCCGGGGAGGCCGGACGCCTCGTGGTAGGCGACGTTGGCGTCGACGTCGGCGCGGACGCGTTCGGTGAGGACCTTGCGCAGTTCGGGTCGGCGGGTCGCCTCCAGGCGGAGTTCGAGCAGGGCGAGGTAGCCGGTGCGGAAGGAGGCGACGCGGCCGACGAGTTCGCGCATCAGCTCCACGTACGTCTCCCGGTCGCGGCCGGCGGCCCGCTGGCGGGCGATCGTGGCCTCGTCGGGCTGGAGCCGCTCGTAGACGCGGGCGCCGGCCTGGGTGAGCAGGTCGTCGCGGTTGGCGAAGTAGTTGGACGCGGTGCCGCCCGGGACGGCGGCCTCGGCGTCCACCGCGCGGAAGGTGAGACCGCGGGCGCCTTCCCTGGCCAGGACCTCGATCGCCGCGTCGACGAGGGCGGCGCGGCGCTGGTCGTTCCGTCTCACCATCACACCACTCCATGCGTAGTACTACGTGCGGGACGCTTCAGTAGAGTACTGCGCGGGAGGGGCGCGCCGTGTACCTAGGGGGTGCCCGGCGCCTCGGCCGCGCCCGGCGTCTCGGCTGCCGCCGGTGCCGGGTCCGCAGCCGGTGTCTCGACCGACCCCGGTGTCGGCTCGAACCCCTCCACCCCCGCCACGAAATGGTCGAACTCCCCCGCCTGGACGCCCAGGACGAACGCGTCCCACTTACGGCGGTTGGTGGTGACGACGACGTCGGGGGCGCTGGTCTCGCGGATGTGGACGGGGGCCTCCGGGTCGTCCTCGCCGTCCCCCTCGCCGAAGGCCAGCTCGAACCAGGGGCCCGGGCCGGTGGCGTCCTCGGGGGCCGCGCGGATCCAGTCGAGATCCGGGGGGACGTCGGACATGGCGGGTGCTCCTTGTGGACGAAGGGGACGGAGTGCCGTGAGTGATCATTCCTAAGAAGGAGGGCCGCCTCTACACTTACCGTCGGCGGACTCGCGGGCGGTGAGGGGCGGTTGACGGTGCGTAAGGCATGGATCGTGGTGATCTCCGCTGTCGGCACCGGACTCGCTTTCGTCATGCTGCTGGTCGTCGGTGTCTATCTGGTCGCCGGGAACCTCGCCAACGGGGTCGGCGGAAAGGTCGTCGGACTGGCCAAGGGTGCCGTTCCCGCGGCGTACCAGCCTCTCGTGCAGAAATGGGGCAATCTGTGCGACGCCATCAATCCGGCGTTGCTGGCGGCCCAGCTGTACCAGGAGAGCGGGTTCAACCCGAAGGCGCAGAGCCCCGCCGCGGCCCAGGGGATCGCGCAATTCATTCCGGGGACGTGGGCGACGCACGGGCTGGACGGTGACGGGGACGGCGACCGTGACGTCTGGGACCCGAATGACGCGATTCCATCGGCCGCCTCGTACGACTGCAAGCTCGCCTCGTACGTGAAGGACGTACCCGGGGATCCGACCGCGAACATGCTCGCTTCCTACAACGCGGGCGCGTACGCCGTCATCAAGTACGGGGGCGTCCCGCCGTACAAGGAGACCCAGAACTACGTCAAGACGATCACGACGCTGTCGGAGAGCTTCGCCGCGCCCACGAGCCGCGTCGACCCGAGCGAGCAGGCGGCGGGCGCCATCGCGTACGCCCAGAAGAAGCTCGGCACGCTCTACCTCTGGGGCGGCAACGGCACCGCTGACCAGGGTGGACGCTTCGACTGCTCGGGGCTGACGAAGGCGGCGTACGCGAGTGTGGGGATCACGCTGCCCCGCGTCGCGAACGATCAGTACAACGCCGGGCCGCACCCCTCGCGGGACGAACTGCTGCCGGGTGATCTCGTCTTCTTCTCCGACGACCTCACCAACTCCCGCGCCATTCGGCACGTCGGGATTTATGTGGGGGGCGGATATATGATCAACGCCCCGCGGCCGGGCGCGGTCATCCGGTTCGACCCGATTGACACCCCCGACTACTTCGGGGCCACCCGGGTCACCGAGGATGGCGCGAAAGCGCTGCCCAAGACCGTCTGACGGGCCCGTAATTCTCCGTGAACCCGTGCCCTGAGCTGCGGCGACGCGTCTCTCTTCGATAACGTCTGAGTGATCATTCAGTGGAGGGTGGAACGCATTGGAGAGAAGTGTGCGTTCCTATTTGACGTAGCGCGTTGACGCCTACGGACACCACGGGGGTGGCAGCGCGGCGCACGTACGGGTGCGGTCGCGGGAACGATGACGAAAGGGCCGCAGCACGATGGCTGGACTCGCCGCGCATGCCGCACTTGCCGCTGATTCCGGATCCAATCCCGACGTCGAGCTGCTCTACGACATCAATGGCCTGGCCAAGGACGCCCCGACCTGGCTCGACCGGGTCATGGAGTTCGTCGGCGAGTACGGCCTGCTGTTCGCCATGGTGCTGCTGATCCTGTGGTGCTGGTGGGGCGTGCGCAAGCGCGGCGGCGAGGACGCGGCCTCGTCCGTGGCCGCGCTGGCGTGGGCGCCGCTGGCCGCCGGTGTCGCCGTCCTGATCAACGTGCCGATACGGGGCTTCGTCGAGCGGCCCCGGCCCTTCCTCGACCACGAGGGGCTGGAGGTGCTCGTCTCCGGCAAGACCGACTACTCCTTCGTGAGCGATCACGCGACCCTGATCATGGCGATGGCGGTCGGCCTCTTCGTCGCCAACCGGAAGTTCGGCCTCATCGGCCTCGTCATCGGCCTCCTCGGCGGCTTCATCCGGGTCTACATGGGCGTGCACTACCCGACCGACGTGATCGGCGGCTTCGCGCTCGGCACCGCCGTCGCCCTGCTGCTCTCGCCGCTCGCCATGGCGCTGCTGACGCCGCTGATGAAGGCGATCGAGCGGTCGCCCCGCGTGGCGTGGCTCGTCCGGGCGCGCGGGCGTGACGGTCAGCGCGCCGTGATCCCGGGCGCGCGCGTCGAGACGTCCTCCTCCGAGGAGCGGGACCTGGCGGCGTAGCCGCGACCGCCCGGCCCGACACGACCGAACGGCCCCCTCACCGCGTGTCGGTGAGGGGGCCGTCGTCATGGGGCCGCCGCGGGCCCCGGTGAGCGCTACAGCGCCTGGGGGAAGGTGAAGAAGCGGTTCGGGTCGTACTTCTTCTTCAGGGTGGTCAGCCGGCCGGCCGCGTCGCCGTAGTACGCCTTCCTCCAGTCCGTGAGAGTGGGGTCGGTGTAGTTCTGGTAGGCGGCGCCCGAGGCGTGGCGGGCCATCGACTTGTGGGCGCCGTCCAGCCAGGACTGGGCGGCCGTGCCGGAGGTGCCGGGCTTCCAGGAGGCGATGTACTGGGCCAGCATCCGCGAGCGGCGGTGGACGAAGGCCGTCGCCGTCGGCGAGACGCGGTTCACCTGGCCGCCGAGCGCGGTGAGGGCGATGCTGCCCGCGCCGCTCTTCACTCCGGTGATCCGGGTCAGCAGGGTCTGGATGCCCGCCGAGGAGATCGAGCGGTCGAAGAAGTCGGAGCGGGCGGCGTACGTCTCGCGGCCCAGCCTGCCCTTGGGCGAGCGGCCGGGCGTCGTGCCGGGCAGATGGCACTGGGCGTCCTCGGCGAAGGAGCCGCAGCCCGCGTAGCCCTCCATGGCGTCCTCGTACGTACGGCGCTTGAGGGAGACGCTGCGGGCCGGCGCGCCGACCCGGTCGGCGAGTCGGTCGACGGCGTTCTGGAGCTCGCCGTAGGTGCCGAGGGAGAAGGCGGCGACGGAGACGGTCGGGGTGCCGCCGGCCGCCTTCGCGATGTGGCAGGACGACCAGATCTCGTCGGCCTGGGTGGGCCCCCACTCCTGCCATGCCTTCAGGACGGCGGCGGCCCTGGACCAGGGCCAGGTGAGGTACGCGGTGACGCCGGGAGGGGCCGCGTGGGTCTTGAAGCGGAGTTCGGTGACCACGCCGAAGTTGCCGTTGCCGGCGCCGCGCAGGGCCCAGAACAGGTCCTGGTTGGTGGTGGCGTTCGCCACGAGCTGCTTGCCGTCCGCGGTGACGAGGGTGGCCTGGGTGAGGCTGTCGCAGGTCAGGCCGTAGGCGCGGGACGTCACACCATGGCCGCCGCCGAGGGTGAGGCCGGAGACGCCGACGGTGGGGCAGGAGCCGGCGGGGATCGTGACGCCCTTGGCGGCGAGCGCGCGGTAGACGTCGATGAGCTTCGCGCCGGCGCCGATCACGGCCTCGCCGCCGGAGGCGCGGACCTTGTTGAGCTTGGAGACGTCGACTATCAGCCGGCCGTTGCCGGAGGACCAGCCGGCGTAGGAGTGGCCGCCGTTGCGTATCGCGACCTTGAGGTCGTGGGCCCTGGCGTAGGCGAGGGTGGTGCGGATGTCGTCGGGGTGGGCGACATAGGCGACGGCGGTGGGCTTCAGGGTGTCGAAGCGGGTGTTGTAGAGCTGGCGGGCCGTCGTCCACGCCTTGTCACCGGGGCGGACCAGCGGCCCGTCGAGGTCGCGGGCGAGGGCGGCCCAGTTGACCGCCGTGGGCTTCCTGCCCGCGCCGTGGGCCGTGGTCGTCGTCCGGAGGGAGGCGTTCGTGGCCGTGGCCGAGGCGTCGGAGCCGCCGCCGGAGCCGCAGGCCGAGGCGGTCAGTGCGGTGAGTGCGGCCGCGCCGCCGCCGATGAACGTACGCCGTTCCATGTGCGCCTCCCGGTGCGCCGCGAGTGGGTGTCGTGAGACGAGACGGGGGTTGGTGGGGGTGGGGTTCCCTCCGCCGCCGTGTGCCTTCGGGTGCGCCTGATCGGGGCGCCCATGGGCTCGGGTGCCCGATGTCGTCGTGCGTGTGCGGGTGCTCGGTGGTTCCCCGCGCCCCTCACCCCGCCCGGGTGGACGTGTCTGGTATGGGTGGAGTTTCCTTTTCTTAAGGATTTCTCCGCCTGTGAATTGCATAGATGCCGATCGACCCCACCGCAGGGTGGCAGTGCGAGCGGGTGCTCGGTCCAGAGGGTGGTGGCCGCCGTAAGCATTCCGTTACCTCACCGCACTGTCGGCAGGGGTTCACTCGCCGTTCACTTCCGTCCATCGGCGGCTTCACCTGATCTGCCTAATTTCGGCCTTACCCGGTGCGGGATGTGGGCCGAGAACGCGGCCCCGCCTCCCGTGACGACAGCAGCCAGAGGGACGACGGTGCCCGCAAAAGCACTCCTGAGGCTGATACGACGACTTCGCACGCCGCCATGTGGACGGCGGCTCCTGGAAGGAACCCCCGAAAGTGAAGCTTCAGCGCAAGAACCGGCTGCGCGCCCTTTCTCTCGGTGCTGTCGCCGTCACCGGCGCCCTGACCCTGACGGCTTGTGGGTCGGACGACACGGGTGGCGGCAGCGCGGGCGGCAGCTCGGCGCCGGCCAACAGCAAGATCGACTGCGGCGACGCCAAGGGCCAGCTGCTGGCCGACGGCTCTTCCGCGCAGAAGAACGCCATCGACGCCTGGGTCAAGCAGTACACGGCCGCCTGCAAGAGCGTCCAGATCAACTACAAGGGCAGCGGTTCGGGCGCCGGTATCACCGCGTTCACCCAGGGCCAGGTCGCCTTCGCCGGTTCCGACTCCGCGCTGAAGCCGGAAGAGGTCACCGCCTCCAAGGAGGTCTGCAAGGGCGGTCAGGGCATCGACCTGCCGATGGTCGGCGGCCCGATCGCGGTCGGCTACAACGTCCCGGGCGTCGACAGCCTGGTCCTGGACGCCAAGACCCTCGCGCTGATCTTCGACAGCAAGATCACCAACTGGAACGACAAGGCCATCAAGGCGCTCAACCCCGACGCCAAGCTGCCCGACCTCAAGATCCAGCCGTACCACCGCTCGGACGAGTCCGGCACCACGGACAACTTCACCAAGTACCTGATCGCCGCCGCGCCCGACAACTGGAAGTACGAGGGCGGCAAGGCCTGGCAGGCCAAGGGCGGCCAGTCCGCGCAGGGCTCCTCCGGTGTCGCGCAGGGCGTGAAGGAGACCAAGGGCGCCATCTCCTACATGGAGCTGTCGTACGCCAAGGACGGCATGAGCACGGTCGACATCAAGACCGGCGCCACCGAGCCGGTCAAGGCGACCGTCGAGAACGCCACCAAGGCCATCTCCGAGGCCCAGGTCGTGGGCACCGGCAAGGACCTCGCGCTGAAGCTGAACTACACGCCGACCGCCGAGGGCGCCTACCCGATCACCCTCGTCACCTACGAGATCGTCTGTGACAAGGGCAACAAGGCGGACACCCTGCCCGCCACCAAGTCCTTCCTCACCTACATCGCCTCCGAGGACGGTCAGGGCCTGCTCGCCGACGCCGGCTACGCCCCGATGCCCGAGGAGATCATCACCAAGGTCCGCACGACCATCTCGGAACTGAGCTGACCTGAGTGCGGCCCAGCCCCCACCGGGACTGGGCCGCACCGTCCGGTGCACCGCCGCCAGGAGCCGTTCCGCCACCGCGGACGGCTCCGCCCCGAGTCGCCGTCCGCACGACGGCGGCTCCGCAGACCGGAGAACCTGATGGACATATCCACGACCAAAGACGCTCCCCTCCCCTCCACACCGCCACCGCCCGCCGCGGAGGAGAAGCGCGCCGCGCGCGGCGCCACCCGCCCCGGTGACCGGATCTTCCTCGGCCTCTCCCGCGGCTCCGGCATCTTCCTGCTGGCGATCATGGCGGCCATCGCCGTGTTCCTCAGCTACCGCGCCGCGCTCGCGATCGGCAAGGACGAGGGCAACTTCTTCACCACCTTCGAGTGGAACCCCACCGGCAACCCGCCGGTCTTCGGCATCGCGGTGCTGGCCTTCGGCACCATCGTGTCGTCGATCATCGCGATGGCCATCGCGGTCCCCGTAGCCGTCGGCATCGCCCTGTTCATCACGCACTACGCCCCGCGCAAGCTGGGCGGCCCCATCGCGTACGTGGTCGACCTGCTCGCCGCCGTGCCGTCCATCGTGTACGGCCTCTGGGGCGCCCTCGTGCTCGTCCCGCAGCTCGACGGCCTCTACGGCTGGCTGAACGACTACCTCGGCTGGACCGGCATCTTCGAATGGCAGGGCGGCGCGCCCCGTTCGATGCTCACCGTCGGCATCCTGCTCGCGATCATGATCCTGCCGATCATCACCAACGTGAGCCGCGAGGTCTTCCGCCAGGTCCCGCAGATGCACGAGGAGGCCGCGCTGGCCCTCGGCGCCACCCGCTGGGAGGTCATCCGCATGGCGGTCCTGCCCTTCGGGCGCTCCGGTGTCATCTCCGCCTCGATGCTCGGCCTCGGCCGCGCCCTCGGCGAGACGATGGCCGTCGCGATGGTCCTGTCCTCCAGCTTCGAGATCAACCTCAGCCTGCTCGACCCGGGCGGCGGCACCTTCGCCCAGAACATCGCCAGCAAGTTCAGCGAGGCCACCGAGATGGGCCGGGACGCGCTCATCGCCTCCGGTCTGGTCCTGTTCGTCATCACCCTGCTGGTCAACGGCGCGGCCCGCCTGATCATCGCCCGCCGCAAGGAGTTCTCGGGGGCCAACGCATGAGCAACGCAACTCTCTCCGACAAGCGCCCCAGCTCCCTGCGCGCCGCGTCCCTGCCGAAGTGGTTCTCCTGGGCGGTCGCCGCCGCCTCGGTCGCCCTGGGCCTCGGCATCTCCGCCGCGCTCGGCCTGGAGAGCTCCATCCAGTGGGCCCTGATCGCGGGCGTCCTCTTCGTCGCCGGGACGTTCGGCATCGCCGCCCGCGTCGAGGGCAAGCGGCAGGCCAAGGACCGCGTCGCGACCAGCGTCGTCTGGGTCGCGTTCCTCCTCGCCGTCGTCCCGCTGGCCTCCCTCGTCTGGGAGACCGTCAGCCGCGGTGTGAAGGTCCTCGACACCTACTTCCTCACGCACTCGATGGGCGTGGTCGCCGACACCGAGCCCGGCGGCGGCATCTACCACGCCATCCTCGGCACCCTGGAGCAGGTCGGCCTCGCCACCCTGATCTCCGTGCCGATCGGCGTGCTGACCGCGATCTACCTCGTCGAGTACGGCCGCGGCAAGCTCGCCAAGGCCGTCACCTTCTTCGTCGACGTCATGACGGGTGTCCCGTCGATCGTCGCGGGCCTGTTCATCCTCAGTACCTGGATCCTGATCCTGGACATGGGCCCGTCCGGTTTCGCCGGCGCGATGGCGCTGACCATCCTGATGCTGCCGGTCGTCGTCCGCTCCACCGAGGAGATGCTCAAGCTCGTCCCGAACGAGCTGCGCGAGGCCTCGCTGGCGCTGGGCGTGCCGAAGTGGCGCACGATCCTCAAGGTGGTGCTCCCGACCGCGATCGGTGGTATCACGACCGGTGTGATGCTCGCGGTCGCCCGTATCGCCGGTGAGACAGCCCCGGTCCTGCTGCTGGTGTGGGGTTCGAACTTCATCAACACGAACCCCTTCTCCGACCCACAGGCGTCGCTGCCGATGTACATCTACCTGCAGTACGCCAACAGCGGCGGCTCCGGAGCGGCGTACGACCGTGCGTGGGCGGCGGCCCTGACGCTCATCGCCTTCATCATGATCCTGAACCTGGCGGCCCGCGGCATCGCCCGCTGGAAGGCTCCCAAGACCGGTCGCTGACGCGGCCATACAGCGACCAGTTCCCCCAGCGGATTCCCCGCGAATTCCTCGCGAAAGAAGCAGTGATTCACATGGCCAAGCGAATCGACGTCAGCGGCCTCAACGCCTATTACGGTTCCTTCCGGGCCATCGAGGACATCTCGATGACCGTCGAGCCCCGCACCGTGACGGCCTTCATCGGCCCCTCCGGCTGCGGCAAGTCCACCTTCCTGCGCACCCTGAACCGGATGCACGAGGTCACGCCGGGTGGCCGCGTCGAGGGCAAGGTCATGCTCGACGACGAGGACCTGTACGGCGCCGGGGTCGACCCGGTGTCGGTGCGGCGTGAGGTCGGCATGGTCTTCCAGCGCCCCAACCCGTTCCCGACGATGTCGATCTACGACAACGTGGCGGCCGGCCTGAAGCTCGTCGGCACCAAGAAGAAGTCCGAGATGGACGACGTCGTCGAGAAGTCCCTCAAGGGCGCCAACCTCTGGAACGAGGTCAAGGACCGCCTGGGCAAGCCGGGCTCCGGCCTCTCCGGCGGTCAGCAGCAGCGGCTCTGCATCGCCCGCGCGATCGCGGTCGAGCCGAACGTGCTGCTCATGGACG
The DNA here is from genome assembly GCF_055572815.1 of Streptomyces sp. NPDC030296. NCBI lineage: Bacteria > Bacillati > Actinomycetota > Actinomycetes > Kitasatosporales > Streptomycetaceae > Streptomyces > Streptomyces sp. NPDC030296. The sequence goes on from NZ_JBVICQ010000020.1 coordinate 20,654, forward strand.
AGCCCTGCTCGGCCCTGGACCCGATCTCCACGCTCGCCATCGAGGACCTCATCGGTGAGCTGAAGGAACGGTTCACGATCGTCATCGTGACGCACAACATGCAGCAGGCGGCGCGTGTCTCGGACCGTACGGCGTTCTTCAACCTGGCGGCCGTCGGGCAGCCGGGCAAGCTGATCGAGATCGACGACACCGAGCGGATCTTCTCCAACCCGTCGGTGCAGGCCACGGAGGACTACATCTCCGGCCGCTTCGGCTAGGCCGACGCCTCGGCCGGAGGGAGCCGCCGTCCCGGCCTCCGTCCGGCCATGAGAACCCCTCGTGGTGCTGCATGGCGGTGCCGCCACGAGGTAGGTAAAGGGCCCGTCCCCCGGCTCCCGGGGGACGGGCCCGCGCCCTTTTCCGACGGTGCTCCCGTCAGAGGAACGCCAGGTTCACGATCCAGAAACTGGTCGCGGCGACGATGGCAGCCGCCGGCATGGTGATGAACCAGCCGAGGACGATGTTCTTGGCGACGCCCCAGCGGACCGCGTTCACCCGCTTCGTGGCGCCGACACCCATGATCGCCGAGGTGATGATGTGGGTCGTCGAGATGGGGGCCTTGAAGATGAAGGCCGTGATGAACATGATCGACGCGCCGGTGGTCTCCGCGGCGAAGCCCTGCGGCGGGTCGAGTTCGATGATCTTCCGGCCCAGGGTGCGCATGATGCGCCAGCCGCCCGCGTACGTGCCGAGGGACAGCATGACGGCGCAGACGATCTTCACCCAGATCGGGATCGGGTCGCCGTAGTCCTCGACGTCCGCGATGACCAGGGCCATCACCACGATGCCCATCGTCTTCTGGGCGTCCTGGAGACCGTGGCCGAGGGCCATGCCGGCCGCCGACACGGTCTGCGCTATACGGAAGCCCTGCTTGGCCTTGTGCGGGTTGGCCCGGCGGAAGATCCACATGATCGCCGCCATCACCAGGTAGCCGACGACCAGGCCGACCACCGGGGAGACGAACATCGGGATGACGACCTTCTCCAGGACGCCGGACCAGTAGACCGTCGTACCGCCCGCGAGGGCCGCGCCCACCATGCCGCCGAACAGCGCGTGGCTGGAGGAGGACGGCAGGCCGAAGTACCAGGTGACGAGGTTCCAGGTGATCGCGCCGACGAGGGCGGCGAAAAGGATGCCCATCCCCTTCGAACCCTCCGGCGTGGAGATCAGCCCCTCGCTGACCGTCTTGGCGACCCCGCTGCCCAGGAAGGCACCCACGAGGTTCATGACCGCGGCCATGGCGAGGGCCGCGCGCGGGGTGAGCGCCCGGGTCGAGACCGAGGTCGCGATCGCGTTCGCGGAGTCGTGGAAGCCGTTGGTGTACGTGAAGAAGAGCGCGACCCCGATGGTCACGACCAGAGCGAAGGTGTCCATGAAGGGCTCAGGACTCCTTGACCGCGATGGTCTCCACCGTGTTCGCCACGTGCTCGAAGGCGTCCGCCGCCTCCTCCAGCACATCCACGATCTGCTTGAGCTTCAGGACCTCGATGGCGTCGTACTTGCCGCTGAAGAGATGGGCGAGCAGCTTGCGGTGGATCTGGTCCGCCTGGTTCTCCAGCCGGTTCACCTCGATCCAGTACTCGGTGAGGTTGTCCATCGTGCGGAGGTGGGGCATCGCCTCGGCCGTCAGTTCGGCCGCGCGTGCCAGCACCTCGATCTGCTGCTCGACGCCCTTCGGGAGGTCCTCGACGCTGTAGAGGACGACCAGGTCGACGGCCTCCTCCATGAAGTCCATGATGTCGTCGAGGGACGACGCGAGGGAGTAGATGTCCTCGCGGTCGAACGGTGTGATGAACGAGGAGTTCAGCTGGTGGAAGATCGCGTGGGTGGCGTCGTCACCGGCGTGCTCGGCTGCCCGCATGCGCTCCGCGATCTCGGCCCGGGCAGACGTGTCCGCCCCGAGCAGTTCCATGAGGAGCTTCGAGCCCGTGACGATGTTGTCCGCGGAGGCGGCGAACATGTCGTAGAAGCTCGTCTCCCTGGGGGTCAGACGAAAGCGCACAAGGGGTCCTCGGGGTGCATCGGTTTCGGTCAGGCTGATGCTAAGTGCATCATCCGGCCACGGCTAATGGGCCGTCCCCCAGTGTCGCCCATCGGCCGACGGCGTCGACAGGGGGGCTGCCCGGAGGCCGTATACCCGCCAAAGTTCGATACGATATACCCAGTAGGGGTATATGTCTGGAGGACGCGATGACGACCACCGGGGCCGGCGCGCAAGCGCCCTCCGTCGCGGACGCCGTGGAGCCGCCTGTCGTGACCGATCACGACCATGGAATCCATGGGTACCACCACCAGAAGGACGAGCATCTCAAGCGGCTCAGGCGCATCGAGGGCCAGATTCGAGGGCTCCAGCGGATGGTCGACGAGGACGTCTACTGCATCGACATACTCACGCAGGTCTCCGCCTCCACCAAGGCCCTGCAGTCCTTCGCGCTGCAACTGCTGGAGGAACACCTGCGGCACTGCGTCGCCGACGCGGCCCTCAAGGGGGGTGCCGAGGTCGACGCGAAGGTCGAGGAGGCCACGAAGGCCATCGGCCGGCTGCTGCGGACCTGAGCATCGTCCCGGCCGCCCGGTGATCGAATTTCGGCCACCGCCGCGTGCTCGGGGGAGGACTACGGGGCGTCCTGGGCGCGTTCCTCGCCCACGCGGAGGACTTCGTCGATGCGGTCGGGGCTGAGGCGGTCCCCGTCGGTGGCCGAGGCGGCGATGATCAGTTCACCGCAGAGCTCGATCTCGGCGAGGGCCACGTGGTCATGGACCGCCGTACCGCCTGCCGGAGCCACGCGCATCACCTCTTCTCCGCCGTCACCGACTTCCTAGGGTAGGCAGCGGCCCACAGGCCGCGCATGGCACCAACGGACCATTTCCGGCCCCGCACCTTCCCCGAGGGACGGCCGCGAACCGCGGCACGGGACCCGGCCGGAAGGCCCCTAGTCCTCCGCGATCTTCCCCGCGTAGATGTCCTCCGGCCGCGGCAGCCGCACCGCGACGTGGACGCCGAAGTCGTACAGCAGGGTCGTCGAGGCGACGGCCACCGTGTCCTGTTGCCGGCCGTTGACGAAGCTGAACCGGTGGCGGACCTTGCGGATCCGGCCCTCGTCGTCGAGGTACGCGTCGAAGGGGACCGTGGCGGTGGCGAACCCCCGGGCCGCGGCGCGCAGCGGGGCCCGGTTGCTCTCGGAGGCGGCGCGGGAGGCGGCGGTGAGGTCGGCGGTGCCGCGGTAGTGACTCACGGGCGTGCCGTCGACCTGGGCCCGCCCTACGTAGGTCGCGGAGCGGGCGCCGCGCAGCACCTCGGCGGCGGCGAACGGATCGGTGGCGCCGCCGGTGACCAGGTTGCCGTCGGAGAGGGTGCCGGTGTCGACGCGGACCCATTTGTCGGCGGGGACGCCCGCGCCCCGGTTCTTCATGAACAGCGCGCCGGGGGCGAGGAGTTCGGTGACGGGGCGGTGCTCGCTGGCGCCGGCCGGGTCCTGCGGCAGCAGCACCTTCAACCGGCCGAGCTGTCTGCCGTAGTCGTAGACGCCCTCGCCGTGGATGGTGACGCGGGTGCCGCCGGTGGCCATCTCCATCTCCGTACGGGTCTTGGAGCTCCCCGCGCGGACGAGGGCGGGAGCGGCGCGGTGGAGGAGGTCGACGGGGTCGGAGGCGGCGGGGTCGTCGCCGGGGGCGCCGGGGCCGCAGCCCAGGGGGGAGACCAGGAGTCCCGCGGCGACGACCACCGAGCCCGCCCTGCTGTGCCGTCGCCTCACCATCGCCCGCAAACCCCCTGGCCGGTCCGTACCGGGTCCTCCTGCCGTTCGGTTAACGACGGGTAGGGGCGGTCGTCACGCGGGTGCCTCCCGCGCGTGCGGGGACGCGAGTTGGTGAGACGTTCACCTGCCTTGGGTAACGTCACCGTGTGGCACAGCACGACGAGGCGGTATTACCGCAGGAGCACCGCACGACGACCGTCGAACAGGGCCGTTTCTGTGTGGCCCGCTGCACCTGCGGATGGCGCGGCCCGGCGCGCAGAGCCCGCAGCCTGGCCCGGACCGACGCCGAGGGGCATGCCGCCACGGGGTGAGGGGCGTGCGGGGCCGCCGGGGTCAGGCCAGGCGCAGGGCGGCCAGGAACTCGTCGACCAGTTCCCGGTCGCGGGGCTGGGTGAGCCGGGCGCGGGCGGCGGCCGGGCCCAGCCAGAGCACGTCGTCGACCTCGCGGCTGGGGGTGAAGGAGCCGGCGGTCGCCTCGGCGGCCCAGTACGTGACCCGCTTGGCGCGTCCGCCCACGAAGTAGTGGGTCGAGGGCAGCCGCGGGCCGGGCTCGCAGTGGTAGCCGGTCTCCTCCTCCACCTCGCGCAGCGCACCGTCGAGCGGGGCCTCGCCGCGCTTCAACTTGCCCTTGGGGTGGGACCAGTCGTCGTACTTCGGCCGGTGGACCAGACAGATCTCCAGTTCCCCGGCGTCGGGGGAGCGGCGCCACAGGACGCAGCCCGCCGCCTGGATGACGTCGTCGCTCATGACGTCCTCACCGCCTCCTTCTGCCAGGACTGCTGGAACGCGAAGCGGGCCGCCTCGACCTCGTGGCGCTGGTCGGCGTGCAGGACCCCGAGGGCGTAGGCCGTGGCCGGGGCGATCCGGGGGGTGCGGGCGGCGGCCGCCGCGGCGGAGGCCGCCTCGGAGGCGTCGCGATGCCGGTTGAGGGCCTCGCCGGCCGCGAGGAGGCGTACGTCCACGGGGACCGCCTGGGGGTGGAGGACCTCCAGGGCGTAGCGGTGGAGGCGCAGCAGGAGCCGGACCTGGTGCCAGGGGGCGTCCTGGGGGTGGGGGGCGGTGTCGGGGGAGAGGCCGTGGATGAGGGCCTCGGCGTTGTAGGGGTGGCCGGCGGTCAGCAGGGGAAGACCGGCGACGGCGTCGCGGAGGCGGTCGTGGGCGGCGGCGGCCAGGGGGCGCAGGTCCAGGGCGGGGGCGGTGGGGGTGAGGGGGACCTCGCTGGCGAGGACGGCGACGCTGTCGGCGACGGCGTGGAAGCGGGAGGAGCCGAGCGCCTGGAGGGCCGCCGAGTGGGCCCGGGTGCGGGCGAGGGTGAGCTGGCGGTCGAGGAGGGCGCCCGCTTTCGCGGCGCCGATGGTGAGGTTGCCGCGGTCGGGGGTGGCCGGGGCGCGGGTGCCGGTGCCCCCTGGCCCTGACGGGCCCGCGCGTTCCGCTCCGGCGGTGCGGCCGGCCGCGGGGGCGCCGGCCTGGGAGGGGAGGGCGGCGGTGGCTCCGGACAGCCGGTTCAGGGCCGCCACCAGGCGGTCCAGCCGGGCCGCGTAGGCGTGCTCGCGGCCCAGCGTGCCCGACAGCCAGGCCAGTTCGGGGCGGAGGGACTCCGACCAGTCGGCGTCGAGCAGCGGGCGGAAGGTGTGGAGGGTGCCGCTGATGCGGCGGGCCGAGCGGCGCAGGGCGAGCGCCGCGTCGGTCGACTCCTCGGCTCCGTTCGCCGCACCCCCACCGGTCTCCCGGTGGGTGCGCAGCGCGCGGAGGAACTCGGTGGCCTGGGTCCGCAGATACCCGGCGAGGGCGTCGGCGGCGACGGCCGTGGAGTTCCTGGGGTCAAGGTGTTGCTGTGCCACGCCGGCGCCTCCGGGCGTCAATGAGCATCTCCTGGACGTTGCGCAGGGGCTGGCCGTCCGGGTCGGTCGAGTGCCGGGTCCACTCGCCGTCGGGGCCGAGGTGCCAGGAGGAGGTCGTGTCGGACATACCGGTCTCCAGCAGGCGGTTGAGGGCCGCCCGGTGCGCCGGGTCGGTGACTCGTACGAGGGCCTCGATCCGGCGGTCGAGGTTGCGGTGCATCATGTCGGCGCTGCCGATCCACACCTCGGGCTCGCCGCCGTTGCCGAAGGCGAAGATCCGGGAGTGTTCGAGGAAGCGGCCGAGGACGGAGCGGACGCGGACGTTCTCCGAGAGGCCGGGGACGCCGGGGCGTACCGCGCAGATACCGCGCACCCAGATGTCGACGGGCACCCCGGCTTGCGAGGCCCGGTAGCAGGCGTCGATCAGGGCCTCGTCGACCATCGAGTTGACCTTGATGCGGACGGACGCGGGACGTCCGGCGCGGTGGTGCTGGACCTCCTTGTTGACACGGGCGATCAGTCCGTCGCGCAGGGACTTGGGGGCGACGAGGAGCCGGCGGTAGGTCTCGCGGCGGGAGTAGCCGGAGAGACGGTTGAACAGGTCGGAGAGGTCCGCGCCGACCTGCTGGTCGGCGGTGAGCAGTCCCAGGTCCTCGTAGAGGCGGGCCGTCTTCGGGTGGTAGTTGCCCGTGCCGACGTGGCTGTAGCGGCGCAGGGTCTCGCCCTCCTGGCGGACCACCAGGGACAGCTTGCAGTGGGTCTTCAGACCGACCAGGCCGTAGACGACGTGGCAGCCCGACTCCTCCAGCTTGCGGGCCCACTTGATGTTGGCCTGCTCGTCGAAGCGGGCCTTGATCTCGACCAGGACGAGGACCTGCTTGCCGGACTCGGCGGCGTCGATCAGCGCGTCCACGATCGGGGAGTCGCCGGAGGTCCGGTACAGGGTCTGCTTGATGGCGAGGACGTCCGGGTCGGCGGCCGCCTGCTCCAGGAACGCCTGCACGGAGGTGGAGAAGCTGTCGTACGGGTGGTGCAGCAGGACGTCCCGCTCGCGCAGGGCGGCGAAGATGTCGGGCGGCGACGCGGACTCGACCTCGGCGAGGTCGCGGTGGGTCCCGGCGATGAACTTCGGGTACTTCAGCTCGGGCCGGTCGAGGGCGCCGATGCCGAAGAGACCGGTGAGGTCGAGGGGGCCCGGCAGCGGGTACACCTCGGCCTCGGAGATCTTCAGCTCGCGGACCAGCAGGTCGAGGACGTACCGGTCGATGGACTCCTCGACCTCCAGGCGCACCGGCGGCCCGAAGCGGCGCCGCATCAGCTCCTTCTCCAGGGCCTGGAGGAGGTTCTCCGCGTCGTCCTCCTCGACCTCCAGGTCCTCGTTGCGGGTGAGGCGGAAGGCGTGGTGCTCCAGCACCTCCATGCCCGGGAACAGCTCCTCCAGATGGGCCGCGATCACGTCCTCGATCGGGACGTAGCGGCTGGGGGAGGCCTCCAGGAAGCGGGAGAGCAGCGGCGGGACCTTCACGCGGGCGAAGTGCCGGTGGCCGGAGACCGGGTTGCGGACGACCACGGCCAGGTTCAGCGACAGGCCCGAGATGTACGGGAAGGGGTGCGCCGGGTCCACGGCGAGCGGGGTGAGGACGGGGAAGATCTGGTGCCGGAAGAGAGTGAACAGGCGGGCCTGCTCCTTCTCGGTGAGCTCGCCCCAGCGGACCACGTGGATGCCCTCCTCGGCGAGTGCCGGGGCGATGTCCTCGTGGAAGCAGGCGGCATGCCGGGCCATCAGCTCACGGGAGCGGGCCCAGATCATCTCCAGTACCTCGCGGGGCTGGAGACCCGAGGCGGACTTGGTGGCGACGCCGGTGGCGATACGGCGCTTCAGACCGGCCACCCGGACCATGAAGAACTCGTCCAGGTTGCTGGCGAAGATCGCGAGGAACTTGGCCCGCTCCAGCAGGGGCGTGTTCGGGTCCTCGGCGAGCTCCAGGACACGCTCGTTGAAGGCGAGCCAGCTGCGCTCCCGGTCGAGGAAGCGGTTCTGCGGCAGGCGGTCGCCGTCGTACGGCGCCTCCTCGTAGGCGTCGAGGTCGGCGTCCATGTCGGGTTCGAGATCGGAGACGACCGCGGCCACCGTGTGCGGGCGGTGCGCGGCTATGGAGCCGACGGACGGCTGCGCGTGCTGGACCTGTGCCTGGGCGTTGGACTGGCTCATGGCACCATTCTTCCGCGCCGCGAGCATCACAGGCGCGTCGGAGAGCGCCGGAGGGAGCGCGACGGCGTTTCCGGCGATGTCCGCGTCGATCCGCGCGACGACGTCGTCGGTGCCGCCGGGGTGGGCCGCGGTGGCCGCGGGACGGCCGCTCCCCGCGCCCTTCCCGTTGCTTGGGCCGTTGCGTGGGGGAGGCGAGGGCTCGGGCGGGACGGGGTTCATTGCGGAAGCGTCGCAAGGTCGTCTGAATCGCCGGTTACGGAGACCTTACGTGCGGGATAGCGCAGGGAGGCCCGCCGGTTCCCCGAGTGCGCCCCTGCCCGCCCCCGAAGCACCGACCCCGGAAGCGCCCCGTGCCTGTGCACGCCTTCGGCACGCCCCTCCCCCCGTAGGAAGGGCGTGCCGGGTCCGGGGCGCGGTCAGCGGGTGCGGCGGCGCAGCAGCCAGTAGGCGGCGCCGGTGGCCACGACGGCGACGGTGAGGACGACGCCGGTGGTCATCAGGTGCAGGGGCCAGAAGTGGGAGGCGGGGTGGTCGCTGGGGAACCAGCCGCCGTCGGTGCCGGAGAGGGTCCTCGCGGGCCACAGCTCGTGCCAGTGCCTGTCGACGTACAGGTGGAACCAGAGGATCGAGCCGAACGCCACGGCCAGGGCGGGCAGCGAGCGCCGCAGGGCGATGCCCGCGAGGGCGCCGACGGCCAGGGCGCACAGGGCGTACGCGAGGACCGCCGGGCCGCGGTTGAGGAAGGGGTCGGGGTCGTGCCACTCGCCACCCCGCAGGTCCTGACTCGCCGTCCAGAACCAGCGGTAGACCAGGACCAGGACGGTGGTCCCGACGGTCAGCGCGACGGCCGGCACCGCCAGCTTGGCGGTGAGCCAGCGGGTGGGGCTGACGGACTGGGTCCAGGCCAGCTGGGCGGTGCCCCGCTCCAGCTCGCGGCCGATGAGGGAGGCACCGGCCCAGGCGGCGATGCCGTAGGAGGAGTACGCGATGAAGGTGCCGATCCAGCCCTCGTTCATGGAGTGGCTGAACGTCATGACGTCGATGCACCCGCCCTCCACCCTCCGGCAGGCGTCGAGCTCGGCGCGCACCCGCGCGCCCGAGACGTGCTGTACCCAGAGCATCCAGCCGACCATCAGCAGGACGTACGCGCACCACACCAGCAGGGCCGGGCGGTGCACGCGCAGCACGGTCCAGGTCAGGCCGCGCGGGCGGATCCCCCGGTGGGCGACGGGTGCGGTGGTGCCGACGGCGACCGTCATGACGTGCCTCCCGTTCGGTGGCGCAGCAGGTGGAAGGAGGCCAGGACCAGCAGGGCGGTGACGGCGAGGACGACGCCGGTCTCGACGAGCTGGAGCGGCCAGAAGTGGGAGGCGGGGTGGTAGTCGCGGTAGTAGCCGACGACATCCTCGCCGGGCATGCATTCCGTGCTGACCATGCAGAGGTCGGGGATCCGGACACCGCTGGGGGTGATGCCGCCCTCCTCGACGGTCATGCCGAGGTAGGTGGGGCGGCTCTGAGCGGACTGGGTCGTCGCGGTCCTCGCCGGCCACAGGTACGGCCGGGCCACTTCGAGGGCGTACAGCAGACCGCCCAGGGCGAAGAAGCTGTAGCCCATGGAGGCCAGGGAGCGGCGGGCGAGCAGGCCGGCCAGGACGCCGACGGCGAGGCCGAGCAGGACGTGGGCGAGGGCGACGGGACCGTTGGCGACGAAGATCTCGCTGTCGTGCCACTGCTGGACGCCCCGCGCCCCCCACTGGTCGGTGTGGGCCTGCCACATCGTCCGGTGCAGCTGGACCAGCAGGAGCGTGCCGGCGCAGAGCACGGCCGCGGGGAGGGCGAGCTTGGCGGCGAGCCAGCGGGCCGGGGTGACGGACTGGGTCCAGGCCAGGTGCGCGGTGCCGTTCTCCAGCTCCCGCCCGATCAGCGCGGCCCCCGCCCAGACGGCGACGAGCAGCGGCGCGACGGTGATGATCGCGGAGCCCAGGTACATGGCCGTGTCGTACAGCTCGATCGCGGGGGCGTTGAGGTTGCAGCCCTCGTCCACCACTCCGTTGTCGCAGCCCCCCGAGGCGTACGCGGCCCAGGCGGCGTCGACGCCCGCTACCTCGGCCCACAGCAGGCACCCGGCGGCCACGGCGACGAGGAGCGTCCAGAACCACACGGCCGCGGTGTGCAGGCGCAGCAGCGTCCAGGTCAGTCCGCGCGGGCCGCCTCTCGTAGGGGACGCGGTGGTCGTGAGGGCGGTCACGCGGCGCCTCCCGTGCGGCGGCGCAGCAGGTGGAAGGAGGCGAGGACCAGCAGGGCGGTGACGGCGACGACGATGCCGGTCTCGACGAGCTGGAGGGGCCAGAAGTGGGACGAGGGGTGGGACTGGGCCCAGTAGCCGACGACGTCGCTCCGGCCGCAGTCGAGGTCCTCGCAGAGGACGTTGGAGATCCGGTCGCCCGAGGCGGTGATGACGCCATGGTCGACGAGCATGCCCGTCCACAGAGGCTCCGAGGCGGCCCCGCGTGCCTCCGCCACGGGCCACAGGTGGTGCCGGTTCCCCTGGAGGACGACCATGAGGGCGGCCGTGCCCGCGAACCCGGCGGCGAGCGCGGGCAGCGAGCGGCGCAGCAGAAGTCCGGCCACCACGCCGACGGCCAGGGCGAGGAGGGCGTAGGCGGTGGCGAGGGTGCCGTTGCCCGTGAAGGTGGTGACGGCGAACCAGTCGCGGGTGGCCACCGCGTCCCGCAGCGGCTCCTCCCGCCACCACACCAGGCGGTTCAGCAGGGTCAGCAGGACCGTCCCCGAGGCGATCAGGGCGGCCGGGACCGCCAGCTTCGCGGTGAGCCAGCGGGCCGGGGTGACGGACTGGGTCCAGGCCAGTTTCGCCGTGCCGCTCTCCAGCTCGCGGCCGATCAGTGAGGCGCCCGCCCAGGCCCCGATGAGGGCGGGGACGACGGCCAGGGCGGCGGGGGCCAGGGTGACGGCCAGGTCGTAGCGCTGGTACGCGGGGCCCATGTCGCAGTAGTCGGCCTCCTTGCAGCCGCTCCTGAGGTAGGCGTCCCAGACGGCGTCGAACCCCGGTCCGGCGGCCCACAGCAGTCCACCGCCGAACACGGCCACCAGCAGCCCCCAGAACCACAGCGCCGACTGGTGCGGGCGGAGCACCGCGCGGGCCAGGGCGCGGGCGGGGTGCGCGGGGCGACGGTCCGGAGCCCCGGCGGACATGACGGTCACGGCGCTCATACGGAGGCTCCCCGGGTGTGCGTGCCGTTGGTCTCGCCGTCGCCGTCGCCGTCGCCGTCGCCGTCGCCCTCGTCGTACGCGTCGTCCTCCTCCGTGAGGGTGAGCGCCGGGGCGCCGGGGGCTCGCAGGTGGGCGAGGACCAGCTCCTCCAGGGTCGGCTCGGCGGTCTGCCAGCCGGGGGCGATCCGGCCCTCGGGCCGTATCAGCGCGGTGATCTGACGGCCGGTCGTACGGGACTCGACGACGGTGTGCGGGGCGAGGTCGCCGGTAGGGCCGGTGACCAGGGTGTGCGCGGCGATGAGGGCGTCGAGCGGGCCGGCCAGGCGGACGCGGCCGCCGCCGAGGAGGAACAAGTGGTCGCAGGAGCCCTCAAGTTCTGCCACGACATGCGAGGACATGACAACCGTGGTGCCGTGTTCGGCGGAGTCCGCGAGCAGGGTGCCCATCAGCTGGTGCCGGGCGAGCGGGTCGAGGTCGGCCATCGGCTCGTCCAGCAGCAGCAGTTCGGGCCGCTTGCCGAGGGCGAGGGCGAGCGCGACCCGGGTGCGCTGGCCGCCGGAGAGGGAGCGGATCTTGGAACCGAAGTCCAGCCCGCCCTCCTCGACGATCCGCTCGGCCACTGCCGCGTCCCAGCGGCGGGGGTTCAGCTCGGCGCCCATGCGAAGGGTCTCGGCGACGGTGAGCTGCGGGTACAGGGGCTTGTCCTGGGCGACGTACGCCATGCGCTCGCGGGCCGCCGACGGGGTCGTGCCCAGCACGCTGATGCCGCCCTCGGTGGGCGCGAGCAGGCCTGCCGCGTGGGCCAGCAGGGTCGACTTGCCCGCGCCGTTCGGTCCGACGACCGCGCAGACGCGCCCCACCGGGAGCCGCAGCGTGCAGTCGCGCAGCGCCCAGCCCTTCTGTCGCCACCCGAACCTCTTGCCGAGTGCGGCCGCCTCGATGGCCGTGTCGGTCATGCCTCGTCCCCCTGATCTTCCTTGAAGTGTTCATCCAGTACGGAGGTGAACAGCGCCTCGACGTCGCCCCGTTCGAGCCCGGTCTCCTTGGCCCGGACGGTCCACTGGTCCAGCTCCGCGCGCAGCGGGGAGTCGACCGGATGGGCGCCCAACGACTTCCGTACGAAGGTGCCGAGGCCGCGGCGGGCCTCGACCAGGCCCTCGCGCTCCAGCTCGCGGTAGGCCTTCAGCACCGTGTTCGGGTTGATGGCGGTGGCCTCCACGACCTCGCGGGCCGTGGGGAGCTTGTCGCCGGGTTCCAACAGGCCGAGCCGCAGGGCCTGTTTGGTCTGCTGGACGATCTGCACATAGGTGGCGACACCGCTGCGCCGGTCGATGCGGTACTCGACCACTCGAACAACCACCCTTTCACTAATTGAGTAGTGAAAGGGTGGTGCAAGAGAGGGGGCGGTGTCAACACACCGCCCCCTGCTCGTTCCCTGCCTGTCCCGCCTGTCAGGTTTCGCTGCGGTACATCAGATCCGTCTCGTACGTCACGAATCCGAGGCGTTCGTACACGGTCACCGCCGCCTTGTTGTCGGCGTCGACGTAGAGCATCGCGGTCGGCAGGCCCTGTGCGGCCAGGTGGCGCAGCCCGATCGTGGTGAGCGCCTTGCCGAGGCCGCCGCCCTGTGCGCCGGGGCGGACACCCACGACGTAGACCTCGCCGAGCTGTTCGGCGGCGTGCACCTTCGTCCAGTGGAAGCCGACGAGTTCGTCGCCCCGGAACGCCAGGAAGAAGCCGGCCGGGTCGAACCAGGGCTCGGCCTTGCGGTCGTCGAGGTCGCGCTGGGTGAGGGAGCCCTGTTCGGGGTGGTGGGCGAACGCCTCCGCGTTCGCGGCGAGCCAGGCCGCGTCGTCCTCGCCGGGCACGAACGCGCGGACGGTGACACCTTCGGGGAGGACCGGTTCCGGGGGGTCGAAATCGGCCAGCGAGCGGCGCATCTGGCGCAGTTCGCGGAACAGGGTGAGGCCGAGGACCTGGGCGAGGTGGCGGGCCGCGGAGTGGCCGCCGTGCGCCCAGACGCGCAGCCGCTTGCCGGACTCGGCGAGCAGCGCCGAACCGAGGGCCCGCCCGTGGCCGTGGCCCCGGTGCGAGGGGTGCACGACGAGTTCGGCCGCGGGGGCCTCGACGGGGTCGGTGTCCTCCAGCTGGGCGTAGCCGACCAGGGTGTCGCCGACGGTGAGGAGGAGGTGGCGGACGCCCTCGCGGGGGCCGCCGCGGAGTTGGAGGCGGCCCTGCTCGGACACCGCGGGCTGGCCGTCGACCTGGGCGGCCTCGTCGAGGAGGTCGAGGACGGCCGCCCTCTGGTCGGGCGTGAGTTCCAGGCGGGTCTCGATACTGCGGGCGGCTGAGTGGGGCCGGGCGGTGTCGTCGCTGGTCATGGGTTCGAGATTAACCGGGGGCCGCGACGGGAGGGCGCCTCGGAACCGGGTCGGTTCCCCGGGGCGGCGGGCGGGGGTGTGGACGACGAGATCCCGCCACCGCGGTCGAGCGTGCCCGGGGGGCATCCGTGCTCGCGGCGGAGCGGCGCAGGTGGCGCTCCCGCGTCCCTTCCGGGCGGACCGAACGCCCCGTTTTGTCAACCATCCTCCTCGATGGCAACCAGGTCGTAACCATGAACCCCCTGTCGCGCTACGCGCGTTGAATCTACGCTTCGGGCCGACGGGGCCTGTTCTCACGTTTTCCTTACGTCTCTTACGAACCAGGGGGGCACATGTCAGCCACACCCCACGCGCAACGCCGTGGCAGCCGCCGCAACCGGATCGTCGCGGTCGCGGCCGGCATCGCGACCGTCGGTGCGCTGGCCGCCGCCATTCCGGCGAGCGCCGGTGAGGCCAAGCCGGGCAAGACCGAGCCGAGCCGGTACCAGGACGTGCAGCTGCTGTCGTTCAACGACCTGCACGGCAACCTGGAGCCGCCGGCCGGTTCCTCGGGCCGGGTGACCGAGCTGCACGAGGACGGCACGACCACGACGATCAACGCCGGTGGTGTGGAGTACCTGGCCACGCATCTGCGCGACGCCCGCGGGGACAACCCGTACTCGATCACCGCGGCCGCCGGTGACATGGTCGGCGCCTCGCCGCTGCTGTCGGGCCTGTTCCACGACGAGCCCACCATCGAGGCGCTGAACCACCTCGACCTCGACGTCACCAGCGTCGGCAACCACGAGTTCGACGAGGGCGCCAAGGAACTGGCCCGCCTGCAGAAGGGCGGCTGCCACCCCACCGCCGGCTGCTACGTCAAGGGCAAGAAGTTCAAGGGCGCGGACTTCCCGTACCTCGCGGCGAACGTCATCGAGAACAAGACCAAGAAGCCCCTCCTGAAGCCCTACTGGGTGTGGAAGAAGAACGGCGTCAAGATCGGCTTCATCGGTGTGACCCTGGAGGACACGCCGGGCGTCGTCTCCGCCGAGGGCGTCAAGGGCCTCACCTTCAAGGACGAGGTCAAGACGATCAACAAGTACGCCAAGGAGCTGGAGCGCCAGGGCGTGAAGTCCGTCGTCGCGCTCATCCACGAGGGCGGTGCCCCCGCCTCCACGTCGTACAACTACGACTGCGACTCGCCCGGCGCCGGTGACGGCATCTCCGGCCCGATCGTCGACATCGCCAAGAACATCACCCCGAAGGTCGACGCCCTCGTCACCGGCCACACGCACGCCGCGTACGCCTGCACGATCAAGGACCCGTCGGGCAAGCCGCGCATGGTCACCTCGGCCGCGTCCTTCGGCCGCCTCTACACCGACACGACGCTGACGTACGACCGCAAGACCGGCGACATCTCCCGTACGGCCGTGAAGTCCGCGAACCACGTCGTCACCCGTGACGTGGCCAAGGCCGCCGACATGACGGACCTCATCAACCGGTGGAACACGCTGGCCGCCCCCATCGGCAACCGGCCCATCGGCTACATATCCGCCGACATCCCGAGCACCGGCACCGAGTCCCCCATGGGTGACCTCATCGCCGACGCGCAGCTCGCCGCCGGCAAGAAGCTGGACCCGGAGACCGACCTCGCGCTGATGAACCCCGGCGGTGTCCGCGCGCCCCTCACCTACGCGGCCAAGGGCAGCGAGGGCGACGGCGTCGTCACCTACGCGGAGGGCTTCACCGTCCAGCCGTTCTCCAACACGGTGAACCTGCAGAACTTCACGGGCGCCCAGCTCGTGCAGATCCTCAAGGAGCAGGTCAGCGGCTCCAACGCGGCCTCGCCGAAGATCCTGCTGCCGTCGACCGGCTTCACGTACACGCTGGACCTGACGAAGACCGGCGCCGACCGGATCGTCGTCGACTCCATCAAGCTCAACGGCGCGGCCATCGACCTCGCCGCCACGTACCGCGTCGCGACGAACAGCTTCCTCGCGGGCGGCGGCGACGGCATCACCACGCTCGGCCAGGGCACCAACGACCTGGTCGGCGGCGACGACCTCGCCGCGCTGGAGGCGTACCTGACCGCCAACTCGTCGGCGAGCAACCCGATCGCCCCGCCGGCGGCCAACCGCATCACGATCGTCAGCTAGTCCGTGGCTGGTCGGTAGCTGGTCGGTTCGCCGTCACAGTTGAATCCCCGCGTCCCCGTGTTCTCAGGGGCGCGGGGATTCGCGTTCCCGGCCCGCGCGTCTCGCTCAGTCGCCGACGGCGGTCCGCTCCACGGGGATCCACAGCTCCGCGTCCGCCTCGGTGGCGTCGTCCGAGAGGCGGGTGCGGAGGATCTCCGGGCCCGGCCTGCTCTGGTACGGGTTGGACGGGAACCACTGGGTGAAGACGTCCCGCCACAGGTACTGGAGGGACTGCGGGAACGGGCCGGAGTTCTCGAAGACGGCCCACGAGCCGGCGGGGACGACGAGCGAGTCCAGGTCCTCCGGGACGTCGGCCGCGGCGGACGACGTCACCACGGCGTGGTAGTAGTCGAGTTCGGTGCCCTCCGCCCGGCTCGGGTCGAGGTTGTCGCTCACCCCCAGGACGCCCGTCGGCTCCCCGGCGGACAGCGCGGCGATCCGTTCGATCGTGTCCCGCCCGAGCCCCCGGACGAACTCGACGATCCCGGGGTTCATCCCCTCATGGACCAGCGGCACCCTGACCTTCCTCCCCACCACACGGAACTCCTCCTTCTCCACGACCCTGTATCGCATGCTGCTCCTCCCTTCCACGACGAGACGGAAGGACATCCGAGGCTGCGACCGCAGCGCCGCGCGATCCCGCCGGGCCTCTCCCGGCCCCACCCCGTGCATCGCCTTGAACGCCCGTGCGAACGCCTCACCCGAGCCGTAGCCGTGGCGCACCGCGATCTCCAGCAGCGTCCGCTCCCCGGCGAGCACCTCGGCGCCCGCGACGGTGAGCCGCCGGCGCCGGATGTACTCCGACAGCGGCATCCCCGCGAGCGCGGAGAACAGCCGCCGGAAGTGGTACTCCGACGTGGCCGCGATCCGGGCCAGCGCGGTCACCTCGATCGGCTCGGCCGGTTCGGCGAGCCGCGACTCGATGTGATCCAGGGCCTCGTTCAGCCGCTCCAGCACCTCGGTCTCCTTCCCTTGCGCCGTCCACGCTAGGAAGAGGACACCGCACCGCACCCGACATCCTGTGCCCGGTCCGGTGGGGTGGGGTCACTCTGTGTCGGAGACGGGCGCGGCGGTCTCGTCGAGCCGTCGCCCCCGGCTGACGGCGATCCGTACGACGTCCTCCAACGACTCCACGGCCCGCGTGAGCGCGAACCGCAACGCACGCTCCCCGGCCACCGGGTCCGCCAGTACGGCCCTGCCACCGGCCGCGACCTCCTCCGCCGACCCCAGCTGCATCACCTCCACGTGGTCGGCGAGCAGGGACAGGGTGCCCGGGTGCGCGGTGTCCGGGTCGAGATAACAGGGCTTGCCGTCGGGGGAGGTCCAGGGCAGCAGCCGCAACCCGGGCATCACGCGGACACCCCGCCGAGGTCCACGCCGTAGACGTACAGCTCCTCGGGGCTCAGCACGTACGGCCGCACGAAGTTGTCGTAGGGCTCGAAGGGCCAGAGGTCGTCGATGGGCCGGGGGGAGGGGAGCGGAAGGGGCTCGGGTGGCTCGTGGGTATCCACAGCCTGTGGGTCCACGGCGGTGTGCCGTTGCATGAACACCCGGAGTCTCGCGACGAATCCGCGCATGGCAAAGCGTCCCCTTCTCGTCTCAGGGTTATTTCAGGGTCGGGATGACGAGCGGTGATTACCGTTCGCGATCAGATCGTCACGGCTGCGGCATACGTTGGGGAAGAGGCCAGGCGTTGCCTGGAGCGCCAGACAACGGGGAGGGGTGACGTGGGCGAATCGGTTGACGGAAAGTCCGGGTCGGGCCGGGCGGTGCTGGGTCAGACCCTGCGCTTCCTGAGAGAGAAGGCGGGCAGGACGTTGGGGCAGTTGGCCGACGAGACCGGGTACGACAAGAGCTATCTGAGCCGCCTGGAGTCGGGTGAGCGGCTGTCCAAGTTGACCGTGATGGAAGACCTGGACGGGTACTACGGCTCCGCTGACCTGCTGGTCTGCCTGTGGAAGGTGGCTCGGATCGATGCCTTCAAGGACAAGTACAAGGAGTACATGCGGCTGGAGGCGTCAGCCCGGATCGTGCACGTGTACACACCGGATGTGCCGGGGTTGTTGCAGACCGAGGAATTCGCCCGCGAGGTGTTGTCTGAGCCCCAGACAACACCCAAGGACGCCGAAGTGATCGAGGAGCAGGTGGCCGCGCGCCTGGGCAGGCAGCTGCTGTTGAACAGAGATCCGGCGCCCAGCATCCGCTTCGTGATCGATGAACCGGCGCTCCGACGTCGAGCGTCCAGCGCGGAGACGTGGCACGGCCAGTTGCTGCACCTGGAGGCAGCGGCACAGCGGCCCAACGTGGTGGTTCAGGTTCTGCCGTTCACCGCGGGGATCCACCACTTCGTGGGGAAGGGATCGCTGACCCTGTTGTGGCAGCAGGACGCAACCGGCGTGGCCTATACGGAAGGTGACAGCAGCGGACTGTTGATGGACGATCCGGAGGACGTGCTGCACCACCGTTTGTCCTACGATCGGCTTCGGGATCTGGCACTGTCCCCCTCGGACTCGCTGACGTTCATCAGGGACGTACTGAAGGAGCACAGATCATGACGCGCATCCCCGACCTCAGCACTGTCACTTGGCGCAAGTCGAGTTACAGCGACGGGGGAGCCAACAACTGCCTGGAGGTCGCCGACGGCCCCCTCCGCATGGTCCCCGTCCGCGACAGCAAGACCCCGAACGCTCGTCCCCTGATCTTCTCGGCCGCTTCCTGGGCCTACTTCGTGGACGGCGTCAAAGTCGGCCGGGCCTGGTGAACGTCTGCAGGCGGGGCGCTCTCGGCCCCACACCCCCGCGTCCAGCACATCCGTCGTGCCATCCAGGAGGAACCTCCGGCATGGTCTTCTGGCAGTAACCGCAGCCCTCGTTACGCTATCTCAGGTGGCTCCGGTGGAGGGGTGGCCGCGCCCGGCAGTCGAACCGTCGCCAGTGTGCCGCCGCCCTCCGCTCGGGTCAGGGTGACCTCGCCGCCCGCCTGTTGGACCGTGCGGGCCACGATGGACAGGCCCAGGCCGGAGCCGGGGAGGGCCCTCGCGCTGGGGGAGCGCCAGAAGCGGTCGAAGACGTGGGGGAGTTCGTCGGCGGGGATGCCGGGGCCGTGGTCCCGCACCGTGAGGACACCGGACTCCAGCGTCACCTCGATCGTGCCGCCCACGGGGCTGAACTTCACCGCGTTGTCCAGGATGTTGACGATCGCCCGCTCCAGCGCCGACGGCTCGGAGCGTACGTACCAGGGCTGGAGGTCCGACGTGATCGTCAGCTCCGGGCCCCGCAGCCGGGCCCGGCGCAGCGCGGCCTCGACCGTCTCCTGGAAGTCGACGATCTGCAGCCGGCCGCCGTTCTGACCGGAGTCGGAGCGGGACAGCTCCTGCAAGTCGCCGATCAGCGAGGCCAGTTCCGTCATCTGCGCCTTCACCGAGGCGAGCAGGGCCTTGCGGTCGTCGGCCGGGATGGGGCGGCCCGTCTCCTCGCTGCGGCTGAGCAGCTCTATGTTCGTCCGCAGGGACGTCAGCGGGGTGCGGAGTTCGTGTCCCGCGTCGGCGATCAGCTGCTGCTGGAGGTCACGGGAGCTGGCCAGCGCGCTCGTCATCGAGTTGAAGGAGCGGGACAGCCGGGCGACCTCGTCCTCGCTCTCGTCCTCCACCGGGATACGGATGCTCAGGTCCTCCGTGCGCGCCACGTGCTCGACGGCGTCCGTGAGCTTGTCGACGGGGCGCAGTCCCGCACGGGCCACGGCCAGCCCCGCCGCTCCGGCGCCGACCACTCCGATACCGGAGACGAGGAGGAGGATCAGGGCGAGGTCGTTGAGGGTGGCTTGGGTGCCGTGGAGGGGGAGGGCGGCGATCAGAGCCGCGTTGGACAGCTCGCCCGTCTCCGGATCGGCGATACTCACCGGCTGGGTCTTGACTCGTACGTCGTTTCCCTTGGTGTCGGTGCCGTTGTGGTAGATGGCCTCGGTGCGCTCGGTGCCGTTCACCACCTCCATGTCGGTGTGGGTCACCTTGACCAGACCCGAGGAGAAGTCCAGAACGCAGGATGTCTCATCGTCCAGCACCACCTGGAAGTAGGTGTTGCGGGGACCGAAGCGGGGGTTCTGCTCGCCGACGGTCTGCGTGCAGTTGTTGACCGCGTACCTGGCCTGGTCCTGGATCGCCCCCATGCCCATGGCCTTGTCGAGTTGGTCGTCGACCAGGTCGTACAGCTTCCCCTGCACGATGAACCAGCACGTCACCGATACCGCCGCCACCGCGAAGGCGACCGCTGCCGCGACCAGGAGGGACAGGCGGGTGCGGATCGGCAGCGTGCGGTAGCGGCGGAGGATCTTCTTCACTCCGCGCCGCCTTGTCGCAGGACGTACCCCACGCCCCGCACCGTGTGGACGAGGCGGGGCTCGCCCGCCGCCTCCGTCTTGCGGCGCAGATACATGACGTACACGTCGAGGGAGTTGGAGCTGGGCTCGAAGTCGAAGCCCCAGACGGCCTTCAGGATCTGCTCGCGGGTGAGGACCTGGCGCGGGTGCGCCATGAACATCTCCAGCAGCGTGAACTCCGTACGGGTCAGTTCCACCGGCCGGTCGCCCCGCCGCACCTCACGGGTCGCCAGGTCCATCCGCAGGTCCGCGAACGCGAGCGCCTCGTCCTCCTGTGCGGTCTCGGCGACGGCCGCCGCGTACGAGCTGCGGCGCAGCAGCGCGCGGACGCGGGCGAAGAGTTCGTCCAGTTCGAAGGGCTTGACCAGGTAGTCGTCGGCGCCCGCGTCGAGGCCGGTGACACGGTCGCCGACCGTGTCGCGGGCCGTCAGCATCAGGATGGGGGTCGTGTCGCCCGCGCCACGGATCCGGCGGGCGGCGGTCAGGCCGTCCATGCGGGGCATCTGGATGTCGAGGATCACCAGGTCCGGCCGGTACGCGATCGCCTTCTCCAGCGCGTCCGCGCCGTCGACCGCGACCTTCGTGTCGTACCCCTCGAAGGCGAGGCTGCGCTGGAGTGCTTCGCGCACCGCCGGCTCGTCGTCGACGATGAGGATGCGCTGGGGTTCACGGTCGCCTTCGGCGGGGCTCATGGTCGTGTCGTTCCTCGGGTGCGGTGGGACGTGGAGGGGGAGCGGGAGCGAGGAGTGGTCGATCCGGACTCAGCCTCGCACGTTCCAGGGCGCCGGGTTGGGCAGGGCTGTGGATAAGTCGAGCCTCAGCCGATCATCCGACTGTCGTACGGCGGCGGTGGGCCGCCGTGGCCATCGACGTCCGTCGGGGAGCCGTGGCCCGGGTCGGGGCGGGCGCGACCTCGGGGGCCCGTGTGACCGGCGGGTGCAGCTCGGCCGCCACCGCGAGGGCGAGACCGATTCCGGAGGGGCCGTCGGCGGCCGGGACGTCGTGCGCAACCTGCTTGATCATGTCGACCTCCAGGTCGAAGGAGAGTCAGTCGGTGGCCGCGGTGGCCGCGGTGGCTGCCACGGGCGCGGTGGCACGGTGGCCACCGTGGTCCTCAGTCCGAGCCGCCCGCCCGCAGCGTGCTCAGGTCGGACTTGACCGTGTTGATCGGGATGGCGAAGCCGAGGCCCGCGCTGCCGGCGTCGCCCGAGGAGGACGCGGAGTACATCGCGGAGTTGATGCCGATGATGTTGCCGTTCATGTCGATGAGGGCGCCGCCGGAGTTGCCCGGGTTGAGGGACGCGTCGGTCTGGAGCGCCTTGTACGTGGTCGTCGAGGAACCGGTGTCGCCGTTGAACTCCTGGCCGCCGAACTCGAACGGCCACCCGCCGCCACCGCCCTGCTGTTGCTGCTGGCCCTCGTCCGTCGAGACCGTCACGTCACGGTCGAGCGCGGAGACGATCCCGCTGGTCACCGTGCCGGTGAGCCCTTCGGGGGAGCCGATCGCCACGACCTGGTCGCCGACCTTGACCCCGTTGCTGTTGCCGAGGGTCGCCGCCTTCAGACCGGAGGCGTCCCGCAGCTTGATGAGCGCGAGGTCCTTCTTGCTGTCGGTGCCGACGACCTCGGCGCTGTACGTCTTGCCGCTGTGGGTCGTCACCTTGATCCGGGAGGCGCCGGAGACCACGTGGTTGTTGGTGACGATCTCGCCGTCGCTGGTGATGATCACACCGGAGCCGGTGGACTCACCCCCGTTCGAGCTGGCGTTGATCTCCACGATGCTCGGGCTGACCGCCGAGGCGACCCCGGCGACGGTGCCCTTCTGGCTGGTGGGCACCACACTCGTGCTGGTCGAGCTGGAGGCGACGGTGTCGTTGCCGGTCAGCTCCTGGATCCCGTACGCCGTACCACCGCCGATCGCCGCCGCGACGATCGCCACGGCCGCCACCAACGCGAGCGGGCCCTTGGCGCGCTTCTTCGGCGACGACGTGGACGGGGACGAGGCCGCCGCCGCGGGATCGGCACCGGAGGACACCGGCTCGGAGAGGAGAGCGGTCGGGGCGGACCCATACCCGGCCGAGCCGTGTCCGGCCGAGCCGTGGTGCGGTGCGCCGTACGCCGTCGAGCCATGGTGGGGCGCGCCGTACCCGGTCGAGCCGTATCCGGTCGAGCCGTGCTCGGCGGAGCCGTACGCGGGCGCCGCCGTCGGCGGAGTCGGCTCGTAGGCCGGCGGGGGCGGCCACTCCGGGTTCACCGGAGAGGTGCCGTGCTGCTGCTGGTCACCCTGATAGGGGTTCTCGTGTTCGCCGCTGCGGCGGAAGCTCTCGGTCATGGCACAGAGCTTCGCGCGCCACCATGAGAGCTCCCTGAGTGCTCCCTGAGAAGCCCGACAGAACCTCGTATGCCCCATATAAAGGCGCCCGGCCCCGGTCGCATGGGAAACAAAGGGGCGAGAGCCGTGGCGATGCCGCACAACGCGGCGGCCACCACGCCGTCCCGGCGCTCCGGTGCATCGAACGCCGCCGGGTCTTCCGACGAGGAGCTTGCCGAGCGGGCCGAGGCGGCACTGGCCGTTCTCGGGGACGGAGCGCTGGTGGAGGCCGGCGTGGAGAAGGCGATCGACGGAGTGCACACCGAACCTGACCTCAAGGACGGCAAGCCGTACCGGAACACGCGGCTCCGCCGCGCGGGCGCGACCAGCCACGGCGGGCGGACCCGCGGTCGACCACGCGCCCGAGCGCCTCTACGGCGCCGACCCCCCGCCTCCAGGGCGCCGACCCGCCCCCGCCGGAGGCTACGCGCAGCCGCAGGACCGTCGTGTGACCAGCTTCGACGGGAAGAGCTTCACCCGTTCCCGGTGGGAGCCCGCGACCCGCAGGCCGTCGTCGAGGACGAGGTCGACCGCGGCGCGGGCCATGCCCGTGCGGTCCGTCGCGACCGTGGTCAGCGGCGGGTCGGTCAGCGCCGCTTCCTTGACGTCGTCGAAGCCGGCGACCGCCAGCTCGCCGGGCACGTCGATACGCAGCTCACGCGCGGCGCGCAGTACGCCGATGGCCTGGTCGTCGGTGGAGCAGAAGATCGCCGGGGGACGGTCCGGGCCGGAGAGCAGGTCGAGGGCCACGTTGTACGCGTCGTAGCGGTTGTACGGGGCCTCGAAGAGGCGCCCCTCCGTGGAGATGCCGGCGTCGTCCATCGCGCGGCGCCAGCCCTCGACGTGGTCGGAGACGGGGTCGCCGACCAGCGGGGTCTCGGCGATGCCGCCCAGACAGGCGACGTACTCGTGTCCGTGCGAGAGGAGGTGCTCCACGGCGAGCTGGGCGCCGCCGAGGTCGTCGGTCACCACGGCGACGTCGTCGATCGCCTCGGGCCGCTCGTGCAGCAGCACCACGCGCGCGTCCCACGCCTCTATCTCGGCGGCGGCGTTGTCGTTGAGGGCGTGGCTGACCAGGATCAGTCCGGAGACACGCATCCCGAGGAACGCCCGCAGATAGTGGACCTCGCGCTCGGCGATGTAGTCGGAGTTCCCGACGAGGACCATCTTGCCGCGCTCGGCGGCCGCCTGTTCGACCGCGTGCGCCATCTCGCCGAAGAACGGCTGACGGGCGTCCGGGACGATCAGGCCTATCAGCTCGGTGCGCCGCGACGCCATGGCCTGGGCGACCCGGTCGGGCCGGTACCCCAGCTCCTTGATCGCGGCGAGGACACGCTCGCGCGTGGCCGGGGCGACCGGCCGGGGTCCGTTGTTGATGACGTAGCTGACGACGGCGGTGGAAGTTCCCGCCAGTCGCGCCACATCATCCCGAGTCACCTTGGCCACGCGCGGAGTCTACGCGGATGGACCGCCCCTGGGCAGGGCGTACAGGCGCTCGTCTGCGCGAGAGCCGCACGTCCGCCGTGCGCCGAGGGCGGGATGGGGCGGCGCACTACGCCTCGGCCGCGACCTCGGCGGCCTCCAAGGGCGCCGTCTCGTCCGCATCCTCCGTCTTTGAGCGCTCGACCTTGGCCTTCGCCTCGTCGCTCGCGCGCTCGCCCTTCTCAGGAGTAACGAATCGATAACCGACGTTCCGGACGGTGCCGATCAGCGACTCGTGCTCGGGGCCGAGCTTGGCGCGCAGCCGTCGTACGTGGACGTCCACGGTGCGGGTGCCGCCGAAGTAGTCGTAGCCCCAGACCTCCTGCAGCAGCTGGGCGCGGGTGAAGACGCGGCCGGGGTGCTGCGCGAGGTATTTGAGGAGCTCGAACTCCTTGAAGGTGAGGTCGAGGACGCGTCCCTTGAGCTTGGCGGAGTACGTCGCCTCGTCGACCGACAGGTCGCCGTTGCGGATCTCCATCGGGGAGTCGTCGTTGACGATCTGCTGCCGGCCCATGGCGAGCCGGAGCCGTGCCTCCACCTCGGCGGGGCCGGCGGTGTCGAG
Organism: Streptomyces sp. NPDC030296; assembly: GCF_055572815.1. Lineage (NCBI taxonomy): Bacteria > Bacillati > Actinomycetota > Actinomycetes > Kitasatosporales > Streptomycetaceae > Streptomyces > Streptomyces sp. NPDC030296. Next base: position 45,079 of record NZ_JBVICQ010000020.1, read on the forward strand.
GAGGACGTCGTCGATGCCCCAGTCGGCGGTGACGGCGGCGAGGCCGCCCTCCGTGACGACGAGGATGAGCGGGCAGCCCGGCCCGGTGGAGCGCAGCAGCTGACACAGGCTGCGGACCTGCGGGAGGTCACGGCGCCCGTCGATGAGGATCACGTCGGCACCGGGGGTGTCGACGAGGGCGGGCCCTTCCGCCGGGGCGACCCGCACATTGTGCAGCAGCAAGCCGAGAGCCGGGAGCACCTCCGTCGATGGCTGGAGGGCATTGGTCAGGAGCAGCAGAGAACTCATACGTCTGGTTCCTCCTCGGTCCCTGCGAGGACGTTTACGGCACTGCGAACTGCACTGCGGAACTTCACAGCGTTCTGCTCTGCGTTCCCGGGGCCCGTACACCTGCGGTCACCTGGTGTTTCCCGCTTTGTATACAACGCTTCCGAAAGCACAAAAGGACCCGGGGGCTACGTTGCCCGAGTCCTCTGTCCAGCAGAATAGCCCACATGAGCGCTGGTCCGGCAGGTGATGTGACGCGATCCTTCGATATCCCGGACTCTGAGACGGGGGACCGAACCACTTCCCGACCGCCTACGAGCCCTTTGCGCAGGTTTCTGAGCACGGAAGACGGGGTGAACATCGAGGCCGTATACGACCCGGGCAGTGTCGTATACAACGCCTCTCACCTTCTCTCCGACGGCACCGGAAAGCCACTGGGAAGCCTTCCGGTAATCGTCGTCGCGCACGGTTTCACGGGCGGTGTGGATCGGCCGCACGTTCGAAGAGTGGTGGCGGCCCTCACCCGGTACGGCTCCGTCGTGACCTTCTCCTTCCGCGGCCACGGACGGTCCGGCGGCCACTCCACGGTGGGCGACCGCGAGGTCCTCGATCTGGCGGCGGCCGTCCGCTGGGCCCGCGATCTCGGGCACGAACGCGTCGTCACGGTCGGTTTCTCCATGGGCGGCTCGGTCGTCCTGCGCCACGCGGCCCTGCCGGACGCGGGCGTCGACGCGGTCGTCTCGGTCAGCGCGCCCGCCCGCTGGTACTACCGGGGCACGGCCCCCATGCGCCACCTCCACTGGCTGGTCACCCGCCCCGCCGGCCGTCTCGTCGGCCGCTACGGCTTCGGCACCCGCATCCACCACCGCGAATGGGACCCCGTCCCGCCCTCCCCGGTCGAGTCGGTCCCCCTGATCGCTCCGACGCCGCTGCTGATCGTCCACGGCGACAGCGACGGCTACTTCCCGGTCGACCACCCCCGGATGCTCGCGGAGGCCGCGGCCGGGCACGCCGAACTGTGGCTGGAGGAGGGGATGGGCCACGCGGAACACGCGGCCACCGGGGAGTTGCTGGACCGTGTGGGGGACTGGGTGCTGGGGACCGGGCGCTGAGGAACGGGCCGGGCGGCACGATCGGCCCGCGCGGTTTCTCCACGGCACGGACTCCCCCGTAGCCTGAACCCCGTCACGACTAACCAAGAGGAACGCAGATGCCAAAGGGCACTGTCCGCTACTGGGCCGCGGCCAAAGCCGCCGCCGGCATCTCCGAGGAGCCCTACGACGCGGACACCCTCGCCGAGGCCCTCGACGAGATCCGCGAGCGACACCCCGACGAACTCGTCCGGGTACTGCGGCGATGCTCGTTCCTCGTCGACGGGAACCCCGTGGGCACCCGTGAACATGAGACGGTACGTCTGGCCGAGGGCGGCACGGTCGAGGTGCTCCCGCCGTTCGCAGGAGGGTGACCCCCACATCATGAGCAACCAGCCGTACGGGTACGAGGGCCACCAGGGGCACCCCGGCTACGACGCCCACCAGCAGCCGGAGCAGCAGCCGCCGCCGTACGCGGCGCAGCCGCAGTGGCAGGGGTACGACGAGGGGCAGGCCGCCCAGGCGCAGCAGTACACGCAGCAGTGGGAGGGCCAGACCTGGGAGACCCAGGTGCAGCCGCAGACCGCCCCCTTCGCGGCGAACCTGACGGAGACGGCGTACCTGCCCCAGCAGACGGACGGCCGCCCCGCACAGTACGCCCCGGACCACCAGCCCGGACAGCATGGGCAGGCCGGGTCGCACGGCCAGCCCGGTCCGCGGGGGCAGGCGTACCCCCAGGGCCAGGGGTCCGCCCAGGGCCAGGGGTTCGCCCAGGGGCAGGCGCCGGTGGTTCCGCACGACCACGCCCAGGGGGGCGATCCCGCCGGCTCCGGCGAGGCCAGGCCCGCGTACGGGCCGCCGACGCTCACCGGGAACGCGCGGATCACCGACGCGCAGCGGGCGCGGGCCGAGGGACGGTCGCCGATCATCGAGCCCGGCATGCAGCCGGCACTGATCACGGCCGTACTGGGGCTGCTGCTGGCGGGCGCGGCGGCGATCGGGGAGTACGCCCTCGCCGTACCGCTGGTGATCCTCCAGGCCGTGACGGCGGCGGGCTGGTTCCGGCTGAACGGCATGTGGCCGGCCCGGCAGGGCATCGTGCTGGCGTTCGCGGGCGCGCTCGCGGCGGACGCGGCCCTGTTCGCGGCCGGGCGGGAGCACGCGCCCGCGGCGATCCTCGGGACACTCGGGGTGTGGGTGCTGCTCGGCATCGTGCTCGGGCTGCGGAGCCACGCGGACCCGGACGAGCGGATGTACGGGCTGATGGCGACGATCGCCTCGGCGGCGCTGGCGATCATCGCGAGCGGCTATCTGGCGGCGGCAGCGAACGCGGTCACCGTCGGCGGGGTCGCTGTCGCGGTGGCCGTGGTGGCGCGGGCACTGCCGTTGCCGACGGCGGCGTCGGTGGTGGTGGCGCTGCTGGCGGCGGCCGGTGCGGGGGTCGCCGTCGGCGAGGTATCCGATCTCGGTAGCTCCGGTGCGCTGTTGGGGGCGGGGGCCGGGCTGTGCGCGCTGGTCGGACACCGGGTCGCGAGCTATGACTACCCGTCCCGATTCGTGCACTTCACGGCGGGGGTGGCGCTGCCGCTCGCCGCGGCGGCGCCGGCGGTGTATCTGCTGGGCCGGGCGCTGGGCTGACGCCAAGGGCGCCTTGTGGCTCGGGGCCGGGCGCCTGATGACTCGGGGGTGCGGGTGCGGGTGCGTTGGCGGCCGCGGGTGGGTGGGGGCTGGTCGCGCAGTTCCCCGCGCCCCTAGAGGGACGGGCCTGCGGCCCGCCCTCCCCCTGAAGGGCTGGGCCTGCGGCCCACCCTTCGGCCTGAAAAGCACGGGGCGCAGCCCCGGTCGCTTTTCAGGGGCGCGGGGAACTGCGCGACCAGCCCCCACCCACCCGCACCCGAAGGGCGGTCCGCCCCCGCCCGCGTCCTGTCACAGGTGATCAACAACGTTCAGGACTTCGCCCCGGCTTCACTTCCGCGCGATTACTCTCCCCCGGAGCGGCCACTCTGGTCGTTGAGCGGGCAGGCCGCCGAGTGGACAACGTGGGGGGCACCGAGACATGCGCGCACTGCGGATACTTGTGATCGTCGCCGTGATCCTGGGCGGCGTCTTCGTGGTCGCGGACCGCGTGGCCGTCGGGTTCGCCGAGGACGAGGTCGCTCAGAAGCTCAAGAGCAGCGAGGGCCTGACCGCGACCCCGGACGTGTCCGTCAACGGCTTCCCCTTCCTCACCCAGGTCGCGGGCGGCGAGCTGGACGACGTCGAGGTCGGCATCTCGGACTACGAGGCCACCACCGGCAAGTCCGGCGAGAGCATCCGCATCGCGGACCTCACGGCGCACATGCGCGGCGTGAAGTTCTCCGGCGACTACAGCTCCGCCACGGCCGCCTTCGCGATCGGCACCGCGACCATCTCGTACGACGAACTCCTCAAGGCCGCCAAGTCCGAGCCCACCCGGGTCGCCCCCGGCACCACCGCCCGCGTGGTCGGCCTCTCCGACGGCGGCAACGGCAAGATCAAGGTCGCGATCGAGGCCGACATCCCGATCCTCGGCAAGAAGACGTTCCCCGTGCTGAGCACCGTGAGCGTCAAGGACGACACCGTGGAGGTACGCGCGGACTCGCTGCCCGACCTCGGCGCCGCACTGGCCGAGAACGCGGTCCGGTCGATCACCGACTTCCAGCAGGCCATCGACGACCTGCCCGGCGGCATCAAGCTCGACAAGGTCGAGGCCGCGCCGGACGGGGTGGACATCTCGGTGAAGGGTTCGAACGTCCAGCTGGCCGGGTAGTCCCGTAGCCGGGAACATGGGCGGGGCGGCGAGCAGCGTTGTCCGAAAGGCGAGACGGCGGCGTCCGTACCGTAGATGTGGCGACGGCCGCACCGACCCGGCCGCCCCTTCCGCACCGGCCTTCCGGGGAACTCATCCCACAATCCGGACGATCGTGTCTCAGAATACGACATGCCGGTGACACGCCCGCCTGTCCGTCCCTACGATCGACAACCATGAAGCGACAGGCGGATCTCACGAAGCGGCGGGCAGTAGACCTGTGCCGCGTCGCCGCCATGCTCTGTCGCACTTTCTGAGCGGCAGCCCAGGCCTGCCGCGTTCCCCCCGCCCTGCCCAGCCAGGGCACACACCCGTGCGCGCCCGGCCGAACCGCCGGAGGCGCTTCGCACGCCCCGCCGCAACTGCCCCGGAGGAGAAACAGCATGAGCCGCAGCGACGTCCTGGTCGACGCCGACTGGGTCGAGGCCAACCTCGACGACCCGAACATCGCCATCGTCGAGGTCGACGAGGACACCACCGCGTACGAGAAGAACCACATCAAGAACGCGATCCGGATCGACTGGACGAAGGACCTCCAGGACCCGGTCCGCCGTGACTTCGTCGACCAGGCGGGCTTCGAGAAGCTGCTGTCGGAGAAGGGCATCGCCAACGACACCCTCGTCGTCCTCTACGGCGGCAACAACAACTGGTTCGCGTCCTACGCCTACTGGTACTTCAAGCTGTACGGCCACGAGAACGTGAAGCTGCTCGACGGCGGCCGCAAGAAGTGGGAGCTGGACGCCCGCGAGCTGACCGACGAGGTGCCGGTGCGCCCCGCCACCGAGTACAAGGCCAAGCCGCAGAACACCGCGATCCGCGCCTTCCGCGACGACGTCGTGGCGGCCATCGGTTCGCAGAACCTGGTCGACGTGCGCTCGCCCGACGAGTTCTCCGGCAAGCTGCTCGCCCCTGCCCACCTGCCGCAGGAGCAGTCGCAGCGTCCGGGCCACGTCCCGTCCGCCCGCAACATCCCGTGGTCGAAGAACGCCAACGACGACGGCACCTTCAAGTCGGACGAGGAGCTCAAGGCGCTCTACGCCGAGGAGCAGGTGGACCTCGCCAAGGACACCATCGCCTACTGCCGCATCGGTGAGCGCTCCGCGCTGACCTGGTTCGTCCTGCACGAGCTGCTCGGTGTCGAGAACGTCAAGAACTACGACGGCTCCTGGACCGAGTACGGCAGCCTCGTCGGCGTCCCGATCGAGCTCGGCGCCAACAAGTAAGCACCCCCAGCGGTACCCGCACACCCCCGTTCGTCCCGACCGGCCTTCCTTCCGGTCAGACCCCTGATGGAGAAAGACATGTGTGGAGCGAAGGCCGGCGGCCCGGACGCCTCGACGATCAAGCCCGGTGAGACCACGATCCAGGGTCAGGTGACCCGCGACGGCGAGCCGGTGACGGGCTACGTCCGTCTGCTGGACTCGACCGGCGAGTTCACGGCGGAGGTCCCCACCTCCGCGACGGGCCAGTTCCGCTTCTACGCGGCCGAGGGCACCTGGACCGTCCGCGCGCTGGTCCCCGGTGGCACCGCCGACCGCACGGTCGTCGTCGCCGAGAAGGGCGCGCTCGCCGAGGTCGCGATCGCCGTCTGAGGCACCCCGTGCACGGCACCCCGTGAACGGCTGAAGGGCCGCGCCCCCCTGGGTTGGACGCCTGGGGCGCGGCCCTTCGGCATGCCCGGACTCCGGGGCGCCGGTCCTGGGGCATGCCGGGACCGGCCGTCCTACCCTGGAGTCATGTACGCGCGGCGGCGCCACCGCTACTTCGTCATGATGGGGACGTGCCTCACGCTCTTCGTCCTGGCCTGGGGAGTCGTACGCCTCTGGTCGGTCCCCGTCGCGGTCGGCATGTGTCTGGTCGCCATGGTCATCCCGCCGCTGGCCGCGGTCGTCGCGAACCGGCGGGGGCCCGAGGACCGCTGGTGGGACGACCCGTCCGGCGATCCCAAGTCCGACGAGTGGTGGGACGAACTGGACGGCAAGAAGCGCCCAGGACGACAGCCCTGACCGGCGGCCACCGTCGTCTCAGTAGACGAGCGCCTGGGTGTCGTCGGCCAGCGTCTCCTGCACGAAGACCTGCGCGCCCGCGATCCGTACGCCCTTGATGACGTCCTGCTCGGTGATGTCCCGCCGCGCGGCGCACTGCGTGCACAGGGTGAGGCGGCCGCCGGCCAGGATCGAGTCGATCAGATCCGGCAGCGGCGCCGCGTGCGGCAGCTCGAACTCGGCGGCCCGCCCCGGCAGCGCGAACCACGCCGACTCACCGGTCAGCCACAGGGAGACCTCCACCCCGCTGGCCACGGCCACCGCGGCCACCGTGAACGCCTGGGAGCAGCGCTCGGGAGCGTCCGCCCCCGCCGTCACCTTGATCACGAGCTTCTTCGCCATGCCCGCAGCGTAGTCCGCCGGCCTCCCGGCGGTCCGCCGACCGCGCGGGGCGCCGACCGCAGGGGCGCGACCACGCGGACCTCGACGACCGTCCCCGGACCGGGCCGCGTAAGCTGGGGGCCGGCCCTGTGTAGTACCGAACCTTCGCTCATTTCGAGGAGCACCCCGTGGAACTCTTCTTCGAACTCCTGCTGGTCGCGGTCTGCGTCGGCGTTCTCGCCTTCACCGGACTGGCTGTGAAGAAGCTGTACCAGGGCCAGCGCTGACCGACCACCCCAGGAACCGCCACTCATGATCGAGATCCCGTCCGACCTGCACAAGGACCTCGTCCCCCTCGCCTTCCTGCTCGGGAACTGGTCCGGTGCGGGCGTCCACGACTTCCCCGGCGCCGAGAAGTGCAACTTCGGCCAGGAGGTCTCCTTCACCCACGACGGCCGGGACTTCCTCGAGTACCACTCCCACTCCTGGGTGCTGGACAACGAGGGCGACAAGGTCCGTCCGCTGGAGTCCGAATCCGGTTTCTGGCGGATCGACGCCGACCGCAAGGTCGAGGTCACCATGGTCCGCAACGACGGTGTCGTCGAGGTCTGGTACGGCGAGCTCGCCGACAAGAAGCCCCAGATCGACCTGGTCACCGACGCCGTCGCCCGGACCGCCGCCTCCGGCCCCTACACCGGCGGCAAGCGGCTGTACGGCTATGTGAACAGCGACCTCATGTGGGTCGGCGAGAAGCAGACCCCCGAGGTCGAGCTGCGCCCCTACATGTCCGCCCACCTGAAGAAGGTCGTCACCCCGGAGGACGTCGAGCGCTGGGCCAAGGCCCTCCCCGACGACATGCCCGACGACGGCATCGCCTTCTTCAAGTAGTCACCAGGGGGTGTTTGAAAGTCCGGCACAGCACCCGACTTTCACACCCCCTAGACTTCCAGTGTGGTGAGCACCGACTGGAAGACTGATCTGCGGCAGCGCGGTTACCGCCTGACGCCGCAGCGGCAGCTTGTGCTCGAAGCCGTGGACACCCTGGAGCACGCGACCCCCGACGACATCCTCGCCGAAGTGAGGAAGACGGCGTCGGGGGTCAACATTTCCACCGTCTACCGGACCCTGGAGCTCCTGGAGGAGCTGGGGCTGGTCAGCCACGCCCATCTGGGGCACGGCGCGCCGACGTACCACCTGGCCGACCGGCACCACCACATCCACCTCGTGTGCCGGGACTGCACCACGGTCATCGAGGCCGATGTCTCGGTGGCCGCCGAGTTCACGGACAAGCTGCGCGAGACGTTCGGCTTCGACACGGACATGAAGCACTTCGCGATCTTCGGCCGCTGCGGGGACTGCTCCGCGAAGGCCGAGAAGGCCGCGCGCACCGGGAAGGCCGCGCCGAGCGGCGGCGGTGGGGGTGACACGGGCCGGAGCGCCCCGGACGACCTGAAAGATTCAAATACCGAGTCGTAGGCTTGGTCGTATGAAAAGCCCTCTGCTGTCCCTGCCCGGCGCCGTCCCCGCGGAGGGCGTGGACGAAGGTGTCGCCGCCCACTACGGCGATCTGTTCCGCGAACAGCGCGCCCTCGCCGACGGCACCGGTTTCGTCGACCTCTCCCACCGGGGCGTCATCACCGTCACCGGCCAGGACCGGCTCAGCTGGCTGCATCTGCTGCTCACCCAGCACGTCAGCGAACTCCCGACCGGCCAGGCCACCGAGGCCCTCATCCTCTCCGCCAACGGCCACATCGAGCACGCCCTGTACCTCGTCGACGACGGCGAGACGGTCTGGGCCCACATCGAGCCCGGCACCCGGGAGGCGCTGCTCGCGTACCTGGAGTCGATGAAGTTCTTCTACCGGGTCGAGGTCGCCGACCGCACGGACGACTTCGCGGTCGTCCACCTCCCCGCCGGGTCGATCACCGAGGTCCCCGAGGGTGTCGTCGTCCGCGAGACGCCGTACGGCCGCGACCTGTTCCTCCCGCGGGCGGACCTGGAGGCGTACGCCGAGAAGTCCGGCCCGGCGGCGGGCCTGCTCGCGTACGAGGCGCTGCGGGTCGAGCAGCACCGGCCCCGCCTCGGCTTCGAGACCGACCACCGCACCATCCCGCACGAGCTCGGCTGGATCGGCTCGGCGGTGCACCTCCAGAAGGGCTGCTACCGCGGTCAGGAGACGGTCGCCCGCGTGCAGAACCTGGGCAAGCCGCCGCGGCGGCTGGTCTTCCTCCACCTCGACGGCAGCGAGGTGCACCTGCCGCCCCCCGGAACGGACATCCGGCTCGCCGACGACGGCCCCGAGGGCCGCAAGCTCGGCTTCATCACCACGTCGGTACGCCACCACGAACTGGGCCCGGTCGCGCTGGCCCTGGTGAAGCGGAACGTCCCCGTGGACGCGCCGCTCCTGGCGGACACGACCGCGGCGGCCCAGGAAGTGATCGTCGAGCCGTAGAACCTGGCCTCAGGGGCCCGTTCGGCCCAGGTGAGGGCGCTCGGCCGTGGTCGGGCGGGCGCCCCTACATCTCCAGCAGGACCGTGAAGGGGCCGTCGTTCGTCAGGGACACCCGCATCTTCGCGCCGAACCGTCCCGTCGCCACCGTCGCCCCCAGCGCCCGCAACTGTGCGACCACCTCGTCGACGAGCGGCTCCGCGACATCGCCCGGCGCCGCCGCGTTCCACGTGGGCCGGCGGCCCTTGCGGGCATCCCCGTACAGCGTGAACTGGCTGATCACGAGCAGCGGCGCGTCGACGTCGCTGCACGACTTCTCGTCGTTCAGCATCCGCAGCGACCACAGCTTCCGTGCCAGCTGCGCGGCCTTCTCCTTCGTGTCCTCGTGGGTCACCCCCACCAGGACGCACAGGCCCTCGCCCTCGATCGCCCCGACCGTCTCACCGTCCACGACGACGCTCGCGCCGTCGACCCTCTGCACCACCGCACGCATGCCGACCATCATGCCGCCGCCGTCCATCAGCCGTGTGTGAGGGGGTCCTCCTTCCGGGGGGTTTGTGATCACGGGCGTTTCAAGCGCACTTTGCCCGGTCTTTCTTATTGATCCATTAGCGACCATCTGGGGGTGGATCGGGGGGACTCGGTCACCCAGCGGCCACCGAGAGTGGCACCATGCTCACACACACCGGTCGAGGGGACGGTTGAGGCGCATGAGCACATCGAGTATTGGGCAGCCCCCGGGCACTGCCACGTTTGCCCGGACGGGGCCGGGGCCCGCACCCGGGATCCGCCGGCCGCCGGTCCAGCGCACGGACAGCGAACCACTGCTGCCGCCGGACCCGCCGGAGCACGACCTGTCCCGGCTGCGGCTGCCGGAGCTGCGCAGCCTGCGCCGGGACGCCCAGCGGGACGAGGCCGACCTCAGCTATGTGCGGCGGCTGCTCCAGGGCCGGATCGACATCCTGCGCGCCGAGTTGGCAGGCCGACGGGGTACGGCACAGCGGTCCGGCTCCGACGGGCGTACGCCGGCGCTGGTCGACCGGCTCTCCGAGATCCTCACCGACGCGCCGGCCCGGCACCGTTCGTCGGCCCGGCACGTCACGGTGGGGACGCCGCACGGCGAGGAGTACCGGCTGCTGGCGGCCGAGATGCTCGCCGAGGTCGAACTGTCCGACCTCGGCGCCCGCACCGACGAGGAACTCACCGCCGGGCTCGCCCGCCTCGTCCGCTACGAGCAGCAGGTGTCCGGCCGCCGCCAGCGGCTCCAGCGCACGGCGGACGAGTGCAGCGCCGAGATCGCGCGGCGGTACCGCGAGGGCGAGGCACAGGTGGACGACCTGCTCGTCTGACACACCGGGTACGACCGCCCCGGCTGAAACACCGGGTACGACCGCCCCGGCTCCGGTGACCGCGGAGCCGGGGCGACGTGCATGGCGCGGCGGGCATGGTGGGGCGGGGATGGTGTGGCGGGTGGCCGGTGTTGGGTACCGGAGTGAGATCCCGCCGCTCCCGTACCGGAAGGTGACCGCCGATGCCCGCGAAACCCATAGAGCCGGAGATACCCGCCGGGTCCGGTGAGGTGCCTGTTCCGCCCGTTCTCGCGGAGGTCGTGCGGTCGGGGTTCGTCGAGGGGCGGCACCGGGGGAGCCTCGTGCTGCTGGGCGCGGACGGGGCCGTGGAGCGGGCCTGGGGCGACGTGACGGCGCCCGTCTTCCCCAGGTCCGCGAACAAGCCGATGCAGGCCGCCGGTGTGCTGCGGGCGGGGCTCGACCTCGGGGGCGAGCGGCTGGCGTTGGCCGCCGCGAGCCACTCGGGGGAGACGTTCCACCGGGACCTCGTACGGAAGATGCTCGCGGAGTCCGGGCTCGACGCGCAGGCGCTGGGGTGCCCGGAGGATCTGCCGCTGGACCGGGTGGAGGCGGAGGAGTATCTGGCCGCCGGCGGTGTCCGCGACCGGGTCACCATGAACTGCTCCGGCAAGCACGCGGCGATGCTCGCGGTGGCGGCGCTGCGGGGGTGGCCCCTCGCGTCGTACCTGGAGCCCGGGCATCCCCTGCAGCAACTGATCCGCACGGTCGTGGAGGAGGCGGCGGGGGAGCCCGTGGCCGCGGTGGGTGTGGACGGCTGCGGTGCCCCGTTGATGGCGATCAGCCTCACGGGGCTGGCCCGCGCGTTCCGCTCGTTCGTGCTCGCGCCGGAGGGTTCCGCGGAGCGCCGGGTGGCCGACGCGATGCGGGCCCATCCCGAGTACGTCGCCGGTACGCGCCGCCACGACACGTGGCTCATGCGGGAGGTGCCGGGTGCCCTGTCCAAGATGGGGGCGGAGGCGGTCCAGGCGGTGGCCCTGCCGGACGGCCGGGCCCTCGCGTTCAAGGTCGACGACGGTGGGGGGCGGGTGCTGGGGCCGGTGCTGGGACGGGCGTTGACGTTGATGGGGGTGGAGGGGGCGGTGATCTCGCGGATCGGTCGACTGCCGTTGCTGGGGGGTGGGCGGATGGTGGGGGAGGTGCGGGCCGTGTTCTGAGGGGGTGCCTGCTAGCTCGGGGGCGGGCGGTTCGTCGGCGGGTGCGGGTGGGTGGGGGTTTCTCGCGCAGTTCCCCGCGCCCCTGAAAAGCGACCGGGGCTGCGCCCCGTGGTTCTCAGGCTGAGGGGCGGGCCGCAGGCCCGTTCCCTTCAGGGGCGCGGGGCGGTGACACATGCGGCTCCGCCGCGTGGGCGCGAGAAACCACAACGGACCCGTACCCGGCGACGCACAAGCCCCCCCCCGGCCCTCTCCCTCGGCGCCCGAAAACCCCGCGACAGCCGCTCCGCGCACCCCCTAGCGTGGGTTCATGAGCCCCTCCCAGGACATCGTCGTGCGTGCCATCGACGAGGACGACAAGGCCGATTGGATCCGCGCGCTGAACACCGGGTTCCTGCGGCCGCCGGAGACCTGGTCCGAGCAGGAGCTCAAGGACCGCACCGCGCACATCGTCCCGGCCCGGACGCTCGGCGCGTTCGACGGGGACCGCTGCGTCGCCACGTTCCGTTCGTTCGCGCAGCGGCTGACGGTCGTGGGCGGCGCCGCCGTCCCCGCCGACGCCATCTCGAACGTCACGGTCAGCCCCACACACCGCCGACGGGGCCTGCTGACCCGGATGATGGCCGAGGACCTCGCCGCCGCGAAGGACCGCGGAGACGTCGTCGCCACGCTGATCGCCGCCGAGTACCCGATCTACGGACGCTACGGCTTCGGCCCCGCGACCTGGACCACCGAGTGGACGATCGACGTGCCGCGCACCGGACTCGACCCCCGCTGGTCCGGCCCGGCCGACGGCGGCCGCATCGACCTCATCGACGGGGCCGACGTACGCAAGCTGGGCCCGGAGCTGCACGAGCGGCTGCGTCGCGCCCAGCCGGGTGCCGTGGACCGCGACGAGCGCTGGTGGCGGCTCAACACCGGTGAGCGGGGCATCGTCTCGTCGTGGACCGAGCCGTTCTACGCCGTGTACCGTTCGGCGGCCGGCGAGGTCCAGGGCCTCGTCTCGTACGAGTCGGACGACAACTGGCACGACAAGCAGCCGCACAACACGGCCGACGTCAACTGGCTGATCGCGACGACCCCGGCCGCCGAGCGCGCCCTGTGGCACTTCCTGTGCTCGATCGACTGGATCACCAAGGTCAAGACGGGCTGGCGGGCCCCCGACGACCTCCTCCCTCACTTCTTCCCCGACCCGCGCGCCGCGCGTGTCACCGCCCAGGCCGACTGGTTGTGGGTGCGGATCCTGGACGTCGTACGGGCGCTGGAGGCGCGGACGTACGCGGGCACCGGCACGCTGGTGCTGGAGATCGTCGACGGAGGCCGCTTCGCGGCCGGGCGTTACCGGCTGGACGCCGGTCCGGACGGGGCGAGTTGTGTGCCGACGAGCGAGGACGGGGATCTGGTGCTGGACGTCGCGGACCTCGCCGCGCTGTGGCTGGGCGACGAGTCGGCGGTGCGGCTCGCCGCGCTCGGCCGGGTCGGGGAACAGCGGAAGGGCGCCGCCGCTGTCGCCGACGCCCTGCTGCGGACGTCCAGGCGCCCGTGGTGCCCGGACCTCTTCTGATGACGGGTCCGCCGCCGGGACCCGGGAGTTGTCGTTCGACCTTTCCTCGGTGTGCGGGTGTGCTGCATCCGTAGCTATTCAGTTGTGGTTGTGGCTGCGCATTCAGTTGTGGCTGTGCCATTCAGTTGTGACTGTGCGAACCGGTCGAACTCCCGGCTCCCCTCCGGAAGGGAGGTCGATCGGTCGGTCTGTGTGAGCCGGGTCACCAACAAGCTGAAAGTTTGACCATGTCAGCGAAGTTGGTGACCAACTCTTCCTTACTTATCTCCGCTTGGAGTCGTCTCATAACCACCTTCACATGAACTGCCGCAAGATGGCGCGAAGTTGTAATGTTTGTTCGTGGAGCGGGAACGTGCGGCCGTCGATCGACGGAAGTCGTCACAGCGGCCCCAGAGGTCACATCACGAGGTGGCCGACGTGTTGCGCCGCCGGATCAGGTCCGGCGAGCTGCGACCGGGACAGCGCATGCCCACCCAGGCCAAGCTCGCCGACGAGTTCGGCGTGGAGCGCGGTGCCGTCCGCCAGGCGCTGCGCATCCTCCAGTCGGAGCAGCTGCTCACCAACGTTTCCAAGGGGAGCCCCGCGACGGTGGCTCCGGACCTGGCAAAGACGTTCACCGGTGGCCCCGGAGCGCCGCCGCGCCCCACCATGGTGGAACTCGCCCCGCGCATATCCGCCGCCTTCGCCGCCCCGCACGTGGTGATCGACGCCCTCTGCCTCACGGCGGTGTCCCTCACGCTCGCCGTGGGTGAGCCGTTGCGCGAGATTCACGCGGGGCGCATAAAACCGGCCAGGGTCGACGTGCGGGTGCTGCTGCCGAGCCGGGACATCCCGCTCGCGTTCCCCACGCCGGTCGACGCCTCGGTCGACGGCCGGCTGCAGCGCCGCTGGCTCGCCCAGCGCAACGCCCAGGGCCAGGTGCTGCGGCACAACCTGCTGGCCCTGCGGTCCACGCACGGCATCGACGTCCATGTCACGTTCCGCGCGCTGCCGTTCACCCCGCCGGTGAAGCTGTACCTCCTCAACGGCACGGAGGCGCTGTTCGCGTACTACACCGTGCAGCGGACGGAGGCGGAGGTGGACAGCGAGCAGCTGGAGATGTACGACGCCGAGGGCACCCAGTCGATGCTGTTCGCCTTCGAGCGGGGCGCAGCCTCGGCCCCACGGGACGCGAGCTTCGTCGAGCAGTCCCGGCTGTGGTTCGACGCCCTGTGGGAGACGATCAGCTCGGAGCTGGTGCTCACGAGCTGACGTCGGCCTGGGCGGGCCCGCGGCCCAGGCGTGATCCAACGACAGGCCTGGGCCGGGTCAGAAGGCGGGGCCCGCGAAGAGCAGTGCGAGGATGACGGCGCCGATGGAGCTGCACGTGTGGTTGCGTGCCTTCAGGCCGACGGTGAGGAACAGCAGGCCGACGATCCCCATCGTGCCGTAGCGCCACTCGACCGTCTGCTCGAAGGCGACGACGGCGATGGCGGAGAGAAGGGCGATGGCGGGCATGGTGGTACCTCCTTCGAGGCGCTGAGGCGGGTCGGACAAGAGGAGGCAGAACTTCCGCCAACTTCATCAAGTTGGTTACCAACTCTGCATAGATGGTGCCCACTTGGTCGATACTCATAACCACCTTGCAGTGAACTCCACAAAGATGGATCAAAGTTGTAGCGTTTTGGTCGTGACCCAGGAGAATGTCGCAGTGAACGGCAGCAGAAGGCTCTCGTCCCAGGAGATCGCCGACACCCTGCGGGAACGCATCCGCAGCGGCGCCCTGAGGCCGGGCGAACGGCTGCCCACCCAGGCCGAACTGGCCGACGAGTTCGGCGTCGAGCGCGGCACCGTGCGACAGGCCCTGCGCGTCCTGCACGAGGACGGGTTGCTGAGCAATGTGAGCAAGGGCAGCCCGCCCCGCGTCGCCGAGGCCACCCGCCCCACCGGCACCGAGCCCCAGCCCACGATGGTGGGACTCGCGCCCCGGCTCGCCGAGGCGTTCTCGACACCGCACGTCCGGGTCGACGCCGCCTGTCTCACCGCCGAGACCCTGATGCTGGCGCTCGGCGAACCGGTCCGCCTCATCCACGAGGGAACGATCCGCCCCGAGTCGATCGACGTCCGGATCCTCCTGCCGTCCCGGAAGATCAACCTGGCCTTCCCGGTGCCGGTCGAGGGCCGCGGCGAGGACGACGAGGAGGACCCCGTCCACAAGCGCTGGCTGGACCAGCGCAACGCCCAGATCCGCGTGCTGCGCCACAACCTCCGGGCGCTGCGCACCTCCCACGGCATCGACGTCCGCGTGACCTTCCGGGCGCTGCCGTTCACCCCGCCGGTGAAGCTGTACCTCCTCAACGGCACCGAGGCCCTCATCGCGTACTACACGCTCATGAAGCGCGAGGAGCAGTTGGAGGGCGGCCCACTGGAGATGTACGACGCGTTCGGGACCCAGTCGCTGCTGTTCTCGTTCGCGCGGGAGACCAGCCGGCGGGACGAGGCGTTCGTGGAGCAGTCTCAGCAGTGGTTCGACGCCCTCTGGGAAACCATCACCACGGACCTGACACTCTCCTAGTGACGCCTGATACGACGCAGACTGATGCGGTGACGGTTGAGACAGAGATCCTGCGTGAGCTGATCGCTCCTGTTCGTTACGTGGTGTTCGACTTCGACGGCCCGATCTGCCGGCTGTTCGCGGGCCACTCCGCGGAGCAGGTGGCGAAGGACCTGGTCGCGTGGCTGGAGGGCCAGGGACTGCACGGCCTGCTCACCGATGAGGAACGGGTCCACCCGGACCCGATGGTCGTGCTGTACGCCATCAACCGGAGGCGCCCGCGCAGCGATCTGGTCGCCGAGCTGGAGGAGAGGTTCACCCAGCTGGAGCTGAAGGCGGTCGTCTCCGCCATGCCCACCGCGTACGCCGATCCGCTCATCCGCACCTGGTCGGCGCTCGGCAGCCGGCTCGCCGTGGCCACCAACAACTCCCCGCGTACCGTGGCCGATTATCTCGCCGGCCGGGGCCTGGCGGGCTGCTTCAGCCGGCACATATACGGCCGGACGAGCGACCTCCACCTGCTGAAGCCGGACCCCCACTGTCTGAACCGGGCGCTCGGCGCACTCGGCGCCACACCGTCCGCCGCCCTGATGATCGGCGACACCCCGACCGATCTGATCGCCGCCGAACGGGCGGGAGTGCCGTTCCTCGGCTACGCCCGTGACGAGGACAAAGGAAGACAGCTGCGGGACGCGGGCGCCCGGGTCGTCGTCCGATCGCTGGAGACCGTCCTGAAAGTGCTGCGGTCCCGGTCGTAGGCCCTCCCGGACGGGTGAGCCGGGCGCAAGTAAGGAACGAGCCATTGGCCGGGTGGCGCGGGGCTCAGCCCATTACAGTGTCCCCACTCTCACTTTCGTCGCATGAACATCAGAGGCGACGCACGGCTGTTCAGGAGTGACCCTTGGATGGTCCACCCATGCCTGGTGCCCGGAGGACGGCGTACGACGACTTCGTGCGCCGTGCGGAAGCTCTGGGCTCGGCCGGCCGGGGCCATCACCATCTGAACCACACGGTGCGGACGCCGACCGAGGCCGACCGGCGCCTCCTGGGCTGCGAGGCCGGGCAGCCCGTCACCGTGCGCCGCCGCCTCCGCTCCGCGCTGCCCGTGGTCGTGCGGACCTGGCAGGACGAGGCGGAGGTCCTGCGCGCGGTCCACCGGTTCCTGCCGCACACACCGCGGTGTCTCGTACGGCACCGGGACCTGACCGTCCTGACCCATGTGCCGGGCGTACCGCTGTCCGGCGTCCACCCCGACGGCACACCGCTGGACGCCCGGCTGATCCAGGGCCTCGCCGGACTGCTGGCGGACATGACCCGGGTGCGCAGGAAGGACCTGCCCCCGCTGCCGCAGTCGTGGCCCCGGTCGAGCAGGGACAGCCGGGCCTTCCTGCGGGCGCTGGCCCTCGCGGCGGAGGAGCAGATCAGACGGCGCAACTGGGGCACGTTCGGGGGGCTCTTCGCGACCCTGGGCATCCCCGACGACGCCCTGGTGCGGTTCGCCGAACGGGTGCCGACGATGACCAGCCGCCCGTTCAGCCTGCTCCACACCGATCTGCACCGCGACAACGTGATCGTGCCGTACGACGGTGATCCCCCGCTGGTCTGCGTCGACTGGGAGCTGGCGACCTACGGTGACCCGCTGCACGACCTCGCCACCCATCTGGTGCGCACCCGCTACCCGATCGAACAGTGGGCGCAGGTGACGGACGCGTGGGGCGAGGCCGTGGGCCGGCTGCGGGGTGAGGCCGTGAGCGGCCTCGACCGGGACCTCGGGCACTACCTCGCCTTCGAGCGGGCCCAGTCCGTCTACCCCGACGTCATGCGCGCGGCGACCTCGCTCGGCGACTCCTTCGACCAGCACGACCTGGACGAGGCGACCCGCGCGGTGCACCGGGCGCTGGTGGCGGCGGAGGAACCCCTGCGGCTGCGGCGGGTGCCCGACGAGCGCGCGATCGAGCGCGTCCTGTTCCGCTGGAACGTGTCCCACGCCCGACGGCACAGCCGGGAGCGGGCGGTCTCCGCCGTCTTCTGGCAGCGCGACCCGAGGGTGCCCGAGCACCCGGAGTTCCCCGCGTCGGCGGTGCGGGAGGCGCTGTTCGAGGAGGGCGCGGCCACCGCGGACCGGGTGTTCCGGGGGACGGCCCACCTCAGTACGGCCGTGCGCGTGTCCGGCTTCCCGCGTCCCGTGATGGTGCGGCGCAAGGTCGGCACGGCCGTGCCCCGGGAGCGCCGCTTCCTCAACGAGCACGCGGTCCTGCGGGCCGTCGAACGGTCGTGCCCGGGGGTGCGCGCCCCCCGGGTGCTGGCGCTGGGCACCAGCGCGCTCGGCGACCTGTTCACCATCCACTCCTACGAGGGGCCGACGGGAACGATCCGGCACCCCGACCACCCGGTGCACGGCCTGCTGCCGCACGAGGCGGACGACCTCGTGGACCAGCTCGCCGAGTTGACCCGCGCGGACCACGAGGAGCTGGACCGCAGCGCGTCCCTCGACGACTTCTACCCCCGCCTGTGCGACGAGCTGATCCGGATGGTCGCCGAACTGCCCAAGGAGACCATCGACCTCGCCCGGGAACTGGGACTGCCCGGCAGCGGCCGGCTGGGGGAACTCCTGCGGCGCCATCTGCTGGCCCCGCGCCGCCCCTCCCTCCTGCACGGCGACCTCAACCCGTGGAACCTCGTACGGCGCGAGGACGGTGCCGGGCTCACCCTCATCGACTGGGAGATGGCGATGGTGGGCGACCCGCTCTACGACCTGGTCCGCCATATGCACCTCACCCCCACCCTCGCGGACATCCGGGAGCGGCTGTTCACCCGCTGGTCCCGGCTCCTGCCGGAGGAGTGCACCAAGGGGTGGAGGGACGACTGGCGGGTCTACCGCTGGATCGAGACGGTCCGCTCGGCCTACGTCGACCTCGACCGTCTCGTCACCGGCGACGGCCTGGAGGCGCCCAACGTGCGCCGGGCGGTGGACGGGTACGCCATGACCCTGACCGCCGCGACGGCAGGCCTGGGACTCCACGCCAGGTCGCACGCCTTCCACGGCGCCCGGGCCTCCCTGGGCCGCGCCCCTCTCGGTGCCCGGCCCTCCCTCGGTTCGCGGCCCTCCCTCGGCGCCGGGTCCGAGGCCCGCGTGCCTGCGTAGGCTCGACCCATGAGTGAGACCGGCCTGCGGGAGCGCAAGAAGCGGCGGACGTACGAGACGGTGTCCGAGATCGCGATCGAGCTGTTCCTGGAGAAGGGCTTCGACGCGGTCTCCGTGGCCGAGGTCGCCGCGGCCGCCGAGATCTCCAAGCCGACCCTCTTCCGCTACTTCCCGGCGAAGGAGGATCTCGTCCTGCACCGGATCGCCGACCACGAGACCGAGTCGGCTCGGGTCGTGGCGGGCCGGGCCGAGGGCGAGTCGGTGGTGGGGGCGCTCCGGGCGCACTTCCTGTCCGGACTGGCCCGGCGCGACCCGGTCACCGGACTCAACGACCACCCACGCGTCCTCGCCTTCCACCGGCTCCTGTACGGCACGCCTTCGCTGGTCGCCCGCATGTACGGCCACCTGGAGCGGTCCGAGGAGGCGCTCGCGGAGGCCCTGGGCGGCGGACTCGACGCGCGGGTGGCCGCCGGGCAGCTCGTCGCCGTACGACGGGTGCTGGCGATGGAGAACTGGCGGCGGGTCGAGCGGGGGGAGCGGGTGGAGGAGATCGAGCGGGACGCCGTCGCGGCGGCCGAGCGCGTGTTCGGGCAGCTGGAGCGGACGCTGGTCGTGTGAGAGGCGGGGACCGGGAACAGCCGCGATTCGCTGAGCCTCGGTAAAAAATTTAACTCGGTTACGTTATTTCGGTACGCTCGGCGGAATGACGTCCACTCGTGCGCCCGAGAACCCGGCCGACCCGTCCCCCTCCCTGCGGCACGCCCTCGCCCGTGAGCGCGCCCATCACGACGCCTGCCGCGCCGCCCTCGCCGCCATGGTGGAGGGGGCGGGGGAGCAGGTGGTGATCGGCGAGGACGTCTCCGCCTCGGGGGCCGACGCGGAGGTGCTGGGGTACCGGCTCCGCAGTCAGGCCAAGGCGCTCCGGGAGTTGCCGGAGGGCCCGCTGTTCTTCGGGCGGCTCGACTTCGGTGACGACGGCCCCGGCGGCGAGCACGCCGGGCAGAGCTACCACCTCGGGCGGCTGCGCATCACCGAGCATCCGGGTTCGCCGCCGCTGGTCGTGGACTGGCGCGCGCCGGTGGCCCGCGCCTTCTACCAGGCGAGCGCCGGCGACCCGAGGGGCGTGGCCGTGCGGCGGCGCTTCGGCTGGGCCCCCGGCAGCCGGGGCGACTCGGCCGACCTCACCGGGTTCGAGGACGAACCCCTGGGCGGCGCGGCCCGCGGCGGCGGGGGCGGGGTCCGCGTGGGCGTGGGCGGTGAGGGCGTGGGCGGTGAGGGCCCCGCGCCCAGCCGCTTCCTCGCCGCCGAGATCGAACGGCCGAGGACCGGGCCCATGCGGGACATCGCCGCCACCATCCAGCCGGAGCAGGACGACCTGGTACGCGCCGGTCTCGCGACCTCCGTCTGTGTGCAGGGCGCCCCCGGCACCGGCAAGACGGCGGTCGGTCTGCACCGGGCCGCGTACCTCCTCTACACCCACCCCCAGCGCATCCGCCGCGGCGGCATGCTGATCCTCGGCCCCAACCGGACCTTCCTGTCGTACATCGCGGAGGTCCTCCCGGCGCTCGGCGAGGTGGGCGTGCGCCAGTCGACCGTCATGGACGAGATCGTCCGGCAGCCGGTCACCGCCGAGGACGACGAGCGGGCGGCCGCACTCAAGCACGACGCCCGGATGGCGCAGGTGCTCCGCCGGGCCCTGTACGCCCGTACCGCCACCGGGCGGCCCGACGCGCTGGTCGTGCCCGACGGCACGTACCGCTGGCGGGTGGAAGGCGACCGGCTCGAACGGATCGTGGCGGACGTACGGCGGGAGGAGCCGGAACCGCCGTACGACACCGGGCGGGAGCGGGTCCGGGCGCGGATCGTGGGGCTGCTGCGGGAGCAGGCGGAACGGCGGGCCGGGCCGCAGTCGAACGCCTGGGCGTGGCGGATGTCCCGGTCGCGGCCGGTGGGCGCGTTCCTCGACTCCGTGTGGCCGCGGGTCCGCCCGGAGGAGGTCGTGGCACGGCTGCTGACCGACCCGGAGGCGCTGGCCGCCGCGGCGGAGGGGCTGCTCGACGCGGCGGAGCAGAAGGCCGTGCTGTGGTCGAAGCCGCCGCGCTCGTGGCGGTCGGCGCGCTGGTCGGCCGCCGATCTCGTCCTCCTCGACGAGGTGGCGGGGCTCCTCGAACACCCCGAGGGATACGGGCACATCGTCATCGACGAGGCGCAGGACCTCTCGCCGATGGAGTGCCGCGCGATCGGCCGCCGGGCCGTGTTCGGCTCGGTGACGGTCCTGGGCGACCTGGCCCAGGGAACCACCCCCTGGGCGGCCCGCGACTGGTCCCGCCTCCTCGCCCACCTCGGCAAACCGGACGCGACCGTCGTACCCCTGACGACGGGCTTCCGGGTACCGCGGGCCGTGGTCGAGGTGGCCAACCGCCTGGTGGGACGGCTGGACGTGGACGTGCCGACGGCCCGATCCCTGCGGGGGGACGGGGAGTTGCGGATGCGGAGGGCGGGGGATGAGGGTGAGGCGGGGGAGGTGGGGGCCGCCGGGGGCACCGGTCTCCTGGACGCCGTGGTCGAGGAAACCGTCACCGCCGTGCGGGAGGCCCTCGCCCGCGAGGGCTCCATCGGGGTGATCGCGCCCGACGCCGAGACCGTACGGCTGCGGGAGGCACTCGCCGCGGCCGGCATCGCGGCCGGCGGCGCGGACGACCTGCGGGCGCGGGTCGCGGTGCTGGGGGCGCGGATGGCGAAGGGCCTGGAGTACGACCATGTCGTGGTCGTCGAGCCGGCCGCGATCGCGGCGGCGGAGGCGCGGGGTCTGCACCGGCTGTACGTCGCGCTGACACGGGCGGTGTCGCGCCTGGACGTGGTGCATGGGTGGGGGGTGCCGTGGTGAGGGGGGAAGGGCGTCAGACGGGGCGGACCGGTGCCGGACGGGGCCGGTGTCACGGGTGTTACCCGATAGCGGCGTAGTCATGACCTGGCGCGGACCTCGGCGCCGGGCTGGGTGACTACGGTCGGAGATGCCGGTGAGCGGCGGAACGCACGAGCCCGATCTCCCTCCCCCCAGGGGGCTCGTCCGCCGCTCACCGGCTTGTCCGTGTACGGGTCGGCCCACCTGCCGCCCGCCGGGTCAGTCCGCGGTCGAGGCGGCGTCCAGGGCCGGGATCAACTGCTGTTCCTCGTAGTCGAGATGGGCTTCGAGCTCGGCTGTGAGCCGCTCCACGTCGGCGAGTACGGCCCCGGTGCCGGCGTTCTCCGTGGCCGTCAGCACCTGGCGCAGATCCTCGACCAGGGCGGCGATCCGCTCGTGCTCCTCACCGAGGCGCGTGAGGGTCGGGGCCAGCTCCGGGTGCCGGTCGGCCAGGAACGGGAACAGCATGGTGTCCTCGCCGGTGTGGTGGTTGTGCAGCCCCTGGCAGAAGGTGAGGCAGTTGACGCGGAGCTGCGCGCCGAGCGTGGTCGTGCCGTCGCTCGCGATCAACTCCTGCTTGATCAGCGCGAGTTCACGACGGAAGGCGTCGTGGACGACCTTGATGGCCTCGCCCATGGAGCCGGCGTTGATGTGCGGAGGGCCCGCCACAGGGACCTCGCGGAGGGCGACGACCGGGATCGTACGGTCCGTCTTCGCCTGGTACTCGGCCCACCCCGGGTCGGACTCGACGGCACGGGCGAACGCCCGGTCGCGTTCCTCGCCGTCCAGGACGACGGCGTCCGCCTCGTAGGTGAACACCCCGCTCTCGACGGTCACGCGGGGGTTGGCGAGGACGTTCCGGTACCAGTCGGGGTGCTTGGGCGATCCCCCGGCCGACGCGATGACGAGGACCGTGCCGTCGCCGTCGGGGAGGTAGCCGAGGGGAGTGGTGTGCGGGTTGCCCGTACGGGCGCCGATGGTGGTGAGGAGGATCAGGCGGGCGCCTTCGAACATGCCGCCGACCTTGCCGTGGTTGGCGCGGAACTCTTCGATGACCGGCTGGTTGAAGGGGTTGGGCATTCTCAGCTTTCTGTCGAGGTCGATGCCGATGCCGACGACGACCCGCGAGGTGCGACGGCGCATCGGCGTCGTGGGTGTCGCGGGTGTCGTGGTGTGCGGGCAGGGGTGATCGCCGCGCTGTGCGCGTTACGGCGGGAAAGGAGGAGCAGCGCGGTGCGGTGCACGCGATGTCGTCCGACGCGGTGCGGGCGATCTCAGACGGTGCGCTGCACGTGACGCCCTACGGCACGATGCACGCGGTAGCCGTGGTGTGCTGGGGCGCGGTGCTCCCACGCGCCACGACAGGCGGCCCCCTGGCCCGCCCCGACCTCACTCAGAGGCCGGGCAACCCATTCGCTCACGGCCCAAGGCCGACCCGGCAGTCATGAGGGCAACGGTAGTGGGCGCAGACGGAAGCGGGCAACGAGTTATCGGGGGACGACTGATCGGGGGACGACCGCGAAGGGCACGCGCTGGCGGTGTGGCCAGGCACGAGGCGGAGTACCACCGCTCCGGCCCGTCGACTCGCTCCACCGCCACCTCACTTGCTCTCGCCGGGCACCGGCCCCGCCTCACGCTCGAGGCGTCCCTCGGGGGCACCCTCCAGGTCCCCCTTCGACTCGATCTTCGACTTGGCCTTCGACTCGCCCTGCGGTTCGCCGCCGATGACCCCGCGCCTGCTCCCCCAAGCCCACAGCACCGTGGCCATGAGGGCCAGGGCGATGGTGGCGAGGCCGGAGGAGGCGAGGACGGGGCGGGGGCCCAGCGCGGCGGTGAGGGGACCGCCGAGAGCCGTGCCGACGGGGGCGGCGGTGAGGAGGGCGGCGCCTCGGGCGGCCAGGACCGTGGTGAGCCAGGCCGGCGGCGTACGGTCCTGGAAGAGCGTGTAGGACAGGGCGGTGAAGGGGCCGTAGATCACGCCGCCCAGCGCGAAGCAGGCGAGGGTCACGGCGGCCGGGGCGCCCAGCCCGAACGGCACCAGCACGCAGCCCCACCCGGCGACGATCGCCAGGGTGACGGGCCACAGCGGGAGTCTGCTCAGGGCGCCGACGGCGAGGCCGCCCACGACGGCACCCACGCCGAAGAACGTCCAGTACAGCCCGAGCAGACTGGACTCGGCGTGCAGATCGGCGGTGACGTGGAGCGGGAGCGCGACCTCGACGGGGCCGTAGAGGAAGTTGAAGAACCAGGTGAGGGCGAGGACGCCGAGCAGTTCGGGCTGCCTGCGCAACAGGTGGAGCCCGGCCGCCGACTGGCCGGTGTCGACGGGCGCGGCGGTCTCCGCGGTCGTGGCGGCGCCGCCGAGGCGGCCGACCTGGAAGGCGAGTACGGCGAAGGACGCGGCGTCGACGCCGATGATCCAGGCCGGGCTCAGCACGGTCGCCAGGAACCCGGCGATGGCGGGGCCGATGATGATGGAGGCCGAGGCGCTCGAACTGACCAGGGCGTTCGCGGCGAGCCGCTGCTCCGGCGGCAGGATGCGGGCGAGGAGGGAGTACTTGCCGGCGCTGCCCCAGGCGTGGAGCACCGACGAACCGGCGAGCAGGACGACGTACAGGACCGGGTGCAGTACGCCCAGCAGCCAGGCGAGCGGCACACAGCCGAGGAGCGTGGCGCGGATCCAGGCGTCCGCGGCCACCAGCCGCTGGGCGGGCAGCCGCCGCAGCCACCGGCCGAAGACCAGCGCCCCCACGGCCCCGGGCAGTGCGTACGCGGCGATCGCGGCTCCGACCAGCAGACCGGACCGGTCGGGCGGCGCGATCTCCACGGCGAGCCACGCCACGGCCACCACGCTCATCCCGTCCCCGAGATCCGAGGCCGCCAGCGCCGGCAACAGCCGCCGGAACTCGACGTGGCCGAACAGGGGCCGGTACGCGGACGGCAACAGACGGGAAGCCCAAGACGAAGTCACCCGCAAAGCCTCGCGGATCAAGCACAGTTGAGGTCAAGGCTTTAGGCGTCACGTCCCGTGCGCGGTCGGTCGGCGGTGATCACCCGGCTTCCGCCGACCCGGTGTCGGCAGGAGGGTCATCGGTGGCCTCGAGGGTTGAGGCATCGGCCGCGTCGGCCGCATCGGTGCCGACGGTGATACCGGCGGCTACGGCGTTCGTGGTGGCGGTGGGGATGGCGGCCGGGCCGAAACCGGCCTCCGTCAGGATGTCGGCGGCGACCCCACGCCCGACCCCGGCGAGCCCGACCAGCAGGTCGTCGCAATCGATGCGCTCGGCACCCCGCTCCCTGGAGCGCGCCTCGGCCAGGGCGATCGCCTTGCGGGAGTATGGCGTCCAGGCGATCCGCTCGGCCGCCTGCGAGGCGCCCATGCTCAGCCGGCCGCCGACCGAGCGGTGGACCGTCTCCGGCGCGATCCCGGCGGCTCGCAGCAGCCGGGTGGCGGTGTTGTCCTCCGAGGTCAGCCCCCACAACAGGTGTTCGGTGCCGATGTAGTTGTTGCGGTGGTGCACGGCGGCCTGCTTGACGTGGACCATGGCCTGGCGCAGCCCGTCGGTCATCGTCTCGGGCCCGTAGCGCTTGTGCGGGGCATGGAAACGCTGCTGCACCGCCTGCCGGCTCACTCCGAGCGCCCCGCCGATGTCCGTCCACGACGAGCCGTGCATACGACAGTGCTCGACATAGTCCTCGACCAAGTCATCCGCCAACGCCTGCAACTGACCGGCCAGCTGCGCCGCGACCGTCAGCAGCGCGAGCCAGTCGGGCTGTTCCTGACCACCGGGGCGGTGCGCGGTGTCGCACCGCCGATCGACTTCCGCGATGAGATCGTCCAGATCCGGGAGCGTCATGAGGCAAGTACGCCTTGACAGTCTGGAATTGTCAACGAGTTCTTGCCTTTTTGCCTTGGCTCCCTCGATGCGGCGCGGAGGGTGTCCCGGTCGGCCCATGTCCGGTCCCGCTCAAGGTGAGGCAGCGTGAGTGTCTGACCTGGGGTGCCTCAGTTTGAGCGAGACGGGGGCGGACTGGCTGTCTCGCTCAATCCTGTTGGCGCTCTTTGAAATCCCCACCCGCGCTCGCCGTGTTCCTCCAGACCTGCTCATCGGAGGTCCCCGCGCTGGATGGCATGTGGCTGGCTCGGCCTCGACGCCCCTGCTCAGCTCTCCCCGGGCAGCGGGTGTTCCTTGACGAAGCGGCGGAGCTCCGCGGTGAGGCCCAGCGGGTTGTCGAACTGGACGAGGGTGCGGGCGTCGGGTATCTCCACGTAGCGGGCGTTCGGCAGCAGCTCCGCGAGACGGCGCCCGGTGGCGGGCGGCATCATGCGGTCCTCGGCGCCCCAGGCGACCAGCGCGGGGCGGGTGAAAGAAGGCAGGTTCGCGGCGGCCTTCAGATAGCAGTCCGGGTCCGCGCTGCGGCAGAACTTGGCGAAGTCGCGCCGGATGTCGCGGCTGCTCAGCAGTGGGCCGTACCAGCTGGCGATCAGCTCCTTCGGGAGCTGCTTCTTCGCCATCCCGCCGAGTGACGTCTGCATGCGAGCCAGGGCCGGGAAGCGGAAGGACTGGAGGAGGAGGAAGAGGCCGCCGGGAATCTTGCTGGCCCAGTGGAGTGTTCTGCCCTGAATGCCAGGTGGGTAGTTGTCCAGGGCCTCGCAGGAGGTGAGGACGAGCCGGGCGATGCGATGGTCTCGTACGCCGACAAGGAGTTGAGCCGTTCCGGTGTCGTTCTGGACGAGGGTGACATCACGGAGGTCCAGGCAGTCCATGAACTCGGCCAGAAGCGACGCGATGCCGTGCGCGGACAGGTCGGCGTCCGGCCGCATCGGCCGCCGGTGGCTCCCGATCGGCAGTACGGGGACCAGCACACGGAAGTCGGGCTGGAGGTCGGAGACGACCTCGCTCCACACCGACTCGTCGAAGCCGAGGCCGTGAGCCAGGACCACGACGGGGCCGTCACCGCCCGTGTCCTCGTAGTCGATCGTCCCTGCGCTCAACTCGATCTCGGGCATGGCACTGCCTCCGGCTCGGTCGCACATTTCTTGATAGATCGTTCTAGTGAGAGATATGGCCCGGGTGCCGAGATCCGTGTGGCCTGCCTGCATGGGGGCAGCGGCGACCAGCAGCGCGGCGAACACGATGGGGGCGGCTGTCTGGTACCCCATCCAGAGTTCACCCCCGGCGCTGCTGCCCTGTCGCGCCATCAGGAGGCCGACCAACGCCGCCAACACCCAGCCACCGTCGTAAGCGATCATGAGCTGCGTGTAGGTGCGCATCGACCGGCTGCGCGTGTATCTGATCTCGATGCCGCCGCCGATCAGCAGGGCCACGCCTGAGACGACCATCAGCCAGGCCGGCGTGCCGAGTAACCGGCCGAGCGGGGCAGCGCCGGCGATGTAGACACCGGCGAGCAACACCTTGAAGGCGCCATCGGCGATGGCGCCCACCGTCTGGCGGGTCACCCGCGGTGCCACGACCTGGGCCATGAGCCTCCTCCTCAAAGCTCGTCCCGACTGGTTCCATAACGAGATTACGGCAATAATCAAACTATGAGAATGACGAGAGCGGAGGCCAAGGAACGCAACCGCCGGGCCTTGCTGGACGCCGCGTTCCAGGTCGTTGCCCGGGACGGGTACCGGGCCAAGCTTGATGAGATCGCCGAACGCGCCGACCTGACCACCGGCGCCATCTACTCACTCTTCGGGAGCAAGAACGGCCTGGTGGTCGCCCTGGTCGCTGACTACCTGCGGCCGTACTACGAGGAGATCGAGCAGGCGGTTCCCGCTGGACTTGATCTACTGGAAGCGGTCGACGCCTTCGCGCGGTACTACCGGCGCAGTTGTGACGCCCCGGACGCGCTGTCTCGTCTGTCGCTCCAGATCACCTTGCTGGACATGGTCCTGCATGACCCAGAGCTGGGGTCCCAGCTCGCCACGTCCATCCGGGCGCAGGAGAACCATCTGATCGCGCTGTTCACCGGGAGATCGCACAACGGAACCGTCGTGACGTCGCAACAGGCGAAACGCCTGACCACCGCGCTCAGGGCACTGTTCGTCGGTCTCAGCCAGGGCGTCCCGCTCGGTCTTGCCCCTGGTGCCGACGAGCAGTACTTCGCCGACGTCGCCCGCGCTCTGGCATCCGGGATGTCCCTCATCGATCACGATGAGGATGCTTCGTGATGGGCAGTCAGGATGAGGACTCCTCGGGTTCACCGTCGTGAGTCGGTGTACATCGATTCCTTCTGGAAGCTCATCGATGAGTGCCGACGGCAGACGCGGGGCCGGGACGAACGGCTGACGTGGTTGCGTGACGAGTTGTCGCGGAGGCCGCTGACAGAGATCGTGCAGTTCCAGCTTCGCCTGGACGAAGTGACGCACGAAGCCTTCACCTGGGAGCTCTGGGCTGCTGCGGAGCGGATCTTCGGCGGTTGGTGTTCGGACGACGGATTCTGCTATTTCGGCCTGTGGATGGTGGGGCTCGGTCGGAAGCCTTCGAGCAGGCAATGATCGATCCCGACGCTCTGGCCGACACTCCAGAGGTTCAGTGCCTGGTGGGTCGCCCTCGGAAGCTCTGGAACGATGACTGGCCGGAGTGGGAGTCTCTCGACTACGTCGCCATGGAGGCGTATGGACTACTCACCCGCGCGGATGACGACTGCGGCGACGCATTTTATGAAGCCGTCGAAGCCGAGCAGGGCGCTGTAGGCGGCAATCCAGGGCCGCGCGGCGAGCAGTGGGACGTGCGATGCGAAGACGAGGCGATGCGCAAACTGCCGAGGCTGAGCGCGATGTTTCCCCTCCGGCCACTGGCCCGGTAGGCGCGAAAGCGCGAGGAATCAGGCTGAGGCTTCGGGGGTGTCGACAGACAAGCGATGCCACGCGTGGCCGCAACCGTCGGAGCAGAAGCGCTCTCGTCGGCGTTCCCCTCGGCTCTCTCCAGCTCCTCCGCTCGCGTACCCGCGCCGTCGGTGAGCGGCTCCGCCCACGCTGCGGCAAAGTCCCGAACTCGCGTACCCGCGCCGTCGGTGAGCGGCTCCGCCCACGCTGCGGCAAAGTCCCGAACGAAGGCCCAGGCTCGCGCCCTGTCGGGTATCCCACCGCGCAGAGCTTGAGCCACATCGAACGCGTCAACCATGCGGTGGACCGTACAGGCCGGCCAGCTTCGCCGGGACTCCGCCACCTCGTTCGCCAGAACCACCGAGACTCGCCACATCTACTGGGAACGGACAGCCCACCCCGGACCGGGTGGTCGGGCGACGTGGCGTGGCGCACTTTTGCAAGCAGGTGCTTGCAATAGTTAGCGGGGGTGGGGCATGGTGGAGGCATGGCAACGCTCAACGTCGGCAATCTCGGTGAGTACCTGCGTGAACAGCGGCGAAACGCGCAGCTGTCGCTCAGGCAGCTCGCCGACGCCGCCGGGGTGTCCAATCCGTATCTGAGCCAGATCGAGCGCGGGCTGCGCAAGCCGAGCGCGGAGGTCCTCCAGCAGGTCGCCAAGGCGCTGCGGATCTCCGCCGAGACGCTGTACGTGCGGGCCGGGATCCTCGACGCCGAGCGGGACCGGGACGAGGTGGAGACGCGCGCCGTCATACTCGCCGATCCCACGCTGAACGAGCGGCAGAAGCAGGTGCTGCTCCAGATCTACGAGTCCTTCCGCAAGGAGAACGGGTTCGAGGTCCTCATAGGCGACGGCGACGGCGACGGCGAGGACGGAGAGCCGGGTGCGGTCCGGGACGCGGACCGCACCGACGCGGAGACCGCCGACGGCAACGGCGCCGGAGCGGCCGCCGGCCCCGCTTCTCCCGCCTCCGACGGCGGCGGTGCCGGTGCTGGTCCGCGCCTGACCGCGAGATGACGGAGCCAAGGTCCCTCGGACCGCACACCCGCACACCCGTAGCCCCGTAAGTCGCACGACCGCACAACCGCATCACCCCGTACGCGCGGACCCGCATCGACGCGGATCCGCACCCGCACAGACCGGAGATCCGGCCTCGTCGATTACGTCGAGCACGTCTGACGCGTTGACCGACTCGGACGCGGAACCCGTGGACGACGTCGACCGCGGGCCGGACCCACACAAAACCCTCAGCCGAACGCCAGACCCGGAGGACCATCACCATGGCCATCACTGACGACATCCGCAAGGCCGTCACCGACCCGACGCCGCTCTACTTCGCCGCCGGCACCGCCGACCTCGCCCTCCAGCAGGCCAAGAAGGTGCCCGGCCTCGTCGAGCAGCTGCGCGCCGAGGCGCCGGCCAAGATCGACGCCGTGCGCAACACCGACCCCAAGGCCGTCCAGGAGAAGGCGACCGCCCGGGTCAAGGAGACGCAGGAGACCCTCCAGACCAAGGTCACCGAGCTGATCGGCACCCTGGACACCGACCTCAAGAAGCTCGGCGAGAGCGCCCAGGACCTGGCGCTGCGCAGTGTCGGCGTCGCCGCCGAGTACGCCGTGAAGGCCCGTGAGGCCTACGAGCGCGTCGCCGAGCACGGCGAGCAGGCCGTGCGCACCTGGCGCGGCGAGGCCGCGGAGGAGATCGAGGAGCTCGCGATCGCCGTCGAGCCGAACACCGCGCCCAAGGCCGAGCCGGTCGCGGTCAAGGACGAGCCGGCCAAGCCCGCCGAGGCCAAGCCCGCGCCCGCGCCCGCGCCGGCCGCCGCCGCCAAGAAGCCGGTCGCGAAGAAGCCTGCTCCGGTCCGCAAGCCGACGACCGCGAAGAAGACCACGCCGCCCGCCAAGTAGGGGGTACGCGCCCACCGGAGGACGGTGCGGCGCCGCAGGACACGGTACGGGGACGGGCCGGGCACCTTTGGGGTGTCCGGCCCGTTCTACGGGTACGGTTGGCCCCGTAGGAGTGTTCGGAAGACCGTGACCGTGAGAACCGCGAAGGCGAAGAGAACGGGTGGTGGTGGGCAGCATGCTGATGAACGGCTTCGCTGGGTTCATGGGACTGTTGCAGCTCGCAGTGATCGCCCTCGCCGCGTTCGCGCTGATCGACGCCACGTTCCGGCGTGAGGACGCGTTCCGGGCGACCGACAAGCAGACCAAGGTGTTCTGGCTGATCATCCTCGGGATCGCGCTCGTCGTGAGCGTGCTGTTCCCGCTCCTGTCGTTCCTGCCGATCATCGGCCTCATCGCCAGCATCGTCTACGTCGTCGACGTGCGCCCCGCCGTGCGGCAGATCTCCGGCGGCGGTGGCCGGGGCGGCAGCCGCGGCTCCAGCAGCGACGGACCGTACGGGCCGTACAACGGCGGTCGCTGACCTCACCCGACCCCGGACCGTGCGGGCCGGACGACCGGACCGCCGGTGACGACCGGACCACCGGTGCGTCGGGCAGGCGGTGCGTCGGGTAAGCGGGGCGTCGAGCAGGCCGGGCGGGTCAGCCCTCGCGGTCCAGCAGGAGTACGGCCACGTCGTCGGTCAGCTCGCCGCCGTTGAGGTCGCGTACCTCGTTCACCGCGGCGCGCAGCAGTTCCTCGCCGCGCAGGCCCGCGGCGAGCTGGCGGCGGACCATCGCGACCATGCCGTCCTGGCCGAGCCGCTCCTTGCCCTCGCCGATCCGGCCCTCTATCAGCCCGTCCGTGTAGAGCATCAGGCTCCAGGCGGCGCCCAGCTGGATCTGCGTGCGCGGCCAGCGCGCGTTCGGCAGCAGCCCGAGGGCCGGGCCGCCGTTGTCGTACGGCAGCAGCTCGGCCGGCGGCGCGGCGCCGTCCCGCCCGTGGCGGACGATCAGCGGCGACGGGTGGCCGGCCAGGCACAGGCCCGCCCGGCGGCCGTCGGGCGCGATGTCGACCGTGCAGAGCGTCGCGAAGATCTCGTCGTTCTCCCGCTCGTGCTCCAGGACACGCTGGAGCGTCGAGAGCAGCTCGTCGCCGCACAGCCCCGCGAACGTCAGCGCCCGCCAGGCGATGCGCAGCTCCACACCGAGCGCCGCCTCGTCCGGGCCGTGCCCGCAGACGTCGCCGATCATGACGTGGACCGTGCCGTCGGGGGTACGGACGGTGTCGTAGAAGTCGCCGCCGAGCAGCGCCCGGGAACGGCCGGGCCGGTAGCGCGCCGCGAACCGCAGGGACGAGCCCTCCAGCAACGGCGTCGGCAGCAGGCCTCGCTCCAGGCGCGCGTTCTCCTGGGCACGCAGCCGGGACTCCGTGAGCCGGCGCTCGGCCGTGTCCGACCGCTTCCGCTCCACCGCGTAACGGATCGCCCGGCTCAGCAGCCGGCCGTCCAGCTCGTCACGGAACAGATAGTCCTGCGCGCCGACCCGCACGGCCTCCGTGCCGCGCTCGGTGTCACCGGAGTCGGTGAGGGCGAGGACGGCGTGGCGGGGGGCCAGCTCCAGGACCTGCTTGAGGACGGAGAGCTCGTCGATGTCGGTGACGGTCTCCGTGGCGGTGCCGCCGGAGGAGGCCGGGGCTTCGGGGGCGCGGGCCGGGGCCGGCAGTGCCAGGTCCAGGAGGATGCAGTTGACGTCGTCGGTCAGCAGCCGCTGGGCCTCGGTGAGGTTGCGGGCGGTGCGGACACGGATCGGCTTGCCCGCGGAGTCGAGCAACTCGGGCACGTTGAGCGAACCGGCCGGGTCGTCCTCGATCAGCAGCACCGTGAGGTTGGTGGGGCCGGTCGGGGCGACGGCACCGGCGGTCGGACCGGCCGGGTGTGTGGACTTGTCGGCAGGGGCCTGGGCCGAGGCGTTCAGGGCCGCCCCCTCTCCGGACGGGCCGCTGGGTGCGGACACGGCGTGCGCCTGACCACTCTCCGCGGCCGGGATCGCTCTCTGCCGCGGTACGGGTACGGGCATCGTCTTGGGTTCCTTCCCTCCCCCCGAGGGCACGGGCGGGGCGAGGGACCTCGACCCACCGACGGGGACCTTAGCGTCAGGCGCCGCCGCAACGGAATGCTTGGCGAGGCACCGGACGGCAATCGGCCACCGTCATATGCCGCATCCAGTAGCGCATTTGGACATGACAGGGCTTTCCCCAGGGATGACGAATGTCACGCGACGGGGGTTGAGCCGACGGCCGAAGGTGGTGAGAGTCACGTGTGATGGGTCACTTGGCCGCCGAGTGGCTCACGGATTCGCGGGATTTCGGTGCATTGCGGGCGTAATGCGAACGGGGCGGGGTGAGCGCGACGGGCCGAACACGGGCCGGTCGGGGGCGAGTTGCGGCCGGTCGCGTCGCCCGTCGGTCATGTCCCCCGCCGGTCACGCGTCGGGGCGTACGACTCCCAGGATCGGCATGGTTCCCGCTCCCGCGATCGTCACCGTCCGCCCCGGTCGCGGGGCGTGGACGATCGCGCCGTCACCTATGTACATGGCGACATGGCTCGCGTCGGCGTTGTAGATGATCAGGTCGCCGGGGCGCATGTTCTCGACGGGGATGTGCTTGAGCTGCCGCCACTGCTCCTGCGAGGTACGGGGGATGCCCCGGCCGGCCGCGATCCACGCCTGGCTGGTGAGGCCGGAGCAGTCGTACGTCCGCGGGCCCTCGGCGCCCCATTCGTACGCTTTGCCGATCTGGTCCGTCGCGAACTTCACGGCCTTCTTGCCCTGCTCGGAGGCCTTGCCGTCGATCTCGTCGAGGATGCCGGAGTCCAGCCAGGCGGCCTGCTTCTGCCGCGCGGCGTCCTCCTCCAGCTTCGCCAGCCGCTCCCGCTCGTCGTCCTCCAGATCGGCCTCCAGCTTCTCGGCGGCGGCGATCTGCTTCTTGATCTTCTTCTTGGCCTTCTCCTTGGCCTTGCGGTTCGCCTCCAGCTTCTGCCAGCGCGCCGAGGCGTCCTTGGAGTACTGCTCCAGGTCGTCCTGCGTGCGGTTCATCTCGGCGAGCAGACCCTTGGTCGCCAACTGCCCCTGGCGCAGCCGGTCCGCGCCCTCCAGGAACTCCTGGGGGTTCTCGCTCAGCCACAGCTGCACCTCGGGCGGCAGACCGCCGCCCCGGTACTGGGCGCGGGCCGCGGCACCGATCAGGTCCTGCAACTTGTCCAGCTTCTCCTGGCCCTCGACGATCTCGTTCGCCAGATCGACGAGTTCGGCGGACTGCTTGTCGGCCTTCTCCTCCGCCGCGTTGTACGCGTCAGTGGCGACCGCCGCGTCGTGGTAGAGGCCCTCCAGCTTCGCGCGTACGGCCTCCAACTCCTCGTTGGTGACCGGCGCGGAGTCCGCGTCGGGGGTGCCCGTGCCCGAGGGGGAGGGGGTCGGTGTCGGGGTGGGCGTCGGGTCGGTCGGCTGCGTCTGGCTCGCGTACGCGGTGACCGGTGCGCCCAGCACGGTCAACGCGCAGACCACGGCCACGGCCGCCATGGTCAGGCTCCGCTTGCCGGCTCCCATAGCCCTTGCCCCCAAACCCGTCCCGGCGCTGATGACGCACGCCAAGAGAACTGATTAACCGTCAGTAACTTCTGGCGCCTGGGTGATCGTGCCATGGAGTCGCGCAATGCGACAGAGGCGGGCGAGAACTCCCTTCCCCCTGCTCCCTCCCGTAAGACGGCGCCCCCGCCTGTGTGACGAACGACTCACCGAGTTCGTTCCCAGGGGAGTTGAGGTGGTGGTGGGGGGCAGGCTGCGTGGTCGTTCCGGTGCCGCTCAGGAGCGAGGGGCCAACGCCTCCCACGCCACCGTCACTTCGCCCTGGCGCCAGCGTGTGACGCCGTCCCGCACCGGCCAGTCCGCGCGCAGATCGCGGATCGTGCGGATCCAGCGCTGGCGGGCACCGTACGAGGCGTACGGGGCGGCGGCGGCCCAGGCGCGGTCGAAGTCGCGCAGGAAGGCATGGACGGGCTCGCCCGGGACGTTGCGGTGGATCAGCGCCTTGGGGAGGCGCTCGGCGAGGTCCGAGGGGCGCTCCAGGGAGCCCAGCCGGGTGGCGAACGTGACCGTGCGGGGGCCCTCCGGGCCGAGGGCGACCCAGACGTGCCGGCGGCCGATCTCGTCGCACGTGCCCTCGACGAGCAGTCCGCCCGTGGAGGCCGGCAGACCGCAGGGTGACGGCGGACCGCCCGGCGCGAGACGGGCGCACAGCCGCTCCCACACGGCGGCGACCTCCTCCTCGTCGTACTGCCGCAGGACGTTCGCCGCCCGGATGAGCGTCGGACGGCCCGGTACGGGCACCTCGAAGCCGCCGTGCCGGAAGGTGAGCCCGTCGCAGGCGTACGGTTGCGCCGCCGTGACCCTGGCCGGGTCGATCTCGATGCCGACGACCTCGGTACGGGGAGCTGCCGCGCGCAGCCGCCGCAGCAGCTCCAGTGCGGTCCAGGGGGCGGCGCCGTAGCCGAGGTCCACGGCGAGGGGGGTGGCGGCACGGCGGAGTTCGGCGCCGTGGGTGGCCGCGATCCAGCGGTCCATGCGGCGCAGACGGTTGGGGTTGGTGGTGCCGCGGGTCACCGTGCCGACGGGGCGTGCCATGGGCTGAGCGTATGTGTGCGGGGGTGGGCGGGGCGTCCGCAGGGCCCCCGCGGCTGCCCCGCATCCCACCCTGGTCGAACGGTTGAGCGAGCATCGGTAATTCTTTTGCAAAGAGGAAATGGAACCGCCTCGTCCGGTGTTCCCCCTGCCGAGAGGGTCCGCACGCCCTCCGAACGGCATGCCCGCAGCAAGGAGGAACGCCACGTGAGCCACTACGTCAGCAGGCTCGGGCGACGCTCTCCGACCGCCGCGTCCCGGTTGAGACTGCACAGGAAACCCCGCCGCGTGGCGATGCTGTCCGTGCACACCTCACCGCTGCACCAGCCGGGCACGGGCGACGCCGGCGGTATGAACGTCTACATCGTGGAGCTGGCGCAGCGTCTCGCGGCGCTCAACATCGAGGTGGAGATCTTCACGCGGGCCACCACGGCCGCCCTCCGGCCGAAGGTCGAGCTGGCGCCCGGTGTCCTCGTCCGGCACGTCGACGCGGGCCCGTACGAGGGCCTGGCGAAGGAGGACCTGCCCGCCCAGCTGTGTGCCTTCACGCACGGGGTGATGCAGGCGTGGGCCGGGCACCGCCCCGGCTACTACGACCTCGTCCACTCGCACTACTGGCTCTCCGGCCACGTCGGCTGGCTCGCCGCCGAACGGTGGGGCGTCCCCCTGGTGCACGCCATGCACACCATGGCGAAGGTCAAGAACGCCGCGCTCGCCCTCGGCGACACCCCCGAGCCCGCCGCCCGAGTCATCGGCGAGACCCAGGTCGTACGGGCCGCCGACCGCCTCATAGCCAACACGGCGGAGGAGGCCGACGAACTCGTACGCCACTACGAGGCCGACCCCGCCAAGGTGGCCGTCGTCCACCCCGGTGTGAACCTCGACCGCTTCCGCCCCGCCGACGGCCGCGCCGCCGCCCGCGCCCGCCTCGGCCTCCCGCAGGACGCGCTGATCCCCCTCTTCGCCGGACGTATCCAGCCTCTCAAGGCCCCCGACGTGCTGCTGCGCGCCGTGGCCGTGCTGCTGGGCGAGCGGCCGGAACTGCGGTCGAGGATCGTCGTGCCGGTCGTCGGCGGACCGAGCGGCAGCGGGCTCGCCAAGCCGGAGGGGCTGCAGAAGCTGGCCGCGCGCCTCGGCATCGCCGATGTCGTGCGCTTCCGGCCGCCGGTCGGCCAGGAGCAGCTCGCGGACTGGTTCCGGGCGGCGTCCGTGCTGGTCATGCCGTCCTACAGCGAGTCGTTCGGGCTCGTCGCCATCGAGGCGCAGGCGGCCGGTACGCCGGTGCTGGCGGCCGCGGTCGGCGGCCTCCCGGTGGCGGTACGCGACGGACACACCGGTTTCCTGGTCCAGGGGCACGATCCGGCGGCGTACGCGCGCGTGCTGCGCGATTTCGCCGACACCCCCGAGCTCTCCGCCCGCATGGGCGAGGCCGCCGCCCGCCACGCCGAGTCCTTCGGCTGGGACACGGCCGCGCAGTCCACGGCCGACGTGTACACGGCGGCGACCCACGACCACCGGCGGCAGGGAGTACGGGCCCACCACGGGTAGGCCGCACGCCACCGATGCCGCCTCCAGCCCCCGCTGCCGCACCCCGTCCCCCGGCTGCCGTACCCCTCCCCCTACCGGCGGGTACGCTCAACCCATGGCTGACGCAGCGGCGATCATCGAGCAGGTCCTCACCGAGGCCGAGCTGGAGTGGGAGAGTCCGGACAGCGGCAACTACGTCGTGAAGCTCCCCGGGACACGCAAGCTCTCCACCACGGTCTCGCTGCTGGTCGGCAGGCACTCCCTCTCCCTGAACGCCTTCGTGATCCGCCACCCCGACGAGAACGAGGCCGGCGTCCACCGCTGGCTCCTGGAGCGCAACCTCAAGCTGTACGGGGTGAGTTACGCCGTCGACCAGCTCGGCGACGTGTACGTCACCGCCAAGCTGCCGCTCGCCGCCATCACCCCCGAGAGCATTGACGGCCTCCTCGGCCAGGTCCTGGAAGCGGCGGACGGCGCCTTCAACACCCTCCTGGAACTGGGCTTCGCCTCCGCGATCCGCAAGGAGTACGCGTGGCGGGTGTCGCGCGGGGAGTCCACCCGCAA
This sequence comes from Streptomyces sp. NPDC030296, assembly GCF_055572815.1. Lineage (NCBI taxonomy): Bacteria > Bacillati > Actinomycetota > Actinomycetes > Kitasatosporales > Streptomycetaceae > Streptomyces > Streptomyces sp. NPDC030296. The sequence continues at coordinate 82,233 of NZ_JBVICQ010000020.1, forward strand.
CCTGGACGCGTTCAGCCATCTGACGCGGGACGCGGGGGCCCCGGAAGCCCAGGGGGCCCCGGGGGAATCAGGGGCTCAGGTGGCCGACGGTCGGAGCTGATCTCCGGGAGCGGGGCTCGGGGAGGTGGCGGACGCGGCGGACGTAGCGGATGTGGGGGACGTAGCGGATGTGGCGGACGTGGCGGGGATCGCGGGGACCACCGAGGCCCCGTTCGCCGCAGGCACGCCGGACCGGTCCTCCTCCAGCGCGCACTTCTCCGCCGCGCCCTCCTCCAACGTGCCCGCCTCTGCCGTGCTCCCCTCCAGCGCGCCCTCATCCGGCATCCGCCGCATGAGCAGCCAGTACCCGGCACCCGCCACGGTCCCGACCACCGCGCACAGCCCCCACAGCCACTCCGCGCCCCACCGGTCGATGACGACACCGGACATGACCGGCGCGACGAGGGCGGCGACGGACCAGGACATCGTGTACATGCCCTGGTAGCGGCCCCGGCCGTGCACGGGGGAGAGGCGGACGACGAGGCTCGTCTGCGTGGGGGCGTTCACGATCTCGGCGAGGGTCCACACGCAGACGGTGAGGGCGAAGACCCCGATCGAGCCGGCGAAGGCGGTCAGACCGAAGCCGTACCCCGCGAGCACGGACGAGATGACGAGGAGCCGCCCGGTGTCGCGGTGCTCGATGAACCGCGTGACCGGGATCTGGAGCGCGACGATCAGCACGCCGTTGACGGCGATGGCGAGGCCGTAGTCGGCGGGGGTGAAGCCCGCCTCGCCCATGGCGACGGGCAGCCCGACCGAGCCCTGCTGGAAGATCACCGCGACGAGGAAGGACAGCCCGACGACGCTCATGAACCGCCGGTCGCGCAGCACGGTCCCGAGGCCGACCTCGTCGGCGGCGGCCTTCTCCGCCGTCGTCCGCTCGGGCCGGGACTCGGGGAGCTTCAGGAAGACGACGATCGCGCAGACGAGGGTCATGCCCGCCTCGATGAGGAAGCCGGCGAGATAGCTGACCTCGGCGATGAAACCGGCGGCCATGGAGGAGACGGCGAAGCCGAGGTTGATGGCCCAGTAGTTCAAGGAGAACGCGCGGACCCGGTCCTCGGGGCGCACGATGTCCGCCATCATCGCCTGCACCGCCGGGCGGGAGGCGTTGCTGGTGGCGCCGACGAGGAAGGCGACGGCGGCGATGGCGACGGGGTCCTGCACGAAGCCGAGCAGGGCCACGGAGAAGGCCGTGGAGGACTGGGCGATCAGCAGGGTGGGCCGCCGCCCGAGCCGGTCGGCCATGACACCGGCGCCGAGGGAGGAGACGACGCCGCCCAGCCCGTGGAGGGAGGCGACGAGACCGGCGTACGAGGCGGAGTAGCCGCGGTCGAGCGTGAGATAGAGCGCCATGAAGGTGGCGACGAACGCGCCGAGCCGGTTGACGAGCGTGCTGGTCCACAGCCACCAGAACTCGCGGGGCAGCCCCGAGACGGACTCCCGGACAGCGCGTCTGGCAGCGGCGAGTGGCATGACGGTCCCCCACGACGTAAGCGGCTAAAGCGGCGAACACAACTTACGAACGCGGGCGCACCCCCGACCACCCAATTAACAGACACCGTCAACTGACGGCCGTGACCGGAAGCGACGACCGAGCCGCGCGCCGCAACACCCCTCGCGCCCCCTCCCGTGCCCGCCTCCCACCGCCCGCCGGAACTGTCCGCCTGTCGGCCGTATGGGCGACGTCTCCCGGCCGTCGATTACGCTCGGGGCCATGGCCGACGCACCGTACAAGCTGATCCTCCTCCGCCACGGCGAGAGCGAGTGGAACGAGAAGAACCTGTTCACCGGCTGGGTGGACGTCAACCTCACGGCGAAGGGCGAGAAGGAGGCGACGCGCGGCGGTGAGCTGCTGAAGGACGCCGGCCTGCTGCCCGACGTACTGCACACCTCCCTCCAGAAGCGCGCGATCCGCACCGCCCAGCTGGCCCTTGAGTCCGCGGACCGCCACTGGATCCCCGTCCACCGTTCCTGGCGCCTGAACGAGCGCCACTACGGCGCCCTCCAGGGCAAGGACAAGGCGCAGACGCTCGCCGAGTTCGGCGAGGACCAGTTCATGCTGTGGCGCCGCTCGTACGACACGCCGCCGCCCCCGCTGGAGGACGGCACCGAGTACTCCCAGTCGGGCGACGCCCGCTACGCGTCGATCCCGCCGGAGCTGCGCCCCCGCACGGAGTGCCTGAAGGACGTCGTCGTCCGCATGCTCCCGTACTGGTACGACGGCATCGTCCCCGACCTCCTCGCGGGCCGCACGGTCCTCGTCGCCGCCCACGGCAACAGCCTCCGCGCCCTGGTCAAGCACCTCGACGGCATCTCCGACGCCGACATCGCGGGCCTGAACATCCCCACGGGCATCCCCCTCTACTACGAACTCGACGCCTCCTTCACCCCGGTCACCCCCGGCGGCAAGTACCTCGACCCCGAGGCGGCCGCGGCAGCGATCGAAGCGGTCAAGAACCAGGGCAAGAAGAAGTAAGCAGAGCTGAAGAAGCCCCCTACCTGCGGGTTCTCCGCTGGTAGGGGGCTGTTTGGTGGGGCTGGGCCGTCTCTGGGCCGTCAGGTGCGACGACGCCAGCGGCGGACCCGGATGTCGAGGATGATCAGCAGTGCCACAACTCAGTCGGTCGGCTGACCCTGTGCCGCTGAAGATCATCGATTACGCCTGGGTCGTGGTCTTCTGCTTGAGGCGTTCGTAGGGGGTCTGGTCGCCGAGGCCGCCGTGGGGGCGATGGTAGTTGTAGTAGTCCTCCCACTCGCGCAGTTT
>NZ_JBVICQ010000021.1:0-47875 GCF_055572815.1 Streptomyces sp. NPDC030296
GCAAATCCGGGGAGTACAACAGACGAAAGATCGTCTAGGACAGACGTCAAGCATCACCCGACGCCGAACCGTCAACCATCACCTGAGACCCGACACGGTCTGCTGTTCCGGTCGGGGCTTGAAGTCGTATGCGCAGGACGGCAGTTGCCTGCCTTCGCGGTGCGCGAGCGGTAGGAAGATCACCGGTCGGATGGTCCAGGTGATGCGGGTCGTGGTGTGGGTGACGGACACCGTGCAGGGCTCGCAGCGCAACAGGGCTCGGCGGGTCTCTATGCGGCCGTCGTACAGCCACTCCCACGCCTGGGCGGATGAGTCAGGGTCGAATGCCGGTGAGATCGTGCGGAGCGCGACGGCAACCCATCTGTCGGCCTGCGGCGCCGAGTAGGCGTCGAACGACCCCCGGAGCTCCAACCCGCCTTCTCGGTCAAGGTTTTCGGTCCAGCACTCACACCAGTAGCCGCGGCGGGCCTCGTCCTTCAGCACAGGCGGTCTCCCGGTCGGGTACCGGTGAAGAGTTCCGCGGTGACCGTGTAGCCGGCCTTGCTGCCGTGGATGGCGACTCGGTGGGCGAGTGCGGTGACCATGCCCAGGCCCCGGCCGTGTTCGGCTTCGTCGTCCTGGTGCTCGACCTTCGGGGCCGTACCGGTGCCTCCTCCGTCCGTCACTGACAGGGCGATCACGTTCCGGGTCACCGCTAGGGCCAGGTGGAAGCTGCCCGTCTCCAGGCCGCTGGCCGTGTGGAGGATCGCGTTCGCGCTCAGTTCGCTCACGATCAGTTCGGCGTCGTCGGCCATAGGTGCTCCTCGCAGGATGTCGCGGGTCCAGCGGCGGGCCCGGCTCACCTCCTCGGGAAATCCTGGGCAAGTGAGTCCCCAGACCCGGGCGGTGCTCGTATACTCGTGCATACAAGTTCCTTCGTGCTGGTAGGCCGCCATGTGCAGCGGGTACGGGCTAGACGAGTTTCACGCCGTCGTGGGCGCGGATGGCCGGCGGGGACGCTGCGTCCAATGCGTCGGTGACGCGGATCGCGTACGCCTCGTCGGCAAGCTCAGTGACTTCTTCACGGGTGGCCCAGCGCAGTGCGCGGGTCTCGTCGCCGGTGGTCGGTGTGCCGTCGGCCGCCTCGCACCGGAAGACCAGCGAGACGATCAGGCCCGTCATGTTCTTGTAGACGCCGGTCAGGGTCGCGGGAAGCGCGATCTTGATGCCGGTCTCTTCGAGAACTTCGCGCTGGAGGGCCTCCGGGATGGTTTCCTCGCGTTCGAGGACTCCGCCCGGCGGTTCCCAGTGACCGTTGTCGCGGCGCTTGATCAAGAGGGCACGGCCCTGGTCGTCGACGATGACTCCGGCGACGCTCACGGAGTGCGGACGGTCGGTGCTCACGTTCCTCGGCCCTCTCGGCTGGCTAGGCTCTCCACCGTAGCAACAACAAACGCCCACTCGTCTAGATATCTAAAGGAGTACACGTGCCCTCTCTTCCTTCCGGCCTCCTCGGCGATCTCGACCCCACGAGCGATCGTGCGGTCTTTCGGCAGATCGCCGACCAGCTGCGCGAGGCCATCGACCGTGGGCGGTTCAAGGAGGGCGAGAAGCTGCCCTCGGAAGCGGAACTTGTCGATCACTACGGGGTATCCCGGATGACGGTCCGAAACTCCTTCTCCGTCCTCCAGGGCGAAGGGCTCGTACACGCCGAGCACGGCAAGGGCGTCTTCGTGCGACCACGGCCGCCCGTGCGGCGTCTCGCCTCCGACCGGTTCGCCCGGCGCCACCGCGAGCAGGGCAAGTCCGCCTTCATCGTCGAAGCCAACGCCGCCGGCAGCCACCCCCAGGTCGACAGTCTTGAGGTGAAGGAAGAGAAGGCCAGTCAGGACATCTCCACCCGGCTTGGGTCCGTGCGGCGCGTTCTGGCTCGTCGGCGCCGGTATCTCCTCGACGGTCGTCCGGTCGAGTTCGCCACCTCCTATCTGCCCCTCGACATCGCGCGCGGTACTCCGATCGCCGAACCCAACCCCGGCCCCGGCGGCATCTACGCCCGGCTGGAGGAGCTGGGCCATCGCCTCGACCACTTCGAGGAGGAGATCCGTGCCCGGATGCCCTCGCCCGCCGAGGTGAAGACGCTGCGGCTGGCCTCCGGTGTGCCGGTCATTCACCTGATTCGCACTGCCTTCGACACCGAGGGGCGGGCCGTTGAGGTCTGCGACACGGTCATGGCGGCGGATGCGTACGTGCTGTCGTATCAGCTTCCGGCGACGTAATCAGGTGGTTTGCGGTGGTGCGCGGGGATGCTTCTCCGACTCGTACACCCCAACAGGCATACTCGTATAGACGAGTGGGCAAGTGGTGTGGCAGGGTGGTCCGCGTGAGCCCGGAAGATCGGGTTCGTCGGACGCTGCATGTATAGACGAGTAGATAGGGGAAGTTCCCTTGCGTACCATCCGTGTTGAGACCTCGGCCGCAACGATCCTGCTGACGGAGGCTCCCGAGCCCAAGGTCCGGGACCGGCAGACGGGCGAGATCGCCAAGGACGCCGTCAGCGGTGAGGCGCTGATGACGATCGGCGTCGTCTACATCGAGGACGGCGAGTCGTCGCTGATCAAGGTCACCGTGCCTGAGGGCGGTGTGGCCGAGGGGCTGGCGCTGGGGGCGCCGGTCTCGCTGCCGGGGCTGGTTGCCCGGCCGTGGGAGTCGGTGTTCAACGGGCAGCAGCGGCACGGCATCGCCTTCCGCGCCGCCGCCGTGACCCCGGCCGCCTTCCCGGCTGCCATGGGGGCCACCGCCTGATGTCCGACCTGGTGACACTTCTGGAGGTGGGTGGTCCTGTCGCCGTACTCGGCGGCGGGGCCGCCTACGCCCGAGCCAAGCACCCCCGCTTGTACTGGCCCACGGTCGGCCTGCCGATATCCACCGCCCGGCTCCTCGGGACGTACGGCTCGGTCATGGAGGCGTGTGGGCTGACGGTGGCGCCGTCCCGGCTGCGGGTCCTCGCCGTCAAGGCCACCACCCGGCGGGAGGTCCGGCCGGTACCGCCTCGGCGGGGCATCATCCGGCCCACCTCGACCGGGCTGCGGCTTCGCCTCCGGCTCGCTCCCGGCCAGGAACCGGCCGACGTCGCCGCCTCCGCCGAGCGGCTGCGGCATGCGTGGGGGGTGCACGCGGTGTACGTGACGACGGTCAAGCCGGGCGTGGTCGAACTGCGACTCGTAGGCTTCGACGTCCTGCGGAACGTGCGGATGCCACGCAAGGCCGCCGCCGAGCTCCTCAAGGTGCCCGTGGCGCTGCGGGAGGACGCGACACCGTTCGTCCGCGACTACCGCACCATTCCCCATGAGCTCACCCTGGGCGCCACACTGTCGGGCAAGTCCATGTACCTGCGCCACCTGATCACCGGCCTCGCCCGGCAACCTGTCGCGCTGGTCGGTATCGACTGCAAGCGGGGTGTGGAGCTGGCGCCGTTCGCCTCCCGGCTCTCCGCCCTCGCCACCGATCCAGAGCAGGCGGCCGACCTGCTGCCTGTGCTCGTCAAGAAAATGGAGGACCGCTACGACCTGATCAAGGCCCGGCAAGGCATCGCCCCCGGCACCCCCGACGAGGAGATCACCTCCGACATCTGGGGCCTGCCCGAGAGCGAACGCCCGGTACCGATCGTGCTGTTCGTCGACGAGGTGGCCGAACTCTTCCTCGTCGCCACGAAGAAGGACGAGGAACGCCGGGACGAGATGGTCACCCAGCTCATCCGCCTTGCCCAGCTCGGCCGCGCCGCCGGGATCTACCTGGAGGTCTGCGGGCAACGCTTCGGCGCCGAGCTGGGCAAGGGCGCCACCATGCTCCGGGCCCAGCTCACCGGCCGGGTCTGCCATCGCGTCAATGACGAAGCCTCCGCGAAGATGGCCCTCGGCGACATCGCCCCCGAAGCGGTCCTCGCCGCCTGCGCCATCGCTCCCGAGCTGCCCGGCCTGGCCGTGGCCGGTGACACCTCCGGCGGCTGGTCCCGCATCCGCACGCCGTACCTCTCCCTCGGCGAGGCCGCCGGGATCTGCCGGGATACGGCCCACCTGGTCCCTGACCTGCCCTCGCTCAAGCCGTTCCAGCCCGACGTGCCTGTACGGCCCGTCGAGTCCCCGGCCCCGGCGGTACAGCCACGCCCGGTGACCGACTGAGCCGCACTCTCCCACTCCGGTCGGCGTGACCGTCTCGCGCCACGTCCCTACCCCTGCCATGCCTGAACCCGAAAAGGAGCCGCTCCATGCGCGCCCAACTGGCCCGTGTCGACGCGGTGCTCGTCCAGGCGCTCATCGCCGCCGCGCTGTCCTTCGCCCACCTGCACGACATCGCCCTGGCGGCCGGACAGGACGGGTGGAAGGCGTGGGCCTATCCCGTCTCGGTCGACCTGCTGCTCGTCGCCGCCTGGCGCCGACTGCGCTCCGGTGAGGCAAAGGCGGCCGGGTGGTGCTGGTTCGTCATCGCCCTCGCCGCCTCCCTCGGCGCCAACGTCGCCACCGCCGGCCTGCTCGACATGAACGACGTCCCGGCCTGGCTGCGCATCCTCGTCGCAGGCTGGCCCGCCGTCGCCTTCCTCGGCGGAACCCTCCTCGCCCACACCCCACCGACAACGGCCGCCGAGGACACCGAGCACACAGACGACCCCGTGGACCAGGAGGACGCCCCCGAACTCGACGCGGAGGAATCGCCGGAACCGCCGACGACTCCGCCGGCCATCGAAGCACCGCCGCCTGAGCGACCCGCCGTCGCCGTCCCGGCCGCCCTCGTTGAACACGCCCGCAAGGTCGCCGCTGAACACCACACCCGTACCGGAACACCCATCGACACCCCCACCCTTCGCGCCCGCCTCGGCGTCCCCGCGCCCATGGCCGAAGCCATCGCCGCCCACCTCTGAGAGGAGATCCCGTGTCCGCCAACCGCCGCTTCCGCAAAGTCACCCGCATCGGCCCCGTCCAGGTCGCCACGTCCTACGACGGCCGGGGCCGCGAGAAGCACACCGCCGCCTGCACCGCCCCGCGCTGCGGCTTCTCCGCCGACTACGACAGCCGCGCCGCCGCCGAACTGGCCGCACGCACCCACCGCTGCCCCGTCAGCTGATCCGCTGAAAGGAACAAGCCCACCGTGACCGTCAGCCTGCCGCTCGTCGTAGTCCTCGGCCTCTTCGCCTGGGGCGCGGTCAAGTTCCTCGGCGTCCGCACCTGGGTCGTCGTCCTGATCGCCCTCTTCGGCTTCTGGCTCTCGCAGACCTTCCTCGCCCCCGCCATCGAGTCCGGCACGCGTACCGGCGTGGACGTCATAAACAACTCACATGCCTAGACGAGTAGATGAGGAGAACGTGACCGTGTTCCTGCCCAAGTACCCCGACAACCCGACCCCGCCGCCCGCGCACACCCACACCCCGGCCGACCCGGCGCCCGTCCGGCGCACGCTCCCGGCGGTCCACATCGGCCCCGCCGTGGTGGGAGCCGTGGTCGTGGGCGGTGTCGTCCTCACCGCGCTCCTGGCCGCCGTCGCCGTCTCGGCCATCTCCGTGGCCGTCGCGGCCGTGGTCCTGCGCTCCCTGATGCGCGAGCAGAACCGGCGCTGAGCCGCGCCAGCACCTGGGGCGGCACACACGACCAAGCATCTGCCGCCCCAGCGCCACAACTCCTGACCGAGCCAGTCAGAAGGAGACCGCCATCTTCACCCGCACCACCCCGCCCCCGCTCCCGGACCTCACGAAACTCGCCGAGCACGGCACCCTGCCCGGCATCCTCCGCCAGCTCTCCGGCCTCGGCGGCTGCACCCACCCGATCCGCCTCGACGGCCACCGCACCGAATACGACATCGACACCACGACCGGCGAGATCGGCCGCGTCCTCCAGCACCTCGACTCCACCGACCTCCCGGCCGGGAACCTCCTCGTCCGCTGCAACAACCGCCGCACCACCCGCTGCGCGGCCTGCGCCGAGGTCTACCGCCGGGACACCTTCCACCTGATCACCTCGGGCCTGCGCGGCGGCAAGGGCACCCCCGAACAGGTCGGCACCCACCCGCGCGTCTTCGCCACCTTCACCGCACCGAGCTTCGGCCCGGTCCACAACCGCCCTTCCAGTGGACGCCCCTGCCGCTGCGGCACCCACCACGACCAGGACGACGAGACACTCGGCACCCCACTCGACCCCGATACCTACGACTACGAAGCGGCCGTCCTCTGGAACGCCCACGCCGGACCACTGTGGCGCCGCTTCTCCACCTACCTCCGCCGGGAAGTCGCTAAGCGCGCCGGCCTGTCACAACGCCGGTTCCGCGAACACGCCCGCGTCTCCTTCGCCAAGGTCGCCGAGTATCAAAAGCGCGGTGCGGTCCACTTCCACGCCGTCATCCGCCTCGACGGGCCCACCGGCGGCGACACCCCGCCCCCGGCCTGGGCCACCGCCGAGCTGCTCACGGACGCCATTGAGGCGGCTGCGGCCACGGTCCGCGTGGACGGCCCGGTCATCGACGGACGCGCCCACACCTTCACCTTCGGCAGCCAACTCGACGTCCAGACCATCCGATCCGCCGACTTCAACGACGGCCAGGAACTGACCGAGCGCGCGGTCGCCGCGTACATCGCCAAGTACGCAACCAAAGGCGCCGAAACCGCCACGGGAGCTCTCGACCGCCCGCTGAAGTTCGCCGCCGAACTCGCCCAGCTCGACATCAGCGACCACGCCCGCCGCCTCATCCGAACCGCCTGGACCCTCGGCGCCCGCAAAGACCTCGAACACCTCCGCCTGCGCGCCTGGGCCCACATGCTCGGCTTCCGCGGCCACTTCTCCACCAAGTCCCGCCGCTACTCCACCACCCTCGGCGCCCTCCGCGACGCCCGCGCCCAATGGCGCCGCGCCCAACACCACACCCCGCCAACAGCACACGAGACAGCCACGACGTACGTCCTCGCGCACTGGGTCTTCGCCGGAACCGGCCTGTCCGACACCGAAGCCTGGCTTGCCGCATCCCTCGAACCTGCCCTCGGAACGGAAGGAGAGCCCACCCATGGCTGAGCCTCAAGTCACCACCTTCAGGCCTGATCCCTTCGACCCGTCCTTGGCTCTCCTCACCGTGGAAGAAGCGGCCAGGCGACTCCGCATCGGCCGTACGACGTGCTTCCGGCTCGTCCTTGCGGGAGAGATCGAGTCCGTCATGGTCGGACGGCTCCGCCGCGTCCCCGCCGACGCCGTACCCGCCTACGTGGCCAAGCTGCGCCACCGACCCGCCGAAGCGGCCTGAGGGGGATGGCATGGCAGAGAAGAAGCGCACCCGCCAGCCCAACGGGGCCTCGACCATCTACCTCGGCAAGGACGGCAAGTGGCATGGCCGTGTGACGGTCGGTGTCCGCGACGACGGCAAGCCGGACCGCCGTCACATCGAGCGCAAGACCAAGGCCGAAGTGACCAAGGCTGTCCGCGAGATGGAGCGCGCGCGGGACGACAAGAAGCTCAGGAAGCCGGGGCAGAGCTGGACGCTCCAAGCCTGGCTAGAGCACTGGGTCGAGAACATCGCCAAGCCGTACGTCTCCGAGAACACGTACGACGGGTACGAGGTCGACGTACGCGTCCACCTGGTGCCCGGCCTGGGCGCTCACAAGCTCGCCAAGTTGGAGCCCGAGCACCTGGAGCGCTTCTACCGGAAGATGCAGGAGTCCGGGAGCTCCGCCGGCACCGCCCACCATGCCCACCGGACGATCCGGGTCGCCCTCGGTGAGGCCGTCCGACGCGGGCACGTCGCCACGAACGCGGCGGAGATCGCCAAGGCTCCCCGCCTCGAAGAGGAGGACATCGAGCCGTACACGATCGAAGAGGTTCAGAGCCTCCTCGTCGAGGCGGCCAAGCTCCGCAACAGCGCGCGTTGGGTCGTCGCCCTGGCCCTCGGCCTTCGGCAGGGTGAGGCGCTGGGGCTGCACTGGGAAGACGTCGACCTCGCCGCCGGGTATGTCCGCATCCGTAAGAACCGGCTCCGCCCGAAGTACGCGCACGGCTGCGGTGCCCACCCGTGCGGCCGGAAGGCGGGCTACTGCCCCAAGCGAGAGCAGACCCGGCGCGAGCACAAGTCCACCAAGTCGCGTGCCGGGCGGCGCACCATCGGCCTGCCCGATCCGCTGATCAAGATTCTCCGCCAGCACCAGGAAGCCCAGGAGCGGGAGCGGATCGCGGCCGGTGCTGACTGGGAGGGCAAGGGGTACGTCTTCGCCTCACCGGTCGGTGGGCCGCTGAGCCCGAACACCGACTTCCACGTCTGGAAGCGGCTTCTCCGGGACGCTGGCGTACGGGACGGCCGACTCCATGACGCTCGCCACACCGCCGCGACTGTTCTCCTGATCCTCGGCGTGCCTGACGTCGTGATCGACTCGATCATGGGTTGGGAGCCTGGGGGAGCGGCCCGGATGCGCGCCCGGTACATGCACGTGACGGGGACCATGCTCCGCAAGGTCGCGCAGCAAGTTGGCGACGCTCTTTGGGAGCTCCCGAAGACGAACTGAGACGGGAACTGAGACGGACAACGTCGAAGGGCCCCACCGCGAACGGTGGGGCCCTTCGACATCGTGCCCGGTGAGGCACTGGCGGAGGATACGAGATTCGAACTCGTGAGGGGTTGCCCCCAACACGCTTTCCAAGCGTGCGCCCTAGGCCTCTAGGCGAATCCTCCGCCGGAAACATTACATGACGGCGGAGGGTGCTTGCGAACTCGTTGGAGGTCGGTGACGAGGGGGAGGCGTCGAGGTGGGGAGGCGGGCGGGTGGGGTCGGCGGATCGGGTAGGCTGGGCGTAGCCCCTCACGCGGCGCTATCTGACTGAACTCCCCCAGGGCCGGAAGGCAGCAAGGGTAGGTCGGCTCTGGCGGGTGCGTGGGGGGTCTTTCGTTGTCTTGCTGAGTCCGCCCAGCAGCGGGGGGCCTGAGAGCAAGCGAGCAAGCCGGGCCGTCGTCCCGGAAGACGTCCGCTCGGCGTCCGGCCCCGCTTCGGCCGCGTCCGGGTTGTCAGTGGGCGCCTATAACCTCGTAGGCGTGTCGTCTCTCGCGCTGTACCGCCGCTATCGCCCGGAGTCGTTCGCCGAGGTCATCGGGCAGGAGCATGTCACCGACCCGCTGCAGCAGGCGCTGCGGAACAACCGGGTCAATCACGCGTACCTGTTCAGCGGGCCGCGCGGCTGCGGCAAGACGACCAGCGCCCGTATCCTCGCGCGCTGCCTGAACTGCGAGAACGGGCCCACGCCCACCCCGTGCGGCGAGTGCCAGTCGTGTCAGGACCTCGCGCGGAACGGCCCGGGCTCGATCGACGTGATCGAGATCGACGCCGCCTCGCACGGTGGTGTGGACGACGCCCGTGAGCTGCGCGAGAAGGCGTTCTTCGGACCGGCCGCAAGCCGGTACAAGATCTACATCATCGACGAGGCCCACATGGTCACGTCGGCCGGTTTCAACGCGCTGCTGAAGGTGGTCGAGGAGCCCCCGGAGCACCTCAAGTTCATCTTCGCGACGACCGAGCCCGAGAAGGTCATCGGGACGATCCGTTCGCGTACGCACCACTACCCGTTCCGGCTCGTCCCGCCGGGCACGCTCCGCGACTACCTCGGCGAGGTCTGCGCCAAGGAGAAGATCCCCGTCGAGGAGGGCGTCCTCCCGCTGGTGGTGCGCGCGGGCGCCGGTTCCGTGCGTGACTCGATGTCCGTCATGGACCAGCTGCTGGCCGGCGCGACGGACGAGGGTGTGACATACGCCATGGCCACGTCCTTGCTGGGCTACACGGACGGGTCGCTGCTCGACTCGGTCGTCGAGGCCTTCGCCTCGGGCGACGGGGCCGCAGCCTTCGAGGTCGTCGACCGCGTCATCGAGGGCGGCAACGACCCGCGGAGGTTCGTCGCCGACCTGCTGGAGCGGCTGCGTGACCTGGTGATCCTGGCCGCCGTGCCCGACGCCGTCGAGAAGGGGCTCATCGACGCCCCCGCCGACGTCCTGGAGCGGATGCAGGCCCAGGCCGGCGTCTTCGGCGCCGCCGAGCTCAGCCGCGCCGCCGACCTCGTCAACGAGGGCCTCACGGAGATGCGGGGCGCCAACTCCCCCCGCCTCCAGCTGGAACTGATCTGCGCCCGCGTCCTCCTCCCCGCGACCTACGGCGACGAACGCTCCGTCATGGCCCGCCTGGACCGGCTGGAGCGTGGCGTGAACTTCTCGGCGTCCGGCCCCGGCCCGGCCATGGGATACGCCCCCGGGCCCGACGTCCACGGGGCGGCGGGCGCGCCGATGGGCATGGCCCCGCCGGTCGCTCCCGGCCCGCCGGTGCCGCCGGGGGGCGGGCCGGCCGCGGCTCGGGCCGCCGTGCGCGGTGCCGGGGGCGCGGGGGCGCCCGGAGGGCAGGGCGCGCCGGGAGCCGCCGGGGCGCCCGGGGGTTCGGGGATGCCCGGTGCTCAGGGAGCGCCCGCGGCCGCAGGTGCCGGTCCCGTCGGCGGGCCGGGTTCGGACGCGTACGGTGCCGGGGGCGCCGGTGGTTTCGGAGGGCCCGGTGCGGGGGGCCCCGCCGGGGTCGCCCCGGCCGCCCCGCAGGAGGCTCCGCCGGGCAACCCGCCCGCCGAGCCCACCGCTCAGTCAGGGCCCTCAGGGCAGTCAGGGACGGCCGCCGCCCCGCCCCACGCCCACCCGAACGCCCCCGCCGCCGGGCCCGGTGCGTGGCCCACGCCGGCCGCCGCCGGCAGCGGGCGGCGCCCCGGTGGGTGGCCCACGGCCGCGCCCGCCGGTGGTGGAACGGTGCCTGGAGGACCGTCCGGCCCCACGCCGGGCCACGCCGCCGCGCCCCCGTCCGCCGCACACGGCCGGCCGACTCCGCCCCCGGCGGACCGGTCCACCCCGGCCCCGGCCGCGTACAACCCGGCCCCCGGCGGGCTCGACCCCCGCATGCTGTGGCCGAACATCCTGGAGGCCGTGAAGAACCGCCGCCGGTTCACCTGGATCCTGCTCAGTCAGAACGCGCACGTCGCCGGCTTCGACGGCACGACACTCCAGATCGGCTTCGTCAACGCGGGCGCACGGGACAACTTCGCGAGCAGCGGCAGCGAGGATGTCCTGCGCGCGGCGCTGGGCGAGCAGTTCAACGTCCACTGGAAGATCGAGGCGCTCGTCGACACATCGGGCGGCGGCTCGGCCCCGGCCGGCGGTTACGCGCCCCCGGCCCCCGGTGGGTACGGCGGAGGCGGTGGCGCGGGCGGCGGCTACGGCGGCTCCCCCGCCCCGGCGTCCCGCCCGGCCCCACCCCAGGCATCGTCCTCGGCCCCCCACCCGCCCGCCGCGTCGACCCCGGCGCCGCCGGCACCCCAGCAGCCGGGCCCGGCCGCACCCACCGCCGCTCCCACACCCCCTCCGGCCCCGGAGCCCCCGCCGGTCTCCCCCGAGGACGACACCCCCGAGGACGACGACCCCGACCTCGACGAATCCGCCCTCTCCGGCCACGAACTGATCGTCCGCGAACTGGGCGCGACGGTCGTGGAGGAGATCGCGAACGAGTAGCGCGGCGGGGCGGGACCGGGCGGGGCGGGGCTGGGGGAGCGAGTGACAGCGCCGTCCGCGGGGACGGGGGTGCCAGCGCCTTCCCAGTCCCACCACCGGCGCCCTCTTTCGTCTGATCCCACGAACCTCCGCCGTCCCACTCTTCGGAAGCCCCCACAAACCCACCCCGCCCAGCCGGTTAGGCTGGCCCCGTGAAGGTCCTCGTCATCGGTAGCGGTGCCCGTGAGCACGCGCTGTGCCGTTCTCTGTCCCTCGACTCCGACGTCACCGCGCTCCACTGCGCCCCCGGCAACGCAGGCATCGCGGAGGTCGCCGAGCTGCACGCGGTGGACGCGCTGGACGGCGCCGCCGTGACCGCGCTGGCCACCCGCCTGGAGGCCGACCTGGTGGTCGTGGGCCCGGAGGCCCCCCTGGTCGCGGGTGTCGCCGACGCCGTGCGCGAGGCGGGCATCCCGGTGTTCGGCCCCTCCGGGGAGGCCGCGCAGCTGGAGGGCTCCAAGGCCTTCGCCAAGGAGGTCATGGCCGGCGCGGGCGTGCCCACCGCGCGGTCGTACGTCTGCACCACCGCCGAGGAGATCGACGAGGCGCTCGACGCGTTCGGCGCCCCGTACGTCGTGAAGGACGACGGGCTGGCCGCCGGCAAGGGCGTCGTCGTGACCCCGGACCTCGGCGCGGCCCGCGAGCACGCGCTGGCCTGCGGCCGCGTCGTCATCGAGGAGTTCCTGGACGGCCCCGAGGTCTCCCTCTTCGCGATCACCGACGGCACGACCGTCCTCCCGCTCCAGCCCGCCCAGGACTTCAAGCGCGCGCTGGACGGCGACGAGGGCCCCAACACCGGCGGCATGGGCGCGTACTCCCCCCTCCCGTGGGCCGACCCCAAGCTGGTCGACGAGGTCCTCCAGACCGTGTTGCAGCCGACCGTCGACGAGATGCGCCGCCGCGGCACCCCGTTCTCCGGCCTGCTCTACGCCGGCCTGGCGATCACCAGCCGGGGCGTACGGGTCATCGAGTTCAACGCCCGCTTCGGCGACCCGGAGACCCAGGTCGTCCTGGCCCGCCTCAAGACCCCGCTGGCCGGTGTCCTGCTCGCCGCCGCCAACGGCACCCTCGGCGACCTCGAACCCCTCCGCTGGAGCGACGACGCGGCCGTCACGGTGGTCGTGGCCTCGCACAACTACCCCGGCACCCCGCGCACCGGCGACCCCATCACCGGGCTCGACGAGGTGGCCGCCGTGGACGCCCCGCACGCGTACGTGCTGCACGCCGGGACCAAGCGCGACGGCGACGCCGTGGTCAGCGCGGGCGGACGCGTCCTGTCCGTCACGGCCACCGGCAAGGACCTCACCCAGGCCCGCGACCGCGCGTACACCGCTGTCGCCCGCATCGGCCTGGACGGCTCCCAGCACCGCTCGGACATCGCCGCCAAGGCGGCGGCCGAGGCCTGACCGACGGCCGAACCGACGCACCCGGGCGCTGCGCGGGGCACCTGACGCACCACGTGACGGATGTGCCCCGCGCGACCCCCGAGCGCCGCGCGCGCCCCGCGCACCCCAACGCGCGCAGCGCCACCGCACCCCCCACCGAGCCCCCTCCCGAGCCCCCTCCCGAGCGCGCTCGGAGCCCTTGGAACCGCGGGCCCCGATCCCTCCCCGCTTCGATCACCTCTCCCCAAAGCCATTCCATCGAGTGACCGATGGGCCATCCGGCTGACGGGCGCCGAGCCCCCAACTAGGGTGCGGCGCAAGTGCTCCGGCACTTGGCCCACCGGCATTGCGATGTCAGTCGTGGGTGCCACAGTGGGGGAGTGAGCAACGTCAGGGCATTCGGCGGCCACGACGCCGACGGGAAGCCGTCGCGGCGCACGCCGCGCGGGACAGCAGGGGGTGACGTCGGGTCGTGAGCGGTATGGCGGGTGGTGAGGAGGCGGGTGCGCGGGCAGCGCGCGCGCGGGCCCTCGCCGTGCTGCGCGTCCGCAGCCGCGCGACGGCCGTGGCTCTGCTGCCGGCCGCCGTCGCGGTCGTCCTGGTGGCCGGCGTCTCCACCGGCCACCTCACCGGTCCGTTCTGGTCCACGGCACGCTGGGTGGTCTCCGGCCTCGCCGCCCTCGACCTGCTCGCCGCCGCCGGTATCGCGCTCGTCGTGGCCCGAGCCCGGCCCGCCGTGAGCCCCACCGTCTCGATCACCGAGGAAGCCGCGCCCGACCTCTACCGCCTGGTCCGCGACCTGGCGGACCGCCTCGACGTCCCCGCTCCCTCCGCGATAGCGCTCACCCCCGACTGCGACAGCTGGCTGGAGGACCGCACCCACCCGTCCCACACCTCACCCGACAGCCACGCCGCCACCTCGTCGGCCGCCACCTCGGCCGGGACCTCGCCGGCCGCCGCGTCACCGTCCGGCGGCACGTCGAGCGGGGCGTCGGGCGCCCCCGGCCCCGGCGGACGCGGTCCCGGCAGCGGCGACGAGACGCCCGACGCCCGAGGAGGACCGTCAGGTGTCACGACGGGAACCGGGGTCCCGCCCGGCATGCCGTCCGGCTTCTCGTCCGGACTGTCGTCGCACCGCCGCCACCGCGCCCCCACCGCGCCCGTACTGGTCATCGGCTCACCGTTCCTGTGGTGGATGCGGGTGGGGGAGCTACGGGCGGTGCTCGCACCGGTCGTGGCGGGTACGGGCCCGTCGGCGCACCCGGACATAGCCGCGGCCCGCCGTTTCGTCCGCGGCCTGGACGCCGCCGTCGCCGTCAGCTCCGCCCCGACGCACGGTCCCCTCGTCCGTACGGTGCTGGCCGGCGTCGGCTGGGTGACCCGGCTCCTCCTGCGCGGCTGCCGGGCCCACGCGGCGGAGATGGAGCGCGGCGTGGCGGCCGCCGCGGCCGAGCGTGCACAGGCTGTGGACTACGGTCTGCGGATCGTCGCCCAGGAGCAGGTCGGGCTGGCCTACGCCGGTTGGGACCGGCTTCTCACGCGCGTCGCGCTGCCCGCCTGGCGGATGGGCCGCTGGCCGTCCCGTCTCGACGCGGGCGTCGTCGCCGCGCTCACCGAGCTGTCCCGCCGCGACCGCCTCGCCGAGGGCTTCGCCTCCCGGCTCGGGGAGCGCCCCGCCTGCGACCTCCTCGAAGAACCCGGCACGGTCGACGAGGCCGCGTCGCTGCTCGCCGCGCGCCTCTTCCACGGCGGCCCCGCCGAGGCCGGCCGCGACTGGGCCCCGGTCGACTGGAACGAGTACCCGGACGAGGTCGTCGACCGCAAATGGCGCACGGAGGCGGCCCGGCTCCACCGGGTGCTCGACGCGATGGGCGTCCACCGCACCACCGACCGCACCGGCCCCGACCAGACCGGCCCCACCCTGGCCCGCGTCCTGGACCACCTGACGGCACCGCCGGGGTCCCCCGAGACCCGGTCCGACGGACAGCCGACCGGCCCCACGGCCGCCGGCGCGCCCCAGGCCGCCACCCCTGCCCCCGCCACGGAACCAGCGGCCCCCGAGCCGCAGCACCGAGGCATACCCACCCCCGACGCCACAGCCGAACCCACGACCCACAGCCCCGGCCCGGAAACGGCCCCCGCCTCCGAAGCCGCCCCCGGCCCCGCAACCGACCTGCCCGTCGGCTCCGACACCACCGCGACCTCCGCCCCCGACGCCGACACCACCCACACTCCGACTCCGGAGCCCGCCCCCGCCGACGAGGACGACGAGCAGGGCCCGGCCACCGTGCAGGCCGCCGCGTTGGCCGCCGGGCTGACCGCGGAGCTGGCGAGGGAGGAGGCGGCTGCGCCCCGCCCCGCGGCGCAGCAGCCGGGCGGCGCCGAGGCGCCGGGCCCGGACCGGGCGCTGTGGGAGGACGGCCTGTTGCCGCTGTTCCCGATGCAGCCGCCCCGCACGGGCCGCGACCTGCTCGCGGAACACGTCGCCGCGATGGTCTGCTGCGCGGCGATGGACACCGCCGGCGCCACCCCGGGCCTGGACTGGCTGGACGGCCCCTCCCTCCTCGTCCACGGCGAACGGGCCGCCGACCTCGCCCCCCGCGTCCTCACCCTCGTCGAGGACGGCGACCCGGCCCCCCTGCGCGAGTGGCTCCGCCGACTCGGCGTCCGCCCCGAGAAGCCGGTCCGCCTGGTCTGACCCCCTCCGGCCGGGCCCTCCGGCCTCCCCATCCGGAGCCGCGGTTTCCACTCTCATCAATTCGCGACGAACGGTGACGGAGCGCGTGCGTAATGTGATGTGCTGGGACCGTGCGTGTAGTCGGCAGGGGCTTGTGACGGCACACGGGGGCGAGGGAGGGGAGAACTCATGGGCACGGAGCACCGGCACCGCGTCCGCCGCTGGGAATCGGGCGCACTCGCGCACGCTGTGACCGACCCCTTCGGCCAGGGTCCCGTCCCCTGGCTCCGGGGCAACGTGACCTACTTCGACGACACGGGCCAGGTCGTCCCCTGGTACGTGGACCAGGCGACGCTGGCGCCGAGCGGCAGGGCCACCGACCCCCGCATCCCCGCCCCGCGTTCGACGTCCGGCCCCCGCTCCGCCGACGACGTGCGGCGCCAGATCAAAGGGTTCACCGCGACCGGTGCAGCCGCCCCCGGCGAGTCCATCGACTTCCACATCACCGTGGACCCGCCCCAGGAATTCGCCGTCGACATCTACCGCGTGGGCCACTACGGCGGCGACGGCGCCGCGAAGATCACCACCAGTCCGCGGCTGTCCGGCATCGTCCAGCCCCCGCCGCTGACCGCCGACCGCACGGTCTCCTGCCACCACTGGTGGCTGTCCTGGCGGCTGCAGATCCCGAGCTACTGGAACATCGGCGCGTACGTGGCGGTCCTGACCACCGCCGACGGCTACCGCTCCCACGTGCCGTTCACCGTCCGCGACGACCAGCCCGCCGACCTGCTGCTCCTGATGCCCGACATCACGTGGCAGGCGTACAACCTGTACCCGGAGGACGGCCGCACCGGCGCCAGCTTCTACCACGCCTGGGACGAGGACGGCCGGCTGCTCGGCGAGTCCCACGCCGCGACGACCGTCTCCTTCGACCGCCCGTACGCCGGCGCGGGCCTGCCCCTCCATGTGGGCCACGCCTACGACTTCATCCGCTGGGCCGAGCGCTACGGCTACGACATCGCCTACGCCGACGCCCGCGACCTGCACTCCGGCCGCGTCGACCCCACCCGCTACCGGGGCCTGGTCTTCCCCGGCCACGACGAGTACTGGTCGCCGCAGATGCGCCGTACCGCCGAGACCGCCCGGGACAGCGGGATCTCCCTGGTGTTCCTCTCCTCCAACACCATGTACTGGCAGGTGGAGTTGAGCCCCTCCCCGTCCGGTGTCCCCGACCGGCTCCTCACCTGCCGAAAACGCCGGGGCCCCGGAAAACCCGCACTGTGGCGCGAAATCGACCGCCCGGAGCAGCAGTTGATGGGCATCCAGTACGAGGGCCGGGTCCCCGAACCCCACCCCCTCGTCGTGCGCAACGCCGACCACTGGCTCTGGGACGCGACCGGCGCCCACGAGGGCGATGAGCTGCACGGCATGGTCGCCGGCGAGGCCGACCGCTATTTCCCCCGCACCGCGCTCCCCGAGCACCAGGGCCGCATCCTCCTCGCCCACTCCCCGTACCGGGACCCCGAAGGCGTCCTCCGCCACCAGGAGACCTCCCTCTACCGGGCCCCCTCCGGCGCCTGGGTCTTCGCATCCGGAACGTTCGCATGGTCCCCGGCCCTGGACCGCCCCGGCCACGTGGATACTCGTATCCAGCGGGCCACGGCCAACCTCCTGGACCGCATCTGCAAACGGGACTGACATCGTCGGCCGCAACGCGCCCGAACGCCCTCACCCGCCCCCCTGGCCCAGACCGGTCGCCCCGATACGGGACAATCGAGCCACTTGGACATCACCACGGGGAGGAACCGTGTCCGGATTCGTAGAAAAGCCTGAGCCGATCCAGGTTCCGGGCCTGGTGCACCTGCACACCGGCAAGGTGCGCGAGCTGTACCAGAACGAGGCGGGCGACCTCGTGATGGTCGCCAGCGACCGAACGTCCGCGTTCGACTGGGTGCTGCCGACGGAGATCCCCGACAAGGGGCGCGTCCTCACGCAGCTGTCCCTGTGGTGGTTCGACCAGCTCGCCGACCTGGTCCCCAACCACGTCCTGAGCACCGAACTGCCCGAGGGCGCCCCCGCCGACTGGGCCGGCCGCACCCTCGTCTGCAAGTCCCTGCGGATGGTCCCGGTCGAGGCGGTCGCCCGCGGCTACCTCACCGGTTCGGGTCTCGCCGAGTACCGGGAGAGCCGTACGGTCTGCGGCCTCGCCCTGCCCGAGGGCCTGGTCGACGGCTCGGAGCTGCCCGCGCCGATCTTCACCCCGGCCACCAAGGCCGCCGTCGGCGAGCACGACGAGAACGTCAGCTACGAGGAGGTCGCCCGCCAGGTCGGCGCGGAGACCGCCGCCCAGCTGCGGCAGACGACACTCGCCGTGTACAGCCGTGCCCGCTCCATCGCCCGCGACCGGGGCATCATCCTCGCCGACACCAAGTTCGAGTTCGGCTACGAGGACGACACCCTCGTCCTCGCCGACGAGGTCCTGACCCCCGACTCGTCCCGCTTCTGGCCCGCAGACCAGTGGGAGCCGGGCCGTGCCCAGCCGTCCTTCGACAAGCAGTTCGTCCGTGACTGGCTGACGTCCGACGAGTCCGGCTGGGACCGGGCGAGCGAGCAGCCCCCGCCGCCGCTCCCGGAGGAGATCGTCGCGGCCACCCGCGCCAAGTACGTGGAGGCGTACGAGCGTCTGACGGGCACGCGCTGGGCGTAACGGATAAGGCCCCCGGGAAACCGGGGGCCTTATCTGGAGCGGACGACGAGGCTCGAACTCGCGACCTCAACCTTGGCAAGGTTGCGCTCTACCAACTGAGCTACGTCCGCAGTGCGCCGTGGCGCGAGAGCAACTATACCCAACCTCGCTCCCGCGCGAGCCGTACCGCCGCATGCCGGTTCTCCACCCCGAGCTTGGAGACGGCCGACGACAGATAGTTCCGTACGGTCCCCTGGGACAGCGCGGCCCGCTCGGCGATCTCCACGACGGGCGCCCCGTCGGCGGCCAGCTCCAGCACCTCCGCCTCGCGGGCGGTCAGCGGCGAGTCCCCGGAGGAGATCGCGTCGGCGGCCAACTCGGGGTCGACGTAACGGTTTCCCGCGTGCACGGTACGGATGATCTCCGCGAGCCGCTGGGCACTGACCGTCTTCGGTACGAACCCGCGCACACCCGCCTCAAGCGCCCGCTTCAGATGCCCCGGCCGGCCATGACCGGTGACGATCAGCACCCGGCAGCCGGGCAGCTCCGCCCGCAGGGATGTGGCCACCCTCACACCGTCGGCCCCCGGCATCTGCAGATCGAGGACGGCCACGTCCGGCTCGTGCGCCCGGGCCATCGCCAGCGCCTCCGGTCCGCTCGCCGCCTCGGCGACCACCAGCAGGTCGTCCTCCAGGGCCAGCAGCGCGGCCAGCGCTCCCCGGATCAGATGCTCGTCGTCGGCGAGCAGCAGCCGCACGGGCCGCCCCGCCTCCGGTACGGCCGTCACGACGCGACCTCCCGGACAGCGCCCGCCGCGGAGGTGACCGCGATGCTCCCGCCCGCCGGACCCGGAGCGGCCTCCGGCGTCAGCGGCACCCGGGCCACCACCCGGAACGCCTCCCCGCCCACCGGCCCCGCCTCCAGCGTCCCGTCCACGATCGCGAGCCGCTCCCGCAGCCCGGCGAGCCCGGACCCGGCACCGGCGGAACGCTCCGCGACGGCACCCGCCGCCGTACGTTCCCCCTCCCCGTCGGCCGCCCGTATCCCGTCGTTCTCCACGGTCAGCACCACCTGCCCCTCCGTCACCTTCAACACCACCGTGCACTGCCCGGCGTTCCCGTGCCGCAGCACGTTCGTCGTCCCCTCACGCACCACCCAGGCGAGCGCGGACTGCACCTCGCCGGGCAGCCCGGCGGTGTCCGCCCGGTCGACCGAGCACACGATGCCGGCCGCCTCCAGGACGCCCTGCGCACCGGCCAGTTCGACGCCGAGGTCCGCCTCGCGATAGCCGCGTACGACGTCCCGGACCTCCCGCTGCGATTCCTGCGCGATCCGCTGCACCTCGGTCATCTGGTCGACGGCCTCGGGCCGTTCGCGGCGGGCCAGCTGGACGGCCAGTTCGCTCTTGAGGGCGATGACCGCGAGATTGCGTCCGATCACGTCGTGCAGATCGCGCCCGAAGCGGAGCCGTTCCTCGGCGACGGCGAGCCGGGCGCGGGTCTCGCGGGCCGCGTCGAGTTCGTAGACGGCCCGGACGAGCCAGACGGAGAAGAAAGAGGTGAAGGCGAAGAACGAGGCGCCGACCAGCACGGCGATCGCCGTGGCCAGCGCCTCGCCGGGGCCGGGGCCCACGAGGAGCGTCAGGAGCCCGGAACCCGCGGAGAGTCCCGCGATCAGGTTCAGCCCGCTGCGCCGTTCGCGCATGCCCAGCGTGATCGTTCCGACGCCGAAGATCAGTACGCCGGCGAACATCGAGCCCAGCGCGGTGGCCGTGTCGCTGTCGGGGTCCCGGCCGGCGAGCACGCTCGCGGTGATCCCGATCAGCGCGCTCACCGCTGCGACCGCCCACATCAGCCCGAGCGGCTGTTCACGGCCGCCCCGCACCCAGTCGAGCGCGCGGGCACCGCACACCGTGCTCACCGCCGCGTGCACGACCATCACCGCCACCAGCCAGCCCGCCCAGGGCATCGGCACCGTCCCGACGACGGGCAGCCCGAAGGTGGCGACCTCGATCGCGGGGAACGAGTAGAACGACCACCGGATGTACGTCTCCACCTTCGCCGGCGTGGTCTTCCCCCGCCACCATGCCCGAGGCCCCCGCATGGCCAACTCCCCTCATCGGCGCGGTTCCCAGCGGAACCACCGCCGTACAGCAAACACCGCGAGCACGGTCCAGGCCAGCGCGGTGGCGACGGCCCCCAGCGCCTCGTACGCGGTGAGGTCGCCGGTCCAGCCGCCGCGCACCAGCGTGATGACCGGGGAGAGCGGCAGCAGTTCGCAGACGGACGCCACCCGGTCGGGCAGCACTTCGAGCGGGACGGTGACCCCGGAGCCGAGCAGCGAGACGAACATCACCGGCAGGCTGGTCACCTGCGCGCTCTCGGCGGTACGGCTGAAGCTCGCCGTCACCGCGGCCAGCGCCACGCACAGCACGATCCCCAACAGCACACCCAGCACGGCGAGGTGCGGCGCGGGCGGCGCCCCGAGGTCCAGCAGGACGGTGCAGCCGACGGCGAGGAGCACGCACTGCGCGGCCGCGATGCCGACGGCCGGCAGCGCGGCCCCGACCAGGATCTCCGGGTCCCGCAGCTCCCCGGTCCGCAGCCGCTTGAGCACCAGCTCCTCGCGGCGGACGACGTAGATGTTGGTGAGGGCGGCGTACACCGCGAACAGCAGGGAGAAGCCGACGGCGGCGGGCAGCATGACCGTGCCGACGCTGAGCCCCACCTCGTCCAGGTCCATCTGGTCGGTCGCCGACCGCACGCTGAGCGGCAGCAGCAGAGGCACCAGCACCGCGGTGACCAGCGTGGCCCGGCTGCGCCCGAGCAGGGTCAGCTCGGCGCGGGCGAGCGCGGTCATCCGGCCCTTGAGAGTCGTCCTGCCGGTGCCGGTTCCGGTGCCGCTGTCGGTCATGGTGCTCATGCGCTCACCCCGTCCTTGCGGGCCTTCGTGCCCGTCAGCGCCTTGTCGTGCGCAGCGGCCCCCGTGCCGGTACGGACCGCCGTCTCCCGCGCGATCCGCAGGAACGCCTCCTCCAGTGAGGCCGGCCGCACTTCGAGCCGCCGGAGTTCGACCCGGGCCCGCTCCGCCCAGAGCAGCACTCCGGTGGCGGCCCGCTGGAGTTCCTTGGTGCGCAGCACCACCGCGCGCCCTTCGACGTCGTGCCCGGTGACGCCCAGCTCGCCGAGGGGCGGCAGGTCGCCGAGGAAGTAGCCGTCGGGCAGTTCGAAGGAGATCCGGGACGGCTGGGAGGCGGTCACCTCGGCCGGGGTGCCGGTCGCGGCGACGCTTCCCTCGTGGAGGATGGCGAGCCGGTCGGCGAGCCCTTCCGCCTCCTCCAGGTAGTGCGTGGTGAGGAGCACGGTCGTGCCCTGGTCGCGCAGGTCGCGGACGAGCGCCCAGGTGTCCTGGCGGCCCTCGGCGTCGAGGCCGGTGGTCGGCTCGTCGAGGAAGAGCACCTCGGGGCGGCCGAGGAGCGCGAGGGCGAGGTCCAGGCGCCGCTTCTCGCCACCGGACAGCTGCTTGACCCGTACGCCGGCGCGGCGCCCGAGTCCGACGATCTCCAGGGCCTCCCCGACGGGCCGGGCGCCGGTGGTGCAGCCCGCCCACATCCTGACCGTCTCCGTGACGGTCAGCTCGGAGGGGAAGCCGCCCTCCTGGAGCATGACGCCGATGCGGGGCCGGACGGCCGCGCGCTCGGTGTAGGGGTCGTGGCCGAGGATCCGCACGCGTCCGCCGGACGCCGGGGCGAGGCCTTCCAGCAGTTCGACCGTGGAGGTCTTGCCGGCGCCGTTGGTGCCCAGGAGGGCGAAGAGTTCGCCCCGGCGTACGGAGAAGGTGATTCCCCGTACGGCTTCGAAACCGCCCCCGTACACGCGCCGCAGGTCGGTGACCTCGATCACGTCCTCGTGCCCGTTCGTTTTCATGCTTCCAGCGTCCCGGTGGTGGGGGCCGTGGAGCAGTGCGCGCTGTCATCGGTCGGCATGACAAATGTCAGGGGAAGATCGGGAAACCGGGATGAGCCGGAACCCCGGTGATCCGGGAACGCGGAAGATCCGGGAACGCAGAAGACCCCGGTCCAGTGGACCGGGGTCTTGATTCAAGAGCGGACGACGAGGCTCGAACTCGCGACCTCAACCTTGGCAAGGTTGCGCTCTACCAACTGAGCTACGTCCGCATTGCCTCCGACCGGCTCCCACCGATCGGCGCGCAGACCACATTACCTGATCCAGAAGGATGGTTGGTAAGTGATCAGAGCGGGTGACAGGAATTGCACACTGCGCCTTCCCCCTGGAAGGGGGATGTTCTGCTACTGAACTACACCCGCGTGACTCCGGTGAGCCGGGCCTTTCGGCCTTGCCCCTCGGCGTGCTCCAGACTCTAGCTGATCCGCAGGGGTGCAACGCAAGTCGGTTCCCGCCGGGGGCCAAGTCCGCCGCCCCCAGGGTCCGCTGACGGACACTGAGGGCCGGCCTCGGCAGGGTGCCCGAGACGGCACACCCGCCGGGCCTCACTCGACGCGGCTCACCCGGGCGGCCTCACCCGCCCCGGCTCACTGGGCGTCGGCGAACGCCTCGTAGACCTTCTTGGGGATCCGGCCGCGGGCCGGCACGTCCAGCTTGTTGGCCATGGCCCAGGCGCGGACGGCCGCGGGGTCCGGGGCCACCTGGGTCTGCTTGTAGGCCTTGCCCGACCTCGACCGCTTCCGCCCGGCCTCCACGTAGGGCGCGAGCGCCTCACGCAGTTTCTCGGCGTTGGCCTCGTTGAGGTCGATCTCGTACGACTTGCCGTCGAGTCCGAAGGCGATCGTCTCCGCCGCTTCCGAGCCGTCGATGTCGTCGGAGAGAGTGACCACGACACGCTGCGCCACGAATATCGGTCCCTTCGTGTGACATCTCTCCGTTGACGTGCCCTTACGTCCCGGTGATGTCGTCTGTCCGGCGGTTAATTGGGCAAAGTATCGGCTATTGCCAATTCATTTGTACAGGGCCCCGCATTGCATTGTGAAGACAGACTTAATCCGCTGGCGTGTCCGTCGCGCAATAGGATCGGGGGATCTTTCCCGGAAGTTTTCACGAAGCGGATCACCCGATACCGGATCGTGACCGCCATCACCGGTAATGTCTGTAGATTCCTACGAATCTACTCGCGTAGAAATTTTGTGCGGGTAGTCTGAAGGGACCTGCTCAGCACCACACACCGGGAGTGCCAGTGGCACGCGTCGTAGTCGACGTCATGCTCAAGCCGGAGATCCTCGACCCCCAGGGCCAGGCGGTGCAGCGCGCGCTGCCGCGCCTCGGTTTCGAGGGCGTCTCCGACGTACGTCAGGGAAAGCGATTCGAACTGGAAGTGGACGGACCGGTGGACGACGCCGCGCTCGCCCGCATCCATGAACTGGCGGAATCCTTCCTCGCCAACACCGTGATCGAAGACTTCACCGTGAAGGTGGAGGAAGTCGTGGAGGCAGGAAAGTGACCGCACGTATTGGCGTCGTCACTTTTCCCGGCAGCCTCGACGACCGCGACACCCAGCGCGCGATCCGGCTGGCGGGCGCCGAGCCCGTCGCCCTGTGGCACAAGGACAAGGACCTCCACCAGGTCGACGCCGTGGTGCTGTGCGGCGGTTTCTCCTACGGCGACTATCTGCGCGCCGGAGCCATCGCGCGCTTCTCGCCGGTGATGGAGACGCTCATCGAGCAGGCGAAGGCCGGTCTGCCGGTCCTCGGCATCTGCAACGGCTTCCAGATCCTGACCGAGGCCCACCTCCTGCCCGGCACGATGCTGCGCAACGACCACCTGCACTTCATCTGCCGCGACCAGAAGCTGCGGGTGGAGAACGCCGAGACCTCCTGGACCACCGACTACACGGCCGGCCAGGAGATCCACATCCCGTTGAAGAACAACGACGGGCAGTACGTCGCCGACGAGTACACCCTCGACAAGCTGGAGGCCGAGGGCCGGGTCGCGTTCCGCTACCTCGACTTCAACCCCAACGGCTCCCAGCGGGACATCGCCGGCGTCACCAACGAGGCCGGCAACGTCGTGGGCCTGATGCCGCACCCGGAGCACGCCGTGGAGCCGCTCATCGGCACCGGCCGCACCGACGGCCTCCCCTTCTTCACCTCGATCCTCAAGAAGCTGGTCAACGCATGAGCCGGACGCCTCTGGACACGGTCGAGCACGCGGCCGCGACCCCCGACGTCGAGCTGCCCTGGGCCGAACTGGGCCTGAAGAAGGACGAGTACGAGAGGGTCGTCGAGATCCTCGGCCGCCGCCCCACCGGCGCGGAGCTGGCCATGTACTCCGTCATGTGGTCCGAGCACTGCTCGTACAAGTCGTCGAAGGTGCACCTGCGCCAGTTCGGCGAGAAGGCGCCCCAGTCGGACGCCCTGCTCGTCGGCATCGGTGAGAACGCCGGCGTCGTCGACGTCGGCCAGGGCTACGCGGTCACCTTCAAGGTCGAGTCGCACAACCACCCCTCCTACGTCGAGCCCTACCAGGGCGCGGCCACGGGCGTCGGCGGCATCGTGCGCGACATCATCGCGATGGGCGCCCGCCCGGTCGCCGTCGTGGACCCCCTGCGCTTCGGCGCCGCGGACCATCCGGACACCAAGCGCGTCCTGCCCGGCGTCGTCGCCGGCATCGGCGGCTACGGCAACTGCCTGGGCCTGCCGAACATCGGCGGCGAGGTCGTCTTCGACGCCTGCTACCAGGGCAACCCGCTGGTCAACGCCGGTGCCATCGGCGTCATGCGGCACGAGGACATCCACCTCGCGAAGGCCTCCGGCGCCGGCAACAAGGTCATCCTCTACGGGGCCCGCACCGGCGGCGACGGCATCGGCGGCGCCTCCATCCTCGCCTCCGAGACCTTCGACGACGCCAAGCCGTCCAAGCGCCCGGCCGTCCAGGTCGGCGACCCCTTCCAGGAGAAGCTCCTCATCGAGTGCACCCTGGAGGCGTTCAAGGAGAAGCTGGTCGTCGGCATCCAGGACCTCGGCGCGGCGGGCCTGTCCTGCGCGACGAGCGAGCTGGCGTCGAACGGCTCCGGCGGCATGCGGGTCACCCTCGACGACGTCCCCCTGCGCGACTCGACGCTCTCCCCCGAGGAGATCCTGATGAGCGAGTCGCAGGAACGGATGTGCGCGGTCGTCGAGCCCGACAAGGTCGACCGCTTCCTGGAGATCTGCGACAAGTGGGACGTCATCGCCACCGTCATCGGTGAGGTGACCGACGGCGACCGCCTGGAGATCTTCTGGCACGGCGGCAAGATCGTCGACGTCGACCCGCGCACCGTCGCGCACGACGGCCCGGTCTACGAGCGCCCCTACGCCCGCCCGGACTGGCAGGACGCGCTCCAGGCGGACGACGCCAACAAGCTGCCCCGGCCGGAGACCAGCGAGGAGCTGCGCGAGCAGGTCCTGAAGCTGGTCGCCTCCCCGAACCAGGCCTCCAAGTCCTGGATCACCTCCCAGTACGACCACTTCGTGCAGGGCAACACGGTCCTCGCCCAGCCCGAGGACTCCGGGATGATCCGCGTGGACGAGGAGAGCGGCCTCGGCGTCGCCATCGCCACCGACGGCAACGGCCGCTACGCGAAGCTGGACCCGTACCACGGCGCCCAGCTGGCCCTGGCGGAGGCGTACCGCAATGTCGCCACCACCGGTGCCAAGCCGCTCGCCGTCTCCGACTGCCTGAACTTCGGCTCGCCCGAGGACCCGGCGGTCATGTGGCAGTTCGCGGAGGCCGTCCGCGGTCTGGCGGACG
This sequence comes from Streptomyces sp. NPDC030296, assembly GCF_055572815.1. NCBI lineage: Bacteria > Bacillati > Actinomycetota > Actinomycetes > Kitasatosporales > Streptomycetaceae > Streptomyces > Streptomyces sp. NPDC030296. The sequence continues at coordinate 26,071 of NZ_JBVICQ010000021.1, forward strand.
CCTGCCAGCAGCTGGGCACCCCGGTGACCGGCGGCAACGTCTCGCTCTACAACCAGACGGGCGAGGTCGCCATCCACCCGACCCCGGTCGTGGCCGTCCTCGGCGTCATCGACGACGTGGCCCGCCGCACGCCGGTCGCCTTCCAGGAGGAGGGGCAGCTGCTCTACCTCCTCGGCGACACCCGTGAGGAGTTCGGCGGCTCGGCCTGGTCCCAGGTCGTCCACGACCACCTCGGCGGTCTGCCCCCGCAGGTCGACCTGGAGCGTGAGCGCCTGCTGGCCGAGATCCTGATCTCCGCCTCCCGCGACGGCATGATCGACTCCGCGCACGACCTGTCCGACGGCGGCCTCATCCAGGCGGTCGTCGAGTCGGCCCTGCTCGGCGGCAAGGGCGCCCGCCTGATCGTCCCCGACGGTCTGGACGCCTTCACCTTCCTGCTCTCCGAGTCGGCCGGCCGCGCCGTCGTGGCCGTCCCCCGCTCGGAGGAGGTCCGCTTCAACGACATGTGTGGCGCCCGGGGCCTCCCGGTCACCCGCATCGGCGTCGTCGACGGCGACACCGTCGACATCCAGGGCGAGTTCACCCTCACCCTGGAGGAGCTGCGCACCGCGCACGAGGGCACGATCCCGGCACTGCTGGCGTAAGTCCCCCGCCGTACGGCACTTCGGCCCCGCCCGGCTGTCCGGGCGGGGCCTTCGTGCTGGGCTGTCAGAGGCCGGTTTCAGCCGCGGAGGATCTGGTTCTCCGACCGAGGCGGCCGTCGCCGCAACACCTTCACCCGCTCGTCGCGGTCTCGGCCGCAGGGGTTCCCACCCCCTCCGACCACCCCTCCGCATAGGCTCCCCACCATGCCCCCGGCCAGGAAACGCCCCCGCGCCTACGACCCCGCCAAGACCCGCAAGGCCGTGCTGGCCCAGTTCGCGACCGTACGACAGGCCGTGACCGGGCTCGGCCCGGAGCAGCTCGCGCTGCCCACCCGGCTCGGGGAGTGGACCGTCCGGGATCTGGCCGCGCACCTCACCATGGCCGTGGCGAGCGTGAGCCGGGCCCTGGACCGGCCCGAACCGGCCAAGGCGGAGCTCGGGCCCCTCGACTACGGCGCGGCCACCGCCCCGTTCGCCGACGCCATCGCCGAGGGCAGCCACGCCCTGGCCGAGGCCCACCCTGACCTCGGCGCCCTCTACGCCGACACAGAGCGCCGGATCACCGAGCGGCTCGCCGCCACCCCGCACGACCGGATCGTCGACACCCGCGCCGGCGCCATGTCGCTCGCCGACTACCTGGTCACCCGCACCGTCGAACTCGTCGTCCACACCGACGACCTGAACGCCGCCGTCCCCGGCCTCGACCTGCCCTTCGACCGCCAGGCCCTCGCCACCTGCGTCCGGCTGCTCGCCGACACCCTCGCCGCACGGGCCCCCGGCGGCTCCACGGAGGTGCGGATCCCGCCGTACGCCGTCGTGCAGTGCGTGGAGGGGCCGAGACACACCCGCGGCACCCCGCCGAACGTCGTCGAGACCGACCCGCTGACCTGGGTCCGCCTGGCCACCGGCCGCCTGGAGTGGGCAACCGCCCTCGACGAGGCGAAGGTCAGCGCCAGCGGCGAACGGGCCGACCTGAGCGCCCTGCTGCCCCTGCTGACCTGAACCGCCCGCGAACAACCAGGTGGAACCGCCCACGCATCCCACCCGTCCCACCGGCATGGACAAGCAGCGACTGACCCGCACCGCCCTGCCCCTCGCGGCCCTGACCCTGTTCCCGCTCCTCGCGGCCTGCGGCACCGAGTCCGGTGCCGGCGCCGGCAGCGACTCCGTGGGACCGGGCGCCAAGGAGTCGGTCACCGGGGTCCACTGGACGGTCGACAGCCTCACCGTGGACGGGAAGACCACCAAAGCCCCCGCCGGCGCCTATCTGAAGATCGACGACAACGGCGAGGTCAACGGCAACTACGGCTGCAACACCTTCGGCTCGACCGCCGACTTCAAGGACGACTCCGTCGACTTCGAGATCGCCCAGTCCACCGAGATGGCCTGCGGCGACGCCCCGATGAAGTTCGAGGAGCGCTTCTCCCGCACCCTCGACACCGGGACGTTCCGGGCCAAGGCCGCCGACGGCGGACTCACCCTCACCACGGCCGACGGCGACACCGTGCGGCTCAGCGAGGAGAAACCCGCCGAGCTGTACGGCACCAAGTGGCGCGTCGACTCGCTCATGGACCACGACGTCGCCCAGTCCCTCCCCGAGGAGGCCGACGGCAAGGCCTGGTTCACCCTCGACAAGAAGAAGGGCACCCTCAGCGGCAGCCTCGGCTGCAACGAGGTCTCCGCGGAGGCGACGGTGAGCAAGGGCGAGATCACCCTCGGCCACGCGCGCACCACCCGCAAGATGTGCTCCGACTCACTCATGGCCGCCGAGCGGACCCTCCTCGGCCTCTTCAAGGGCACGGTGGAATATCGGATCGATCACCACAGCATCACGCTGACCAGGGAAAACGGCCTGGGCGTCGGTGCCGTCGCCGACAAGTGACATGTGGCGGCACGCAGTCGGGACCGACGGTGGGCGAGATCAGCGGATTCGGACCGGTGCGCGATCTCGCCTACACTCGATGGCGTGCCACGTGGTGACGGACGACTCAACCACGACCTTCTCCCCGGCGAGAAAGGCCCCCAGGACGCGTGTGGCGTCTTCGGTGTCTGGGCCCCGGGCGAAGAGGTCGCCAAGCTCACGTACTTCGGGCTCTACGCCCTCCAGCATCGGGGCCAGGAATCCGCGGGTATCGCGGTCAGCAACGGCTCCCAGATCCTCGTCTTCAAGGACATGGGCCTCGTGTCCCAGGTCTTCGACGAGACCTCGCTCGGTTCCCTCCAAGGTCACATCGCGGTCGGTCACGCCCGCTACTCGACCACCGGCGCCTCCGTCTGGGAGAACGCCCAGCCCACGTTCCGTGCCACCGCGCACGGCTCCATCGCCCTCGGCCACAACGGCAACCTGGTCAACACGGCCCAGCTCGCCGAGATGGTCGCCGACCTGCCCAAGCAGGAGGGCCGTACGCCGCGTGTCGCGGCGACCAACGACACCGACCTGCTCACCGCGCTCCTCGCGGCCCAGGTCGACGAGGACGGCAAGCCGCTGACGATCGAGGAGGGGGCCCACGCGGTCCTCCCGCAGGTCCGTGGCGCCTTCTCCCTCGTCTTCATGGACGAGCACACCCTCTACGCCGCGCGCGACCCGCAGGGCATCCGCCCGCTGGTCCTCGGCCGGCTGGAGCGCGGCTGGGTCGTCGCCTCCGAGTCCGCCGCCCTCGACATCTGCGGCGCCTCCTACGTCCGCGAGATCGAGCCCGGCGAGTTCATCGCCATCGACGAGAACGGACTGCGCAGTTCCCGCTTCGCGGAAGCGAAGCCCAAGGGCTGTGTCTTCGAGTATGTGTACCTGGCCCGCCCGGACACCGACATCGCCGGCCGGAACGTGTACCTCTCCCGCGTGGAGATGGGCCGAAAGCTGGCCAAGGAAGCCCCCGTCGAGGCGGACCTGGTCATAGCGACCCCGGAATCCGGCACCCCGGCGGCCATCGGCTACGCGGAGGCCTCGGGCATCCCGTTCGGTGCGGGTCTGGTGAAGAACGCGTACGTCGGACGTACGTTCATCCAGCCCTCCCAGACGATCCGCCAGCTCGGCATCCGGCTGAAGCTGAACCCGCTGAAGGAAGTCATCAAGGGCAAGCGCCTGGTGGTCGTCGACGACTCGATCGTCCGCGGCAACACCCAGCGCGCACTGGTCCGGATGCTCCGCGAGGCCGGGGCGGCCGAGGTCCACATCCGGATCTCCTCCCCGCCCGTGAAGTGGCCCTGCTTCTTCGGCATCGACTTCGCCACCCGCGCCGAGCTCATCGCCAACGGCATGACGATCGACGAGATCGGCACCTCCCTGGGCGCCGACTCCCTGGCGTACATCTCCATCGACGGCATGATCGAGGCGACCACGATCGCCAAGCCGAACCTCTGCCGTGCCTGCTTCGACGGCGAGTACCCGATGGAGCTGCCGGACCCCGAGCTCCTCGGCAAGCAGCTCCTGGAGACCGAGCTGGCCGCCGGGCCCGCCGCCACGGCCGCGGCCGACGCGATCCGTCGCCCGTAGTCCGCCGCCCCCTGCTCACCCGCAGTACGACACGAAGGTTCTCATCAGCCATGTCTGAGACCCCCATCGCCGAGGGCGGCGCCAGCTACGCCGCCGCGGGCGTCGACATCGAGGCGGGCGACCGCGCCGTCGAGCTCATGAAGGAATGGGTCAAGAAGACGCAGCGCCCCGAGGTCCTCGGCGGCCTCGGCGGCTTCGCCGGCCTCTTCGACGCCTCCGCCCTCAAGCGCTACGAGCGCCCCCTGCTGGCCTCCGCCACGGACGGCGTCGGCACCAAGGTGGACATCGCCCGCCAGCTGGGCGTCTACGACACCATCGGCCACGACCTGGTCGCGATGGTCATGGACGACATCGTGGTCTGCGGCGCCGAACCGCTGTTCATGACCGACTACATCTGCGTCGGCAAGGTCCACCCCGAGCGGGTCGCCGCCATCGTCAAGGGCATCGCCGAGGGCTGTGTCCTCGCCGGCTGCGCCCTCGTCGGCGGCGAGACGGCCGAGCACCCCGGCCTCCTCGGCCCGGACGACTTCGACGTCGCCGGCGCCGGTACGGGCGTGGTCGAGGCGGAGCACCTGCTCGGCCCGGATCGCATCCGTAAGGGTGACGCGGTGATCGCCATGGCGTCCTCCGGCCTTCACTCGAACGGGTACTCGCTCGTCCGGCACGTCCTGCTGAACCAGGCAGGGCTCTCCCTGGACGCCCAGATCGCCGAGTTCGACCGGACCCTCGGCGAGGAACTCCTGGAGCCCACCAAGATCTACTCGCTGGACTGCCTGGCCCTGACCCGCACCACCGAGGTCCACGCCTTCAGCCATGTCACGGGAGGCGGTCTCGCGGCCAACCTGGCCCGCGTCATCCCCGACCACCTGCACGCCACGGTCGACCGCTCCACCTGGACCCCGGCTCCCGTCTTCGACCTCGTCGGCAGGACCGGCCAGGTCGAGCGCCTGGAGCTGGAGAAGACCCTGAACATGGGCGTGGGCATGATCGCCATCGTCCCCCAGGAGTCGGCGAACGTGGCCCTGACGACCTTGGCGGACCGAGGCGTGGAGGCATGGCTGGCCGGCGAGATCACCGACCGAGCCGCTCACACGACAGGCGCGGAACTGATCAACGACTACGCCCGAGGCTGACGCCGACCGCGCCCCCGAAGGCGGCGAAGCCGCCCGAAGGGGCGCGGGGAACTGCGCGACCAGGCACGACGAAACCCGCAGCCGCCGACGCACAGTGACCCCCGAGCTTTTAGGTGCCCGGCTCCTCAAGCGGAGCGCAACCGCACAAAACCCGGTCCGGCGTAATCCGCTCGGACCGGGTGAAGCGCAGCTGGACGGTCAAGCCCCGCGGCGATGGGACGCAGGACCGGACTCGTCGTCCTCATCCTCGTCATCGTCGGAGTTGTACAACTCCGCATACCGCGCGTACGGGTCGTCGTCGTCCTCGTCGTCCTCGAACGGTTCGCCGTTCGGAGGCTGGCTCGAAGTCGATGCGCCCAGCTCGCTGGCCAGACGCGACAGGTCAGTCCCACCGCTGTTGTACTTCAGCTGGCGGGCGACCTTCGTCTGCTTGGCCTTGGCCCGGCCGCGCCCCATGGCTCGACCCCCTCGGTGACGGGGCTCGACGGCCCCAGAGTCTTGACACGCGTTCATGATCTAGAACGGGCTCTCCATGGAGAGACCGGTCCGTAGGGCTTCCACGGTACCTGAGCCCGCGCCCATACGGTACGTCGCCCGCAGGACGTGCCTGTGCCCAGAACCTGCGAGGAGCCCTTTCCCCGCTGGTCAACCGCGATTTTAACCGTTTCTTCGCGGACGACCCGCCGACGGAAGTGAGAGTTCTCTCTAAAGCCGTCGGCGGGTACCGGGCCCTGTCGTGCGACCCTCGCGCGGGCGTGCCCGCGGAACGTCAGCGTCCGCGGGCGGCGGCCGCCTCCTGCATCCGCTGCTCGGCGATCCGGTCGGCCGCGGCAGCCGGCGGAATCCCATCCGTCTTCGCACGTGCGAATATGGCCAGCGTGGTGTCGAAGATCTTCGACGCCTTCGCCTTGCACCGCTCGAAGTCGAACCCGTGGAGTTCGTCGGCGACCTGGATGACGCCGCCGGCGTTCACCACGTAGTCCGGCGCGTAGAGGATCCCGCGGTCCGCGATGTCCTTCTCGACGCCGGGGTGGGCGAGCTGGTTGTTGGCCGCGCCGCACACCACCTTGGCGGTGAGCACGGGCACGGAGTCGTCGTTCAGCGCTCCGCCGAGCGCGCACGGGGCGTAGATGTCGAGCCCCTCCACGCGGATCAGCGCCTCGGTGTCGGCGACGGCGGTGACGCCCTCGGGGTGGCGGTCGAGGATCCGGCGCACGGCGTCCTCGCGCACATCCGTGACGACGACCTCGGCGCCCTCGGCCACCAGATGCTCGACGAGGTGGTGGCCGACCTTGCCGACGCCGGCGACGCCGACCTTGCGGTCGCGCAGCGTGGGGTCGCCCCACAGGTGCTGGGCGGAGGCCCGCATGCCCTGGTAGACCCCGAAGGCGGTGAGGACGGAGGAGTCGCCGGCGCCGCCGTTCTCGGGGGAGCGGCCCGTGGTCCAGCGGCATTCGCGGGCCACGACGTCCATGTCGGCGACATAGGTGCCGACGTCGCACGCGGTGACGTACCGGCCGCCGAGCGAGGCCACGAACCGCCCGTAGGCGAGCAGCAGCTCCTCGCTCTTGATCCGGTCGGGGTCGCCGATGATCACGGCCTTGCCGCCGCCGTGGTCGAGCCCGGCCATGGCGTTCTTGTAGGACATCCCGCGCGCGAGGTTCAGGGCGTCGGCGACGGCCTCGGCCTCGGTGGCGTACGGGTAGAAGCGGGTGCCGCCGAGGGCGGGGCCCAGCGCGGTGGAGTGGAGGGCGATAACGGCCTTGAGGCCAGTGGCCCGGTCCTGGCAGAGCACGACTTGCTCGTGACCGCCCTGGTCCGAGTGGAACAGGGTGTGCAGGACGCCGTCAGATACGTCGGTCACTGTGGTGACTCCTGGGTAAGAAGCGGCGGTTGGTGACAGGTCCCCTGGGGGTCCTCCCCCCGTGCTTTTGGCTGTGGGGGAGGGTGGCGAGGTCTGTGAGCATGAGATTAGAGCCTCACGGCCGCTCTGGAGCGGCGGAGCTTCAGGATCACCCACTCCTGGAGTAGGGCAGTGGTGTGATCCGCACAGTTTTCCGGCCCGCCGATGGGCGGGTTCCGCAGGTTTCCCCGGTGGTCGGCGGGGGAGGGAGCAGGCGTGCCCAAGGTGTCCTCGGTGATCGTCCCGTACGCGTCGTACCTGCGCGTGTACGAGCCGCTGGCCGCCTTCCCGGAGCCGGAGCGCACCCACTGGACCCGGTACGCCCGTCGCGCCGACCGCCCCTCCTACCAGGAGGAGCTGCGGCGCTCGCTGGCCGACCTGCTGCCCACGCCGCCGATCCCGGTGCCGGTGCACGAGAGCGGTGACGCCTTCGTGCTCGAGGTGGACGGGGTGGTCTGTGTCTGCCCCTGGCGCACCCGGCTGCGCGGCTGGCAGGCGCTGGGTGATCTCGCCGAGGAGCTGCCCGCGCCGCTGCTGGACGCGGTGCTGCCACCGCTGGTGCGCCGGCAGGCCGGCCAGGACTACGAGCGCTGGATGGCCCGCAACCCCGACGCCCGTCCGTGGATCCGCACCTCGACCTGGCACGTGCCGCTGAACTGGTTCGTCCTCGTCTCGGACGAGGAGCGCACCTATGAGAAGGGTTCGGCCGAGAACTCACCCGTGCTTCGCTATCGCACGCCCATGGTGCAGGCCCGGCGGCGGGTGGCGCGGGGGCTCAGGGCGCTGCGGGAGGCCCTCGACGAGGGGCCGCTGATCGACGGGCTGGTCGACGTGGGCCGCTGGCTGGAGGAGTTCCACCCGCGCTCGCTCGTGGAGCTGGACTACGGCGGTCTCGTGCACGTCCTGCCGGCGGAGGAGCTGGACGGCGACCACTCCGCGGCGGATGTCGCCGAGGGCATCGAGGCCCTGCGCAACGGCGACGGCCTGGCCGCCGGTGAGGCGTACGGGCGGCTGGTCGAGCGGTGGCGGGCGGTACGGGACCGGCGCTCCGCGAACTGAACGGCCGGTCGGTGAGCCGTACCGGGCGGAACCGGTTGAACCAGCTCAACACCCCACCCGTACTTGTGACTTGTGGGGCGGATGGGAAAAGGCTTTCCATGGACGCCGAAGCATGGTGAACTGTCCACCCTTGGCCCAGGCTTGACGCACCGAAGTTCCGCTCGGGCGTCATCATGGGACGTAGGTCCCCGATCCGGGCTTTTGTGTCAAGCAGTCGTCAAGCGTGACGGATTGCACTTACGCGGGCCTTGCCTCTTACGCACCTCCTCATGCCAAAATAGGACAAGGAGTCCGGGGGAGGCTCCATCTGCCCGCTTTTGGGTGGAATCTCAGCATTGCACGCTATTGGGGGGTCTCGTGACTCCTGCACGCCACTGTGACTGATCGTCACAGTGGCGTGACTGTCCGCTATGGCATGGTCCATCGGCATCCGTCGCTGATGAACACCTGGGAGGGCAATTCCATCGGTTTGGCCGACGCGGCTGGACAGATGGTGTAGTTGTAGTGCCGAGGACAAGCCGTTCGTCCTATAACCGACTCGACTCGCGTCCGCCATTTCGGGCAACGCGGGTCAAGGTGCAGAATTTAGAGGAAAGAACCGAGAAGGTTCGGTTCTCCCGAGGAGGCCGCTCATGACCGCTCGCACCCCTGATGCCGAGCCGCTGCTGACCCCGGCTGAGGTCGCCACCATGTTCCGCGTCGACCCCAAGACGGTCACGCGGTGGGCGAAGGCCGGCAAGCTCACGTCCATCCGTACGCTCGGCGGACACCGCCGTTACCGCGAGGCTGAGGTCCGCGCACTGCTCGCGGGTATTCCGCAGCAGCGCAGCGAGGCCTGAACCACCGCAGAACAGGGCATTTCGGCTGGTCCCCCCATCAGCCGAGCCGCCTGAAAGCGCAGCTCAACCGCTCACACAGCGCCAAGCGACGCGGGTTCTGCCCCAACAGATCCCACGCCCGAGCCACACAGAGCTTTCCAGAGCTTCCATCTGTTCTGGGTTTCGCGAGGCAAGCAACAAGGGTGCGTCGTCAGATCGCGCTGGACTCCGCCGGGTCCAGCGCGATCTTTTTTGTGCGCTTGGGCGGACGACCGGGCCTCCGGGCCCGGTCTTTCGGGTGTCCGGCGCGCCGACTTGTGCGTGGGCCTGGCCGTCTGTGCGCGGGACTGTCGGACTCTGGGGAGGGCTGTCGGATCTCCTGTGGGGGCCTCGGGAGGCTGGTGCAATTGCACATATTAAATTGACCAGTTGTAGGAGACCTGTAAGAACCCACGTTCCGGAAACTTATACAGTGACACCCGTCACATGCCGAGTAGCTTGTTACTCACGAGTCACGTGCGGTAAAGGGGGCGGGAGTTGAGGTGGGCCCGCCCTTCCGCCGAGTGCGTTCCCCGCCCGTCGGCGCTCACACCATCGTTCACGCCTTGGAGGGACTCTCGTCCTCCGTGGGGCTCTCGGCGTGGTCCTCGCCGGCCCTGGGGGCGTCCGTCGTCAGGATGCCCGTCGTCGCGGTGTCCGTCGCCAGGCGCAGCAGCCGGTGGCAGATCGGGCAGTGCCGGGTCAAGTGGCGGTAGGAGGAGGCGGCCGACAGATGGGCGCGGAGCAGAGCGCGGGTCTCGTGCCGAGCGGACGCCGCCATACGCCACCTCCGGGGTCTTGGGGCCCTGTTTCCGAGGTACCGGTGGAATGTGACTCCGTCAAGCCCCGACGCGTCCGCTGGGGGCTGGGTGCCCAGTGGGTTGGGGGGTGCGGGTTCGTTGGCGGCCGCGTGTGCGTTGTGGTTCCTCGCGCAGTTCCCCGCCCCCCTGATGGCTTCGGCTGCGGCCCGGCCTTCGTCCCACGGCGCCGCAGCCGCCCACGTCCCCTGGTCGCTCCCCCCAGTCGCGACCGGCGCAGCAAAAAGACCCGCATCCTTGGGGGATGCGGGTCTCCTTGAATCAATGCGGTCCTGACGGGATTTGAACCCGCGGCCTCCACCTTGACAGGGTGGCGAGCACTCCAAACTGCTCCACAGGACCAGGTTTCGCAGTCAGCGTGTGTGCGCTGGCCTGCGAGAAGAGACTGTACAGGAGGGGGAGCCTCCTGGTCGAACTCACCCGACGTGCAGTGCTCGTCACAGTATGACGGCTACGGCACCGCCGCGTCGATCGCTTTCACGATGCGCTTGTCGGAGACGGGATACGCCGTCCCCAGTGCGTGCGCGAAGTAGCTGACGCGGAGTTCCTCGATCATCCAGCGGATGTCCAGGACCGAGGACGGTACGGGCCGCCCCTGGGGGAGTTGTTCCAGCAGCCAGGCGTACTCGTCCCGCATCTCGTGGACCTTCTCCATGCGGGAGGTGTCCCGCTGGACGCTCGTCGGCATCTGCTGGAGCCGCCGGTCCGCGGCCACCAGATAGCGCATCAGATCCGGGAGGCGGCGCAGCCCCGTCTCCGTCACGAAGCCCGGCTTCACGAGGGCGTCCAGCTGCCCGCGTACGTCCGCGAGGTTGGGCAGGAGGGCGGGGCTCCGCGTGGCCTTCAGACGGCGCTCACAGGCCTGCCAGGCGGCGAGGACCTGCTGGACCTGGCCGACCGTGCGGACGGTGGTGTCGACGATCTCCGCGCGGACCTTGTCGTAGAGCTTGCGGTAGGACTCCTCGTCCCAGGCCGGCCCGCCGAAGTCGGCGATGAGCCGGTCGGCGGCGGCCGTCGCGCAGTCGTCGAACAGGGCCTGGATCGAACCGTGCGGGTTCGCCGAGAGAGCGAGCTTCTGCGCGTTGGTCAGCTTTTCGCTCGCGAACTTCGCAGGGTTGACCGGAATGTTTCGCAGGATGAGCCTTCGGGTGCCCTTCCACATCGCTTCCGACTGCTCCTCCTCGGTGTCGAAGAGGCGTACGGACACGGTGTCGCCGTCGTCCACGAGGGCCGGGTAGGCCTTCACGGGCTGGCCGGCGCGGCGGGTCTCGAAGACGCGGGTGAGGGAACCGATCGTCCAGTCCGTCAGGCCCGTGCGCTCCAGGGACTCGCCGCCCTGGCGTTCGGCGGTCGCCGCGGCGGCCTGGGAGAGCGCCTTGCGGGCCTTCGGCTTCAGCCGGAGACGCAGGGACTCCAGGTCCTTGTCCTCGGCCAGCTTCCGGCGCCGCTCGTCGACGATACGGAAGGTGATCTTCAGGTGGTCGGGGACGCGGGACCAGTCGAAGTCCTCGGCGGCCACGGGCACGCCCACCATGCGCTTGAGTTCGCGGGCGAGCGTGACGGTCAGCGGTTCCTGGAGGGGCACCGCCTGGTCCAGGAACCGCTTGGCGTAGTTGGGGGCCGGGACGTAGTTGCGGCGGATCGGCTTCGGCAGGGAGCGGATCAGTTCCGTCACCACGTCCTCGCGCAGGCCCGGGATCTGCCAGTCGAAGCCCTCGTCGGTGACCTGGTTCAGGACCTGGAGGGGGATGTGGACGGTGACGCCGTCCGCGTCCGCGCCCGGCTCGAACTGGTAGGTGACGCGGAACTTGAGCTGCCCCTGGCGCCAGGAGTCCGGGTAGTCCGCCTTGGTGACCGCCTCCGCCGACTCCCGGATGAGCATCTCGCGCTCGAAGTCCAGGAAGTCGGGCTGCTCGTGGCGCTTGCGCTTCCACCAGGAGTCGAAGTGGGCGCCTGACACCACGTGTTCGGGGACCCGCTGGTCGTAGAAGTCGAAGAGGGTGTCGTCGTCGACCACGATGTCCCGGCGCCGGGCGCGGTGTTCCAGCTCCTCGACCTCGCTGAGGAGCTTGCGGTTGTCGGCGAAGAACTTGTGGTGCGTACGCCAGTCACCCTCGACGAGCGCGTTGCGGATGAAGAGCTCGCGGCTCGCTTCGGGGTCGATGCGGCCGTAGTTCACCTTCCGCTGGGCGACGATCGGCACGCCGTACAGCGTGACCTTCTCGTACGCCATCACGGCCGCCTGGTCCTTCTCCCAGTGCGGTTCGCTGTACGTGCGCTTCAGCAGGTGCTCGGCGAGCGGCTCGACCCACTCGGGCTCGATCTTCGCGTTGACACGGGCCCAGAGGCGCGAGGTCTCCACGAGCTCGGCGGACATCACGAAGCGCGGGGGCTTCTTGAAGAGGGCCGAGCCGGGGAAGATCGCGAACTTGGCGTTGCGGGCGCCCAGGTACTCGTTCTTCGCGCCGTCCTTGATGTCCTTCATGCCGATGTGGGACAGCAGGCCGGCCAGGAGAGAGACGTGGACCTGCTGCTCGGGGGCGTCCTCCTCGTTGAGGTGGATGCCCATCTGCTTGGCGACCGTGCGGAGCTGGCTGTAGATGTCCTGCCACTCGCGGATGCGCAGGAAGTTGAGGTACTCCTGCTTGCACATCCGGCGGAAGGACGACGAGCCGCGTTCCTTCTGCTGCTCGCGGACGTACCGCCACAGGTTGAGGAAGGCGAGGAAGTCGGAGGACTCGTCCTTGAAGCGGGCGTGCTGCTGGTCGGCCTGGGTCTGCTTGTCGGCGGGGCGTTCGCGCGGGTCCTGGATGGACAGCGCGGCGGCGATGACCATGACCTCGCGGGCGCAGCCGTTCTTGTCGGCCTCGACGACCATCCGGGCCAGGCGCGGGTCGACGGGCAGCTGGGAGAGCTTGCGGCCCATCGTGGTCAGCCGTTTGCGGACGTCCTTCTGCGTGGGGTCGAGCGCGCCGAGCTCCTGGAGGAGCTGGACGCCGTCGCGGATGTTGCGGTGGTCCGGCGGGTCGATGAAGGGGAACTTCTCGATGTCGCCGAGGCCGGCCGCGGTCATCTGCAGGATGACGGAGGCGAGGTTCGTTCGCAGGATCTCGGCGTCCGTGAACTCCGGGCGCGCGTTGAAGTCGTCCTCGGTGTACAGGCGGATGCAGATGCCGTCGGACGTACGGCCGCAGCGGCCCTTGCGCTGGTTGGCGCTGGCCTGGGAGATCGGCTCGATCGGCAGCCGCTGGACCTTGGTGCGGTGGCTGTAGCGGCTGATGCGGGCGAAGCCCGGGTCGATGACGTACTTGATGCCGGGGACGGTCAGCGACGTCTCGGCGACGTTGGTGGCCAGCACGATCCGGCGGCCGGTGTGCGGCTGGAAGACGCGGTGCTGCTCGGCGTGCGAGAGCCGCGCGTAGAGGGGGAGGACCTCGGTGAAGCGGTAGTTCTTCTTGATCAGCGCGTCGGCAGTGTCGCGGATCTCGCGCTCACCGGAGAGGAAGACGAGGATGTCGCCCTTGCCCTCGCCCTGGAGCTCCTCGACCGCGTCGCAGATGGCGGTGATCTGGTCGCGGTCGGCGTCGTCGGAGTCTTCTTCGAGGAGGGGCCGGTAGCGCACCTCGACCGGGTACGTACGGCCGCTGACCTCGACGATCGGGGCGTCGCCGAAGTGACGGGAGAACCGCTCGGGGTCGATGGTCGCGGAGGTGATGACGACCTTGAGGTCCGGGCGCTTCGGGAGCAGCTGGGCGAGGTAGCCCAGCAGGAAGTCGATGTTGAGGGACCGCTCGTGGGCCTCGTCGATGATGATCGTGTCGTAGGCGCGCAGCTCGCGGTCCGTCTGGATCTCGGCGAGCAGGATGCCGTCCGTCATCAGCTTGACGAAGGTCGCGTCCTGGTCGACCTGATCGGTGAAGCGGACCTTCCAGCCGACGGCCTCGCCGAGGGGGGTGTTCAGCTCCTCCGCCACACGCTCGGCGACGGTGCGGGCGGCGATCCGGCGGGGCTGGGTGTGCCCGATCATGCCGCGCACGCCGCGCCCCAGTTCCATGCAGATCTTCGGGATCTGGGTCGTCTTGCCGGAGCCGGTCTCGCCGGCCACGATGACCACCTGGTGGTCGCGGATGGCGGCCGCGATCTCGTCCTTCTTCTGGCTGACGGGCAGCTGTTCGGGGTACGAGACGGCCGGCACGCGGGCGGCGCGCTCGGCCATGCGGGCCTCGCCCTTGGCGACTTCGGCCTCGATCTCGGCGAGGACGGCGGCCCGGGCCTCGGGCTTACGGATCTTGCGCGCGCCTTCGAGCCTGCGCCCGAGCCGGTGCGCGTCGCGCAGGGACAGCTCGGCCAGGCGGGGGGCGAGGGCGCCGAGGGCGGGGGCAGGTGGCGTAGACATACGCCGTCCAGGATCTCACCTCGACGAAACGAGGGGCGAACGCTTTTGCGTCCGCCCCTCGCTGTGCGTCTGTGATGCGCGTTACCGCACCTCGACGTAGTCCTCTTTCCCGCTGCCGACGAAATGCTTGCTGTCGGGGTACAGGAAGACCGGCACCCAGGTCCCGTCCTGCTGGGCCGTGAAGCCCTTGCTGAAGGAGCCGTTGGACTTCGAGGTGACGGTCGTCATCAGGTACCAGGTCTTCTTGCCCTTGGGCCGGAAGAGGATCTGGACCTTCTTGGAGCCGTACGCCTTCCAGGTCGAGGTGCCCGCCTTGCGCTCCTGGAGCACGCCCTTGACGGTGAGGGTCCGGCCCTTGCGGACCGGCTCGGGCGAGGCGTCGGCGTTCTTGATCCGGGTGAGGGCCCGGTTCTTGCGCAGGACGCTGCTGGTGGTGCCCTTGACGTCGTAGGTGGTGGAACCCGCGTACTTCAGTCGCCAGTAGCCGTCCGTGTAGCCCGGCAGGGTGGTGTGGAACTGGGAGTCGAAGCCCGTCCTGACGGTCTTCTCGGTGGTCCAGCCGGTCCTGCCGTCGGGCGAGTACTGGACGGCCACACCGACCCGCTCGCCGTGGTCGTCCCCGTTGACCCCGAGGATGCCGGAGACACTGAGCTCGGCGTACTCGTCCAGCGAGGCCGTGAACTCGCGGAACCTGGTCGTCGCCGTGACCGACACCTTGACGTCGGCGGTCGCGGTGCGCTGGATCCACTGGTTCTTCGGGTACGGCGGGAAGGCCACCTCATAGACGGTCTTCTGATAGGGGCTGGCGACGAAGCTGAAGCGGCCGTCGGTGCCGGTGGTCGCCTCGATGGGATTCGAGATGCTGCTGCCCTTGTGGTCCATCTCCAGCGGGATGCCGGACAGCGGCTTCCAGGCCTCGCCGCTCTGGTACTCCAGCGTGCCGGTGACGGTGATCTTGTCGCCGGAGATGGGGTGGAAGCTCGCCTTGTCGAGGACGAGGCGGGTGGGCGCGGCCTTCGGGTCGATGCTCACCCAGGGGACGGTGGCATAGCCGAGGTCGCCCTGGTAGGTGGCCCAGGACCAGCCGCCCTCCTCCACCTGCCGGGAGACGGAGAAGTGCCCCTTCTCGTCGGCGGTGGTGGTCGTCTCGATCTGCTGGCCGATCCTCAGGTTCACGGAGGCGTTGGGCAGCGGTTCGGTGGCGCGGGTGCTCGGGTCGCGGACGACCATGTCACCGCTGACCGTGACCGTCCTGTCCTCGATGGTCGGCTGGGTGGGCGTGACGGCGAAGTCCTGGATGACCGGCTGCTTGCGGTACCGCAGTGTCCCGGCGTCCTTGCGGACGGTGGTCTCGCCGCCGCTGGTCGTGGCCTCGACGTCGATCGTGTAGTCGCCGAGGGTGTCCAGGTGGACGGGCGGGGAGGACCAGACGCCTTCCCAGCTGCTCACCCAGTAGGTCTGCTTGAACTCGGTGACGGTGGCCACCGGGGTCTCCGACTCGGCGCTGCCGACCGGGCGGAGAGTCGCGGTGATCTTCTCGACGTCCTCACCGACAGCGCTGCCGTGGTTGAGCCGTACGTCGATGACCGACCAGTCGGCCGAGTCGCTCCGCGCTTCCTTGACCGTCGGTGCGGCGGCGTGCGCCGTGCCGGGTATCGCGAACGTGGAGAACAGAACGGCACCGGCCGTCACGATCCCCCTGGTGATGCGTCTCAAGAACCCCCCATGGTTCTCGGTGCGAGCGACGGCTCGCTATGAGCGACGAAAACCCCCTCCGGTCACCCGGAGGGGGTTTTCATACGGTGTGGCTGGGGCCGGGGTCGAACCGGCGACCTTCCGCTTTTCAGGCGGACGCTCGTACCAACTGAGCTACCCAGCCACGGTGTTTCACGTGAAACACCGAGCGGTCCTGACGGGATTTGAAC
This sequence comes from Streptomyces sp. NPDC030296, assembly GCF_055572815.1. NCBI lineage: Bacteria > Bacillati > Actinomycetota > Actinomycetes > Kitasatosporales > Streptomycetaceae > Streptomyces > Streptomyces sp. NPDC030296. The sequence goes on from NZ_JBVICQ010000021.1 coordinate 42,299, forward strand.
CCGCGGCCTCCACCTTGACAGGGTGGCGAGCACTCCAAACTGCTCCACAGGACCAAGGTTGCGTACGACAGTGTCGCACACGTTCTTGCGTGCCCCCAACGGGATTCGAACCCGTGCTACCGCCTTGAAAGGGCGGCGTCCTAGGCCGCTAGACGATGAGGGCTATCGGCCCGCCGTGGGCGCTTCATCAGCGCGTCGGGGACGTGAGAAGCATATGGGATGGCGGGAGGTATCGCCAAAACGGTTTACGGGCGGCCCGGGGAACGGGTGGTCGCCCCGCCGGGTGACGTGCTCGGAGGCGTGCCGGACGGGGTGCCCGACGGGGTGCCCGATGGGGTTCCGGAGGGGGACGGGGACTGGCGTGCTCCCGGCTGGTTCTCCTTCGGCAGGTGGCGGCTGACCTCGGCCGTCGTCAGTCCCAGGCCCCCGAGTTTGATCTCGTCCCAGGCCTGGAGGCGATGGGTGTCGCGGTCGAAGTACAGGACCGACGTCTCGATCGGATCCGGGTAGTCGCCCTCCAGGGCGCGCAGCCCGCTGCCCCCGGTCGAGCCCTCGATGCGCAGGCGGGTGCCCTCGTCCAGGATCTCCATCTCCGGGTGGTGGAGGTGTCCGGCGAGGACGAGCGGGACCTCCCCGTCCGTCTCGCGGGCGGCGTCCGGGTTGTGGGCGATCGCGATGTCCACGGGCGTGCCGGCCGCCTTCTGGGCGCGCAGCGCCCCCGCCAGCCGCTGTCCGGCCGCCTCCTCCGAGGGCAGGCCCGCCTTGTCCGTGGAGCGGTCCGGGGTGAACTGCGGGTCGCCGATCCCCGCGAAGCGCAGCCCGCCCACGTTCACCGCCTTGCCCCCGTCGAGGACGTGCGTGTTCTCGATGCCCTTCAGATAGCGCTGGGTCTCCCGGGAGTCGTGGTTGCCGCGCACCCAGACGTACGGCGCCCCGAGGTCGGCGATCGGGTCCAGGAAGGCGTTCTCGGCGGCGGTGCCGTGATCCATGGTGTCGCCGGAGTCGACGATGACGTTGATCTCGTACTGCTCCACCAGCGAGGCGATGATCTTCCAGCTCGCGGGGTTGAGGTGGATGTCGGAGACGTGCAGGACGCGGATGGTGGTGGGGTCCGGCTGGTACGCGGGGAGGGTGGACGTGACGTCGTACAGCTTGGTCACGTTCGTCACCAGGCGTGCCAGTTCCTTCTGGTAGACGTCGAACTCCGTGACGATGCTGCGCGCGTTGCCGACGAGGGAGGGCGCGGAGGAGAGCAGGCCCGAGAACCTGGGTTCCAGGACCGAGTTCGGGTTCCAGGTGGCGGCGGCGGTGCCCCCGGAGGCCGCGAGCAGCCCGAGGGCCAGGCCGCCGGCGGCCAGGGCCCGGCGGGGGCGCCGGTAGACGGCGAGCCCCAGCGCGGTCGCCCCCGTGACGACGGCGACGCCCGACCGCAGGGCCAGGTCCAGGGTGCCGCGCCGGACGTCCGACGCGATCTCGTCCTGGAGGCCCGAGATCCGCTCGGGGTGGTCGACCAGGGCCTGGGCGCGGTCGGGGTCGAGCTGGTCCACGTTCACGTCGAGGCGTACGGGGGCGTGGTGACTGCTCAGCTCCAGGGCGCCCAGCGGTGAGACGTTGATCTTCGTGCCGCCGGTGAGCGACGGACGCAGCGTCATCGTGGTGTTCATGGGGCCGACGGGTGTCCGTACGTTGCCCACGACCAGCAGGCCGAGCCAGGCGCCGACCACGACGACGGTGACCAGCCCGAGCGCGCGGGCCCAGGGGCCTGGACCCCGGCGCGCCGGTTCGAGCGCCGGGTGCGGGTCGCTTGGGCGGCGTCGGCGGGTCGTGGCCCGGGGGGCCGGTGGCAGCGCGCGGCGGATGCGGCGCAGGGTCGTACGGATGGCGGTCACGGTGGTGGCTGTTGCGGCGGGGACGCGGGCCATTGGGGCCGTATGCCCACGGGGGTGGGGGGATATGCGGAGGAATGGGCCCGGGCCGGGTTCCGGGGCGTGACCTCAGCGGTCGTCCTGTGACCCGTATCTCACGTCCGCGCGGGTCGTGCCCGACAATGGGCCTGTGCTGGAGATGACGCGCGAGGAGTTCGAGGAACTGGTCGCCGAGGCGTTGGACCGGATCCCGCCGGAGCTGACGCGGCTGATGGACAACGTGGCGGTGTTCGTCGAGGACGAGCCGCCCGCCGACGACCCCGAGCTGCTCGGGCTGTACGAGGGGACTCCGCTCACGGATCGCGGGGAGTGGTACGCGGGGGTGCTGCCGGACCGGATCACGATCTACCGGGGGCCGACGCTGCGGATGTGCGAGAGCCGGGAGGACGTCGTCGCGGAGACCGAGGTGACCGTGGTGCACGAGATCGCCCACCACTTCGGCATCGACGACGCCCGGCTGCACGCCCTGGGCTACGGGTAGGGACGACCGCCTGGCCGGGGCCGCCAGGTGGTCAGGGCGGCCGCTCCGGCGTGGGGCGGCCGGTGGCCCGGCGGGTCGGTCCGGCGTGGGGTGGCGGTGGCCCGGCTGGTCGGTACCGCGCGTGTCTTCTTGTGTGCGGCGGGAGTTGAACAGGGGGACTCCTCTTTCCGCCCCCCACGGAGGTGGCCGCCGTGCGCGCCTTGTACGTACCCGTTCGCCTGGCCGCCACGGTCATGGCCGTCGCCGCGGCCGCCGGCTGCATGAGCGTGGGGGACGGCGGGCAGCACCCCGGCCCCTCGCCCTCCGCGGGGCAGCGGGGCGGTGAGCGGCCGGACGGGGGCACCGCCGTGACGGGCGGGGGCGGCACGGGGTACCAGGTCGGGCGCGGCAAGCCGCGTCCCTCGGGCTCGCCCGACCCCTCGGCGTCCCGGTCGGCCTCCGCCTCGGCGGCGGCCTCCGAGAGGGCCGCGCCGCCCAAGAAGGCGAGGCCGCCGAAGGGTGGGAAGGGCGGCAAGGGCACGGGGGACGGCAAGCGGCCCCCCGTGCCGGAGCCGACGAAGGGCGAGCCGACGCCCGCGCCCTCCTCGGCCCCGCCGGAGCCGCCCGAGCCGTCGCCCCCGGCGCAGTCCCCGGCGCCGGAGCCGTCGGCCGAGCCGTCGTCGTCCGCGCACGAGCAGGGGGCGCAGCTGATGGAACGGGAGCCCGCGCCGGAGGCGGGGGACGCGGCGTAGCGGCCGGGTGCGACGGCTGTGTGCCGCTGTGGGGCGTGCGGGGGCGTCGCCGGGGTGATCGTGGCCGCGTCCTGCGGGGTGATGGCCGTCTGCGCGGTTGTCGTCGCCGTCTGTGCGGTCGCCGTGGCCTTCCGGCGCCCGCGGGAGTGTGGCGGACGACACGGGTGCGAGGGCGGCACGGCGGCTGCCCCGGCACCGGCCGAGAAGGCGGTGGCGTCGACGCCGCCACAGGGCCCCTGGCCAGCGGTTTCCCCTCTCCTCGGTGAAGTCGGCCAGGAGTCTGGCTTTCCCAGCCGGGGTCCACTGATCGCCTTCTGACCTGCGGGTATTGGCTTGGTTTGCCTTTAGGGGTGGGGGGTGCGTATGGTTATAGATCGTTTGATTCATTTGCCCGGCGCCAACGCAGAAGCGCGCCGTGTGGCGCGTTCTCTCCCTTGCCGTGGCTGACCGCATAGAGGCGGTCGTATTGCGAATCACGGAGTTGACGGGCGCGTGCCGACGAGACTCCGGAAGGTTTCGCATACGCATGTCCATTTCCAGTTCTGATCACGCCGTCATGCCCGAGAACGGCGAGAACGAGATCGTCGAGGAGACCTCCCAGGTCACCTTCGCCGACCTCGGTCTCCCCGAGGGCGTCGTGCGCAAGCTCGCGCAGAACGGCGTGACCGTCCCCTTCCCGATCCAGGCCGCGACCATCCCGGACGCCCTGGCCGGCAAGGACATCCTCGGCCGTGGCCGCACCGGCTCCGGCAAGACCCTCTCCTTCGGTCTGCCGACCCTGGCGCGTCTCGCCGGTGGCCGCACCGAGAAGCACAAGCCCCGCGCGGTCATCCTCACCCCGACCCGTGAGCTCGCCATGCAGGTGGCGGACGCGCTCCAGCCCTACGGCGACGTCGTCGGCCTGAAGATGAAGGTCGTCTGCGGCGGTACGTCGATGGGCAACCAGATCTACGCCCTGGAGCGCGGCGTCGACATCCTCGTCGCCACGCCGGGCCGACTGCGCGACATCATCAACCGCGGCGCCTGCTCCCTGGAGAACGTCGAGGTCGCCGTCCTCGACGAGGCCGACCAGATGTCCGACCTGGGCTTCCTGCCCGAGGTCACCGAGCTGCTCGACCAGGTCCCGGCCGGCGGCCAGCGCATGCTGTTCTCCGCCACGATGGAGAACGAGATCTCCACGCTGGTCAAGCGCTACCTGGTCGACCCGGTCTCGCACGAGGTCGACAGCGCGCAGGGCAACGTCACGACGATGTCCCACCACATCCTGATCGTGAAGCCCAAGGACAAGGCGCCGGTCACCGCTGCCATCGCCTCCCGCAAGGGCCGCACCATCATCTTCGTCCGCACCCAGCTGGGCGCCGACCGCATCGCCGAGCAGCTGCGCGACGCCGGGGTGAAGGCCGACGCGCTGCACGGCGGCATGACCCAGGGCGCGCGCACCCGCACGCTGGCCGACTTCAAGGACGGCTACGTCAACGCGCTCGTCGCCACCGACGTCGCCGCCCGCGGCATCCACGTCGACGGCATCGACCTGGTGCTCAACGTGGACCCGGCCGGTGACCACAAGGACTACCTGCACCGCGCGGGCCGCACGGCGCGTGCCGGCCGCACGGGCACGGTCGTCTCCCTGTCCCTGCCGCACCAGCGCCGCCAGATCTTCCGCCTCATGGAGGACGCGGGCGTCGACGCCGGGCGCCACATCATCCAGGGCGGTGCCGCCTTCGACCCGGAGGTCGCCGAGATCACCGGCGCCCGGTCGATGACCGAGGTCCAGGCCGAGTCCGCCGGCAACGCCGCGCAGCAGGCCGAGCGTGAGGTCGCTCACCTCACCAAGCAGTTGGAGCGGGCCACGCGTCGCGCCGCCGAGCTGCGCGAGGAGGCCGACCGGCTGACCGCGCGTGCCGCGCGGGAGCGGGGCGAGGACCCCGAGGCGGCGATCGCCCAGGCGCGCGCCGAGGAGACGGGCGAGGGTGCCGCCGTCGTCGAGGCGGCCGCCGCCGCTGTCGACGCCGTGGTGCTGTCCGAGGTGTCCGTGCCGGAGCAGCCGGCCGCGCAGGACGTCGAGCGCGTCGAGAAGGCCGAGCGGTTCGAGCGGACCGACCGGGCCGAGCGCGGGTCGTACGGGCGTTCCTCGTCGTACGAGCGTCGTGACGACCGCGGCGGTTTCCGCCGGGACGACCGTGACAACCGGGGCGAGCGTCGTGACGAGCGGGGCGGTTTCCGTCGGGACAACGAGCGCGGCTTCGACCGCGGTGGTCGTTCCTTCGAGCGTCGTGACGACCGCGGTGGCTTCAACCGTGACAGCCGCGACAACCGTGACAACCGGGGCGAGCGTCGTGACGACCGGGGCGGTTTCCGTCGGGACAACGAGCGCGGCTTCGACCGCGGTGGTCGTTCCTTCGAGCGTCGTGACGACCGCGGTGGCTTCAACCGTGACAGC
>NZ_JBVICQ010000021.1:47972-82162 GCF_055572815.1 Streptomyces sp. NPDC030296
AGCCGCGACAACCGTGACAACCGCGGTGAGCGTCGTGACGACCGGGGCGGCTTCAACCGCGACAACCGTCGTGACGACCGGGGTGGTCGTTCCTTCGAGCGTCGTGACGACCGTGGTGGGTTCAACCGCGAGAACCGTGACCGTGGGTTCGACCGCGGTGGCCGTTCCTTCGAGCGCCGTGACGACCGCGGTGGTCACCGGGGCAGCGACCGTCCGTTCAACCGGGACCGCCAGGGCGACCGTCCGGGCTTCCGCTCCGGCGGCCACGAGCGCCCGTACGGCCGCCGTGACGACCACCGCGGCACCGGCTCCTTCGGCCGGCGCGAGGACAAGCCGCGCTGGAAGCGCAACGGCTGACCGAGGCCGAGAGCCCAGTCCGTGAACGCCGTGGCCCCCACCTTCCGGGTGGGGGCCACGGCGTTTTCGTAGGGCGCCGATTTCCAGCCATCTTGTGACGCATGTCACGGCCTCCACGCGGGAATTGCTGGGGGCATGACAGATGACGGCATAGCCCGTGGGGCGTCCGGGGCCTCCGCCCCGGACTCGGTGTCGGTCACGGTGTCGGACGAGGAACGACTGGCCCAACTGGGCTACACCCAGGTCCTCGCACGCCGTATGTCCGCGTTCTCGAACTACGCGGTCTCCTTCACGATCATCTCGGTCCTGTCCGGCTGCATGACCCTGTACCTGTTCGGCATGAACACCGGCGGCCCGGCGGTGATCACTTGGGGCTGGGTCGGGGTCGGGCTGATGACGCTGTTCGTCGGCCTCGCGATGGCCGAGATCTGCTCGGCGTACCCGACCTCCGCGGGCCTGTACTTCTGGTCGCACCGGTTGGCGCCGCCCCGCACGGCGGCGGCGTGGGCGTGGTTCACGGGCTGGTTCAACGTCCTCGGCCAGGTCGCGGTGACCGCCGGCATCGACTTCGGCGCGGCGTCGTTCCTGGCCGCGTACCTGAACCTGGAGTTCGGCTTCGAGGTGACGCCCGGCCGCACGATCCTGCTGTTCGCGGCGATCCTGCTGCTGCACGGCCTGCTGAACACCTTCGGCGTCCGCATCGTCGGCCTGCTGAACAGCATCAGTGTGTGGTGGCACGTCCTGGGCGTGGTGGTGATCGTCGGCGCCCTCGCGATCGTCCCCGACGAGCACCGCTCGGCGTCCTTCGTCTTCACCGAGTTCGTCAACAACACGGGCTGGGGCAGCGCGTTCTACGTCGTCCTCCTGGGCCTGCTGATGGCGCAGTACACCTTCACCGGGTACGACGCCTCCGCGCACATGACCGAGGAGACCCGCGACGCGTCCACGGCCGGCCCCAAGGGCATCGTCCGCTCCATCTGGACGTCCTGGGTGGCGGGACTCGTGCTGCTGCTCGGCTTCACCTTCGCCATCCAGTCGTACGACGGCGCCCTGAAGTCCGCGACGGGGGTGCCGCCGGCCCAGATCCTCATGGACGCGCTCGGCGCCACCGCCGGGAAGCTGCTGCTCCTCGTCGTCATCGGCGCGCAGCTGTTCTGCGGCATGGCGTCCGTGACCGCCAACAGCCGCATGATCTACGCCTTCTCGCGCGACGGCGCGCTGCCCTTCTCGCACGTCTGGCACACGGTCAGCCCGCGCACCCGGACACCCGTCGCGGCGGTGTGGCTGGCGGCGGGCGGCGCGCTCGTCCTGGGCCTGCCGTATCTGATCAACGTGACGGCGTACGCGGCCGTGACCTCCATCGCGGTGATCGGCCTCTACATCGCGTACGTGATCCCGACGCTCCTCCGGCTCCGCAAGGGCGACGCGTTCGAGCGGGGGCCCTGGCATCTGGGCCGCTGGTCACGGACGATCGGCGTCATCTCGGTGACCTGGGTCCTCGTCATCACCGTCCTCTTCATGCTGCCCCAGCTCTCCCCGGTCACCTGGGAGAACTTCAACTACGCCCCCGTGGCCGTCCTGGTGGTCCTCGGCTTCGCCGCGGTCTGGTGGACCGCCTCGGCCCGGCACTGGTTCCTCAACCCCGAACACGAACGGAACGTGGCGCGGGCGAAGGGGAGGGAGGGGGCACCGGAGCCGGTGGATCCGTAGGGCGGGTGTGGGTGTCGGGAACGGGCGTCCGCCGGGCCCGACCCGCCATTTCGCTCTGCTTCCGCCGATCTTCCGCCCGTTCTGTTCTGCGGCGAACCTTTTTGCGGCTCCCCGACGCGGCCGGGTCACCGATACCCGATCGGAGTCCCGGCCTCGTCCGGCTATGCTCGGGTAGGCAACATCGCCTGGGCCCTTAGCTCAATTGGCAGAGCAGTGGACTTTTAATCCATTGGTTGTGGGTTCGAGTCCCACAGGGCCTACGGTTCGCGGGTGAGGCACTGCCTCTCTGACCTGCGGTGCGGCGCTCGGGTCGGCTTCGGTCGGCTCGGGCGCCGATGTGTTTTCGGGGCCGGGTGCGCGGATGTGTGCAGGGGGTGAGCCGAGGCGGCGGCGGAGACGAGCCCCGTGTCGACACCGCCACACCGGTCCCGTACGGGAGTTCGGACCGCCAGCTGGGACTGAGCCGCCGGCTGGCACCGGCCCGGCAACCGGCCCGTTGAGGATCGGCCGCCGATCAGGGCGAAGGCCCGGCGCAGCAGGGCTTCGTCCGACTCGGGCTGATAGTTCACCTCCGATCCCCGCCTTCCCCCCTTTCTCATTCGACGGAGTACACCGAGGAAACGTTGATGGGCGGGAGCGGGAGCGGGAGCGGCGGCGGCAGCGTCGGGAGCGACGGGAACCCCGGTCCCCGTCCGTCGCGTCCGAAGGCGCAGCGGGGGGCGTGGATCGGGGTCCCGTCGGACATCATGGACGGGACGGACATCGGGGGAGCGAATGGCCCTCCGGCAGGGGCAGGGGGACCCATGTCTCAGACATTGGAGAGCGGCGACCCGCGGCAGGTGGGGCCGTACCGGATCGTGGCGCGGCTCGGGGCCGGCGGGATGGGGCGGGTCTATCTGGGGTGGTCGCCGGGCGGGCGTGCCGTGGCCGTGAAGGTGATCCGGCCCGAGATGGCGGAGGACACGCAGTTCCGGCAGCGGTTCGCCCGGGAGGCGGCGGCCGCGCGGGCGGTCAGCGGGGCGTTCACCGCGGCGGTGGTCGACGCGGATCCGTACGGGGACCCGCCGTGGCTCGCCACGGTCCATGTCGCGGGTGTCTCGCTCGATGCCACCGTCGCACGGCACGGACCGCTGCCCGAGTCGTCGGTGGCCGCTCTCGGGGCGGGCCTGAGCGAGGCGCTCCAGGCGATCCATGCCGCCGGGCTCGTCCACCGGGACCTCAAGCCCTCCAATGTGCTGCTGGCCCCCGACGGGCCCAAGGTCATCGACTTCGGCATCGCGATCAGCGCAGGGTCGAGTTCGCTGACCCGGAGCGGGGCCGTCGTCGGTACTCCCGCCTTCATGTCGCCCGAGCAGCTGACGGGCAGCCGTGCCGGCAGACCCTCCGACGTGTTCGCCCTCGGTGGGGTCCTCGTCTTCGCCGCCGGCGGGTGTGGGCCCTTCGGGTCCGGTTCCGTGGCCGGTGTCGCCTATCGCGTGGTCCACGACACCGCCGACCTGTCCGCGGTCCCCACGGACCTCCGGCCCCTTCTCGCCCGTTGCCTCGACAAGGACCCGGCGCTCAGACCCACGGTCGAGGAACTGCTCGCCGAGTTCGCCCGCCGGATCCCGCCGGTGCCCGGCCCGGCGTACGGCGACGACACGACCACCCTCGCCTTCGGCGGCGGGGACTGGCTGCCCGCGCCCGTGGCCGCCTCCGTGCGCCGGGCGGAGGAGGCCGCCGGAGCCGCGCCGCCGAACGGCACGGCGGCGGACCTCCGTCTCGCCCCGGGTCCGGAGCCCGCCTCAGGTCCGGCGCCCGCATCGGGTGCGGCGGCCTCCACAGGTCCGGCGCCCGCCCCGGAGACGATCGCCGCGACGGAGGTCCCGGCGCCCCGCGACGCGGGCGCCCCCACGCCCGTACCGCCGGGAGAGACCGCGCCTCCGCCTTCGCCCGGCACCGCCGCCCCCTCGAAGCCGCTCCTGCCCACTCGTCGTCGCGTCCTGGTCGCTCTCGCCGGAGCGGGCGCCGTCTCCGCCGTGGGCGTCGGCACCTATCTGCTCGGGCGCGGCGACGGCGACCCCGGCAGGAGCAGGGGCAGTGACACCCTCGGCGACCCGTCCGGCGGTGTCCCGAAGCCCGGCACCCTGGCGTGGAAGTACGGCACCGGCGGCCCGGTCGCCCCGGCCCTGCTCGCCGCCGGCGGGCTGGTGTACGCGGGGAGCAGGGACGGCAGCATGTACGCGCTGGACGCCGAGACCGGGAAGCGCCGTTGGGCGTTCGGCACCGGCAACGGCGTCTACACCTGCCCGGCAGTGGTCGGAGGGGTCGCCTACTTCGGCAGCGCCGACTACCACCTCTACGCCGTCGACGTGAGAACCGGCGAGCAGCGCTGGCAGTTCAGCACCGGCGGGGAGGTCAACTCCTCACCGGTGGTCGCGGGCGGCGTCGTCTACGTCGGCTGCGACGACGGCCGCCTCTACGCCGTCGACGCCCGTTCCGGCGACCGCAAGTGGACGTTCACCGCCGGCGGCCGCATCCGCTCGTCGCCGCTCGTCGCGTGGAACAAGGTGTACGTCGGCAGCGAGGACTCCCGCCTCCACGCCGTCGACGTCGAGACGGGGCAGCCCCGTTGGTCCTTCAGGACGGGCGGCGACGTCAAGTCCTCCCCGGCCGCCGCCGACCGGATCGTCTACGCGGGCAGCTACGACGGCAACCTCTACGCCGTCAACTGCGACACGGGCGAACCGCGTTGGACCTTCGAGACGCGGGGCGGCGTGGGCTCCTCGCCGGCCGTCTCCGGCGGTGTGGTCCACGTGGGGAGCGACGACGGCCGTCTGTACGCCGTCGACGCGCTGACCGGCCGACGGAAGTGGGCGTTCACCATCGGCGACGTCGTGTACTCCTCGCCGACCGTCCTCGGCGACGCCGTCTACGTCGGCAGCAAGAACGGCAACCTCTACGCCGTGCGCGCCGACACCGGCCGATCGATCTGGACCTACCGCACCGGCGCCGACATCCGCTCCTCTCCGGCGGCGGCCGCCGGCACCGTGTACGTGGGCAACGACAGCGGCACGGTGTACGCGGTCAGGGCCTGACCTCCGCGCGCATACAAAGACCCGGGGCCGGAATCCTCATCGGATTCCGGCCCCGGGTCTTTCAGTAGCGGGGACAGGATTTGAACCTGCGACCTCTGGGTTATGAGCCCAGCGAGCTACCGAGCTGCTCCACCCCGCGTCGGTGAAACCAGTGTACGTCATGCGCGGGACTCGAAGCACACGGCTTTGTCGAGACCCCGAACACAGCCGTTCCGCGACGCTCGGCTTCTCAGCCCACCAGATGCCGGTTCGGCTCCTTCGCCCGCTCCTCGTACTCCGGTACGACGACGACCACCGCGCCCTCCTCGGCCAGGACCGCGTTGCGGGCCGTCGCGTCCGGCACGAACGTGTCCGGCTCGCGCCAGGCCGTGACGACGCGTCGTACGCCGGCGTCGAGGATGAGCCGGGCGCAGGGGGCCGGGCGCGAGGCGCGGCGGGCGCAGGGTTCCAGGCTGCTGTAGACGGTGGCGGAGGCCAGGCGCGGGTCGGTGGGGTCGAGCTTGGCGAGGGCCGCCTCCTCGGCGTGGGCGACGGGGTCGCCGGCCTCGCGGGAGTGGCCGCGGGCCAGCTCCGTACCGTCCGCGGCGACCACGACCGCGCCCACGCTGAAAGCCGTCCCGGAGGGCGGGCACTCGGCGGCCAGTTCGCAGGCCAGGGCCAGCCAGTGGCGGTCGGCGGCGGAGACGGCGGGGCCGGGGCCGGGGACCGTGGGGACGTAGCGGATGAGGACGACGTCGCCGACCGGCCTCGTCTCCACCAGCCGCAGCCGGCTCCTCGGGCCTCCCGGGTACGCGCCCGTCCCGAACATCCGCGGCGCCTCGGCCTCGCCCACGAACACCGGTGCGACGGCCAGCTGCAGTTCGTCCGCGAGGCCCTGCTGGAGCAGCTGGGTGTGGACGCGTCCGCCGCCCTCGACCATCAGCCGCCCCACGCCGCGTACGTCACCGAGGTGGTCGAGGACGGCGGACCACTCCAGGTCGGGGCCGACGGACACCACGTCCACGCCGGCCGGGCCGGTCGGCAGGCCCAGCGTGCGGAGGTGTTCCGCGCCCTTGTCCGTGGTGTACACCACCTTCTCGCCGCCGGTGTGCCAGAACTGGGCGTTCGGGTCCAGATCGCCGGACGCGCTGACCGTGACCTTGAGCGGGTACTCGGGCAGGCCGGCGGCGACGCGGGCGGCGCGCCGTTCGGGGGAGTTCACCAGCAGCCGGGGGTTGTCGGTGCGCAGGGTGCCGGCGCCGATCAGGATGGCGTCGCTGGCCGCGCGCACCTCGTCGACCCGGTCGAAGTCGGTCGGGCCCGACAGGAGCAGCCGCTCGGGCCCGGTGTCGTCCAGGTAGCCGTCGAGGGAGACGGCGGCGGACAACAGGACATAGGGCTGGGGCATGGAGACGCTCCCTGGTCTGGCTGGCTGAAGTGACGGGCTGACGGGCTGGAACGACGGGCTGACGGGCTGGAACGACGGGCTGACCGGCCGGGCGTGGTTCAACTTTTAAACAATAACTACACTGTACGTATGACGACCCGCTGGCTCACCCCCGAGGAACAGCGTGCCTGGCGCGCCTACCTCGCCGCGAGCACGCTCCTGGAGGACGCGCTCGACCGGCAGCTCCAGCAGGAGGCGGGCATGCCGCACCTCTACTACGCGGTGCTGGCCGTGCTCTCGGACGCGCCGGACCGGCGTATGCGGATGACCGATCTCGCCGAGCACGCGAAGATCACGCGCAGTCGGCTGACGTACGTCGTGACCCGGCTGGAGAAGGACGGGGTGGTCCGGCGCGAGAACTGCCAGTGGGACAAGCGCGGGAGCATCGCCGTCCTGACCGACGAGGGCCTCGCCCTGCTGGAGCGGCTGGCGCCCGGGCATGTGGAGTCGGTCCGCAAGGCGGTCTTCGACCACCTCACCCCCGAGCAGGTCGGCCAGTTCGAGGAGATCTGCTCGGCCATCGCGGCGGCGATCGAGGGGGAGGAGGCCCAGCAGAACGGCCCCGACGACCTGCCGTGGCGCCGCCGCTCCTGCCCCTCGGGCCAGTGACCCCGCCCGACCCTGTCGCCCGGTGACGAGGGATGAGGGGGCGGCCTTTATTCCCCCCATCCCTTCAATGTGACGCATCCCAAAACTGGTTGCCTACTGGTTGCTTGAAATTTGAAGCAGGGGATAGGGTCGCGGCGAGCGCTGTGATTCAAAACTGAAGCACAGCGGCAGTCACACCCAGGACCGGAGAACCCGCATGCCCGACTTCCCCGCTGCCACCCCGCGTGCCCGCGTCCGGGTACCGCTGCGCTTCCAGGACGGCTACGGCGTCGACGCCGAGATGGTCACCTTCCACGGCCTCGTCGACGGCCGTGAGCACCTGGCGATCGTGGTCGGCGACCCCGCCCCCGGCACGGCCCCGCTGGTCCGGATGCACTCCGAGTGCCTGACCGGCGACGTCTTCGGCTCGGCCCGCTGCGACTGCGGTCCCCAGCTGCGCGAGGCGGTGGAGCGGATCGCCGACCAGGGCGGGGTGCTCCTCTACCTCCGCCAGGAGGGCCGCGGCATCGGCCTCTACAACAAGCTCGACGCGTACGCCCTCCAGGACCAGGGCCTCGACACCTACGAGGCGAACACGGCGCTAGGGCTGCCGGAGGACGCCCGCGACTACACGGCTGCGGCCCAGATGCTGGGCGCCCTCGGCATCGACGAGCTGGACCTGCTCTCCAACAACCCCGACAAGGCGCGGCAACTGCGCGACCTCGGCGTCGGCGTCCGGCACCGCGTCCCCACCGGCGTCTTCACCACCGCCCACAACGTCCGCTACCTCCGGGCGAAGGTCCTCACCACCCAGCACACCCTGCCCCTGGCGGAACTGACGGCGGGTTGAACGCCCGGCCGGGACGCCGGCGGGGGGCCTCTGGGGTCTTTCGTTTGGATCATGCCGACTTCGGCAACGGTGCCTTGACTGCTCCGGTGAGCGGGGCGTGACGCGCGTGCCACGCCCCGCGGCCCAGGCGTGATCCAAACGACAGGCCCTGGGCTACGCCCGCGCCCTCGTGCGGTTCCTGCCCGTCCTCCTCGTCGTCAGCGGCCTCTGCTACGACCACTTCATGCCGCGTGACTCAGGGCCGTCCCCTTCTTCACCGCGGCGCAGACCGCGGTACAGCAGCGTGGGCGAGGAGGGCGCGCTCACCGAGATCTCGACCGAGGCGGACGCGCTCACCGAGATCTCGACCGTCGCCACCGTCGCCGTCCTGGCCGTGGCCGTCAACCGACTCGTCCGGCGCAGTGACGCCCGCCTCGCCACGGCCCGCGAGATCGCGGAGGCGGCGCAGCGGGCCGTCCTGCCGAGGCCCCAGGAGCGGATCGGGGAGGGCTGGAGATCGCGGCGCGGTACGAGGCCGTGCAGGGCGTGGCCTCGATCGGCGGCGATCTGTACGCGGTGCAGAACTCCCCCCACGGTCTACGGCTGATCGCGGGGGACGTACGCGGCAGGGGGCTCGGCGCGGTGGCGGCGGTGGCCGTGCTGATCGGCGCGTTCCGGGAGGCGGCCGAGCAGGAGTCGACCCTGGAGGCCGTGGCCCAGCGGCTGGAGCGGGCGCTCGCACGGGAGGTCACCAGGCGGGACCCCCGCGCGGCGGGACCCCACCGTGCCGTACGAGGGGTTTGTGACGGCCGTCCTCGCGGAGTTCCCGCCCGGCGCCGGACTGGGCCGTATCTCAACCGGCGTCATCCGGCTCCGCTGCTGCTCCACGCCGACGGCGCTCTGGGGACCCTCGACACCCCGTGGACCGCGCTGCCGCTCGGCCTCGACGAGCTGGGCACCTGGCCGGACCGCGCGGAGGAGGTCGTGTTCCCGGCCGGCGCGACGCTGCTGTTCTCCACGGACGGCCTGTCCGAGGCGCGGAACGCGGACGGCGTCTTCTCCGACCCGGCCGCCCGGCTCGCCGGCCGTACTTCCCCGCCCCGCGCGCCCTGTGACGACGCTCGCCGAAGAGGTCCGCGAGCACACCGGCGACGGAGCCGCGGACGACATGGCGCTGTTGGCCGCGCACCGCCCCTGAGGAATTTCACTGAGCGTGCCCACCCGAACCCCCTCCGCATTACAACTGACGCACCGTCAGCGCGACTGGAGCGTCCGAGGCGGGGTCAACTCGCCCGTTTTCCACCGCTGATGACCCGTAAGTCCAGCGCAGAAAGCCGAACGATCATTCAGAATCGCTTGGAATGCCGCCCCCGCGTCTATTAACGTTCGATAACGCAGCGCGGTCGTCCCAGCCGTCACAAGAGGCGGCTCCGTGCTCACGCGCCGAATCCCGTAGGGAACCGGGGAACCACCACCCTGGGGTGAATCGCGCGCAAACCGCCGTGGGAGCACGTTCGGTTTACGCGCGTAGGAGACCTTCCGCTCCGAACCCGTCAGCTAACCCGGTAGGCGAAGGAAGGAAAGGAGTACGCCCCACGTGGCGTCCAACCGGTCCGCGACCGAAGCCCCGTTCGTGCCGAGCCAACGCAGCGGCGAACCAGAGACCTTCGGCTTCGGCAGCTACGACAGCGAGAACGAGGGCCCCTTCCAGGAGTGGAACCCCACCGCGGAGTCCCTCCGCCCCGTCCGCGGTCGGCACCGTGTGGCCAAGACCAAGCAGCGTGGCGGGTTCGCCCGTAGCTCCACGGTTCTCGGCGTCGGCGTCATAGCCGCCGTCAGTGGCGCCGGCATGGCCAGCGCCCAGAGCGGCAAGGCCCCGGTGGCCATCTCCATGCCGGACATGCCGAACGTGGGCTCGGTCTTCGAGGACGATGACGCCGCCGACGAGCCCGAGGGCTCGACCGCCCCGCTCAGCCAGGCCGGCCTCATCGCCGCCGACACCCAGCAGGGCACCACCGACGCCGGTGAGGCGCTGCGCGCGCGCATCATGCAGCAGGCCGAGTCCCAGCAGGACGCGTTCGACCTGAAGGCCGCCGAGGCCGCCCAGACCGCCGCCGCGAAGAAGGCCGCGGACCAGGCCGCCGAGGAGAAGAAGGAAGCCGAGGCCAAGGAGGCCGCCGCCAAGAAGAAGGCGGAGGAAGAGGCCGCGAAGAAGAAGGAAGCCGAGCGCCTGGCCGCCCTGGCCAAGCAGTACACGCTGCCGACCTCCTCGTACACGATCACCTCCACCTTCGGCCAGGCCGGCCCCTACTGGTCCTCCGGCTACCACACCGGCCTCGACTTCGCCGCCCCCACGGGCACCCTCCTCAAGGCCGTCCACAGCGGCACGATCACGCAGGCGGGCTGGGACGGCTCGTACGGCTACAAGACCGTGCTCACGCTCGACGACGGCACCGAGATCTGGTACGCCCACCAGTCCTCCATCAGCGTCAGCGTCGGCCAGAAGGTCGGCACGGGCGACGTCATCGGCCGCGTCGGCGCCACGGGCAACGTCACCGGCGCCCACTGCCACCTGGAGGTCCACACGGCCGGCTCGGGCACCGGCATCGACCCGGCGGCGTGGCTGCGCAGCAAGGGCCTGACCGTCTGACCTCGGCCCCGCCCGAGACGAATGTGGCGCCGCGTGAGGCCAAGGCCTGACGCGGCGTCCGTCATGTCACCCGGAATGCGACCGTCGGACCGGGTGGTTGAAGCAACACATGACTTCTCTTCGCAAGCTGGGCACGTCCGACCTCGAGGTCTTTCCGCTCTCCCTCGGCGGCAACGTCTTCGGCTGGACGGCGGACGAAACAGAGTCCTTCGCCGTCCTGGACGCCTACGCCGAGGCCGGCGGCAACTTCATCGACACCGCCGACTCCTACTCCGCGTGGGTCGACGGCAACACGGGCGGTGAGTCCGAGACGATCATCGGCAGGTGGGTGAAGGCCCGCGGCAACCGGGCCGACGTGGTGATCGCGACGAAGGTCAGCCAGCACCCCGAGTACCAGGGCCTCTCCGCCGCCACCATCAAGGCCGCCGCGGACGCTTCGCTGGCCCGCCTGGGCACCGACCACATCGACCTCTACTACACGCACTTCGACAGGCCCGAGGTGCCCGTGGAGGAGATCATCACCGCCCTCGACGACCTCGTGAGGGCGGGCAAGGTCCGCGCGATCGCCGCGTCCAACATCACCCCCGAGCGCCTCCAGGCATCCCTGGACTTCTCGGCCCGCGAGGGCCTGGCCCGCTATGTGGCGCTCCAGCCCCACTACAACCTGGTCTCCCGCGACACCTACGAGGGCGCCCTCCAGTCGGTGGCCGCCGACGCGGGCCTCTCCGCAGTCCCCTACTTCGCCCTGGCCAAGGGCTTCCTCACCGGCAAGTACCGCCCCGGCACCACGGTCGACAGCCCCCGCGCCGCCGGCGCCGGCGCCTACCTGGACACCCCGAGGGGCCCCCGCGTCCTCGCCGCCCTCGACGAGATCGCCCGCTCCAGGAACGCCGAGATCGCCACGATCGCCCTGTCCTGGCTCGCGTCCCAGCCGACGGTAACCGCCCCCATCACCTCGGCCCGCACCACCACCCAACTCCCCCCACTCCTGGCAGCAGCCGACCTCACCCTCACTCCGGAGGAACTGAAGACCCTGACAGAGGCATCGGAGTAACCCGCACCGCGACGGCGCAAGCCCCAGGGACGGGCCCGCCGCACACGGACGACCCGACGCATGTCGCCGGGGCGCCGCAGGCCCCGCGGCGGGTGTGCCGCGTACGGACGCAAGGGGGTGTGCCGGGGGGTGTCCGCCCGCAGCGGTTGGCGCGTCAACGGGTCCCGCTTCCCGAGAAACCGATTCCGCGCCGTTCCGAGGATGGACACCCCCCGGCGCGCCCCCGACCCACCCCGCACCCGAGGGCGCCCCAGCCCCCACAAGCCGCAAGCAACCCACCCACCGCTAAGACCAGTACGGCCGATACGGCACAGCCGAAACCGCCGGATACGGCGACGCCGCCCCAGCCCCGTGCCCAAGCCCCGGCCCCTGGCCGTACCCATACCCGTACCCGTATCCGTACCCCGGCCAAGGCAACGGCATCGACGGCCCCGGCGCAGCCACCGGCACCACCCCCCGCCCCGCGTAGGCCAACGCCGGCCGAGCCAGCTCCCGCCGCCGCCACAGCTCGAACAGCAGCTGCCGCTCGCGGAGCACGAAGTCACTCCCGCCCCGCCCCAACCGCCCCCGCCGCCGCAGAAAGGCCAGCGACGTCGCGTACACCTCGTACTCCGCGACGACCCGGGCACCAGCCTTGCCGAAGTGGTACGACGCGTAGTCCCGCGCCACCCGCCGGGCCCGCATCGACCCCAGCACGAACGGCTCGGGCGGCGTCAGCCACCCCGCCGCCGCGTACACCGGCAGTTCCTCCCGCACGGCCCGCAGCTCCCGCTGCCGCACCCAGATCGACAACCACGTCAGCAGCCCGAACATCGGCACCATGAACACCGCGTAGACCGCGAAGAACCCGTACTCCCCGAACGCCGCGGACCCGTTCCAGACCGCGTGCATGCCCATCGCGAGCAGGAGCCCGCCGACCGGTACCAGCACCCGCCGCACGGGCTGCCGTTCCCCGGCCCTGGCCGCGATCCCGAACCCGATGCCGGTGAGCACGGTGAACAAGGGGTGCGCGAACGGCGACATGATCACCCGCACGAAGAACGTCGCGGCGGTGACCGACGCGAGCCCGCTCCCCCCGCTGAGCTGGTCCGTTCCGAACGCGGTCCCGAGGTACAGGATGTTCTCGGTGAAGGCGAACCCGGTCGCGGTGACGCCCGCGATCACCACCCCGTCGACGAGGCCCGTGAAGTTCCGCCGCCGGAACAGGAAGATCAACAGCACGGCCGCGGCCTTGGCGGTCTCCTCGACGACGGGCGCTATGACGGTGGCGCCGAGGGTGTCGGCGTGCGACGGGTCGGCGGTGGCCGTGGCTATCCACTGGGTGGCGAAGCTGTTCGCCACGATCGCGATGAGCGCCGCCGCGCACGCCCCCCAGGCGAACGCGAACAGCATGTTCTTCCAGGGCCCGGGTTCCACCTGGTCCAGCCACCGGAACGCGGCCACGAGCAGCGGTACGGGCAGCACCGCGAGCCCCAGCCCGACGAGGAACCCCTCGGTGCCGGTCTGCTCGCGGACGAGCGCCAGGATGACGAGCCCGGACAGGGCGAGCAGTGCGATGAGAGAGCCGTACTTGACGCTCTTCCGCTGCCACCAGCGCGGGGGCCTGAACGCACCTGCCCCGGCGGTGCCGCTGGGGTGCGTCGGGTAGAGGGGACCGGTGGCCATTGCGTTGACCCTAACGAGCGATGGGCGCTGCCCGCGACGTCGTACCGTGCGACCGGTCGCGAGGGTGTGTGTGGGATTGTTCGGGCGCCTATGGGGGGTTGGAAGCGGTTCCTACTGATCTACGCGGCGGAAGAGCAGATCGTTCACCACATGACCCTTGTCCAGTCCCTGGGCCTCGAAACGGGTCAGCGGCCGGAAGCCGGGACGTGGCGCGAACCCGCCGTCGGGCCGGGTGTTCTCGAAGTCGGGGTGGGCGGTCAGCACGTCCAGCATCTGCTCGGCGTACGGCTCCCAGTCCGTCGCACAGTGCACGATCGCGCCGGGGCGGAGCCGTGACGCGACGAGGGTGAGGAACTCCGGCTGGATCAGCCGCCGCTTGTGGTGGCGCTTTTTCGGCCAGGGGTCGGGGAAGTAGACGCGCAGCCCGTTCAGGGAGGCGGGGGCGAGCATCTCCCGCAGCAGGATGATCGCGTCGCCGTTGGCGACCCGGATGTTGGACAGCCCGTTCCGGTCGGCGAGATTGAGGAGGTTGCCCTGGCCGGGGGTGTGGACGTCGACGGCGAGGACGTTGGTGCCGGGGTCCGCGGTGGCCATCTCGGCGGTCGCCTCGCCCATCCCGAAGCCGATCTCCAGGACGACGGGGTTCTCGTTGCCGAACAGTTCGACGAGGTCCAGCTTCCGCCCGTCGATGTCGAGCCCCCACTTGGGCCACAGCCGCTGGAGGGCGTCCGCCTGCCCGGCCGTCACCCGGCTCCGCCGGGGCTGGAAGCTCCTGATCCGCCGCTCGAAGTGCGCCCCGGCGGGATCGGCCTTGGGCCCGTCCGGGAAGCGGGGCTCACCCTTGGCACGGGTATGCCGAGGGGAGGCACCGGAGGTGCGGGACTCGGGGGCATTGGCAGACTCAGACACAGTGAGCCCAATTTTACGGTGGCCACGCGGACGGCGGACCCGGAGCGGCCGTGAGCACGGGCCACGGCCCCGAACTCAAAGCCGCAGCGGCCCGAACTCAAAGCCGCAGCGGCCCGAACTCAAAGCCGCAGCGGCCCGAACTCAAAGCCGCAGCGGCCCCCCGAGCCGCGGCCGGCACGCCGCGGCGGCCGCGGCCGAAGTCACACCGCGGCCAGCGCCGTCAGCGCTCTCCTCCCGACCTCACGCCCGATCGGCAGTGACGCGGTCGCCGCGGGCGACGGCGCGTTCAGTACGTGCACCGCCCGCGCACCCTCGCGGATCAGGAAGTCGTCCACCAGCGTCCCGTCCCGCAGCACGGCCTGCGCCCGCACTCCCGCGGCGGCCGGTACGAGGTCCCCCTCGGAGATCCCGGGCAGCAGCCGCCGGACGGCCTCCGTGAACGCCCGCTTGGACAGGGAGCGCCGTAGCTCCCCGGCGCCGTACCGCCAGTGCCGCCGCGCTATCCGCCAGGCTCCGGGCCACGCCAGGGTCGCGCCCAGCTCCCGCGCCCGTACGGTCCCCCAGCCGTACCCTTCGCGGGCGAGCGCCGGCACCGCGTTGGGCCCGAGGTGGACGCCTCCGTCGATGCCCCGGGTCAGATGCACCCCGAGGAACGGGAACGCCGGATCGGGCACCGGATACACCAGCCCCCGCACCAGCTCGGGCCGGGCCAGCTCGTAGTACTCCCCCCGGAACGGCACGATCCGCATGCCGGGCTCGTCCCCGGTCAGCCGGGCCACCTCGTCGCAGTGCAGCCCGGCGCAGTTCACGAGGACGCGCCCCCGGACGATGTCACCGCCGCGGATCCGTACGGCCACGCCGAGCGAGGCCCGCCGGTCGATGTGCTCGACCTCGGCGCCGTACCGGATGTCGGCGCCCGAGGCCGCGGCGAGCTGCCGGGCGACGCCCACGAAGTCGCAGATGCCGGTGGTCCCGACGTGTATGGCGGCGAGTCCGCGCACCTCCGGTTCGTACTCGGTGATCTGGGCGGGGCCCAGTTCCCGGACCGGTATGCCGTTCTCCCGGCCGCGCTGCACCAGGGCGTGCAGCCGGGGCAGCTCCGAGCGCTCGGTGGCGACGATCAGCTTCCCGGTGACCTTGTGGGGGATGCCGTACTCGGCGCAGAACTTCACCATCTCGGCGGCGCCCTCGACCGCGTACCGGGCCTTCAGTGATCCGGGGCGGTAGTAGATCCCGCTGTGGATGACCCCGCTGTTGCGCCCGGTCTGGTGCCGGGCGGGGCCCGGTTCCTTCTCCAGGACGGTCACCCGTGTCCCCGGCGCGGCACGTGTGATCGCGTATGCCGTCGACAGCCCGACGATCCCGCCGCCGACCACGAGCACATCACAGTCGTAAGCGCCCAGCCTTCGCACGCGCCCCACCTCCCGACTCTGATAGTGCACTGCACCACTGACAATGCCCTCAAACCCGAAAGACGTCTCCATGGCCTCGGTCACGTCGGACCACCGGCCACCCCCGAAGGGGCGCTGGGAACTGCGCGCAAACCCCCCACACACCCGAACCCGCAAAACCACACAAACCCGGCACACGACCAGGCGCCCGACCCCCAAGCGGAGCGCCTACGCCGGGGTCATCAGCAGTGGCCGTGCCCTCTCCCGCAGCTCGATCACCCGCGGCTCGTCCCCGTACGGCTCCAGCCGGTGCAGGAGATCCTTCACGTACTCGGTCGTGCGGGCCGAGGAGATGCGCCCCGCGACCTCCACCGCCCGTACGCCCTGCTCGCACGCCGCGTCGAGGTTGCCGGACTCCAGTTCCGCGACCGCCGACACGACGAGCCGCAGCCCGTGCGAGCGGACGAACTCCTCCGTCGGCCGTGACAGCGCCTGCTCGGTGAAGCGGCGCACCTGCCGCGGCGCCTTGAGGTCGCGATAGCACTCCGCCGCGTCCGCGGCGAACCGGTCGTAGCCGTAGAAGCCGAGCCAGGACGGGTCGTTGTCGCCGTCGCGGGCCCGCTCCAGCCACCCCTCGGCGGCCTTGAGGGCGGCCCCGGCGGCCACCGCGTCGCCCGCACGCGCGTGTGCCCGTGCCTCGACGAGGCGGAAGAAGCTCATGGTGCGGGCGGTGGCGAGCCCCCGGTTGCGCTCCAGCGCGGCCTGCGCGAGGTCGACGCCCTCGTCGCCGAACCCGCGATAGGTCGCCTGCAACGACATCGTGGCCAGCACGTACCCGCCGAGCGGCACGTCGGCCGCGGCGCGCGCGAGCCGTAACGCCTGGATGTAGTACCGCTGGGCAGCCTCCTGTTGACCCGTGTCAAAAGCCATCCAGCCTGCGAGGCGGGTGAGTTCGGCGGAGGCTCCGAACAGGGCGCGTCCCACCTCGTCGGAGTACGAGCCGAGCAGCAGCGGCGCGGCCTCGACCCGCAGGCACTCCGGGACCATCGACGAACGCCAGTCGCCGCCCCCGTACTTGGAGTCCCAGCGCCGGGCGTCCTCGGCGGCCTCGCGCAGCTTCTGCACATCGCTGTGGCCGACTTTCAGCGGCGACCCCGAGCCCTCCGCGGAGCTCGCCTCGCGCGCCACCGAGCTGTCGGCCGGGGTTATCAGCCAGCGTGAGGCGGGCGTCGCGTACGCGCTGACCGCGAACGATCCGGCGAGGGACTGCCAGATGCCGCCGGAGCCGGCGCGGCGGCCCGCGAGGTCGAGGCGGTACAGCTCGGTCGCCGACCGCACGGCCTGTCCGACGTCACGGGGGAAGGCGAGGCCCACCTCGGGTGCGGGATCCGCGTCGGCCAAGCCGATCTCGTGCAGCGGCACGGGCCGGCCGAGCTTCTGGCCGATGGCGGCCGCGATGAGGTGCGGCGCGGCGCCCTGGGGGACCATGCCTTTGGAGACCCATCGCGCCACCGACGTCTTGTCGTAGCGCAGCGTCAACCCGCGTTGAGCGCCAAGGTCGTTGACGCGACGCGCGAGTCCTGCGTTGCTGATTCCCGCGAGGGCGAGAACGGCGCCGAGCTTTTCGTTCGGCCCGCGTTGCTCCCTGGACATGCGCCACCCCTCGAACAGACGGCTGCCGCGGCGGCATAGGCACGCGGCATTCGTAAACCCAGCGTAGTTCGCCGCATCCCAAGCGTTAAGGGGCCTAAATCCGGATGGCGGGAATGTGGTCCGTACGAAAGTACGGACAGAGTACGGACTGTTGCCGCGTGCCCCCGCTGTGTGGCCGTGCGCCCGTCCGTGCGCTCTACTCCGGCCAGCGGGGGAGCGGTTCCATGGTCGTGCGTGGGTCGGCCCGCTGTACTGGATCCAGTGGGCTGGGGGACACCGCCGCCTCCATCCCCGCGGGCGGCGGACCGGTCCGGGAGGTGAACTCCGCCTCCCGGACTGTTCGTTGACACTGAGTCGCCATCGGGGTCGGTACGGAGGGTGTGTGAGCTCTGTCCCACGATCCCGATTTGGCCGAAAATCGACGGTGGGTGCGGGGGGCCAATACCCCTCCGACCACGTCTCTTGAGGGCGCGTTAGGAGTTTTGGGGGAGCGTATCGGGGGCGCATTCGCGTCGTAGACCCGGGGTCCACCTTTGTCGACCGTCCCACTTCCGGGGCCGTCCGCCGGTGTGACGGGGGAGCGCTCAAGTCTCCCCAGGTGCGCACTTACCGGTGCGCAAGCAGCTCCGCACGCCCTCCATCGAGCCTCCTTCGTGGCAGCATGGGTGCCGTTCGTACGGTGCACTGGTTGTCCACAGCCTGTGGAGGCGTCGATGCGGTGGTTGGTGGGATGGAGCAGTACCGCCGCTGGCTCGCACGCCCTCGGCTCCGCCGGAGCCACCGGCCCGGACGGCGAGGCGGTGCACCCGGTCGGCGCCCACCCGCTGTGGGGCGACCCGGATCCGCTGTGGGCCGTCGGCGACTGGCGCCCCGACGAGGTGCGTGTCGTGCAGGCCGACGCCCAGACCAGGATCGCGATCCTCGGTATCTGCGGGGCCACCGACGAGCAGCTGCGCGTGGCCCTGTTCGCCGCCCGCGGCGGTGCCCTGCGCCATCTCACCGCCTGGCCCGGCAGTTACACGGCCGTCGTCCAGGTCGGCCGCCGGGTCACCGTCTGCGGTGACCTCGCGGGCGCGCGCCCCGTCTTCTACACGCCCTGGGCCGGCGGCACCGCGTACGCGACGGCCGCCCTGCCGCTGGCCGATCTCGTCGAGGCCGACCTGGACTTCGGGCACCTCGCGGCCCTGCTCGCCGCCCCCGACGTACCCGACGCCCTCCATGACTCCACCCCGTACGACGGCGTGCGCCGCATCCCCCCGGGGCATGCGCTGATCCTGCGCGCCGGGGCGCGCGAGATCGCCGGCTACGAGCCCGTCGCGTCCCTCGCCGTCGCCGCACCCGCCGCCGACCCGGACAGCGCGGTGGACGCGGTGAGGGACGCTCTCGTAGAAGCAGTACGCACCCGTCTGTCTGCTCCGCGCCACGTGCCCGACGTCGATCCGGGCCCCGTGCCCGGAATGGGCCCCGCGGAGCGCCGCGCCGCCCGCGGGATGCCGGTCCCCGGCATCGGCGCCGACCTCTCCGGCGGCCCCGCCTCGGGCACGCTGGCCCTCCTCGCAGCCGGCCTGCCCGGCGCCCCCGGCACGGTCCTCGGCCATGGCACGGGCGCCGGCGAACGCCTCCTCGCCGTCACCTTCAACGACCTGGCGACCTCGGGCCGCGAGGCCGAACTGGAACGCGCGGGCACCCTGGCCGCCAACCCCCGCCTCCACCACGTCGTCGTGACCGGCGACGAGGACGTCCTCCCGTACGCGGACCTCGACGTCCCGCTGACCGACGAACCGGGCCCCTCCCTCGTCATGGCGGCCCGCCACCGCGCCCGGCTCGCCGCCGGCAGCGCCGACCACTTCACCGGCTACGGCGCCCGCCAGGTCCTGGACGCCCACCCCGCCCGCCTCGCCGACCTGCTGATGGACCGCAAGCGCCGCCACCTCGTCCGCCCGGTCGCCGCCCTCGCCAAGGCGGACGGCTCGGTGATGGTCCCCGCCCGCGTGTACGGCGCCGCCCGGAAACTGGCCCGCACCCCGTACCGCGCGGGTGTCGAGGTCCTGGCCGACCGTCTGATGCGGCGCCGCTTCGACGAGCCCGGCGGTGCCGTCGGAGCCTCGCTCGCCGCGCTCACCTGGGCGAGACCCGGGCCCGCAGCCCGCTGGCTGACGGGCGAGGCCCTGGCAGAAGTATCGATTCGCCTGGGTGCTGTGTCGGGCCGCCCCAGCGTCGGTCCGGGCCAGCGCCCCGGTGACTTCCGGGCCCGCGCGGCCCTGGCCCGCCACGCCGCCGACCTGCGCGTCCTCGAACAGGCCGCCGAGATCCGCTCCCAGCGCCTGCACACCCCGTTCCTCGACAACCAGGTCGTCCGCGCCTGCCGGGCCCTCCCCGAGGCCCTGCGCGTCCAGCCCGGCGCCCGCGCCGCCATCCTCCGTACGGTCCTGGAGGGCGCCGGGGTCACCGACCTCCCGCCCGGCTGGGGCGCCCCCTCCCACGCCACGTCCGCCGCCGCGGCCCGCACCGGCCTGCGCGTCGCCGCCGACACACTGATCGGCCTCTTCGACACCCCGCTCCTCGCGCAGGCCGGTCTGGTGGAGGCCCGCGTCGTCCGCAAGGCGCTCCGCGCGGCCGCCGCCGGCGAGCCCCTGCCCCTGGACGGCCTCGCCGACCTCGTCTCACTGGAACTCTGGCTGCGCCGCCTCCTCTCCCGCCGGGGCACCTGCTGGACGGGCACCCCGGCCAGACAGCGCGCCGTGCCCGCCGGGATCACCCCCCAGCGGGGCGCCCTGGGTGCGGGGGCGACGGCCCGGCAGGCGTAGCGGCAAGCCCGGCAGGGGCGACGTAACGGAATCCCAGAGTCCGGACGTGTACAACCAACGGGGCCCTTCGACGGTCTCCCCTCGCGATCGGACAGACGTCCGGCTCCCCCGCACCTCACGTGCACGTACGCGCCCCCCGACGCAGGGCACACACGAGGTGCCCATAGCTCTTGTGCCTGGAGAACCATGCGTACACGTACGGCCGCGGCCGCCGTCCTCGGCACCTCGGTGCTGCTCCCGCTGCTCGCTCCCGCCGCCGCCCACGCGGACACCGCGAAGGGCGACACGGTCTTCACCTCGGTGAACTTCAACAAGAAGACGTTCAACGTGGGCGTCCGCACGGCCCAGACGGTCACGGTCGCCGCCACGGCCAAGGACGGGTCGGGCATGCGGGGCATCCTCGGAGCCAAGCTGGTCAGCTCCGACGACAAGATCATCCACGCCTACGCCGCCGACTGCACCCGGCCCACCTCCACCACCATGAAGTGCGTCTTCAGGTTCACCCTCGACCCCGACCGCTCCGACTACTACGGGCTCAGGAACAGCTCGGCCGGCACCTGGCGCTTCACCGCCGAGGCCGTCGCCAAGGACAGCGACTTCTACGACCTGGAGACCAGCGCCAGGATCCAGGTGAAGCGGCTCGCCAGGCTCGCCACCACCCAGGCGGGCCCCGAGCCCCTGGCCAAGGGCGCCAAGCTCACCGTCACCGGCGCGCTGACCCGGGCCGACTGGAACACCAACGCCTACACCGCCCACGCCGGCCGGTCCGTGGCCCTCCAGTTCAAGAGGTCCGGCACCTCCACGTACACCACGGTCAAGACGGTCACCTCCGACGCCGGCGGCAAGCTCCGCGCCACGGTCACCGCCTCCGCGTCCGGCACCTGGCGCTGGAAGTCCACCTCGACGTCCACGACGAGCGGGGCGACGGCGTACGGGGACACCGTGACGGTGCGCTGACGCGGACGCCGACGGGGGCGCTGACGCGGACGGGGCGCTGACGCGGACGCGGACGGGGGCGGGGCGGTGAAGGCGGGTGAGGGCTCGGTGGGGGCCGAGAAACCCTCCCCGCCCTCGCCCGCCCCGGCGACAATGATCCGGTGCGCTACGCGATCCTGGGGCCGGCCCGTGCCGAGAACGACGAGGGCACCCCCGTCCCGCTCGGCGGCCCCCGGATCCGCGCACTCCTCACCGCCCTGGCGCTCCGCGCCGACCGTCCCGTCCCCGTGGCCACGCTCGTCGATGACATCTGGTCGGCCACCCCGCCCGAGGACGCCCCCGCCGCCCTCCAAGCCCTCGTCGCCCGTCTGCGCCGAGCCCTCGGCCGGCACACGATCACCTCGGAACCGGGCGCCTACCGCCTGGCCACCGCACCCGCCACGGTCGACCTCTTCGCCTTCGAGCACCTCCTGAGGGACGCCAAGGCGGCCCTCGCCCAGGACGACCCGGCCACCGCCGCCAGCACCCTCCGCGAGGCCCTGGCCCTCTGGCGCGGCCCGGCCCTGGCCGACCTCCCCGACCGCACCGCCGCCGCCCGCCCCGAGGCCCTGCGCGCGGAGGCGACCCGCGCCCGCGTCGAGGCGGACCTCCGCCTCGGTCGCGCCCCCGACCTCGTACCGGAACTCCGGGAACTCACCGGGACACACCCCTACGACGAGCCCCTGCACGCCCTGTTGATCCGCGCCCTGCACGAGGCGGGCCGCACGGCGGAGGCCCTGGCGGCCTACGAGGCCGTACGCCGGGCGCTGCGGGACACCCTGGGCACGGACCCCGGCCGGGACCTGCGCGCCCTGCACGCGCTCCTGCTCGACCCGGAGGCGGGCCACCCCTCGTCGAACGGCTCCCACCCCGGCCCCTCACCTGGCCCCGGCCCCGCAAGCGGCCACCCCGGCACCGGGCACCCCACGACTCCGCGGCCCACGACTCCGCACCCCCCGCCCCCATCCCCGTACCTCCCGACCCCGGTCTCCTCCGCCCCGCGCCCCCGCACCGGCAACCTCCGCCCCCGCCTGACCTCCTTCGTGGGCCGGGAGCGCGAACTGGACGCCATCCGCTCCGACCTGCGTGGGACCCGCCTCGTCACCCTCACCGGCCCCGGCGGCTCCGGGAAGACCCGCCTCGCCGAGGAGGCCGCCACCGCCCACCCCCGGCCCTGGCTGGCGGAACTCGCCCCGCTCGACCGGCCGGAGGCGGTGCCGGGCGCGGTGGTCAGCGCCCTCGGACTGCGCGAGACGGCCCTGATCACCCATGAGCCGGCGGCGGCGCAGGACGACCCGGTCGCCCTCCTGGTGGAGCACTGCGCCCAGCACGACCTGCTCCTGATCCTCGACAACTGCGAACACGTGATCGAGGCCGCGGCGGACCTGGCGGAGACCCTCCTCACCCACTGCCCCGGCCTGACCATCCTCGCCACCAGCCGGGAACCCCTCGGCGTTCCGGGCGAGACCGTACGCCCGGTCGAGCCCCTCCTCCCGGCCCCCGCCCACCATCTGTTCGCCGACCGGGCCGCCGCCGCGCGCCCCGACGCGGACACCGTGCTGCGGGCCGACGCGGAGGCGGTGGACGAGATCTGCCACCGCCTGGACGGCCTCCCGCTGGCCATCGAGCTGGCGGCCGCCCGGCTGCGCCTGCTCACCCCCCGCCAGATAGCCGACCGCCTGGACGACCGCTTCCGCCTCCTCACCTCGGGAAGCCGTACGGCCCTGCCGCGCCAGCAGACCCTGCGGGCCGTCGTCGACTGGTCCTGGGACCTGCTGGACGAGGCCGAGCGCACGATGCTGCGCGAGGTGTCGGTGTTCGCCGGCGGCTGGGACCTCGGGGCGGCGGAGGAGGTCTGCGTGAGCGGCGCCGCGGCGGCCGACCTGCTCGGCGCGCTGGTCGACAAGTCCCTGGTCGTCGCCACGCCGTACGAGCACGACCCCCGCGTGATGCGCTACCGCATGCTGGAGACGATCCACGAGTACGCCAGGGAACGCGCCGCCGAGACCCCCGCGCTCCGGACCGCCGCCGAGCTCCGCCACACCACCTGGGTCCGCGGTCTCCTTGCCGAGGCCGAGCCCCGGCTGCGCTCGGCCGAGCAGCTCCCCTGGATCCGCCGCCTGGAGACCGACCTGGACAACATCCGGGCCGCCCTCCACCGCGCGCTCACCACCGCCGACGAACCCACCGCCACCCACCTCGCCCTCTCCATGGGCTGGTTCTGGTGGCTCCGCAACTTCCGCCAGGAGGGCGCCCAGTGGGTGGACGGCATCCTCCGCCTGGGCGTCACCCTGGACGAAAGGGCCCGACACCACCGCCCCCGGCGGAGCGCGCCGCCCCGCGCGCCGAGCCACGACGATCCGACGGCCGACAAGACCCCGGCAACCGCCCCGCGGCGCCCACTCCCGGCCCTCACCTCCCGCACCCCCAGCCGCGAAGCGCTGGACGCCGGCGAAGCCCCCGCAACCCTCGAAGCTCCCGCAGCCCCCGCGACTCTCGAAGTCGAGGCGGCCGACCCCGTCGCCGCCTTCCTCACCGACCCGGCCCCCACCCGGCACCCCCGTCACCACCCCCGCATGGCCCTCCGGCTCCTCCACCTCGCCCTGATCGCGGAATCCGGCCCCATCGGCGTGCCGAACGACCCCCAGGCCCGCGCCTACATCACCCGCCTCAGGGCGCTGTCCGGTCACACCGGCCCGGCCGCCGCCCGCTTCCCCGGCCTGGTCTGGCCCCTCACCGCGTACATGCTGGACGGCACCGCCACGGTCGACATCCGCGCCATGATGGACGAGGCGGTCGCCAACTGCCGCGAGCACGGCGGCGACTGGGAACTCGGCTTCACCCTCATGCTCCGCACCCACATGCTCGTCGACTCCTCCGGCAACATGCTCGGCGTCGAGGACGACCTCACCGAACTCCGCGCCATAGCCGACCGGGTGGGCGACCGCTGGATGCGCGCCCAGGTGCGCAGCGCGGCGGGCGAGGCCGCGATGGCCCGCGGCCGCTTCGGCGAGGCGAAGGGCGCGTACGAGGAGGCGTTGCACCTCGCGTACGAGGTCGGCGCGAACGCCGAGTCACCGTTCCTGATCGCCCGCCTGGGCGAGATCGCCTACCGCTCCGGTGACCGCGAGGCGGCCCTGGCCGCACTGGACGAGGCCACGGCGGCGGCCGACCGCTTCGGCGTCCCGGACTCCCGCGCGTTCGTCAGTCTCCTGCGCGCCCATATGGCGCTGGACGACGGCGATCACGTCCAGGCCCGCGCGCTGTGGCGGTCGGCCCATGAGGAGACCCGTCGGGGCACGCCTCCGCCGCAGTTCAAGGCGTTCCTCGACCTGGTCGACGGGCTGGTGACGACCGCCGAGTCGGGCCCGGCGGCCGGATTGCGCAGGCTGACCGAGGCCCTGCGCACCGCGGTGGACAACCGCTGCGCGGAGACGGTGGTCGCGGCCCTGGCCGACAGCGCGGCGACCGTACTGTCCCGGCTGGGCGACCACGCCCGCGCCGTACGCCTCCTCGCCGCCGCGAACCGCTGGCGCGGCGACCACCCCTGCGCCCTCCCGGAACACGACGAGCACGAACGGACCCGGACCGCCGCGCTCACCGCCCTCGGCGGCCCCCGCCACGACGCCGAGGCCGACCGGGGCCGGAGCTACACCCCGCTCACGGCGCTCGCCGACCTGAGCGAATCGCTCGAAGCGCTCTGAACCCCCACGCTCTGAGCCTTGCGCTGTCCGCTCCTACTCGCAGCTGAACCGCGACTCCGCCCAGTCCGCCATGGTCGTCCCGTCGAAGTGGCTGTGCGGTTCGACGACGAGCCGGACCGTCCGGCGTCCGGTGATGTCCACCCGGACCGGAACCGCCGCGTCCCCGGCCTCGACCAGCCCCGACTTCCACAGTCGCACCCCGTCGCCGTAGACGGAGAAGTACACCTTGCCGTGGCCGAGCGTCATGTCGTCGATGCCGACGAGCGCGTCGTACCAGGCGCACCGGCGGTTGAGGTCGACGGTGACGGAGGAGCGGCCGTGGACGGTCACCCCGTGCGCGTACCGCTTCCGCGCGACCGAGACCCCGTAGCGCTGCCAGACCCAGCTGCTCTCACCGAGCCGCATCTCGGGCTCGGTGCCGTCGCCGAGGAGCCCGTACCGCAGTTCGTTCCACGGGTAGACGGCCGGGGGAGCGGGCGCGGGAGTGGGCGGGGGAGGCGGTGTGGGCGACGGCTTCGGCGGGGTCGGGGTCGGCGTGGGGGTCGGGGTGGGCGACGACTTCGCGGTCGGCGCGGGCGCCCCGGACGGCCTCGGGGTCGGTGTGGCTGCCGGGGTCGCCTTGGCCAGGGGTGCCATGGCCGGGGGCGCTCCGGGTGCGGGCTCCTCCGCCGGCGGGTTCGAGCGCGGTGGCTCGGGCGAGGACTCGGCGGCCTGGGTGGGGGGCGCTTCGGCGAGCGATTCCTTGTCCTCCATGGCCTCGTGGCCCGCCAGGGCGAGCGCCACCGCCGCGGCGACGATCCCGGCGACGCTCACCGCGATACCGGCCTTCGCGGGCGCGCCCAGCCCTTCCACCGCGGCCCCGCCGCCGGCCCCCGCTCCGCCGGAGCCCCCGCCCGCCGCCGACGCCGCGCCCGCGACCCCGGCCGCACCGGCGCCCGCGCCCCCGGCGACGATCGCGGCGGCCTTGGCGTACCCGGCGGCCCCGAACCACCCGATGACCGCGACCGGTACGACCGCGGGGATCCCGCCGGCGACCTCCTTGATCTGTCCGGCGGCCACCCGGCACGCGGCGCACTCCTCCAGGTGCTTGCGCAGGCCCCGCTCGGCGCGGGTCCGCAGGGTGCCGCGGGCGTACGCGCCGAGCCGGTCGGCGTAGCGTCCGCACTCCGCGGAGTTGCCGGCCAGGGAGGCGCTCACATGGGCCTGGAGATACGCCTGCTTGAGCCCTTCCCGGGCCCGGCTGGCGAGCACCCGGGTCCCGTTGGCGTCCAGGCCGAAGAGCACCGCCACCTCGCTCGGCGACTCGTCCTCGACCTCGGTGTGCCACAGCACGGCCTGCCAGCGCTCCGGCAGCGACCGGAAGGCCCGCATCGCCATCGACTGCTCGGCCTCGTGCATCGCCCGGACGTCCGCGCCGAGGTCGAGCGTGTCGCTGTCCGACGCCTTCGCGCCGCGGGCCGCCTGCGCCGCGAACACCGCGAAGTCGTCCACCAGTTGCTCACGCTTGGCGGAGGTCGTCCAGCTCGCGGCGACCCGCCGCACCGAGGTGAGCAGATAGGCGCGTACGGCGTGCTCGGGCCCGGCACCGCCGCGTACCGCCTGGAGCATGCGGGCGAAGACCTCGGCGGTCAGGTCGTCGGCGGTGTGGGCGTCCCGGCAGCAGGTGCGCGCGTAACGGCGCACGGCTTCGGCATGGCGCCGGTACAGCTCCTCGTACGCCGAGTCCCGGCCCGCCCGCATCCGCTCGATGAGGTCGGCGTCGGACCGCGCCCGGACGGCGTCACATTCCCGGGGCGGCGGCAGCACCCCCGAGTCGGACCAGTCCCCCCTGGCCGGAACCTCACCACGCCCGCCCTGGCCGGGCACCCGAGACGCGTCTTGCCGATCCCCCCGCGCCTCCGGAGATCCCCCGCCCGCACCCGGCGACTCGTGCCGCCCGTCCACACCCATCGCGGAAGCCCCCGCCGCCTGCCGACACAGTCCCGAACACCGAGTCACCCTGCCATATTGGCTTTTGTTCAGCCCTCGGCCTCAAGGGCATATCACCCGTCCGAGCGTCTCCCCAGCCCTCCGCGCGCGAGTTCACCCGTACGAGTGGTCGACCTCTGGTGACGAGAGCGGGAACGGCCACGGGAAGGGACAGCGGCAACGGGAAAGGCCGCGGCAACGGGAAAGGGCGGCGGGGGCGCGAGCCCCACACCGCCCTACGAGGTGGCGCACTTTCTGCGGCGCGCTACCCCCACCCTCAAGCCGGCCGGGACCGGAGCCCCTCCAGCAGGATGTCCAACAGCCGGGCCGAAGCCGCGGCCTGCTGCGCCGCGTCCGGCAGGGACGGTGCCGCCGTGGCGATCACGAGCAGCACGTCGGCCACGGTCACGTCCTCCCGCAGCTCACCCGCCGCCCGGGCCCGCTCCACCAACTGCCCCACGACCTCCAGTAGCGCCGAGGCCCCGGCGTCGTCGGCCGGCCCGGCACCCACCGGGGCCGGCGACGCGTCCGACGACACCAGCCGCAGCTCGGCCGTCGGCTGAACCCGCTGCTGAGGCACCCGGTGCTCGTCGGCGATCCCGCCGACACCCACCTCGGTCCCGTCCTCCGCGACCCCGACCCGCAGCACCTGCGGCGGCAGCAGCCGCCCGGCACCGGAGGCCACCGACGTCCGCAGGAAGCGCGACAGCGCCGACCACGGGTCCTCCTCCTGCCCGAGCGCCACCCGTGCCTGGTCGGTCAGCCGGGACGTCTCCTCCTCGGCTATGCGCCGGACCAGGACGTCCTTGCTCGGGAAGCGCCGGTACACCGTGCCCACACCGACCCGCGCACGGCGGGCCACATCCTCCATCGGCGCGCCGTACCCCAGCTCGCCGAAGACCTCGCGCGCCGCGCGCAGCACGTGCTCGAGGTTGCGCTGTGCGTCCACACGGAGCGGGGTCGACCTCGACCCGTCCCCGCGCCCGTTGCCGCCCGCCGTGCCGATCGCGCCGCTGGGCGCGAGAGCTGAGGCGGACGACCAATGAGAGTCCTGAATATGCATATGTGTTCCCCCGGTAATGACGTCTCCCCCCGGAGACTCTCCCCGTCATCGGAAGCCGGAGCGGCGGGACGAGCGTTCGTGGTCCTCCACGGTTCCGAGCCTGAACCCGGCCGAATCCCTTGAACGCATCCCCCATGCACCCCGTCGACACACGAACATAGTTGAGAGGGAGTCAATTCAGAAGGGGCACGTTCCGCACGGTGCGCCCCTCGATCGGAGTACGGGCGGTTTAGGTACTGTTTGCGCCCCCCGCTGCCACCCGGCTCACACCATCTGACCTGCGCACCTGCCGCTCACGCCGGTGAATCGGCCAACCCCGCGCCCACAGGGCGACCGGTCACACAAATTGCCGGGGCTGTGGACAAACCAGCGAGAGAGGTGCGTCATGGGATGGTGAAGGAACGGATGCGCATCCTCATCGTCGGCGGCGGCTACGTCGGGCTGTACACCGCGCTGCGCCTGCAGCGTCAGCTGAAGCGGGAACTGAGTAGCGGCGACATCGAGATCGTCGTAGTGTCCCCCGACCCATATATGACGTATCAACCCTTCCTTCCGGAGGCCGCGGCGGGCTCCATCTCGCCCCGCCATGTCGTGGTCCCGCTGCGTCGCGTCCTGAACCAGTGCAAGGTCGTCATCGGCGAGGCCACCGAGATCAACCACGCCAAGCGCGTCGCGACCCTCACCACCCTCGCCACCGAGGAGGAGGGTTCGAGCGCCGAGCAGTTGTCGTACGACGAGCTGGTTCTCGCGCCCGGCTCGATCTCGCGCACCCTGCCCGTCCCCGGTCTCGCCGACTTCGGCATCGGCTTCAAGACCGTCGAGGAGGCCATCGGCCTGCGCAACCACGTCATCGAGCAGATGGACATCGCCTCCTCCACCCGCGACCCCGCGATCCGCGACGCCGCCCTGACCTTCGTCTTCGTGGGCGGCGGCTACGCCGGCGTGGAGGCGCTCGGCGAACTGGAGGACATGGCCCGCTACACCGCGCGCTACTACCACAACGTCAAGCCCGAGGACATGAAGTGGATCCTCGTGGAGGCCTCCGACCGCATCCTCCCCGAGGTCGGCGAGGAGATGGGCCGCTACACGGTCACCGAACTGCGCCGCCGCAACATCGACGTACGCCTCCACACCCGCCTCGAATCCTGCGCCGACCGCGTCGCCGTCCTCAGCGACGGCGCCCGCTTCCCGACCCGTACGGTCGTCTGGACCGCCGGCGTCAAGCCGCACCCGATCCTCGCCGCCACCGACCTCCCGCTGAACGAGCGCGGGCGCCTGAAGTGCACCCCCGAGCTGTCCGTGGAGGGCGTCTCGCACGCGTGGGCCGCGGGTGACGCGGCCGCCGTCCCCGACATCACCGCGAGCGAACCGGGCAAGGAGACCGCCCCCAACGCCCAGCACGCCGTGCGCCAGGCCAGGACGCTCGGCGACAACATCGTCCGCTCGCTGCGCGGCCAGCCGCTGGAGGCGTACGCGCACAAGTACGTGGGCTCCGTGGCCTCCCTGGGACTGCACAAGGGCGTGGCGCACGTGTACGGCCGGAAGCTGAAGGGCTACCCAGCCTGGTTCATGCACCGCGTCTACCACCTCAGCCGGGTGCCGACCTTCAACCGCAAGGCCCGCGTCCTCGCCGAATGGACCCTCGCCGGCCTCTTCAAGCGAGAGATCGTCTCCCTCGGATCACTCGAACATCCCCGTGCCGAGTTCGAACTGGCTGCCGGTGGAAAGGCTCCTGAGGACCCGAAGGGGTCGTCCTGACCGGATCCAGGAACTCCACCGTTCAGGCCGACGTCTGACGGATGTCGGCCCGGTCGGACAGACTGGTCCGCGACATGATCCATGATCTCGGGCGGGGTCACCGTCCTGCCCGAGCAGGACCCGACGAAGCCCGCACGAAGCACCCCTGAGCACCCCGAAGTACCCACACGCCCGCACGACCAGGCGTCCCCCACCGCTGCACACCGGGGCCCACCCCCGGACCACCGGGGCCCACCCCCGGACCACCGGGGCCACCCCCGGAGCACCGGCCGGAACCGGAGCCGGCCACAGACAACACCACGAGGCACGAGGCAAGGATTCGGTGAACTTCACGCGCTGGAGCGCCCGGCTCCCCGGTACGCAGCGCCGCGCCGCAGCGCGGACCGAACACACGGTCACCCCGGACCGGCGGGGGGAGGGCGCCGTGCCCGCGGCCCGCGCCGAACGGCAGAGCGACGACCCACCGGACGACACCCCGCCCGTGCCCGCCGTCGACGACCTCCCCACCCGCGAGATCCTCGACCGCATCCCGGCCCTCGTCGCCCTCGTCCACGGCCACGACCACCGCACCGCCTACGTCAACGACGCCTATGTCGCGGCCTTCGGCGTACGCCCCCTCGGCGCACCGGCCCGCGAGGCCCTCCCGGAGCTGGACGCCCTCGGCCTGCTGCCCCTCCTCGACCAGGTGCTGCGCAGCTCCAAGCCCCGCACCGTCAAGTCCCGCAAGGCCCCCTCCGGCCGCTCGTACACGATCACCTGCACGCCGGTCGACGTCCCCGCGGGCACCGAGCCCGGTCCGGACGGCGAGGGCGGCGTCCTGATCTTCGCCGCCGACGTCACCGACCACGCCGAGGCCGCCGAACGCCTCCGCGCCAGCGAACGCCGCCAGCGGGAAACCGCCGTCACCCTCCAGCGCTCCCTCCTCCCCCAGGAACTGGAGGAGCCCGACGACCTGCGCATCGCCGCCGTCTACCACCCCGGCGGCACGGAGACCGCCGTCGGCGGCGACTGGTACGACGTCATCACCCTCGGCGGGGGCCGCACAGCCCTGGTCATCGGCGACGTCATGGGCCGGGGCGTACGCGCCGCGGCCGTCATGGGCCAACTCCGTACGGCCGTCCGCGCCTACGCCCGCCTCGACCTCCCCCCGCACGAGGTGCTCCAGCTCCTGGACGGCCTCGCCACGGAGATCGACGCCAACCAGATCGCCACCTGCGCCTACGCCGTCCACGACCCCAACGAGGGCCGCCTGGTCTACGCCTCCGCCGGCCACCTCCCGATCCTCGTCCGCGACGAGAACGGCACGGTCCAGCGCGCCGACGAGCCGATCGGCCCTCCCCTCGGCACCGGCGGCTGGATGCACGCCTCCGGCTCGATCCCCCTGTCCCCCGGCTCCACAGCCGTGCTCTACACGGACGGCCTGGTGGAACGCCGCAACGAGGACCTGGACGAGGGCATCGCCGCCCTGGAAAGAGCCCTGGCCGGCGCCACCGGAACGCCCCAGGTGATCTGCGACCGCCTGGTCCGCTCGACCGGCGTCACCGCCGACCATGACGACGATGTCGCCGTCCTCGTCCTCCAGCACCCGGCCCGCACCGGCCCCGACGGCGACCTCTTCCGCAACGCCGCCCTGGAACTCCTCGGCGGCATCGAAGCGGCCCCCCGAGCCAGAGCGTTCGCCTCCGGCGTCCTGACCAGCTGGCGGTTCCCGCCCGAACTCCACGACCTGGGCGTCCTCGCCGCCAGCGAACTCGTCGCCAACTCCCTCCAGCACGGCACCCCGCCCATGCGGCTGCGGCTGCGCCGCACCGACCGCCGCCTGATCGTCGAGGTCACCGACGGCAACGACCACCTACCGCGCCGCCGCCGAGCCGAACCCGGCGACGAATCCGGCCGAGGGATCGCCATCATCGCCACGATCGCCTCCAACTGGGGCAGCCGCCGCACCCCGGGAGGCGGCAAGACGGTCTGGTGCGAATTCGCCCTACCGCGGTCCACGCCGTAGGGGGTGGGGCCGGGGGTTCGTGGGCGACTGCGGGTGGGTTGGGGGTTGCTCGCGCAGTTCCCCGCGCCCCTGGAAAGCAGGAGCCTGCTGCCCCGTGCTTTTCCGATGAAGGGCGGGTCGCAGGCCCGTCCCTTCAGGGGCGCGGGGGAACTGCGCGAGCAACCACGATGAACCCGCACCCGCCAACAACAGGCGCACCCCCGAGCGACAAGGCGACTGTCAGGCCCGAGCCACCGCGGACTCGACCCCCGCCCCACCCCGAGCAACCACCCGACTCTTCCCAACCCCGGGCAGATCCTGCACCCCCGTAAGCACCCGCCCCAACCGAACCGCAAGCCCCACGATCCCCAGCGAGAACAACAGGAACACCACCACATACGCCGCATGCCACGACGCCCCCATGGGCCCACCCACGGCCGGCCCCACAGCCAACGCCAACTGCTTCACCAGCGCGAACGCGGAGTTGTACTGCCCCGCCATCCCCTCCGGCGCCAGATCCGCCACCAGCGGAGCCACCGTCGGCGACAACATCGCCTCACCCAGCCCGAACAACGCGTACGTGGACACGAACGCCGCCGTGGCCATCGTCTGGCTCACCTGCCCGAGCCCCGCGACGCCGGCGACACCCCACGCCACGGCCCAGATCAGCCCGACAGCCGCGATCACCCGAGACCGCCGACGCCGCTCCACGAACCGCAGCACGACGAACTGCGCCACCACGATCACCGCGGTGTTCGCCGCCAACGCCGTACCGAGCGCGGACGTCGATATCCCGGCCGCCTCGACCCCGTACGCACTGAGCCCCGACTCGAACTGCCCGTAACAGGCGAAGAAGAGCACGAACGCCAGCACACTCAGCTGCACCATGGCCCGATCGCCGAGCAACTGCTTCCAGCTCTCCTTGGCAGACCCCGCCGCCCTTGTCGTCCCGGCAGCCCCTGCCGACACGGCCGCGCCGCTCGCCGCCCGAGGCATCCGCACCGTCGCCATCACAGCGACGAGCAGCAGGAACATCGCCGCCTGTATGGAGAACAGCAAGGTGAAGGACCCCGCGCGCGACGGATCCACGAGATGCCCGCCTATGAGCCCACCGACGCCGAGCCCCAGGTTCTGGAGGAAGAACTGCGTCGCGAAGGCCCGTGACCGCGTCTCCGCACCGGAGCAGTCGACGATCATCGTCGCCAGCGCCGGCTGCATCACGGCCTGCCCGGCCCCGAGCGCGGCCGCGGACAGCAGCACGGTCGTCGCACCGGCGGCCAGCCCGAGGCTCATCGACCCGACGGCAGCGGTGACCAGGGCGGCGAGCAGCACCGGAAGCGGACCGCGCCTGACTATGGCCCGTCCGGCGAACGGCAGCACCAGCAGCGCGGCCACGGCGAAGATCGCGAGCACGAGCCCCGCCGTCGTCGCACCGAGACCCCGCACCTGCGCCACATAGACGTACAGATACGGGACGGTGAAGCCGAGTCCGAACGCGCCGAGCGCGTTGCCCACATGAATCCGACGCATCGCTGCGCCCATCCCCCTGGTCACGTTCACCTGCCTAGGTAGAAGAAGCCCCCACCAAGCGTTAGAGGTGAAGACTTCGAATCTAAAACTTCGAAGCTAAACACTACACCTCGAAGGACTTCGACGCCAAGCGACGGCGTGCCATACTGCGGCCATGGGTGACACCCCGGGCAGCAACGGCACCGCCGAGCCGACCCTCGAAGAGCAGATCGCCGCGTATCAGCGCGAGTTCCAGGGCCTCGACCCCCAGGTCGAGAAGATCGTCTCGGCGCTCTCCCGCCTCAACCGCCGGATGAACGTCGCCTACGGCCGCCAGACCGCCGCGCTCGGCATCAGCAACGCGGAGTGGGAGGTCCTCAAGGCCCTCGTCCTCTCCGGCGCCCCGTACCGCATGGGCCCGAGTGACCTCGCGAAGCGGCTCGGTCTCACCCCGGCGGCCATGACCCACCGAATCGACCGCATGGTCACCGAGGGCCTGGTGACCAGGGAGCGCGACGAGACCAACCGGGTCCGCGTCATCGTGGAGCTGACCCCCGACGGCCGGGAGAAGTGGCTGGAGGCCATGCGCCTCGCCTCGGTCTTCGAGGAGGACCTCCTCCAGGACCTCTCTCCCCTGGAGCGCACAGTCCTCGGCGAGGTCCTGACCCGACTGTTGCGCCGCGTCGAGGACGCCCAGCCGGACGCCGGCGGCCGACTCACCGACCTCGACTGAGGCCGTACGCTTGACGGGCGCCCAAGGTTTGACCACGGGCCACCGAGGGGATGCTTGACAGTCCACCCGCAGATCCGTAGAGTTCTTCGGGTTGCCGCGGAGCCGTAACGGTTCTGCGACAGCACCTCCGCCGCAGAAGCGGCACCAAACCAAACCAGTGCGATCTCCCAACCGGGATGAATTCGGCGTGCCCGAATTCAATTCGATTTGGGTTCGACAGGCCCGATTGGGAACTGCCGAGCAGATCCGCTAAGGTTTGGGACGTCGGAACGGCCCAACAGCCGTGAAGACAACTCCCGCTGACTGGGAATCAGGCCCGAAAGGATCTGATAGAGTCGGAACCGCCGGAAAGGGAAACGCGAAAGCGAGAACCTGGAAAG
>NZ_JBVICQ010000022.1:0-4961 GCF_055572815.1 Streptomyces sp. NPDC030296
CTTTACCGGGCAGGTCCACAGACTGCCCGACGCGCCGCAAGCTTACGGGGCCATGATCACTCGCGCCAAAGCAGCGCCACCCCAAAGCCGCTCCGTAAGTTGTTTGGCGGTCCGGAAGAGTGGGGTGTGGCTCTAAAGTCGCTTGCCCCCGGTGGCTCCGGTGGAGTGGCCGCCCCGCTCTTCGGGACGCCCTGGCCGCTGATTGAGATCTGCGCACTGATCGCTGTTTACGGAGCTGACGGCGGGTGTTCCTCGGACCGAACGGCATGCTGCCTGAACCGAGGAGACGCACATGGCCGAGCAGCTGGCCCACCGATGGGTCGGGATCGACGCCGGTAAAGCCCATCACTGGCTCGCCGCGGTCGACGAAACCGGGGCAACGGTGTGGAGCAAGAAGGTCCCCAACGACGAGAGCGCCATTCTGACCGCCCTGGGCGAGATCCTCGCCCTGTCCGACCATGTGGACTGGGCCGTTGACATCGCCGGTACCGCGTCCGCGTTGTTGCTGGCCTTATTCGCCGCCCAGGGCCAACAGGCCGTCTACGTGCCCGGCCGGACGGTCAGCTGGATGTCCGGTTCCTACCGCGGTGAAGCCAAGACCGACGCCCGGGACGCCTACGTGATCGCAGACACCGCCCGCCTGCGGCGGGACTTCACCTCCATCAAGGCCCCCGCCCAGCTGGCAGCCGATCTGGCTCTGCTGACCGCCCACCGCACCGACCTGATCGCCGACCGCGTCCGCATGCTCAACCGGCTCCGCGACATGCTCACCGGGGTCTTCCCCGCCCTGGAACGAGCCTTCGACTACGCCGACCACAAAGGCGCGCTCATCCTGCTCACCCGCCACCAGACTCCGGCAGCCATACGCCGCCACGGCCAAGCCCGCCTCACCGCCTGGCTCAAGGGACGCAAAGTCCGCAACCCCGACGCGGTCGCCGCCACAGCCCTGCAGGCCGCCGGGACTCAGCACGCCACACTGCCGGGCCAAGAGGTCGCCGCAGGCATCGTCGCGGACATCGCCTCACAGATCCTCGCCCTGGACGACCGGCTCAAGCACGTCGACAAGCAGATCCGGCGAACGTTCCGCACCCATCCCCAGGCCCACATCATCGAGTCCCTGCCGGGCATGGGCCCCATCCTGGGAGCTGAGTTCATCGTCGCCGCCGGTGACCTGGGCGCCTACGCCGACGCAGGCCACCTCGCCTCCGCCGCCGGCCTCGTGCCCGTTCCCCGCGACTCCGGACGCCGCACCGGCAACCTCCACCGACCCCAAGCGCTACAGCCGACGCCTCCGCCGCGTCTTCTACTTGTCCGCCCAGACCAGCATCATCCGCGAAGGTCCCAACCGCGCCTACTACCTGAAGAAGCGGAGCGAAGGCTGCAAACACATCCAGGCCGTCATCGCCCTCGCCCGCCGACGTGTCGACGTCCTATGGGCCCTCCTGCGCGACGGCAGGCCCTTCACCCTCCATCCACCCATCACCCAAGCCGCTTAAATGGGCCAGCACCCCGCCTACCTGGCTATAGCCTGCGGACCACATCAGAGAGGCGGGTCTAGTGGGCTTCGACGCAGAACGATCAGCGCGCATCGCCGCCATGCAGGAAGCCGCCCGGCCCGTCTGGGAGACGACCGGCGACTCGGACGCACTCCAGCAGTTCCTCAAGGACAACGAGTGCCACGGAGTGGAAGCCGTGTTCGTGACCATGGGCCTGCTGAACTGCGATCTTGCCGAAGCTCAACGAGCCTTCCTCAACGCCCCATGCCGCAACGCCGAACTCAGCTTCCACAACCACGCCATGGACCTACTTGAAGAGGCCGCCGACACCGACGCCTGACAACACCCCCGGCCCAGCAGAGACCCTTGACTCGGTCATTGAGACTCCACCCACCGCGCGCCTTTGCCTGACCCCAAAGGACTTCTTACATGTCGCCGCCATGCGACGGCCCATCAGCATACTCTGGTGTAGGGCGCCATCCAGTGGTGCTTCCAAGGCACCTCTTGCGCGACGGGGGTTAGGGCGTAACAGGCATGAAGGTTGAGCAGTCGACCACAGCAACGGGTACGGATGTGATCACAGCGTCAGGTGAGCTCGCCATTGTGAAACGGCTTGTAAGCAACAGGAATATCTGACGCCCATGACACCCAACGACTCCTCGACGGGCTCGGCAATCACAGCATCTGGTGACCGTGCGATCGCAGCTCGGCACATAGGCATGGCCTTCACCGGTGACATGTTGCCCGCTAAGTCCTTGTACATGCCTGAGACAGTCGTGATCCCGCCGGGAACATCGAATCTCCCAGCATCCGGGGCATTATTTTTGGGGCGCGAAGAGGAACTAACCTGGGTGCGCCTTGCCCTGACCAACCAGCATGAGGGACCGGTCACGCAGAGCTGTGTGGTACACGGTCTGGCCGGGATCGGGAAAAGCGCCCTCGCCTTGCATTACGCCCATCGCTACCGTGCCGACTACAGCCTAATCTGGTGGATCAACGCCGTCTCCCCCGATGAAATCGAGACGTCTCTCGCCAGCCTCACTCGGGCTGTGGTTCCCGACTGGGCGGCGACGACCGAGCGCCACGCGCAAGTGTCTTGGGCGATGCAGTGGCTAGCCCGGCACCCGGACTGGCTGCTGATCTACGACAACGTGGTTAACCCAGAGGACCTGGCCCCCTACATCGGGGGCCTGCACCAAGGGCACCACCTCGCCACCAGCCGCCGCACTACGGGCTGGCCTCATAACACGGCCACTCTGGCCCTTGGAGGTCTCGACCCCGACGATGCCACGGACCTGTTGTCCAGGCTCAGTTCTACAGACACAGCCCCCGCAGCGCGTGAGAAGGCTGATGCCAGAGCTCTCGCTGCGGACTTGGGCTATTTTCCGCTGGCGATAGTAGGGGCTGGCTTTTACCTCGCCCATCACCGTGGCGTCAGCCTGGACGCCTACCGTCGCCACCTGGGCACTGCACTAAGCAGTACGGCTCACGTCATCAACACTGAACGCACTGTTGCTCGCATTTGGGACGTCACTCTCCAAGCCTTGGAGGCGGCTAATCCCCTTGCCGTAAAACTGGTGCACACGGCCGCCTGGCTTGCGCCCGAAAACATCCCGATCACTCTGCTCATCCCGCCCGGGGTCGACCCGGACGATGTCATCGAAGCTATCGACACTCTGGCGGCTTACAGCGTGGCCGCCTATAACGGCACCAGCCTCAGCATCCATCCGCTTGTCCAAGATGTCCTACGCACTGGACGCCCTCCACACCTGGAGGGACGCGAACGAGCTGAACAAGCTGTCCTGCATGCCCTCTCTGCGCCATGGGGCCACAGCACAGCCGACGAAGCTCTATGGGACTCCCTTACACCCCATCTGATCGCCCTCGCTGCCAGTACGCCACC
The DNA here is from genome assembly GCF_055572815.1 of Streptomyces sp. NPDC030296. NCBI lineage: Bacteria > Bacillati > Actinomycetota > Actinomycetes > Kitasatosporales > Streptomycetaceae > Streptomyces > Streptomyces sp. NPDC030296. Next base: position 3,400 of record NZ_JBVICQ010000022.1, read on the forward strand.
CGGACGCAACAACGACTCCGCACTTGCTGACGCCTACGCTGCCGCCGCCCGTTACCTCTACGAACAAGGCCACGCGTTCCGCGCCATCCCCCTGCTTGAGGCCACCCTCACCCAGTACGAACAGGTACTGGGTGACACCCACCCCGACACCCTGGCCAGCCGCAACAACCTCGCCTTCGCCTATCAGGATGCGGGAGACCTCGCGCGCGCCATCCCCCTGCTTGAGGCCACCCTCACCCAGTACGAACAGGTACTGGGTGACACCCACCCCGACACCCTGGCCAGCCGTGACAACCTCGCCGGCGCCTATCAGGAAGCGGGAGACCTCGCGCGCGCCATCCCCCTGTTCGAGGCCACCCTCTCCCAGTACGAGCAGGTAGTGGGCGACACCCACCCCCGTACCCTGGCCAGCCGCAACAATCTCGCCTTCGCCTATCAGGAAGCGGGAGACCTCGCGCGCGCCATCCCCCTGTTCGAGGCCACCCTCACCCAGTACGAACAGGTACTGGGCAACGCCCACCCCGACACCCTGGCCAGCCATGACAACCTCGCCGGCGCCTACTATGCCGCAGGCAACCTGGGGCACGCCATCCATCTCTTGGAGGCCACCCTCACCCAGCGCGAGCAGGTACTGGGCAACGCCCACCCCGACACCCTGGCCAGCCGCAACAACCTCGCCAGCGCCTATCAGGAAGCGGGAGACCTCGAGCGCGCCATCCCCCTGTTCGAGGCCACCCTCACCCAGCGCGGGCAGGTACTGGGCGATACCCACCCCGACACCCTGGCCAGCCGTGACAACCTCGCCGGCGCCTATCAGGAAGCGGGAGACCTCGCGCGCGCCATCCCCCTGTTCGAGGCCACCCTCACCCAGTACGAGCAGGTACTGGGCGACACCCACCCCCGTACCCTGGCCAGCCGCAACAATCTCGCCTTCGCCTATCAGGAAGCGGGAGACCTCGCGCGCGCCATCCCCCTGTTCGAGGCCACCCTCACCCAGTACGAGCAGGTACTGGGCGACACCCACCCCGACACTCTGGCCAGCCGCAACAATCTCGCCACCGCATACCGAGCCGCAGGCAACCTGGGGCGCGCCATCCCCCTGTTCGAGGCCACCCTCACCCAGTACGAGCAGGTACTGGGCGACACCCACCCCGACACCCTGGCCAGCCGCAACAACCTCGCCACCGCATACCGAGCCGCAGGCAACCTGGGGCGCGCCATCCCCCTGTTCGAGGCCACCCTCACCCAGCGTGAGCAGGTACTGGGCGACACCCACCCCGACACCCTGGCCAGCCGCAACAACCTCGCCGGCGCCTATCAGGAAGCGGGAGACCTCGAGCGCGCCATCCCCCTGTTCGAGGCCACCCTCACCCAGCGCGAGCAGGTACTGGGCGACACCCACCCCCGCACTCTGGCCAGCCGCAACAACCTCGCCACCGCATACCGAGCCGCAGGCAACCTGGGGCACGCCATCCCCCTGTTCGAGGCCACCCTCACCCAGCGTGAGCAGGTACTGGGCGACACCCACCCCGACACCCTGGCCAGCCGCAACAACCTCGCCG
>NZ_JBVICQ010000022.1:5060-77819 GCF_055572815.1 Streptomyces sp. NPDC030296
ACGCCATCCCCCTGTTCGAGGCCACCCTCACCCAGCGTGAGCAGGTACTGGGCGACACCCACCCCGACACCCTGGCCAGCCGCAACAACCTCGCCGACGCCTATCAGGAAGCGGGAGACCTCGAGCGCGCCATCCCCCTGCTCGAGGCCACCCTCACCCAGTACGAGCAGGTACTGGGCGACACCCACCCCCGCACTCTGGCCAGCCGCAACAACCTCGCCACCGCATACCGGGCACTGAACACTGCGCCGCCAGTGAATCGCCCGCAGGGGTGGGGAAATGGCCAGTGAATCTCGACGGGCAAGAATCGTTATTATCGAACTTAACGAAAGCGATACCACGAGCATATCAGAGCTGATCCGAGAAATTTCACCGCACGGCACATCAAGCACGTATGTAATTCGAGAGGTGACACACATGGGCGACACGTACAACGTATCTGGTCAGGCAGGAAATGTAGGACCGGACGGGCACGTGGAGGGGAATACCTTCCAGCAGCAGAGCAACAACCCCAAGGCTGAATTTGATCTTCCAACGCTCGCAACTCAACTGCAGGCCTTGCGATCGGCCATGAAGCAAGAGGCACAGACCGCAGAGCACGACATGGCAATCGGCTCCGTGGCCCAAGCGGAGGTCACTGCGTCGAACGGCGACAAGCCGACGACAATTGCCCATCTGAAAGCTGCGGGAGAGTGGGCACTCAAGGTCGCACGCACAATCGGTGTAGAGGTGGCAGCCCTCGCCATTGCCCATTCATTGACCAGTTAGTCAGTGTGGAAACTACAAACCATCGAGCACGGGATGGACGTCGCGACACTCGCCCGGCAAGATTTCGGGTGGCACGAGCTCACGGACCGTTAGCGAAGGCGTTGAGTCAACTCACCCATAAGTAAGTGAGGGGTAGTGTCGGGTGCTCACTACACCAGTCCGCGCACCTGTTCGGGCGGGAAACAGCGGGGAGCCACCAGGAAAGGGGCCGACCTAACAAGGTCGCGCTTCGCCCATTCGCGCAGGTGTGGAACCAGCTGCAAATGCCTGCAGCTTCCCAAGCTGCGGGCCTAAACCCCGCCTGCTCCCGTGCTATGTCGGATAAAGAACCGCTGACAGGCCCCAGTGCGATGGTCGCCTCACAGTTGGCGCCATGCTCATCAGCAAGCGGGAGGAGAACGGCCTGCACTTCTGCCGCGCGGTTTCACCTGCGATAGCAGCACATTTCGTGGAGGTTGTCGGGTGGCTCTACGGCAGCTCGGGACCGTGCCCGTACCCGAAGCTCCTCAGTCGCTGACATCCACGGCTGATATCAACAACGCCGGACAGGGACGAACACAAGCGTCTGTCCCCGGCCGCCGTACCAGTCACCAACCGCAGCTGGAGCGGGTCTGGATTGAACTCCTAAAGCGGGTGTCGCAGGTTCGAATCCTGCCGGGGGCACAGCTAAAGGGCCAGCTCAGGAGGATTTCCTCCCAGGCTGGCCCTTCGTCGGGTTCGAGGCCGTGCCACACGCGTGCCACTACGCCCGCTCAGCAGCTCGTCGGGGCGGAAGGGATACCCGCTACCCCGTGGGAAAGGATGCGTAGCCGTCCGGCACCTCGCTGACCTGCAGGTCCGAGAAGAGCAGGGTAAGGCGGTGCGCGTTGGTCTCAATGCGACCCTCATGGAAGTCGATCCCCACGGCTTGCGCCCAACGACGGGTCGCTTCCGACTCCGGGAGGACCTTCGCACCTGGCCACTCCACCGATCGCCAGTCATAGGCCAAGCGCGGGACATCAGAGAACTACAGCAACATCGCGGACCGCAGCCGGCCGTCTTCACCACCGACTACCCGACCAGGTTCGCCTAGCCGCACGCAGTCCGCGTTGAGGGGCAGTCTGACGTCCAAGACACCGCACGGCGGCGCACACCGGCCCTCTGTAAAGACACAGCCGGCGACGGACGTCAGGATCGGGCGTAGATCAAACTCCTGAAGTAAGTATCACGAGTTCGAATACGCCACACAATCCTGGCGCTCCTTTCGCGCATTAAGAAGCGCACCAGTAAGCACTCTACTGCTGCAGTGAGTCCGGATACCAAGGATCTGAAGGGAAGACAGTCACGCTGCCAGTGGAGTGGCGCCACACTAGGTTCTCTGCCCACTCGGAGAAACGGGCATCGTAAGTCGACTTGGCTGCGTTCAACCGCTCCCGGTCTCCTCCGAAGAGACCGTTAGACAAGAAGGGGTGATCGCCACTGTAGTGCGTGATTCCGCGTGCTAGCCAAGCAGCTGGAGCAGGGAGATAGTGATCATCCTCCTCCACGGCGCGAATGTGCGGTACATCGGACGTGCTTGATCCATGATTCAGTGAGTAATCAGTTTGCACGATCAGGCGCAGATATTCGAATCGTTCCCACGCATCCCGGTATGCACTATCGCCGAAAGCGAGCAACTCGACGAAGATGTTTTTCAGCGACTCATACAGTCTACTTGATGCTCGCGGTACGCCCATCGTTGTGCTAGGGCTCAGCAACACGCTTGCCGGAGCAACCACACCCCTGTAGTGATCTTTGGTTTGAGGCTCGGCAAGCAAACGATTGACCAGGTCCCATCTCTCTCCCGCGAGGGCAGCGATGCCTGCAGCGTAGATCAAGAACGTTGCTGGGGTGCGAATTAGTTCGATGAGAGCAACTGCTCCACCCAAGTTGGGCCGGTGGGCGAAGCGTTCGATGTCGGAAACCCACCACTTGTCGGTTTCTTCACTTCCCCAATATGCCATTGTCGCAGTGAGTGCAATAAGTTTCTCGCATTGCGCTTCGATAAGTTCAAGGCGCTGCCCGTGTTCACTGGGCACATCGGAGGTGTCCCACGGACCGGCCATTAGTACTGGAAGCTGACCGACTCTGTTGATTTCTTGGCGAATCGTATCGTGCAGTGGAATTGCCAACTGGGCGCCAGCTAGGGCCCTTTTAGCCGAAGAAACTGCAGTTGCAATAGAGGCTGGATGCTCACGTTCAATATCGAACAGCGCTTCCGCACTGTCAACCAGTCGACCAAAGAAAGTGTCGGCATCTGACTTTACATACTCGGCTTGGCGCAACTTGAGAACGTCATTGGCTACCGGAGAGAGCTCAAATGGATCTACCCAATAGGTAGCAAACCGGCGAGTCGAGCACCGATTTAGGGAACTCCTCAGGGCTACATCCCACTTTGCGGACCACCCTGAGATGATTAGCCCATACTCATCAAATACTTGATCAAGCAGCTTGTCCAGGCTAGGAGTGTACGACGCAAGCTCGTCCGAGGTGTTCAGCATGCTCGTGGGGTTTAGGTAGTCTCCGTGAAGATGGATAACCACGCATTGCAGAGTGTGCAATGGCGCCATTCCGGCAATATCGCTAGCGTGGGCTACCACGGTTGGCTCAATGCCGACATCCCGCAACGCCGTCTCCATCAGTCGATCAAAATTGATCGTCATAATCACTCGAATGAGTCCAAGACTTGCGAGCCGCGCCAAAGACTGATGTGCCGTTGTGGGCTTCTTGATTCCCTGCGATCTTTCATCGTCAGTGGGCTCGAAGTAGGTGCGGAGAAGGGCTTGACGTTCGTTGGAAGTCTGAGTCAGAGCTCCGAGAAGCCCGTCATATGTCAGGGAGACCCCAAAGCGCTGCTTATACCAGATTTCCGGATCATCCGGACTAACATCCTCGGTTCGCGCGATGCGGCGAATCAAGTCCTCTTGCACATCCCAGGCCGACGGCATCCCGGAGGCGATGGACACACCGGCACCGAGCAACACCGCGTAAGCGCGAGGGTTGGCATGCAGAGCAAACGCAAGGGTCAGCTGCGGTTCCACGTCCCACTTCCAATGAACGACGGCACGATGCGCCTCATACCGTAGGGCACCCGGGGTACATTGTCGTCCCCTTGACGATAAAAAGGTTGTCAGTCGTCGGCCACTCAATCGGATGATCAAGACGTACGCGTGAACGATCGACGCATCCACCATCGTGGCTGACGGTCGTCGGCTGAGGCCCAGCCCCGAGATCGAGCCCGCCCAGGGTTCGTCGCGGCGAACGGGTCGTGCCATTTGCGTGCCAGATCCAACGGGAACCCCGGGCAACCACGGGGATTGACCACGGGTACGACCAGGACCCCGTCACCGTCGCGCCGCAGGTCAGTTCAGTCTCCAGCGCCAGTAAACCCAAGCTTCCCAAGCTGATGTCACGCAGCTACGCAGGCGAGGGACGTTCTACCAGCGGTGACCAGTAGCCTGCGACGATCAGCCGTCGCGCGCCTGGAGATGCCGTGGAAGCTACCGCTCTCGTCAGTCCCGTTCAGCTGTGGTCTGCGCAGGAGGTCTTGGTGCGTGCGAGTCCTGTCCCGGCGGCGGCAGGGGTCTACGGGTGGCACTTCGAGCAGCCGCCCCACCCCGACCTGGACGCTGGGCGCCTGCTGTACGTCGGTATAGCCCCGCGGTTCATGGCGAACCGGACCAGTACGCAGAACCTCCGCAAGCGGGTGCGCTACCACTACCGGGGCAACGCAGCCGGCTCGACACTGCGGCTCACCCTCGGGTGCCTGCTCGGCCTCGAGCTGCGCCGCGTGGGCAGCGGCAAGCGGATGACCTTCGGCGAAGTCGGCGAAGCGACCCTGAGCCAGTGGATGGCGGACAACGCGCGGGTGTGCTGGATTGAGCAGAGCGAACCATGGGACCTGGAGTCACAGCTCATTTCCCAGCTCGACCTCCCGCTGAACCTCGACCAGAACCGCCACAACGCGTTCCACAGTCGTCTGAAGGAGATACGAGCCCAAGCACGCCAGCGAGCACGGGAGTTGCCCATCAGCTCGTAGGCCGCCGAACGGGCCCTTGTCTGGGCCGTCCCTGGGCCGTCCGAGGACGCTCGACAGTGGCCAACAACGACCAACGACGACCACCAGGCGCACGAGCCCACCGCTCCTGAGCAGCGAAAACGCAGGTCATCATGATCCCCAACAAGACCCAGGGCAAGAAGAAGTAGAGTTTGTGATCATGCCCCTGAGCTGCGCAGATGGCGCGACTCAGGGGCATTCTCGTGCCGTGGAACCTCCCTGGAACCTCAGCCCGTGTGATCTTGCGGCCGGAGAGCCTGCCCGAGAGCCTTCCGGGCCCGCTCCCGGCTGCTTGGCATGAAATGCGCGTACACCTTCAGCGTCAGCCCTGGGTCCGAGTGACCGAGGTACTCAGCGAGGGCTTTGATGCTCTGCCCGGCGTCCAAGACCTTCTAGCCCTTCCTCCCCCAGCGCGCCGGCACCGCTGATGTCCTTGTCGCTTGTCGTGGCGAGACCGGACCGCACTGCGGGGTAGGCCGGAACAGACTCTGACCTGCGAGCCAACAAGCGACAAGCGACAAGACAAGCGACAAGCAGACCAGGCCCGTGGGTTGGCCCAGGCACGGCGGGGGACTGGGGACTACGATCTGGCGATTTCTTGCCGGAGCTGGTGGGTGAAGCGCCGCAGGAGGTCTAGCGTCTCTCGGAACTCGGCCCGTCGGTCGTCCCTGCCATCGGTGGGCCGGGTGCTCCAGACCCGACGTGCGAGAGCATCGGCGAGATCCACGGTGTCGCTGGCACAGAGCAGGTAGAGGGCCGAGCGTGCTTCCTGCATCTGGTTCGCCAACTCGTTGGCTCCGGGACCGTCGTCACTCAGCTGTGCTTCCTTCAGGTAGTCCAGCAGCTGAACTACGGCCGTGTTGAAGCCGATCCCGGCTTTGAGCTTCTGCTCGCGGAGCCACATGCGGTCCTGTCGGCGCGCAGTGAACCACGATCCGAACACCGCCCCTATGAGGCCGATAGCGGCCCCGATGGCCACGGCCAGGATGTTTTCCATGGTCAGCTCCCCCCGACGTACAGCACCGCCAGGCTACAGAGGCAGCCGGAGGCGCCGGACTCGACGATCACCCCCTCACATGCCAAGGGTTCGGCCATCCGAACGAAACGGCCCAGTCCCGGAACCTCTCTGGCACCTCCGAGGACGACCAACGACGACAGACAACGACCACCAACGACGGGTCGACCGCAGGTCAGTTGAGGTAGCTAGCCCCCTGACCAGGCCCAAAAAACGGGCCCGCCAGACCCAGGGCAAGAAGAAGTAACCAGCGCCGAACAAGCCCCCTACCTGCGGTTCCGTCGCTGGTAGGGGGATGGGCTCTTGCTTATCCGGCAGCTCAGCTGCCGTCGGGTTGTTCAGGGCGACGGCGTGAAGCCCTCGGACAGGTCGAGGAGGAACGGGGAGCCCGGCTCTGTCGGGGTCGAGCCTCTGGTGAGGGCGAGTTCGAGGAGCGTTCCCCGAGCATTTGGCTGCTCGACCGCGACGTGCACGGCGTCCAGGCCGGCGCCTGGAAGTACGTGGGCCCGCGTAGCCGCCATCGGTAGGCCGTTCCGCCGACCGCGATGCGTCGCGCTCCCTTGTGTCCCAGTCCCACCGGCTCCAGTCCTCCGTACATCACGTTGCCCCGGGCCACGGAGCTCTCCGGCGGCCTTCCCGAGGCCTGAAAGCCCCTGGGCACGGTTCCGTTCGCGCGGTGAGGGGCTTTTGGCGTACGCCGCCCCGACCCTACGAGCCGGCGTACGTGAAGTCGTGTACCGCGATGTCGGTCAGGCGGACGTAGCCGAGGCGTTGGTAGAGGGCGTTGCTCGTGGGGTTGGCGGCGTTGGTGTAGAGGACCACGTCCGTGGCGCCCGCGTTCAGGGCGGCTCGGCTCACCTCTGTCGTCACCGCCGCCCCGTAGCCACGGCCGCGGAGGCGGGCCGGGGTGTAGACCGGGTCCACCCGGGCCATGCCGGCGACCATCGGGTTCACGCCCGCCATGGACACGGGGGTGCCGTCCGGGGCCTCCCAGTACGTGTAGCGCTTCTCGGCGAAGCGGGTGTTCGCCCACGTCGCCGCGTCGATCGTGACGTCCTCCTCGACGTCCGCCGCGAACTCACGGCACCACTGAATGAGGTGTTCCTGGTCCCCCTCGCCCACGAGCCGGCCCCGGCCCTCCGGGTGCGGGTCCGGCGGTGTGAGCCTGCCCAGGCGGTACAGGTGGAGCCGGACACGGCTCGCCGCCGTCGCGCCCGTGCGCTTGTGCCACGCCTCCGTGAACGCCGCGATCGTGTCCTCGTCGGCCGTGATGGACGGCAGGGCCCACTCCATCGCAGTCAGGCGAGCCGCGAGGCTGTCCGCCTGCTCCGGGGTGAGCGACGTGACGTTCATACCGCGGGACGGGAAGCGGTAGAACGTGGCCTCGACCTCGCCCCCTCGCTCCAGCCGGCCGAACACGGGGAACTGGCCCTCGTACGCGGCCGCCCCCAGCGTGCGGAGCTTCTCCGTCACCGAGAGCTGTGTGGTGTGCAGGGCGGGGCGAGAGCGCAGGAACTCTCCGGCTCGCGCGAGGAATTCCTCGACGTCTTCAGTGAGGTGCCAGTCATCCGGACGCATGCCTCATGATCCCGGATGGCCTCGGCCGCGGGGAGGCGGATGAGTGGAGATCGGCCAGCCGCGATTTTTGGGGGGCCAGCCCGGCATCTTGGCCTCAGCCGCAACATCTGGAGCCCAGCCCAGCCCAGCCCAGCCCAGCCCAGCCCAGCGCGGCCCAGCCCAGCCCAGCCCCGCCCGTACGGGTCCCGGCCCGGGTGCGGCGCATGCCGTTCGGCGGGACGTCGGCTGGCGACTCCCGGCCGGACCGAGGCCGTGGGCGGGCGGGCGCCTGGGCCGCCCCGCCGGGGCCCTGACCAGGCGCCGTGCGCCGCCGAACAGTGGCCGAGAATCGCCACCACACGGCCTCGCCCCGACACGCCATGTCTCGGCTCGGCTTGCGTTCGGCCCCAGCCGACTACGGCTGATCGGGTCAGACCGTCAGCGGCACCGGGTGTACCTCGTCCGCCTTGTGGCCGGTGCGTTCGTGGATGCGCTGGACCGCTTCGGCGGAGGGCGCCTCGGAGAGGCAGTAGACGGTGCCGGACTCGGGGTCCGCCCAGGCGCGCTCGAAGTGGACGCGCTCGTCGCTCTCTATGTCGAGATCGGCCTGGTGCGCCGCTCGCAACTGCTCGGCCGTGATGCCCTTCATCCCGTGGTGGACGTCCATGAACTTCGCCATGGCCTCCCACCTCCTTCTTTCCTGGCCGTCCGTCCGTACCTCCATGCTGCGCCCATTCGAGTACGGCCGCGCGTGCTCGAAGGGGACGCGAGCAGAAGGGAACGGAGAAGCGAACACAGAAGTGGGCGGCGAAGCGAGCGGGGGAAAGGGGAAGGGGCCCGTCCCTCGAACAGGCCCCTCGTTCCTCACACCTCACCCGTACGCGCGCGACCGCCTGTCGCTCAGCCGCACTGGCACGGGTTGCCGGACTGGCACCCGCATCCACAGCCGGACCCGCAGCCGCAGGCGCCGAACAGGGGCAGGGACTTGATGTCGGCGGGCTGCTGGGTGTCCCGTGTCTGCGTCGGGTCGGGCGTACTGGGGCTGGCGGGGGATTCGGCCATGGTCCCTCCTCGAAGGCTGATGCCTGTGCCCATTGGATGCCCCATTGCATGACGGTTCAGCCGGGCGCATCAACGGCGCACAGAGGCGTCCGTACGCCCGGCGGAGCCGCCACGCGCACACCCTCGGCCAGGCCCGCACGCCCCTCCCACCAGGCCCGCACGCCCTCAAGAGCATCCACGCGCGGCGCCCACGAAACCACCGGGCGCCCCCGCGCCTGCCGCCTGGACCCTCCTAGGGCCCTACGCCCCCTCCACCCCCGTCACCGGCTGGATGTCGGCCTGGAGTTCGTCCGCGTGTTCGCCGGTCACCAGGTACACCACCCGCTTGGCGACGGAGACCGCGTGGTCGGCGAAGCGCTCGTAGTAGCGGCCGAGGAGGGTGACGTCGACGGCGGTCTCGATGCCGTGCTTCCAGCGGTCGTCCATCAGGTGCTGGAAGAGCGTGCGGTGGAGGAGGTCCATCGCGTCGTCGTCCTGCTCCAGCTGGAGCGCCAGGTCGACGTCCTTGGTGATGATGACCTCGGCGGCCTTGGCCATGAGCCGCTGCGCGAGCTGGCCCATCTCCAGGATCGTGGCGTGAAGGTCGCGCGGGACCGCCCGCTCGGGGAAGCGCAGCCGGGTGAGCTTCGCCACGTGCTGGGCGAGGTCGCCGGAGCGCTCCAGGTCGGCGGACATGCGCAGCGAGGTCACGACGATACGGAGGTCCGTGGCGACCGGCTGCTGCCGGGCCAGCAGCGCTATCGCGCGGGCCTCCAGGTCGTGCTGGAGGTCGTCGACCTTCTGGTCGGCCTCGATCACGCTCTCCGCCAGCTTCAGGTCGGCGTCGAGGATCGCCGTCGTGGCGCGTCCGATCGCCGACCCCACCAGGCGGGCCATCTCGACCAGGCCCTCACCGATCGAGTCAAGTTCCTCGTGGTACGCGTCCCGCATCAGGGTGTCCCTCTCTTACGTGCGTCTGCTCGTGGGTTTCCGAAAAGGCCGTGCCCGAAAGCCGTGCCGCCACACCGACGGTCGTGCCCCCATTCTCCGGAAGCCGTGCCGCCCCTGGGCGATGGCCGCCCTCCGTACCCGGAAGCCGTACCGCCCTCGGCGATGGCCGCCCTCCGTACCCGGAAGCCGTGCCACCACCCGGTGGTGCCCGCCGTCCTCGGCGCCTGGAAGCCGTACCACCACCCGGCGATGGCGTCCTCCGTCCCCGGAAGCCGTACCGCCCTGTCGGCGACGGACGGGTTCCGCTTCCGGGTGGAAGCCGTGCCCTGCCGTCGCATCGCCGGCCGCCGTGCCCGTGCGAAGGCGCGGCCGCCGTTCCGCCGGGCCGGAGCGGATGCCGGCCCGGGGGGCCCGGATGAACCCCACGCTCCCACGTTCCGACCCGTACGCGTCCGTTTCCGCCATCCCAAATGAACCATCACTGGCTCCAAGGTGAACTCTGGGCGACGAGTGTTCGAGGTCGCCCTTCGAGTGCTGTGGGGATGTCCGACCTCGTGCCTAACCTGGATGCATGGACGTGAACGCGGCGGTCGCCGCAGCGGCAGCGATCGCCGGTGTACTCACCGGTGTCATCGCCATGCTGGCGTTCCGCTTCAGCGAGCGCGAGCAGAAGCGTCCGACCAGGACCTCCCTGCACACCGACCCGGTGCTGCCGCCCGGCGTGGACACCGTGCTCTCCGTGCTCCGCTCCTCCGCCGTGGTGCTCGACGAGGGCGACGCGGTCGTCAAGGCCAGCTCCGCCGCGTACGCCCTCGGGCTGGTCCGCGGTGGGAAGCTCGCCATCGAACCGATGCTCCAGATGGCGCGTGACACCCGTCGCGACGGGGAGATACGCCAGGTCGAGCTGGATCTGCCCCGGCGCGGCACCGGGCGCGGCGAGGCCCTCGCGGTCTCCGCGCGCGTCGCGCCGCTGGGCTCCCGGCTCGTGCTGCTCCTCGTCGAGGACCTCACCGAGGCCCGTCGCATAGAGGCGGTACGGCGCGACTTCGTCGCGAACGTGAGCCATGAGCTGAAGACCCCCGTCGGCGCCCTGTCCCTCCTCTCGGAGGCCGTCATGGGCGCCAGCGACGACCCGGAGGCGGTGGAACGCTTCGCCGGGCGGATGCAGATCGAGGCCACCCGGCTCACCAACCTGGTGCAGGAGCTCATCGACCTCTCCCGCGTGCAGAACGACGACCCGTTGGAGGACGCCGAGCCCGTACGGGTGGACGAGCTGGTCGCCGAGGCCGTCGACCGCTGCCGCCACCAGGCCGGCGCCAAGCAGATCACCATCGCGGCCGGCGGCACCGCCGCGCTGAGGGTCTGGGGCCACCGCGGTCAGCTCGCCGCCGCCCTCGGCAACCTCGTCGAGAACGCCGTCAACTACTCCCCGGCCCGCACCCGCGTCGGCATCGCCGCGCGCAGGGTGTCCGCGCCCGGCGGGGAGCTCATCGAGATCTCCGTGACCGACCAGGGCATAGGCATCTCCGACAAGGACAAGGAGCGCATCTTCGAGCGCTTCTACCGCGTGGACCCGGCCCGCTCCCGCCAGACCGGCGGCACGGGTCTCGGACTCGCGATCGTCAAGCACGTGGCGGCCTCGCACGGCGGGCAGGTCACGGTGTGGAGCTCCGAAGGCCAGGGCTCCACGTTCACCCTCAGGCTGCCGGAGGCGGGCGCGTCCCGCGACCGCGCCACGCACCACCCGGACCTCGACGACGAGGACGGACAACCGCACACCGAGTCATCCCCGTACGCATCGCATCCCGCCCCGGAGGTCCTTCCGTGACCCGAGTGCTCGTCGTCGAGGACGAGGAGTCCTTCTCCGACGCCCTGTCCTACATGCTCCGCAAGGAGGGCTTCGAAGTCGCCATCGCGACCACCGGGCCCGACGGACTCGACGAGTTCGAGCGCAACGGCGCCGACCTCGTCCTCCTCGACCTGATGCTGCCCGGTCTGCCCGGCACCGAGGTCTGCCGTCAGCTGCGCAGCCGCTCCAACGTCCCGGTGATCATGGTCACGGCCAAGGACAGCGAGATCGACAAGGTCGTGGGCCTGGAAATAGGAGCCGACGACTATGTCACCAAGCCCTTCTCCTCGCGCGAGCTCGTCGCCCGTATCCGGGCCGTACTGCGCCGCCGCGGCGAGCCCGAGGAGGTCACTCCGGCCGCGCTGGAGGCCGGTCCGGTCCGGATGGACGTCGACCGTCACGTGGTCACCGTCTCCGGCTCCAAGGTCGACCTCCCGCTCAAGGAGTTCGACCTGCTCGAGATGCTGCTGCGCAACGCGGGCCGCGTGTTGACCCGTATGCAGCTGATCGACCGCGTCTGGGGCGCCGACTACGTGGGTGACACCAAGACCCTCGACGTCCACGTCAAGCGCCTCCGCGCCAAGATCGAACCGGACCCGGGCGCTCCGAGATACCTGGTCACGGTCCGCGGCCTCGGCTACAAGTTCGAGCCTTAAGCCATAACAGGTGACAACGACGAAGGGCGGCACCCCCGCGTGGGTGCCGCCCTTCGTCGTACGTCGCGCGTGGCGTGTCGGCGCTCAGTGGCCGGAGGCCGCCTCGGACTCGGAGGCGGACGGCGAGCCGGAGGAACCGGCGGCGGCGCCCTCCTCCTCGGTGGTGCCCTCCTCCGGGGAACCGGAGGCGGACGGCGAGCCGGAGGCCTTGTCCGACGGGCTCGGGCTGGTGACCGGGGCCTCGGGGATGTCGCTCGGGCCCCACTTCTCGAAGTAGTGCTCGGCGGGGACGACGAAGGCGCGCAGGCTCACGTCACCGGTCTCGCTGAAGGCGAAGGTGACCTTCTGGGCGTTGCCGTTCTGCACGGCGGAGCCGATGTCCGACAGGACGGCGGAGGCGTTGCCCTCGCCGCCGAGGATCACGGAGCCGCCGGCCGGGACGACGACCTTGCCGCCCTTGCCCTCCCCCTTGACCGGGGTGACCTCGGCGGCGCCGGCACCGTCCACGGTGACGGAGTCCAGCGTCTGGTCGGTCGTGGAGTTGTTGAACAGGGTCGCGGAGACGACCGCCGGACCCTTGGCCGCGGCGTCCGGCTGGGTGACCACGATCGCGTTCTGGATCTTGATGTCCCCGACGGTCGTCGCCGCGTTGTCCGGCTTGATCTGGAGCGTCTGGGCGTTGCTGCCGGCGCTGCACGCGGCGAGCGAGGCGATCGAGAACGCGAGGGCGGCGGCGGCGAGTGCGCCGCGTCGAAGGCTGCTGCTCACGGCGGCGGCAACTCCTTGAACGTGGGCGATACGTGATCGGTAGCGGGCTTAGGTTACCGAGCCGCCCCATCACGGCCGCACCCGACCCTCCCCAAGTGCACCGCGAGTACCGGAAGCAATTGACCGACGGGCCGCCCGCCCGCTCGTCCGGCATTCACATAACCCCCATCGAACCCTTCCCCGCCGGCCCTCGATTTCCGGCGAGGAATGCGTGCGGCCGAGGAAAATCGATCAGCCGCCAGAACCGGCGGAACCCCCGCGGAACACGATCCGGTAACGGCGGAACATCTCCGGGAGATCGAACTCCTTGATCAATTCCGGATTCGTCTCGTACCCGACTCCGCCCACCGAACGGAGTAACGGAAGTCGCACACTTGGAGTCGGACAAAGTAGGACGTTCGGACAGTCCAGGAGCGCTCCGGATAGGTGTAACGTGCGCGTTTCGCTCCGCCCGGAGAGCCGCTCCCACCTGCGAATACCCGCTCCCCTTCGCCCCTCGCAGCACGTTCCTGTCGCTGTTGTCAAGCCCCGAGATATGCCCTGACCTGCGAAAACGCCATTCAGAACACGCCGTATCCGTGTTACCCTGGATAGCCACGGAAGGGGTACCTGTCACATGACGTTCAAGGTTGGCGACACCGTGGTCTATCCCCATCACGGGGCCGCGCTGATCGAGGCCATCGAAACTCGCCAGATCAAAGGCGTGGACAAGACCTACTTGGTGCTCAAGGTCGCCCAGGGTGACCTGACGGTGCGCGTACCGGCGGACAATGCGGAGTTCGTGGGTGTGCGTGACGTGGTCGGTCAGGACGGCCTGGATCGGGTCTTCGAGGTGCTGCGCGCGCCGTACGCCGAAGAGCCCACGAACTGGTCGCGTCGCTACAAGGCAAACCTGGAGAAGCTCGCCTCCGGCGACGTCATCAAGGTCGCGGAAGTAGTCCGTGACCTGTGGCGTCGTGAGCGCGAGCGCGGACTGTCCGCCGGTGAGAAGCGCATGCTCGCCAAGGCCCGCCAGATCCTGGTGAGCGAGCTCGCCCTCGCGGAGAACACCAACGAGGACAAGGCCGAGGCCCTGCTGGACGAGGTCCTCGCGTCCTGAACTGACTGAGGCAGGCAGCCAGCCCGCTCAGCCGCTCAGCGCACAGTAAATGCCGCGGTGCCCGATGACGTACGTATTGTCGCCGGGCGCTGCGGCATGTTCGTACCCGGTCACGGAACCGGATGGCGTGCGACGGGTTGCGGTCCCCGATACTTGGCGTGCCGGGCCCGGGCAGCTGGCTCGACCAGATGTCACGGAAGGGTCCGGTCAAGATGTCGCGCCCGGCACGCTGTGGCCATACCCACGTAGGCCGAGCACACAAACCTGACAGGAACCGATGTCTGACGATTCGCGTCCCTCGCCTTCCGGGACCGGCGCGGGAGCCCGTACGGCAGCCGTGATCCCGGCCGCCGGTCGGGGCGTACGCCTCGGTCCGGGCGCCCCCAAAGCACTGCGGGCGCTGAACGGCACCCCCATGCTCATCCACGCGGTGCGGGCCATGGCCGCGTCCCGCGCCGTCTCCCTCGTCATCGTCGTGGCACCGCCCGACGGGGCCGCCGAGGTCAAGTCCCTGCTCGACGCGCACGCGCTGCCCGAGCGGACCGACTTCCTCGTCGTACCCGGCGGTGAATCACGGCAGGAGTCCGTGCGCCTCGGCCTCGACGCGCTGCCGCCCGGCTACGACATCGTGCTGGTGCACGACGCGGCGCGCCCGCTCGTCCCGGTCGACACGGTCGACGCCGTCATCGAGGCCGTACGGGACGGGGCGCCGGCCGTGGTGCCCGCGCTGCCCCTCGCCGACACGGTCAAGGAGGTCGAGCCGACGGCGGTGCCGGGCACGCCCGAGCCGGTCGTCGCCACCCCGGAGCGGGCACGGCTGCGGGCGGTGCAGACCCCGCAGGGCTTCGACCGGGCGGTCCTCGTGCGGGCGCACGAGACGGTCACCGGCGAGGTCACCGACGACGCGAGCATGGTGGAGCGGCTCGGATCGCGGGTCGTGGTCGTGCCGGGGCACGAGGAGGCGTTCAAGGTGACCCGCCCGCTCGACCTGGTCCTCGCGGAGGCGGTCCTGGCCCGCAGGAGGCTGAACGATGGGTTCTGAGACACCCGCGGCGCCCACGACACCCGCGGTGGTGCTTCCGCGGGTCGGCATCGGCACCGACATCCACGCCTTCGAGGACGGCCGGGAGCTGTGGTGCGCCGGCCTGAAGTGGGAGGGGGAGGGGCCGGGGCTCGCCGGGCACTCCGACGCGGACGTCGTGGCGCACGCCGCGTGCAACGCGCTGTTCTCCGCGGCGGGCCTCGGTGACCTGGGCCGGCACTTCGGCACGGGCCGGCCCGAGTGGTCCGGCGCGTCCGGCGTGACGCTCCTCGCGGAGGCCGCGCGCATCGTCCGCGACGCTGGATACGTCATCGGCAACGTGGCGGTCCAGGTGGTCGGGCCGCGACCGAAGATCGGCAAGCGGAGGGACGAGGCGCAGAAGGTGCTGTCGGAGGTCGTGGGAGCGCCGGTCTCCGTCTCCGGAGCGACGACGGACGGGCTGGGGTTTCCCGGCCGCGGCGAGGGATTGATGGCGGTCGCCACGGCGTTGGTCGCGAAGGTCTGAGACGCCGGGCGCCCAAGGGGTCGGGGGCGGGTGTGTCGGCGCCGCGGGCCCGTCGTGGCCGTCCGGGCAGTTCCCCGCGCCCTGAAGGGAACGGGCCTGCGGCCCGCCCTTTCATGAAAAGCACGGGGCGCAGCCCCGGCGCTATTCAGGGGCGCGGGGAACTGCGCGAGAAACCACGACGGACCCGCACCCGCGATACGAACGCGCACCCCCGAGCTACTGGGCGCCCGGCCCAGCGGCGCAGCCACGTGTCACGAATTCATGGACCTTCGCCCGGATCGGCGCAGCGCACTTGCGGTTGCCCACTACCCTGGAGGCGTGACTATTCGCCTGTACGACACCAGCGCCCGGCAGATCCGTGACTTCGACCCCATCACGCCGGGTTGTGTCTCGATCTACCTGTGCGGTGCCACCGTGCAGGCGGCCCCGCACATCGGCCACATCCGCTCGGGGCTCAACTTCGACATCATGCGTCGGTGGTTCGAGTACCGCGGGTACGGCGTGACGTTCATCCGGAACGTCACGGACATCGACGACAAGATCATCGCGAAGGCGGCCGACCAGGGCCGCCCGTGGTGGTCGATCGGCTACGAGAACGAGCGCGCCTTCAACGACGGCTACCACGCGCTCGGTTGCCTGCCGCCGACCTACGAGCCGCGTGCCACGGGGCATGTGACCGAGATGGTCGAGATGATGCGCGGGCTGATCGAGCGCGGCCACGCCTACGCGGCCGACGGCAACGTGTACTTCGACGTGCGGTCGTACCCGGAGTACCTGCGGCTGTCCAACCAGGAGCTGGACAATCTGCTCCAGCCGTCCGGCGAGGGCGAGACCGGCAAGCGCGACCCGCGTGACTTCGCCATGTGGAAGACGGCGAAGCCGGGCGAGCCCACCTGGGAGACGCCCTGGGGCCGGGGCCGGCCGGGCTGGCACCTGGAGTGCTCCGCCATGGCGCACAAGTACCTCGGCAGCGAGTTCGACATCCACGGCGGTGGGCTGGACCTGATCTTCCCGCACCACGAGAACGAGATCGCACAGGCCAAGGCCTTCGGCGACGCGTTCGCCCGGTACTGGGTGCACAACGCCTGGGTCACCATGAGCGGCGAGAAGATGTCCAAGTCGCTGGGCAACTCGGTCCTCGTGAGCGAGATGGTCAAGCAGTGGCGCCCCATCGTGCTCCGCTACTACCTGGGCACCCCGCACTACCGGTCGATGATCGAGTACAGCGAGGAGGCCCTGCGCGAGGCCGAGTCGGCGTTCGCCCGTATCGAGGGCTTCGTCCAGCGGGTCGTCGAGAAGGCGGGCGGGGTCGTCGAACCCGCGGCCGAGGTGCCGCCGGCGTTCGCCGAGGCCATGGACGACGACCTGGGCGTGCCGCAGGCGCTGGCCGTCGTGCACACCACGGTCCGCCAGGGCAACAGCGCGCTGGCCGCCGACGACAAGGAGGCCGCGGTCGCGCGCCTCGCCGAGGTGCGGGCCATGCTCGGCGTCCTCGGCCTCGACCCGCTCGACGCCCACTGGGCCGGTGAGGGCGGCGACCGGGGCGAGGATCTGCACGGCGTCGTCGACAGCCTGGTCGGTCTGGTCCTCCAGCAGCGTGAGGCCGCCCGCGCCCGCAAGGACTGGGCCACCGCGGACGCCATCCGCGACCAGCTCAACCAGTCCGGCCTGGTCATCGAGGACAGCCCTGACGGTCCGCGCTGGACGCTCGGCCCCCGCTGACCCGCGATCACCTTGATCGATTGTGCCGCCCGGCCCTCCGGGCGGCACACTGCATAGACGAGACTTCAATGACGTACACGCGCATGTGTACGAACGCTTCCAGGAGACGGGTAGGTCATGGCCGCTAACAACCGCCGCATGTCCGGCAAGAAGGGCGCGCAGGTCGGCAGTGGCGGCCAGCGACGCAAGGGTCTGGAAGGCAGGGGCCCGACGCCGCCCGCCGAGATGCGCAAGGGGCACAAGAAGAACCGCATCGCCAACGCCAAGGCCAAGCAGACGGCGCGCCGCCCCGTGGCGCGTGGGCGCGGCGGCAAGGGCACCTCGGAGATGGTCGTCGGCCGCAACCCGGTCGTCGAGGCGCTGCGTGAGGGCGTGCCCGCCACCACGCTCTACGTCCAGCAGTTCATCGACAACGACGAGCGGGTGCGCGAGGCGCTCCAGCTCGCCGGTGAGCGCGGCGGCATCCACCTCATGGAGGCGCCCCGCCCGGAGCTGGACCGGATGACCAACGGGCTCAACCACCAGGGCCTCGTCCTCCAGGTCCCGCCGTACGAGTACGCGCACCCCGAGGACCTGGTCGCCGCCGCGTTCGACGAGGGCGAGGACCCGTTGATCGTCGCCCTCGACGGGGTGACCGACCCGCGCAACCTCGGTGCCGTCGTCCGGTCGGTCTCCGCGTTCGGCGGCCACGGCGTCGTCGTACCGGAGCGGCGCGCGGCCGGGATGACCGCCGGCGCGTGGAAGACGTCCGCCGGTACGGCCGCCCGTACGCCCGTCGCCCGCGCCACCAACCTGACGCGTGCGCTGGAGGCGTACAAGAAGGCCGGTGTCGTCGTGGTCGGTCTGGCGGCGGACGGCGAGGCCGAGGTGGGTGAGCTGGAGGCCCTGGAGGGGCCCGTCGTCATCGTCGTCGGCAGCGAGGGCAAGGGCCTGTCGCGGCTCGTCGGGGAGACCTGCGACTTCCGGGTGCGGATTCCGATGCCGGGTGGCGCGGAGTCCCTGAACGCCGGTGTCGCGGCGGGAGTTGTGCTGTACGAGGCGGCTCGGCGCCGGGGCTGACAACGGGGGGTTCGGGGTGTTCACGATCACCTTGACGCGGTCCGGACAGATCGGCGCGGTCAAAGCAGTGTCCTAACGACACGTCACTCGGTTAGATGAGTGTGGACACCAGAACACCCCGCACACCCCCGGGGGACCGTTCGTCGGGATACGACGACGCTCCCGCGCTGAGCATGGTGAAGGTGCCGAGCGATCCGGCGCAGGTCATCGTCAACCACGTGAGTTTCCGCGTGCAGTTGGGCGCCTCCACGCGGGCGTCCCCGCGGATCGCACGGCATCTGAGCGCCGCCGAGGACACCGCGCGCATGCCCGTCGTGGGCACGGTGATGCGCGCCGGCGCGCCCGCCGCCGGGCGTCGGCGCCCGGTCGTCTGGAGCGGGAAGTCCGCGCCGGACGACACGGGGGCCCACCGTCTCCTCCAGGCCGTCAGGGAGGCCGGCGCCACCCAGGTCATCCCGCGCCTCGGCGTCACGGAGACCGACACCGGCGGATACGGCGTCGAAAGCGGCCGCTACGACGCCGACTTGACGGTGGAGACGATCGAGACGCCCATCGTCGGCAGCCAGCGCACCCACGGCGACCACGCCGCCCCCGACGGCACCCGGCTGCTGCCCGCCATGCGCCAGGTCGGCAGCGCGTACGACGAGCCGGGGTACGCGGGACGGGACGACCACGCCGACGACCGTTTCCCCGAAGACCGCTTCGCCGACGACCGTTTCGCCGACACGTACGACGACGGGGATCCGGAGGGCGAGCGGACGCGGCGCCGCGCCGCCAACGAGCCGGTGCGGCAGGGCTATTACCCCGGCCGGCGGATGAACCTGGGCGTGGTGCTGCTGCCGCTGCGCGTCTTCCTCGGCTTCATCTCCGTCTACGCGGGCATGGGCAAGCTCTGCGACCCGCACTACTTCGACGGCGGCAAGCGCGGCTCCATGGTGAAGTGGCTGAACACGCTGCACCCGTGGGAGGTCGCCGAGCCACTGCGGCAGTTCGCGCTGGAACACCCGGTCGGCTCCGGTCTCGTCATCGCGTTCGCCCAGGTCGTCGTCGGTGTTCTCACGATCTTCGGGCTGTGGCAGCGGGTCGCCGCCGCGTTCGGGGTACTGCTGTCGGCCGCGCTGCTGGTGACCGTCAGCTGGAAGACCGTCCCCGTCTACGAGACGCCCGACATCATCTACCTCGCCGCCTGGTCCCCGCTGGTCATCGCGGGTGCGCCGGTGTACTCGGTCGACGGGCGGCTCGCGGGCGGTGCCTGGCGCACGCTCGGGCCGCGCGCCGACATCTGGGAGCTGCGGCGGTACGTGCTGCGCCGGGGTGCCCTCGTCGCCACGATCGTCGTCGGTCTCACACTGCTGGTCGGGTCGTTGCTCGGCGGAGCGGTGCGGGACGCCGACCGGATCGTCGTGCCCGGGCCCGGCGAGGCTCCGCGCAACGAGCTGCCCGGGTCGCCGCTTCCCGATGAGGCCGGCAAGGGCCGCAAGGAGCGGCGCAGCCCCTCCGCGTCCAACTCGCCCACCGCCGGAGCGACGTCGGCGAGCCCCACGCAGGGGGTCACCACGACGCCGGACGCGACGCGGGACGCGGGCGCGGCCACCGGGCAGCCCAGCCAGACGCAGGGGACGGCGGGGCAGGCGCCGCCGCAGCAGTCCGCCCCGGTCGAGCAGGCGCCGACGACGGCGGGGCCGACGTCCAGCGGTGGCGGGGGTGCCTCCGGTGGGACGACCGGGGGGTCGGGTGGCTCCACCGGAAGTTCCGGAGGGAGCTCCTCCGGTGGGCAGCCGGGGTTGGTCGGAGGGTTGCTCGGGTAGGTTCTTTCGCCTTTCGAGGCGGTGAGACGGGCCCCACAGGGATGTCCTGTGGGGCCCGTTCTGTGCGTTCGCTTCGCCTGCGAGCTCGGGGTGCGCGTACGTCGGCGGGCGCGCCTCCGTTGTGGTCGCTCGCGCAGTTCCCCGCGCCCCTCTGGGTGTGAGACCCGCTTTGATGGTGCTCTAGCGGCCCAGGGTTGCCAGTTCCCTTGCTGCTTCCGTCAGGTCCTTCGCCGTGTCGATCGCCCGCCAGTAGGCGCCCTGGGGGATCGGGAAGCCGGCCAGGCGGCGTTCGCGGGCGAGGCGGGGGAAGGTGGTGCGTTCGTGGTCGCCGCGCTCCGGGAGGAGGCCGGCGAACTCGGGGGAGAAGACATAGACGCCGGCGTTGATCTCGTACGTCGTCGGCGGGGCCTCGATGAAGTCGGTGACGCGGCCGAAGCCGTCGGTCTTGACGGCGCCCCAGGGGATGCGGGGGCGGGCGAGGGCGAGTGTGGCGACGGCGTCGCGCTCGGTGTGGAAGTCCGCCATGTCGCGCAGCGAGAAGCGGGTCCAGATGTCGCCGTTGGTGGCGTACCAGGGCCGGTCGGGGTGGGGCAGATGCGCGGCGGCGTACTTGAGGCCCCCGCCGCGACCCAGGGGTTCCGTCTCGACGACCGTGGTGACGCGGACGGGCAGGTCGGCCGAGTCCAGCCAGTTCTGCAGGACGTCGGCGAGATGACCGCAGGAGACTACGACGTCGGTGACGCCCTCCTCGGCGAGCCAGGTGAGCTGATGGCCGATGATCGGGGTGCCCGTGCCGGGAATCTCGACCATGGGCTTCGGCCGGTCATCGGTGTACGGGCGCAGCCGGGAGCCCTGGCCACCTGCCAGGACCACGGCTTGAACGGGGCGCGACGCGGCGTTCGGATCGGTCATGCCCGAACTGTACGTGGCGCCCCGTTCGCGGGAGCACGGCCCTGGGTGATCGGTATCGGGGGAGGGGAGTGGGGGTGCGAGCGCCCTGGGCGTCCTGCGAGGCCCTCCGTGTTTCTGCTGGCCCTCGCGGGGCCCTCAGTGTTCTTGTGAACCCTTGGCGGGCCTCAGCCGTGCAGTGCTGCGACTCCGGTCGCGAAGGAGGTGTCGCAGACGGGGCGGGCGTACGACTGGGCCCGGGTGGGGCCGTACGCGCGGACGGCGGCGCGGCCGAGGGCGCGGGCGATGGACGTGCAGTGCTTCGCCAGCGAGGGGCGGCCGTTGACGGCCTGCTGGAGGTGGGTGAGGGCGACGCCGGGGTTCTGCTCCTGGAGCTCCACGAGGAGCTTGTCGCGCAGCAGTTCGTGCGGGGCGCGGGCCTTGGCGCGGGGGGACGTCCGCTGTGCGGAGACGTCCGACGCGGCGAGGATCGACTCGGAGGAGTCGGCCCCCGACCAGTTGACGCTGGTGACCGCGAGCGTGCCGGAGAGCACCAGGACGACGGGCAGGACGAGGGCGAGGGAGCGGCCGATCCGGCGGGCGGGGCCAGGGCCGCGACGCGTCCGTTGGGTGTAGGTGTGGGTGTGCTTCACGTGAGTGAGGGTAGCGCAGCGTAGTGATACGGAGACCTTGGGTCACCAGTTTGGGGGACGCCGCAGCGCCGGTTCTTGGGCGCCGCGTTGACGCACAGGAATCGAATTGGGCGGGATTGTCGGGGTAGTTGGGGGCATGGAAGAGGGCCCCACGGGCTGGCTGCGGGGCCCTCTTCGTCAACCTGGGTGATTTATCCCGGGCCGGTGGTTTCGCGGACGTCGTGTCCGGGTCAGTCGGTGAGGCGCTCGCCCGTGGAGGTCGAGAACACGTGGGTCTCGCCCGGACGCGGCACGACGTGCAGCTGGGAGCCCTTCTCGGGGACCTGGCGGCCGTTGACACGGACCACGAGGTCCTTGGTCTCGCCGCCGACCTCGGCGGTGCCGTAGACGTAGCCGTCGGCGCCGAGCTCCTCCACGACGTTGACGGAGACCGCGAGGCCGGCCGGGGCGTCCTCGGAGTCCTTCGACAGGGCGGAGGCGGCGGCGCCGTTGTACTCGACCACGTCGAAGTGCTCGGGGCGGACACCGACGGTGACGGTGCGGTCGCCCCTGTCGGCGGCGGCCTTCAGGGCGTCACGGTTGACCGGGACGACGCTGTTGCCGAACTTCACACCGCCGTCGGTGATCGGGACCTCGACCAGGTTCATGGCCGGGGAGCCGATGAAGCCGGCGACGAAGAGGTTGGCGGGGCGGTCGTACATGTTGCGCGGGGTGTCGACCTGCTGGAGCAGACCGTCCTTGAGGACCGCCACGCGGTCGCCCATCGTCATGGCCTCGACCTGGTCGTGGGTGACGTAGACGGTGGTGATGCCGAGGCGGCGCTGGAGCGACGCGATCTGCGTACGGGTCGAGACGCGGAGCTTGGCGTCGAGGTTCGACAGCGGCTCGTCCATGAGGAACACCTGGGGCTCACGCACGATGGCGCGACCCATGGCGACACGCTGGCGCTGACCACCGGAGAGGGCCTTCGGCTTGCGGTCCAGGTACTCGGTGAGGTCGAGGATCTTCGCGGCCTCCTCGACCTTCTGCCGGATCTCCGCCTTGTTGACGCCGGCGATCTTGAGCGCGAAGCCCATGTTGTCGGCGACGGTCATGTGCGGGTAGAGCGCGTAGTTCTGGAACACCATGGCGATGTCCCGGTCCTTCGGCGGCAGGTGCGTGACGTCGCGGTCGCCGATGCGGATGGCTCCGCCGTTGACGTCCTCCAGGCCCGCGAGCATGCGGAGGGAGGTGGACTTGCCGCAACCGGACGGTCCGACGAGGACGAGGAACTCGCCGTCCTCGATCGCGATGTCGAGCTGGTCGACGGCGGGCTTGGTGGAACCCGGGTAGATCCGGGTCGCCTTGTCGAACGTGACAGTGGCCATGGGTCGTAGACCCCCTTCACCGGCAGGAACGTGCCGGACGATCCGAGTAAAGGTGGTGAGCCACCGGGGACGGTTCCGCGGTGGTGTAGTCCATGCGAGGGACTGGCTCAGGACGGTACCTGCCGTTCACCTCGTCTGTCAGTACCTCGACCCCTGTGAACTTCGCGGAAATTTTCGACGGAACCGCCCCATGACGTGGGTACACTGCACGGGCGCCCCCGCGCGGGGCCACGCCTCCTTAGCTCAGCTGGCCAGAGCAACGCACTTGTAATGCGTAGGTCGTCGGTTCGAATCCGACAGGGGGCTCTGGGAGAGAGACCCCGGGTCAGGTGATCGTCGACCCGGGGTCTTGTCGTTCTTCGACAGGGGTCGGCCGGGGGGCGTGTCCTTGTCGGGAGTCGTGGTCAGAAGTCGTCCGGGGTCCTGACGCGGTCGCGGATCCAGGTGCCCGCCGGCTTGAGGGAGGCCGTGCCGGTCCAGGGGCCGTTGGCGTCGCAGGTGCCCGGCTTGTAGACCGCGCCGGTGCGCTCGTCGTCGGAGAAGTTCCAGTTGACCCAGCTGATCTTCTTGGCCGCGAGGAGATCGAGGTAGCGCTGCGACATGGCGAAGTCGTTCGCGCCCTCGCCGGCGTAGTTCTGGGTGCCGAACTCGGTGACGAAGACGGGGATGCGGTCGGCCGCGCGGGAGAGGGTCCGGAGGTACTCGTCCCGGTGCGAGTACGCGTAGAAGTGGAACGTGTACATGATGTTGGACGCGTTCACCGGGTTGTTGATCACCTCGGACTCGTTCGCGCCCTCCGAGACGCCGAGTGAGGACCAGGCGCGGGTGCCGACGAGGATCGGGGTGTCGGGGTCCTTGGCCCGGATGACGGGGATGAGCTGTTCGGCGTAGCTCTTGATACGGGACCAGCTCACGCCGCTGGGCTCGTTGGCTATCTCGTACAGCAGGTTGTTCTTGTCGCGGTGGCGCTGGGCTATCTCGGAGAAGAAGGTCTTGGCGCGGGCCAGGTTGTGGTGCGGGTCACCGGGGTCGAGCATGTGCCAGTCGACGATGGCGTACATGCCGCGGGCCGTGGCCTGTTCTATGACCGAGTGGACCAGGTCGGTGAAGCGGCGCGGGTCGGTCTCGTAGCCGTCCTCCTGGATGTACATCGAGATGCGCAGGACGTCGGCCTTCCAGTCCGTGGCGAGCGCGTTCAGGGAACCGCTCGTGACGCACTGGCTGTACCACTGCAGGCCGTGGGTGCTCATACCGCGCAGCTGGATAGTTTTTCCTCGTGCGTTGCAGAGCTTGGTGCCGCAGACCTTCAGCTGTCCGTTCGCGGCCACGGGGGTGACGGCGGTCGGGGCGGCCCGGACGGCGTCGGGCCGGGGGGAGTCGGACGGGGGGTGCGTGGCCTGTGCCGACGCGGGGGTGAGGACGAGGCCGAGCAGGAGGAGCGCGGCGGTGAGCAGGACGGATCGTGCCGGTCTCATGGGGGGCTCCTGGCGGTCGAGGGATCGACGGAGGGGTGCTTCGTGCCAGTGGTGCCGGTCGTGCATGCGAGTGGTGCCGGTCGTGCATGCGGGTGGTGTCGGTCGTGCATGCGGGTGGTGCCGGTCGTGCCAGTGGTGCCGGTCGTGCCAGTGGTGCCGGTATTACCGGTCAACTAGAAGGAAACCTTCCTAACAGATATGAGTAGCGGTTGGTCCGGACCTTTGCAAGAGGTGCGACCGGACCAACCGGGGCGGCCGGTCCCGCCCAAGGCCGGGTCGTCGCCCCGCGCGCGCTCCGGCGGGGCGTTCAGCGCAGCCGGCGGGCGATCTCCAGGTCGTCCGGCTGGAGGGCGCGGCCCTCCTCGATGTCCCACAGGGCGTTCTGGAGGACGCGGGCGAGCGTCCAGGCTCCGGCCCGGCGGCGATCCAGGCCCAGGACGTCGGTCATCGCGTCGAAACGCCAGCGGACCTCGGCGGGGTCGAAGCGGTTGTCGAGGGCGGGCCAGAGGTCGAAGCCGGGGTCGCCGGCGAGGGGCTTGGGGTCGATGGCGAGCCAGGGGGCGCGGTCGGCGGCCAGGACGTTGTCGAAGTGCAGGTCCCAGTGGAGAAGCCGGTCGCCGGGCTCGTCGAGCACCTCGCGCAGGGCGGCGGCGCAGTCGGCGATCAGCCGGCGGTCCCTGGGGTCCCCGATCCGGGCCAGCACCGCCGGGGTCCGCTCCAGCATGCCCGCCCCGATGTCGGACAGGCGCCGCAGGCCCTCGGGGGCGGGCGTCGCCGTCAGGTGGGCCAGCAGACGGGCGATGACCAGGACGGCCTCGCGGGAGTCCGGCTCGTGGGACAGCATCCGGGCCGGGTCGAGGCGTTCGAGGAGCATGGTGCCCGTGTCGTCGTCGTACCGCAGGAGCCGTACGGCCCCGTCGCCGTCCCAGACGCGCAGGGCTACCGGCTCGCCCTCGCTCTCCTCGTCGAGGATCTGCAGCTTGAGGACGGCCGGGGTGCCGTCGGCCGTGTCGACCACGGGGACGACCAGGGCGCACATGCCGTGCATGGGGGTCCCGTCGAGGCGCAGCCCCCAGCGGTCCAGGAACTCGGCGGTCAGCTGGGGGAGCCCGGCGACGAACCGACGGCCCGCCGCTCCGTTGATCTCTCCCTGAGTCTCGGCCAGTGCCTCGGGGACATCGATCATGCGGGCGACCCTACGCGTACGGCTTCGCGGAATCCCTTGAATTTCCGGTCCTCCGAGGGGTCCGCAACGACGGAATCCGAAGGAGACAAGGCATGTCGGCAGGGCTGCCCTGTCGCCTCTGGCCGTACCTGGATGGCCAGGTCGCGCAGGGAGCCGGCCGCCCGGGCCCGGACCACGCACAGGATGCGTGTCGCCGCCCCGGGGCGAGAACGCCGGGGACCTGGGGTTACCTCCCACGCCCTTAAGGCAGTGGGGGAGCGCCCAAGACCGTTCGGGGCGTGCGGCTGAGCGGGCACACTCACGCTCAGTCCACAGGAACGGTTAGCGTCCGGCCATGAGCAGCACGGACGCGACCGCCTCCACCGTCAACGGCGGAATCTCCTTCTGGTACGCGCAGGCCGGCATCCCCGTGCCCAGGGAGCCGCTCACCGGGGACGCGACCGCCGACGTCGTGATCGTCGGTGGCGGGTACACCGGACTGTGGACGGCGTACTACCTGAAGAAGGCCGCGCCCACGCTGCGGATCGTCGTCCTGGAGCAGCGGTTCTGCGGGTACGGGGCGTCCGGGCGGAACGGCGGCTGGCTGTACAACGGGATCGCCGGGCGCGACCGGTACGCGCGGCTGCACGGGCGGGAGGCCGCCGTGCGGCTGCAGCGGGCCATGAACGACACGGTCGCCGAAGTGGTGCGGGTCACGGCGGACGAGGGCGTGGACACCGGGATCCATCGGGGCGGCGTCCTCGAAGTGGCCCGTACTCCGGCCCAGTTGGCGCGGCTCAAGGCGTTCCACGAGCACGAGGTGGCGTACGGGGAGCGCGACCGGGAGCTGTACGGGGCCCGGGAGACCGCCGAGCGGATCCCAGTCGCCGGTGCCGTCGGGTCTACGTGGACGCCGCACGGGGCGCGGCTGAACCCGGTGCGGCTGGTGACGGGGCTGGCGGACGTCGTCGAGGGGCTCGGGGTGACCGTGCACGAGCTGACGCCGGTCACCGAGATCCGGCCCCGGCGCGCGGTCACGCCGTACGGCACGGTCCGGGCGCCCTATGTGTTGCGCTGCACGGAGGGGTTCACGGCCAACCTCAAGGGCCAGAGGCGGACCTGGCTGCCCATGAACTCGTCGATGATCGCCACCGAGCCGCTGACCGCCGAGCAGTGGGCGTCGATCGGCTGGGACGGACGGGAGACGCTCGGCGACATGGCTCACGCGTACATGTACGCCCAGCGCACCGACGACGACCGGATCGCGCTCGGCGGACGCGGGGTGCCGTACCGCTTCGGGTCCCGGACCGACAACGACGGGCGTACGCAGCCGACGACGATCGAGGCGCTGCACGAGATCCTCGTCGGCTTCTTCCCGTCGCTGACCGGGGTGAGGGTCGCCCACGCCTGGTCCGGTGTGCTCGGGGTGCCGCGCGACTGGTGCGCCACGGTCACCCTCGACCGGTCGACGGGGCTCGGCTGGGCCGGCGGCTACGTCGGCTCCGGCGTGGCCACCGCCAACCTCGCCGCCCGCACCCTGCGCGACCTCGTCCAGCGGGACTCGGGGCAGGGCGGGGAGACGGAGCTGACCTCGCTGCCGTGGGTGAACCACCGGGTGCGCAAGTGGGAGCCGGAGCCGTTGCGTTGGGCGGGCGTGCAGGGGATGTACGCCACGTACCGCGCCGCCGACCGGCGGGAGGCGGCCTCGCCGCGCGCTCAGTCGTCACGGCTGGCGCGCTGGGCGGACCGGGTGGCGGGGCGGCACTGAGGCGGGCCGGGGGCGTCCCCGGCCGGCCCGGTCAGGCGGAGGCGTGGCGCGGGGCTTTCGCCGTGATCGTCGTCGCGGCGAGGGCGTCCCGGGGCGTGAGGGACCCCGCCCCGCGTTCCCGGACCACGGACACGATCCGTGCGCGCCGGACGTGGAGCGAAAGCGGGCGACCAGGACACCCGACACCGTTCGGGGCGTCCGGCTGAGCATGAGTGCCGGCAACAGGACCCACTCCCGTTCGGTCTTCAGGAACGGTTCGCGGGGTCGGGCGGTGGCTGTGGTCGGTGCTCGTCGTCACGGCTCCAGGACCACCTTGCCGGTCGTGCCCCGGTTCTCCAGGGCGCGGTGGGCCGCGGCCGCCTCGGCGAGGGGGAAGCGGTGGACGGCCGGGGTGAGGCGTCCGGCGGCGGCTTCCGCCAGGGCGCGGAGTTCGAGGGTGCGGATCGGGTCGGGGCCGCCCGCCCGGCGCCGCATCTCCTCGCCGAGGACCGACTGGGTGACGCCTTCGACGACATACGGTCCGCCGCCCCTGATGCCGTCCGCGGACCAGCCGAAGACGAGGTGCTTGCCGCCGGGCGCGAGGAACGCGACCGACTCACGGGCCACTTCGCCGCCCACGCCGTCGAAGACGACCGTGACCTTCCCCCGGTACGCGGCGGCCCGCTCCGGCCAGGCGGGGTCCGTGTAGTCGAGGGCGAGGTCGGCGCCGTTCGCCGCGACCCGGGCCGTCTTCGCGGGGCCGCCGGCGAGGCCGATGACCGTGGCGCCCGCGTTCCTGGCGGCCTGCACGAGCAGGGTGCCGATACCGCCGGCGGCGGCCGGGACCAGGACCACGTCCTCGGGGCCGAGGTCGGCGAAGAGGAGGATGCCCATCGTCGTACGGCCCGTGCCGATCATCGCGACGGCCTCGGCGAAGTCGAGGTTCTCCGGGATCTCGTGCAGCCGTTCGGCCTCCGTGACGGCCAGCTCGGCGTAGCCGCCGGGTGCCCAGCCGAGGTGGGCGGTGACGCGCTTGCCGAGCCAGGACGCCGGGGTGCCCTCCCCGAGGGACTCGACGACCCCGGCCACCTCTCGGCCGGGGATCGTGGGCAGCCGCGGCGCGGGTCCCGGCCCCTGCTGTCCCTCGCGCAGGGCCGTGTCGAGCAGGTGGACGCCGGCGGCGGCGACGGCTATGCGGACCTGGCCGGGGCCGGGCTCGGGGTCCTCGGTCATCTCGTGGGTGAGGTTCTCGGCCGGGCCGAAGGCGTGCAGGCGGATCGCGTGCATGGAGGGCTCCCCCTTGGGTCTGCGCTTCGCGTGTGACGCCAGCCTTCAACCTCAAGCATGCTTGAGGTCAAGGGAGTTCCGTCGGCGCCGGCCGAGGGCGAGCGAGACAGCCGCGAGGGCGCTGTTGAACGACACCTCCGACAGCACGCCCGGCGCCGCGACCTGGTCGCCCGCGAGGTACACGCCGTCGCCCCGGTCCACGGCCGGCCGGTCGCGCCAGCTGGTGCCGGGCAGATCGACCGCGCCCGTACGGCCGTTCGAGGTCGCCTCGCGCCGCCAGGTGACCCGGTCGCGCCAGCCCGGGAACCCCAGGTCCAGCAGGTGCTCGCCGCGGGCCACCCCGTCCGCGCGCGACTCGTGCGGCGCGATCGGGAACTGGCCCTGGAGCAACTGCTCACCGGCCGGAGCGAGCGTGCGGTCCTGCGCGGTGAAACGCTCGATCCAGCCGGGCGCGTCCAGGTCGGAGACCGCGAACGCGTCGCCCCGGCGCGTCCGCAGGGCGAGGTCGAGCAGCGCGGTACGGCCGCTGGGCCAGGTCAGCGAGTCGTCGCGCAGCAGACGGCGGGCGGCGTCCAGGGAGGTGGCGACGATCACCGGGCCGGGGCGGAGGCCGCGTACGTCGTCCAGGCCGTCGACCCGGCTGAGGGTCTCCATGCGCACACCGAGGTTCCAGGCGCGGGCCGCCATCCGGTCGATGACGCTCGCCCAGCCGCCGCGCGGGTAGTGCGCCTCCGGGGGCAGCTTCGTGGCCCGGCGCAGCCGTTCCTGCACGAACGCGGCGGACAGGGCGCCCGGGTCGTGGTGGAACAGCGCCACCGCCGCGTAGTGGGCGGCGGCCCGCGCGGCCTCCTCGCCCGCCTGTTCGGTCGCCCAGGTGAGGAAGTCGACGTCGACCGGGGCGCGGCCGCCGGTCCGGCGCGGGCGCAGCAGCTTCAGCATCCCGAACGGCGGGGTGCGGCGGAGGACGCCCTTGTGGTGCAGCCGTAGCCGGGACGCCTCCAGCGCCGGGAGCGGCGCGAGCGGACCGATCAGGTCGCGGCGGCTCAGCCAGGTCCAGTGGGGGCCGCCGTTGTAGAGCGCGTGCGGTCCCTCGTTCGTCCGGTACGGGCCCTCCGCGGTCCGGGCCCGGCCGCCGAGCGTGTGGTGCGCCTCGTACACGGTGACCCGGGCGCCCGACTCGGCGGCGGTGATCGCCGCGGTGAGGCCGGCGAAGCCGCCGCCGATGACGGTCAGGTGGGTGGGCGTGCGCTGCATGGTTCGGGCTCCCTCGCGTCGGTGCCGGCTGTCTGCGCGTACGACGGGGAGAGGGACCGGAATGTGACATGGGCGGCCGGGGTGACCCGCTTCGGGCAAGGTCGTCGCAGGTCAGGGGCGTTGTCAGTGGTGGGGTGCAGGATGAGGGCATGGTGCGGGCGAAGTCGGTGGTGAAGGGGGCGCGGCGACCGGAGGTGCGGTTGCCCGCGCTGGAGGCGTACGAGGGCGGAGGGCTGGAGCCGGACGGGGACTACGACGGGCTGGAGTTCCGCGAGCGGGACCTGGCCGGGCAGGACGGCGGGGGCGCCCGGTTCATGGACTGCGCGCTCACGGGCTGCGCGCTGGACGAGACGCGGCTGCACCGGGCCCGGCTGCTGGACTCCGTCCTCACCGGCATACGGGGAGTCGGCACCGACCTCGCCGAGGCCACCCTCCGTGACGTGGAGCTGGTGGACGCGCGGCTCGGCGGCGTGCAGCTGCACGGGGCGGTGCTGGAGCGGGTGCTGATCCGCGGCGGCAAGATCGACTATCTGAATCTGCGTGACGCGCGGCTCAAGGATGTCGTCTTCGAGGACTGCGTCCTCGTGGAGCCGGACTTCGGGGGCGCGCGGCTGGAGCGGGTCGAGTTCGCCGGATGCGCGGTGAGGGGCGCCGATCTGAGCGGGGCGACCCTGAAGGACGTCGACCTGCGTGGGGCCGCCTCGGTGGAGATCGCCCGTGGCGTGGAGCGGCTGTCGGGGGCGGTGATCAGCGCGGCGCAGCTGATGGATCTGGCGCCGGTGCTGGCGGGGGAGATGGGGATCAGAGTGGAGGGGTGAGGGGCCCCGGCCGACCCGGGCCGTGCGGCTCTGCGGGGCTCAGCCGAGCCGGGGGAAGCGGGCCTGGAGGGTCCAGATCGCCGGGTTGTCGGCGAGGTCCTCGTGCAGGTCGCACAGGTCGGCGACGAGGTCGTGCAGGAAGTCCCGCGCCTCTCTGCGGAGGTCGGCGTGGGAGAAGGTGAGCGGGGGTTCCTCGGCCGGCATCCAGTCGGACTCGATGTCCACCCAGCCGAAGCGGCGCTCGAAGAGCATGCGGTCGGTCGACTCGGTGAAGTCCAGCTCCGCGTGCTGCGGCCGGGAGGCGCGGGAGCCCGCGGGGTCCCGGTCCAGCTGCTCGACGATGTCGCACAGCGCCCACGCGAAGTCCAGCACCGGCACCCATCCCCAGGCTGTGGACAGCTCCCGGTCCTCCTTGGTGTCGGCGAGGTAGACGTCACCGCAGAAGAGGTCGTGCCGCAGCGCGTAGACGTCGGCGCGGCGGTAGTCCGTCTGCGGTGGGTCCGGGAAGCGGTTGGAGAGGGCGTAGCCGATGTCGAGCACGTAGGCGATGGTGTCATGTCCCCCATAGGATCTTGGACGTGTCCCGATCCGTACCGGCTGTCCCCACCGCGCTGCTAGCCGCAGCCCTGACGTTCACCCTCACCTCCTGCACGGACGAGGGGGCGGGATCCGGCACCGGCGGCACGCGCGGCGCGGCAGGCCTCGGGGACCCGTACTTCCCGAAGCTCGGCAACGGCGGTTACGACGTCACGCACTACGCCCTGACCCTCGACGTAGACATCGAGCGGGGCAAGGACCGGGACGACCACGACCACGAGGACCATGTCGAAGGGAAGGCCGTCGTCACGGCCCGGGCCAAGCAGGACCTCAGCGCGTTCGACCTGGACCTGAAGGGCATGGACGTCGAGTCCGTGACCGTCGACGGCGCCGAGGCCCGGTGGAAACGGAAGGGCCAGGAGCTGATCGTCCGGCCGGCGCACGCGCTGGAGAAGGGGCGGACGTTCCGTACGACGGTGCGCTACTCGGGCGAGCCGCGGACGATCACCGACCCGGACGGCTCCCACGAGGGCTGGCTGCCGACCGCCGACGGGGCGCTCGCGCTCGGCGAACCGACGGGCTCGATGGCCTGGTTCCCCGGCAACCACCACCCCTCGGACAAGGCGACGTACGACCTCACCGTCACCGTCCCGCAGCGTCTCCAGGTCGTCTCCAACGGGGAGTTGCGCGGCGAGTCGACGAAGGGCGGCCGTACGACGTTCGCGTGGCGCTCGGCCGAGCCGATGGCGAGCTATCTCGCCGCGCTCGCGATCGGCGCGTACGAGATCCGGCGCCCCACGGTCGGCGAGAAGAAGCCGCCGGTGTACATAGCCGTGGACCCCGAGGAGGCCGAGGGCGGCCGCGAGGCCCTCGACGACATCCCGGACATTATCGACTGGGCGGAGATCAACTTCGGCCCGTACCCCTTCTCCTCCACCGGCGCGATCGTCGAGCGGGAGGAGGACGTGGAGTACGCGCTGGAGACCCAGAACCGCCCGGTCGTCCCCGGTGCCCCCGACACCGGCCTGCTCGTCCATGAGCTGGCCCACCAGTGGTACGGCAACTCCGTCACGCCCAAGAGCTGGCGGGACATGTGGCTCAACGAGGGCTTCGCCACGTACGCGGAGTGGCTGTGGCAGGAGGACCACGGGGGCGACAGCGCCCAGGAGAACTTCGACGCGCTCCACGAGGGCGACTACTTCGACACCGCCGAGGCCGACGAGGGGGTCTGGGCGTTCCCGCCCGCGGAGCCGCCGAGCGCCGAGCACATCTCCGACAGCCCGGTCTACGAGCGCGCCGCCATGGTCCTGCACAAGATCCGCCAGGCCATCGGCGACGACGCCTTCTTCGACCTGCTCAAGGGCTGGGCCACAGCCCGCCGTCACGGCAACGCGAGTACGGCGGACTTCACCGCGTACGCCGAGGAACACGCGGAGAAGACGGCGCCGGACGCCGACCTGAAGCCGATCTGGGAGGAGTGGCTGTACGGGGAGGGCAAGCCGAAGAAGGCGTGAGGCCGGGGCCGACGGCCGGGCGCCGGGGGCTTGAGCGGGGCCGGGCGTGACTTCACCGGGACACGGGCTGGGCGAGTGGCGCGGGGCCCTCGGGGTCGAGGGGCTTGCGCAGGACCGTGCAGGGCCGGCCCCGTTGGCGGTCGGCCCGGTGGGCGATGATCTCGTAGCCGAGGGAGGTCCAGAAGGCGAGGGCGCCGGGGTTGTTGTCGAGTGCGGCGAGGCGTACGGCGGTTCGGCCGGCCTGTCGCAGCCGTGTCTCGACGAGCGCCGCCAACCGGCGTCCGTGACCCCGCCGTTGCGCTGCAGCGTCGATGAGCAGGAGTCCGATCCACGGGTCGGGGTCGGCGGGGTCGGGGTGGTGCGCGAGGGTGATGACGACGCCGACGAGGGGAGGGGTGCCGTCGCTGTGGCCCGCGCTGTCGGGGGCGGCGTCGCGGGCGAGGAGGATCTCCACGTCCGGGTTGGCCAACTCCAGGGCCAGGGCGGCGTTCACCTGCTCGGGGCGGATGTCGTCGGGGTCCGGGAAGTCGCCGCTGAGGGTGTAGAAGGCTCGGTTGGAGGCGTGCAGGGCGGTGAGTTCGGCGAGGAGGGGGCCGGGGACGGTCCCGTCCTCGGCGGTGCGGAGGGTCTCGAGCAGCAACATGCCCCGCACGGTATCGACGAGGTCCGACATCGCCCCGCGCCGTGGAGCCGCCGAGCACCGGTAAATGCGGAGACCCCCAGCTCACGGCCGCCTACAGTGCGTGCGTCGAGCTCGGCTCGGGCCTCTGGCCGGGCACCCGCGCCCGGCGCGGCGTCCCCGGCCGGCTGCACATCCAGTACGCGGGGGACTGGCGGGTGTGACGCCGAAGGCCCCGCACGACGGTGAGGTCGGGCGGGGCCTTCGGGGGGTGGCTCTCAGGCGGAGCGTCAGACGTTGACGCCGAAGTCCTGGGCGATGCCGACGAGGCCGGAGGCGTAGCCCTGGCCGACGGCGCGGAACTTCCACTCGGCGCCGTTGCGGTAGAGCTCGCCGAAGACCATGGCGGTCTCGGTGGCCGCGTCCTCGGAGAGGTCGTAGCGGGCGATCTCGGCGCCGCCGGCCTGGTTGATGATGCGGATGTAGGCGTTGCGGACCTGGCCGAAGTTCTGCGAGCGGTTCTCCGCGTCGTAGATCGAGACCGGGAAGACGATCTTGTCGATGTCGGCGGGGAGGCCCGCCAGGTTGACGTTGATCGCCTCGTCGTCGCCCGCGCCCTCGCCCGTGCGGTTGTCGCCGGTGTGGACGATGGTGTTGTCCGGGGTCTGCTTGTTGTTGAAGAAGACGAAGTGGGCGTCCGAATACACCTTGCCCTGGGTGTTGACCGCGATGGCCGAGGCGTCCAGGTCGAAGTCGGTGCCCGTGGTGGTGCGGACGTCCCAGCCGAGGCCCACGGTGACGGCGGTCAGGCCCGGAGCCTCCTTGGTGAGCGAGACGTTGCCACCCTTGGACAGGCTTACAGCCATGGTTGGGAGTCCTTCCCTCGTTGCGTACGTGCCTTACGGGCTTCGTGCCGGGGACGAAGCTACCTGTACCCCTATGAACGCAGGGAGGGGCGCCAGAGGTTCCTGGCGTTTTTACTTTCTTTACCCGGGCGGCCGGGGCGGCCGGGACGGGACGGTGGGGCGGGCGGGGAAGGGGCGGGCCGGAAAAGCGGGTGACGGCGAGGCCGGGGCTCGGTGACCATGGGGGTATGTCCGCTCCTTCCCGGGGGTCGGGGAGCCCGCTCTCCCGAGGCCTCACCATCCGTGGCTCCGTCTCCGTTCCCGAGGCCGAGCTGATGTGGCGTTTCTCCCGGTCCTCCGGTCCCGGCGGACAGCACGTCAACACCAGTGACTCGCAGGTCGAGCTGCGGTTCGACGTCGCCAACACCGAGGCGCTGCCCGAGGTGTGGAAGCGGCGCGCCCTGGAGCGGCTCGCCGGGCGGCTCGTCGACGGGGTCGTCAGTGTTCGGTCCTCCGAGCACCGTTCACAGTGGCGAAACCGGGAGACCGCCGCGGTGCGCCTGGCGGCGCTGCTCGCCGAGGCCACCGCTCCGCCGCCGAAGCCGCGTCGGCCTACGCGTATCCCGAAGGGGATCAACGAGCGGCGGCTGCGGGAGAAGAAGCAGCGCTCCGAGACCAAGCGGGGGCGGAACGGTCGGGATTGGGGCTAGGGCCTGTCGTTTGGATCATGCCTGGGTCGCGGGGCTTGACGCGTGCGGTGTTTATGGGTGCCGTCCTGACCGGCTGTTTTTCGCGTTCTGATGTGCGATTCGGTCTTGTTGGAGGGCGGGTGTGATCCGTTATGGCCGGGGCGGCGGAATGGCGGTGATCCGGGTGGCGGGGTGCTGCCGATGAGTTACGCCGAATTTCCCGATCGTGAGTCGCGTCATGCCAGGAACTCTTTCGGTCGCCGCCTACCGAATGCTCGGTTTGTTCGTGGGGCGGGGGCTGGTCGGGGCGGGGGAGGCGTGGGGGCCGCTTGGCCGAAACCTTGCGGTGTGGCGGGGGCCGTGGGGTGCGGGTGGGCGGCGGGTGGGGGTTGGTCGGCTGCGGGTTCGTCGGGGCTGGTCGCGCAGTTCCCCGCGCCCCTGACCGAGGGCTGCGCCTCCCAGACCTCTAGCCCGACCCCGCCGCTCTTTGCTGTCTGCGGTGGGGAACGGAATGGCTCAGCCCAACTGGCGGTACCTGCCTCGGAAGTAGGTCAGGGGGCCGCCCTCCGTGCCCTGGACCGTGGCTTGCAGGACGCGGCCGATGACCAGGGTGTGGTCGCCGGCGGGTACGCGTTGCTCGGTGCGGCATTCCAGCGTGGCCAGGGCGTCGGTGATCAAGGGCGCGGCGGTCAGGGGGCCCGGGGTGTGGGGAACGGACTCGAAGAGCAGGCGGTCGCTCACGCGGCCCTTCATGGCGAAGCGGCCCGCGATGGTGCGCTGGTGCTCCGAGAGCAGGGAGACGGCCCAGAGCGGCTGCTCGGCGAGGAGGTCGTCCATCCGGGAACCCTCGCGGAGGCTGACCAGGACGAGAGGCGGTTCGAGGGACACGGACATGAACGAGGTGGCCGTCATGCCGACGTCCTCGCCGCGCGGCCCCTCGGGGTCCGGCTGCGCCTCGTGCGCCGTCACCAGGACCACACCCGCCGCCAGCCGGGACATCACGGCACGGAACTCGTCTTCGCTCACCCCCTCAGGATGCCCGCCGGGGAGGGAAGGGTGAGCCTCAGGGGGTGTGCGGGGAGGCCATGTCGCCCGGGGCGCGGACAGGGGCGGGGCGGGGGAGGCTGGGATCGCTGAGGGCTTCGACACGTCCGCACGCTAGTCCGTGGCCCCAGGCCGCCACATCGGGCCGGAGATCCACCTTCGGGCCGGTCCTGCGACCTAGGCCGTGTCCGCAAAGTCCCGTCTGCCCCGCGACGCCTGGCACGCTCTCCCGCCGCACCGGGCGAAAGCCCAAGTACATCCAGTACGAGGCTTTCGCCCGGCACGCCGAGAGCACGCACCAGACGCCGCGGGGCCCGCCTTCCGGGCGGACGACGGGACTCTGCGGACAGGACCGAGGGCCTGCCGTTTGGATCACGCCTGGGTCGCGGGGCGTGGCACGCGGGTCTGCCGCGTTGTCGTCAGTCGCCAACGCTCCGCGTTGACTCCCTCCTCCGCCTTGCGGCCGCACGCATCACGCCCCGCTCACCGGCACAGTCAAGGCGCCGTAGCCCGAAGTCGGCATGATCCAACGAAGGACACCCGGTCGCACCCATCGGCCCCGGCTCGCCCGCGTGCCCGGCGCGTGGCTCAAAAGGGTTCGTCTACCCCGTCGTCGCACTCGGTCGTCATCGCTCACAGGGCCTACACAGAGTCCTGAATTCTGTTCAGGAAGCGCACGCCGGAAACGCATAAACTCCACTCAATTGCTCATGTTTTGTTGTGACTTGAGTCACAGGAGCCATATTTTGTTGACCCTGTGTACCGAGTGGGCTTCGCGCTGTGATTCAGTGGCGGGGACGCTGCAAGCTGTAAGCAGGAACTGTAAGCGGTAGTAAGCCCATGAGTTACGCCGGATAGCAACCCTGGAGCCTGGAGCTGCCACAAGATCTCGGGGGGAGGGCGAATGGAAACCGAGTCGGAGCCTTACGTCCGTCTGACGACGCTGCGGCAGCTGCACCAGGTGATGGCGGACATGAACACCGCACGCAGCCTGGCCGACACGCTGCAGACCGTCGCCGACGGTGTGGTCAACGGCCTGGGGTACGAGCTGGCGTGCGTCAACCTCGTCCGCCCCGACGGAGACCTCGTCGTCGCCGCCCTCTCCGGGAACTCCGCCGCCGAGGCCCTGATCACCGGCCGCGTCGGCTCCCGCGCCTCCTGGGACCGCCGGCTGAACATGGGCGAGGCCTGGGGCGACCTGCGGTTCATACCCCACACCGAGGGCTGGGTCCTCGACGAGGACGACGTACCCCAGTGGTACACCGACGGGCCCGCACCCCGCTTCGAGGACGAGTGGCACCCCTCCGACCGCCTGTTCGCGCCGATGTACACGCCCGGCGCCGGCGGCGCCTCCTGCGGTGAGCTGCTCGGGGTCATCTCCGTCGACCGGCCGCGCAACGGACGGCGGCCCGGCGCCTGGGGGCGCGAGGCGCTCCAGATGTACGCCTTCCAGGCCGCCATCGCGATCAGCAACGCGCGTCTACGTGCGAATATGCAGCGCGCACTGGTCAGGCTCGAACGAGAGCAGCAGGCGCTGCGGGCCAGTGAGGAATCCTTCCGTCAGGCGTTCGAGTACGCCCCGAGCGGGATGGCCATCGCCGAGATGGGCGGGGACCAGCACGGCCGGATCCTGCGGACCAACGACGCGCTCTGCCGGCTGCTCGGGCGGCCCGCGTCCGCCATGCGCCGGTACTCCTTCTCCGACCTCGTCCACCCCGAGGACATCGGCACGCTCCTGCGCACCTCCGCCGAGGGCGGCCGCGCCGAGCTGCGGCTCGGACGTCGCGACGGCACGTACGTCTGGGTCAGCCTGCGCAACTCCGTCGTGGCCGACGCCGCCGACGGACCCCGCTTCCTGCTCACCCACGTCGAGGACATCGAGGAGCGCAAGCGCCGCGAGCTCCAGCTCGCCCACCGCGCCTCCCACGACGCGCTGACCGGCCTGCCGAACTCCGCGGAGCTGCGCTCCCGGCTCTCCGCCCGCATCTGCCAGCGCCCCCAGGCGCTCCCGGCCGGCGCGGCGGCCGACTCCATGGACGCCACCTTCGGGGAGAACTTCGGCGAGAGCTTCGGGGACGGCCCCGGAGACGGCTTCGGGCAGTACGGCGACTTCGGGATCGCCCAGCACCCGGCCGCCCAGCACCCGGCCGTGCCCCCGCCGCACCCGTCGTTCGACGCGTACGAGGCCGGCGGGAACGGCGCGCACGCGTTCGGCTTCCACGCGGCCACCGGGCCGTACGACGCCTTCGACCACCATGTGCACACCGTCGCGCCCGAGAGCGAGCGGGACGACGGCACGAAGGGGCTCGCGGTGCTCTTCTGCGACCTCGACGGGTTCAAGTCGATCAACGACCGGTTCGGGCACAACGCGGGTGACGCCGTCCTCATCGAGGTGGCCCGCCGGCTCAGCCGGGGCGTCCGTGACGGCGACACCGTCGCCCGGCTCGGCGGTGACGAGTTCGTCGTCCTCGCCGACGGGCTCGGCCGCGCCGACGCCCAGGACCTCGCCGTACGCCTGCGCAACGAGATCATCCAGCCGATCCGGGTCGACGGCCGCGCCATGCGCGTCGGCGCCAGTTTCGGCATCGGATGGGCACACTGCGGGATGACGGCGGACGAGGTGTTGAAATCGGCTGACGAGCGGATGTACGTCGAGAAACGATCTCGTCCCAAACAGCATCGGCGGGCCGGATGACCAGAGCCGGGCAGTAGCCCGCCAAGCCGGGAAAAGCGCTGGTGAGGCCCCCGATGAGGGGTCTCCCGGCGTGATGGTGACTCAGGCCACGAGGTCTGAGTCACCCGTTTGGCTCAGCATGAGCGGGTAGGCTCGCTCTCCTACACCCCTGTTGCAAGAACCGCCACCCGTACGCCGCATGTACCGCACCGCTGAGGAGACCTAGGGATGACGCCCGGCAACAACGGCGCGAGCACGCCCGAGGACGACGACCCGTTCGGCTACCTCTACGCCGACGGCCAGGCTCGTGGAGCCCAGCCGCCCACGGGGAGCTACGGCTACCCCAACGCCGTCAACCGGGTGCGGCCGGTCGGCGAGCGCCAGTACGGGCAGCAGACCCAGCAGCCGACCGCCGCCCAGCAGGCCCCCACAGCGGCGTACGGCCAGGTCCCCCAGCAGAACGGCTACGGTCAGCCGAACGCGCACTACCAGGCCCCGGAGTCCTTCACCGGCGGCGCCGAGACGACCCGTCAGCAGCCGTACGGCGGCGGGAGCGGTGGGCGCGGACGCGGCCCCAACACCAAGGGCCTCCTGATCGGCGCGATCGCCGTCGTGGCCGCCGTGGTGATCGGCATCGGCATCGTGATGATCGGCGGCGACGACGGCGCGGACGACAACGCCGGTGGCGGCCCCTCGACCGCGCCGACGGCCGACCAGAGCACCGAGCCCAGCCCGTCGACGACCAAGAAGACCGAGCAGAAGCCCGGCGAACTCCCCAAGGCGGAGGCCAAGACCCTCCAACTCGGCGGCAGCGCCACAGTCGCCTCCGACATCCCCGGCGCCAAGTCCGAGGGCGGCTTCTACGTCACAGGCTTCAACCAGGTCGGTGCCAAGGTCACGTGGAGTTTCAGCGGTATCAAGAAGGCCGGTGCCTACCGTCTGTATGTGCGTTATGGCATCCCTGGTGTCGATGCCGACGCGACCCTCCTGGTGAACGGCAAGGCCAACACCCAGCCGCTCGGGATGAGGAACTTCATCGACTCGCCCAAGGGCGACTTCGAGAAGGGGTGGCAGACCACTTGGGCTCCCGTCACCCTGAACAAGGGGACGAACCAGGTCGAGATCGTGTGTGGTGAGGGCAACAAGTGTGACGCGAACATTGATCAGCTCTACCTTGTGAACCCCTGAGCCGGGGACTTGAAGGCGTTGCGCAACTGGCACAGCCCCGTGCCACGCGAATCGTCGGCGTGGCACGAGGCTGTGTTCAAAGGGTTTGCTGTGGGCGCGAACCAGGGGCGTAGACGTCAGCCCCAGACGGCCATGCTCTTCACCCGCCACGGAGTGTTCTCCGAGTAGTGGCCCGACCGGATGTCGAAACTATCCCCGTAGCAGGATGCCTCCTTGTACACAGTGATCAGTTTGCCAGTCTGGTTGGACACCGAGCGGCCACTGCGCGGGTAGCATCCGTGCGCATTGTTGTAGCTGTGCTTCGTTCCTGCGAAGCTTGCACCCGACCAAGTGCAGACATACCCGCTCGAGCACCTGGTGACGGCGGACGCCGACTGGGCAGTGGTGACGGGCAGGGTCGCGATCAGTGCGGCACCGGCAAGTGCGAACAGGCGCAACTTCATCGGAGTTGCTTCCCCCTTGTTCTCGAACGTAAGTGCGGTCAGTGGGCAGCCTGTCACTCAAGCCGTCCGCTTGACAAAGACAATTGCGAGTTTCGGCCAGAAGATGACCATGGAGTCGTCCAGGGCCATGGCCGAGGACTTCCCCCGCAGGCACCAGGGCGGTTCAGGCCGCGCTGACCTCCCCCGTCACCGCCACCTGCGTTCGCAGTTCGTCGTACGTCCGTTGGTCGAACTCGCCCGCCGTCGGGGCCAGTACGGTCGCCGCTGACAGGGCCGTCGCCCGGGTGAGGCGGTCGGGCCAGGGCAGGCGTTCGACCAGGCCCGACAGGAGGCCCGCGACCACCGCGTCGCCGGCGCCGGTGGGGTTGCCGCGGAAGCGGCGGGGCGGGGTCGCCCGCCAGTGGCCCTCGGGCGTGTGGGCGAGGAGACCGTCGGGGCCGAGTGAGGCGACGACCGCCTGGGCTCCCCTGCGGCGTGCGTCACGTGTCGCGCGGGACGGCTCGTGGGAGCCGGTGAGTTCGGCGAGTTCCTCGGCGTTCGGCTTCACCACGTCGGGGCGCGCCGCCACCCCGCGCCGCAGCGGCTCACCGCTGGTGTCCAGCAGGACGGGGACGGCCAGGGTGCGTGCCGTACGGATCAGGCCCGCGTACGCGCCCACCGGCACCCCCGGCGGCAGGCTGCCGCACAGGGCCACCGCCGAGGCGGAGCGCAGCAGGACCTCGTACGCCTCCTGGAACGCGGACCACTCGGCCGGGGTGATGAGCGGGCCGGGCTCGTTGAGCTGAGTCGTGTCACCGGTGGCGTCGACGACCGCGATCGTCCGGCGCGTCGCGCCCGCCACCGGGACCAGCGCGTCCACGATGCCCGGTGTCCGGGTGAGCCCCTCCTGGACGGCGCGTCCGGTGCCGCCGCCGACGAAGCCGGTGACCGTCACCTCGTGGCCGAGGGCGGCGAGCACGCGGGCCACGTTCAGGCCCTTGCCGCCGGGGCGTTGCATCACCTCGGTCACCCGGTGCGTGGCATGGGGCCTGAGGGCCCGTACGCGGTGGGTGATGTCGAGAGCGGTGTTCAGCGTGACCGTGAGGATCACCCGGGGCTACCCCCTCGAATTCGACGGCGCGACGCGTTCGGTCTTCGTTGACATCAGAATGCGCTCGGCGACAGCTGTTGCGGAGGCTCGATCATGCCAAAAGAGCGGCGGTCGGCCCAGTCCCCGGGGCCAACCGCCGTACTCCGCACCACCCGCCAACAAAGGGGCGGACCGGCCCGGTTGGGGATCGATCGACCCCATCGGCTGCCGTCCGCCGTCGGCTCAGTTCGTGAAGGGGTCCACCACCCAGGTGCCCTTGCGCAGGACGCCCTTCACCGCGAAGTCCGCGTCGAGGAGGACGACGTCGGCGTCCTTGCCCGGCTCCAGGGAGCCGA
Source organism: Streptomyces sp. NPDC030296 (assembly GCF_055572815.1). NCBI lineage: Bacteria > Bacillati > Actinomycetota > Actinomycetes > Kitasatosporales > Streptomycetaceae > Streptomyces > Streptomyces sp. NPDC030296. The sequence continues at coordinate 46,608 of NZ_JBVICQ010000022.1, forward strand.
TCCGGTCGTCCAGGCCCAGGAGCCTGGCCGGGTTGGCGGAGAGCGCGGCGACGACGGACTCGACGGGGAGGCCGTCGAGGGTGACCGCCCGCCTGAAGGCGCGGTCCTGGGTGAGGGTCGAGCCGGCGATGGAGCCGCCCTCCACCAGCCGGGCCACACCGTCGGCGACCTCCACCTCCAGCGGGCCGAGCATGTAGCGGCCGTCGCCGAAGCCGGCCGCGTCCATCGCGTCGGTGATGAACGCCACCCGCTCGGCGCCCGCGTGACGGAACGCCAGCTGGAGGGCGGCCGGATGCAGATGCGTGCCGTCGTTGATCAACTCGACCGTGACCCGCTCGTCCTCCAGGAGCGCCGCGATCGGGCCGGGGTCGCGGTGGCCCAGTGGGGGCATCGCGTTGAACAGGTGCGTGGCCACGGTCGCGCCCGCCTCGACGGCCCGCACGGTCTGCTCGTACGTGGCGTCCGTGTGCCCGATCGCCGCGATGACGCCGTGCTCGGCGAGGAGCCGTACGGAGTCCAGGCCGCCGGGGAGTTCGGTGGCCAGGGTGACCATGCTGGCCCTGCCGCGTGCCGCGTCGACCAGCTTGCGGACCTCCGCCGGGTCCGGGTCGCGCAGCAGTTCCTCGGAGTGGGCGCCCTTGCGGCAGGGGGAGATGAACGGGCCCTCGAAGTGGATGCCCGCGATGTCGCCCTGCTCGGCGAGCTCGGAGAGGAGCCCGGCGCGGTGGGCGAGGCCGTCCATGTCGCCGGTGACGGTGGAGGCGACGAGGGTGGTGGTGCCGTGCAGACGGTGGGTGTGGATGCCCCTCAGGACGTCCTCGACCGAGCCCGAGGTGAAGGACGCTCCACCGCCGCCGTGGTTGTGGAGGTCGACGAAACCGGGGACGGCCCACAGGCCGTGGGCCGGAAGGACGGGGGCGTCGGCGGGGGCGTGCTCGGCGATCCGGGTGCCGTCGACCACGACCCGGCCGTTCTCGACGATGCCGGTGGGGAGGACGACGTCGACGCCTTCCAGGACGAAGGGCCGCGCCGCCGGCGGCGACTGCGGGCGGGCGGGGGCTCGGCGCGCGGTTCCCCGCGCCCCTTCGGGCTCGCTGCTCGCGCCGGAAGCGGAAAAGTCCTGCTGGGTCGGCATCAGGGGGTTGCCTCCGAAGCGTCCGTGGGGGTCGTGGGGTTCGTGTCCGTGAGGAAGTCCCAGGCCAGGAGGCCGGCGCCGAGGCAGCCCGCCGTGTCGCCGAGGGAGGCCGGGACGAGTGTGGGGACCTTCTGGAAGGTCACCCGGTGTTCGATGGCGGTCCGCAGCGGGGCGAACAGGGTCTCCCCGGCCTCGGCGAGGCCGCCGCCGATGATCAGGGTGCGGGGGTCCAGCAGGGTGATCGCGGTGACGAGGCCGTCGGCGAGGGCGTCGACCGCCTCCTGCCAGACGCCGCGCGCCCGCGGGTCGCCGTACTCCACGGCCCGCGCGCAGTCCGCCGCGTCCGCGCCGGGGTCGCCCGTGGCCGCGGCCCAGGCCTTGCTGACCGCCGCCGCGGAGGCGAAGCGCTCCAGACAGCCGCGCTGACCGCAGGGGCACGGGGTCCCCCCGGGGCGTACGACGATGTGGCCGATCTCGCCGGCGAAGCCGTGCGCGCCCGCCTCGACCCGGCCCTCGACGCCGATGGCGCCGGCGATGCCGGTGCCGAGCGCCACGAAGAGGTAGCGGTCGGCGCCCAGGCCCGCGCCGACGCGGCCCTCGGCGAGACCGCCGGTGCGCACGTCGTGGCCGAGGGCGACCGGTATGCCGCCGAGGCGCTCGGCGAGGAGCGCGCGCAGCGGTACGTCGCGCCAGCCGAGGTTGGCCGCGTAGACGGCCACGCCCCGCTCGGCGTCGACGATGCCGGGCACGGCGACACCGGCGGCGGACGCGGACTCGCCGAAGTGCCGCTCGCCGTGCGCGCGCAGCTCGACCGCGAAGTCGAGGATCGACGCGACGACGGCGTCCGGCCCGCGGTCGCGGCCGGTGGCGAGGCGCGCCTGGTGCAGCAGCTCGCCGCCCGCACCGACCAGCGCGGCCTTCATCCCGGTGCCGCCCACATCGAGGGCGATGACATGTCTCACGGAGGACAGTGTGGCCCGTGTACCCTCAAGAGGTCTAGTCCACTCACGTGGTGTAGACCTTATGAGGAAGTTCGAGAAGTTGAAGGATTAACGGGCTTGAACGCAAGCCTGCGATCCAGGCTGTTTTGTTCGAAGCCCGTTCGATAAAGCGACAGGTTTGGGGCAGTACCAGTGCGACAGCGGCGGACGAAGACCCACATCAGGACCACCTCGGCACTCGCGGCACTGTCCGCACTGGGGCTGATGTCCACGCTTGCGGGCTGCGGCGCCGGGGAGGCGGACGGGCAGAAGGTCACCCTGAAGCTGGTGGCCGCCGACTACGGCGACTCCAGTGCCAACAGCTCCCAGAAGTACTGGGACGACCTCGTCGCGGCGTACGAGAAGGACCACCCCGACGTCGAGATCGACGTCACCGTGCACTCCTGGAACGACATCGACCGCGAGGTCAAGGAGATGGTCGACGCCGACAAGGCCCCCGACATGGCGCAGATCGGCACGTTCGCCGACTACGCCGCCGCCGGGAAGCTCTACGAGGTGGACGACCTGCTCTCCATACCCGTCCAGGGCAACTTCCTCGGCCAGCTCGCCAACGCGGGCAAGGTGAAGCGGGCCTCGTACGGGATGCCCTTCGCCGCGTCCACCCGGGTGCTCTTCTACAACAAGAAGCTGTTCGCCAAGGCCGGGATCGACGAGGCCCCGCGCACCTGGGGCGAACTGGCCGCCGACGCGGAGGCGCTCCGCGCGGCCGGCACCAAGACCCCGTACGCGCTGCCGCTGGGGCCCGAGGAGGCCCAGGCCGAGACCATGCAGTGGCTGCTCAGTGGTGGCGCCGGATACGTGGACAACGTCGGCGCGTACCAGCTCAACTCCGACGACAACGTGCGGACCTTCACCTGGCTGAAGAAGGAACTGGTCGACAAGGGCCTCACCGGGCCGACCGCGCCGGCCAAGCTGAACCGGGCCGACGCGTTCGACGCGTTCACGCGCGGCGAGGTCGGGATGCTCAACGGGCACCCCAGCCTGATGAAGATGGCCGAGGACAAGGGCGTCGAGTTCGGAACCGCCGCGCTGCCGGGACGTGAGGGGCGGTCGCGGTCGACCCTCGGGGTCACCGACTGGATGATGGCGTTCAAGCAGAACGGGCACCAGGAGGAGATCGGCGACTTCCTCGACTACGTCTACGCCGACAAGAACGTCCTCGCGTTCTCCCGTGAGTACGACCTGCTGCCGGTGACGGCGTCGGCGTCGCAGGCGATGGCGGGGGACAAGGACACCGCCGACCTCACGCCCTTCCTGACGGAACTCCCCTCGGCCGAGCTGTATCCCGCCGGGAAGACGTCGTGGGCGGAGGTCAGCGCGGCGGTGAAGCGGGAGATAGGGACGGCGGTGTCGTCGAACGCGAAGCCGCGGGTTGTGCTGGAGAGGTTGCAGGAGACGGCGACGGTGGCGGAGCGGGAGGACTAGGGCGCCCAGTAGCTCGGGGGTCGCTGTTGTCGGGCGGGTGCGGGTGGTGTGTGGTTTCTCGCGCAGTTCCCCGCGCCCCTGAAAAAGCAGGGGCCTGCGGCCCCGTGCTTTTCCGATGAAGGGCGGGCCGTAGGCCCGTTCCCTTCAGGGGCGCGGGGAACTGCGCGAACGGCCCCCACCCGCCCGCACCCGGCGACGCACCGGTCAGCCCCCACTGTCCGTCCCGTCCGTTACCGTCGGGGCATGGAGAGCCTCGATACACGTGAGCAGGCCATCCTCGCGTTGGAGCGGCAGGGGTGGGGGAGCCCGGGGGCCAAGGAGCGGGCCATACGGGAGCGGCTGGGGCTCGCCCCCGTGCGGTACTACCAGCTCCTGAACGCCCTGCTGGACGACGAACGCGCCCTCGCCCACGACCCGGTCACCGTGAACCGGCTGCGGAGAGTGCGGGAGGCCCGCCGGGCCGAGCGGTGACGGATAAGGTCGACGGCATGGGCAGCCACAAGGATTCCGAGAACCCCAAGGCCACCTTGCCGACACCTGTGACCCAGGCCGGCCGGGACGCGCTCGACGCGATCCTCGCCGACCCCGGCCGTACGGTGATCGCGCTCGACTTCGACGGCACGCTCGCGCCGATCGTCCCCGACCCCGAACAGGCCCGCGCCCACCCCGACGCGGTCCCCACCCTCGCCGCACTCGCCCCGCGTGTCCTCTCCGTCGCCGTGGTGACCGGCCGCCCCGCAGCCGTCGCGGTCCGCCACGGAGGCTTCGCCGGCGTACCCGGCCTGGAACACCTCACCGTGCTCGGCCACTACGGCGCCGAACGCTGGGACGCCGCGACCGACACGGTCACCGCGCCGCCCCCGCACCCCGGGGTCACCGCCGTCCGCGCGGAACTCCCCGCGGTGCTGGAGCGGGCCGGGGCGGGGGAGGGCACCTGGATCGAGGAGAAGGGGCGGGCCGTCGCCGTCCACACCCGGCGCGCGGCCGATCCGCAGGCCACGTTCGAGGCGCTGCGTGCGCCTCTGACCGACCTCGCCACCCGTCATGGCCTCATCGTCGAACCGGGCCGGATGGTCCTCGAACTGCGGCCCCCGGGGATGGACAAGGGCGTCGCCCTCCGTCGGCACGTCGTGGAGTCCGGCGCGACGGCCGTCCTCTACGCCGGGGACGACCTCGGCGACCTGCCCGCGTTCGCCGCGGTGGAGAAGCTGCGGGGCGAGGGCGTGCCGGGGTTGCTGGTGTGCAGCGGCAGCGCGGAGGTGACGGAGCTGTCGGAGAGGGCGGATCTGGTGGTGGACGGGCCGGAGGGGGTGGTGCGGTTGCTGGCGCGGATCGCCGGGTGCGTGGAGGTAGGGGGCGCCCAGTAGCTCGGGGGTGCGCGTCGGTGTGGCGGCTGCGGGTGGTTCGTGGTTTCTCGCGCAGCTCCCCGCGCCCCTGGAGGGACGCACCCCCGGCCCGAGCTACTAGGCCCTCAGCTCCCCCAACTGATCCAAGAACCACCGGGCCGGTGGCAGAGCCGTCGCCGCCGCCGTCAGGCGTTTCGTGCGCTCCGCCCGCTCCTCCGGCCCCATCGACAGCGCCTCGTGCAACGCCCCGGCCGTCCCCCCGATGTCGTACGGGTTGACCACCACCGCGTCGTCGCCCAGTTCCTCGAACGCCCCCGCCTCCCGCGACAGCACCAGCACGCAGCCCCTGTCGGAGACGAGCGGTACCTCCTTGGCGACCAGGTTCATGCCGTCGCGGATGGGGTTCACGAGGGCGACGTCGGCGAGGCGGTACGCCGCCAGGGAGCGGGCGAAGTCGTCTTTGACGTGGAGGACGACCGGGGTCCAGCCCGGCGTCCCGTACCGCTCGTTGATCTCGGCCGCCACCCGCTGGACCTCGGCGGTGTACTCCCGGTACACGGCGAGGTCCTGCCGCGACGGGTACGCGAAGGCCACGTGCACGACGCGCTCGCGCCACTCCGGGCGGTCGTCGAGGAGCTGCCGGTACGCCAGCAGGCCCCGCACGATGTTCTTGGACAGTTCCGTGCGGTCGACCCGGACGATCGTGCGGCGCGGCGTGCCGTCGGGAGCCGTGCCGATCTGCTCCCGCAGCGCGACGATCCGCTCGTCGACGTCCGCCTCGTGCGCGCGGGCCCGCAGGAAGTCCGCGTCGGCGCCGAGCCCGTGCACACCGATCCGGGTGCCGGAGGTGGAGTCGGGGCCCAGGACGGCGTGGCAGCACGCGGTGAACGCGTCCGCCCACCGCCGGGTCAGGAACGCGGCCCGGTCGGCGCCGAGGATGCCGTCCAGCACCTCCGCGGCGATGTCGTCGGGCAGCAGCCGGAAGTAGTCGACGGGCGCCCACGGGGTGTGCGAGAAGTGGCCGATCCTGAGGTCGGGGCGCAGCTCGCGCAGCATCCTCGGCACGAGCGTCAGGTGGTAGTCCTGCACGAGCACGGCCGCGCCGTCCGCCGCCTCCTGTGCCAGCGCCTCGGCGAAGGAGCGGTTGTACGTCTCGTACGCGGTCCACTGGGCCCGGAACTCCGCGTCGAAGACAGGCTCCAGAGGGGTCTGGTACAGCATGTGGTGCACGAACCACAGCGCGGAGTTGGCGACGCCGTTGTACGCGGCGTGGTGGACGTCGGCGGGGATGTCCAGCATGCGTACGCCGGGCTCGCCGACCCCGCGGCGTACGGCCTCGCGGTCGCCGTCGCCGAGCGCGGAGCACACCCAGAGGGCACCGGCGTCGGGGCCGATCGCCGACAGGCCGGACACGAGTCCGCCGCCGCCGCGCTTCGCGGTGAGACCGCCGGAGTCGTCCTGGGTGTACGAGACGGGGCCGCGGTTGGAGGCGACCAGCACCTGGGCTGCAGCGTGCGTTGATGCCATACGGCTCAACCTAGCCCGTGTTCGAACCGCTCAAACGTACGGTTCGGCCGTATACAGGAGCGCCCAGGGGGGTGGGGGTGACTTGTGCGTCGGCGGGTGCGGGTCCGTTGTGGTTTCTCGCGCAGTTCCCCGCGCCCCTGAAGGGAACGGGCCTGCGGCCCGCCCTTCACCTCACCCGCCGACGAGACCGCACCCGGCATTCCTCAGGCGCCCTACGCCGCCTTCCGTTCCACGTACTCCGCGATCTCCGCCATCGGCGGTCGTTCCTCCAGGTCCACCGAGTACGTCCGCGGCTCGAAACCCTCCGAGCCGCGTTCGAACTGGGTCAGGACGGGACGGATCAGGTGGCCGCGGGCCAGACGGAGCTGGGCCGTGCGGTAGATCGCCGCGGACATGCGGCCCAGGGCCTGCCCGTCCTGGTGACGGTGTTTGCGGACGCCCACGTCGACCTGGGCCAGCGCGTCGAGGCCGACGAGGTGGAGCGCGTCGACGAGCATGCCCAGTTCGATGCCGTAGCCGACGGGGAACGGGAGCCGCTCCAGTAGGGAGCGGCGGGCCGCGTACTCGCCGCCCAGCGGCTGGACGAAGCCCGCCAGCTGGGGCCAGTGCATGTTGAGCAGGGGGCGGGCCATGAGTTCGGTCACCCGGCCGCCCTGGCCGGCGGCCGCGCCGAGCGGGCGGTCGTACATCGCCTTGACCAGGTCGACGCCGGGGTCGGTGAGCAGCGGGCCGACGATCCCGGTGACGAAGTCGGACGAGAACTCCTTGAGGTCCGCGTCTATGAAGCAGACGATGTCGCCGGTCGTGACCAGCAGCGACCGCCACAGGACCTCGCCCTTGCCGGGCACGGCGGGCAGGCGCGGCAGGATGTCGTCGCGGTGGACGACCCGCGCCCCGGCCGCCGCCGCCACCTCGGAGGTGCGGTCGGTCGACCCGGAGTCGACGACGACGACCTCGTCGACGAGCGGGACCTGGTGCATGAGGTCATGGCGGATGACGGTGACGATGTCGCCTACCGTCTCCTCCTCGTTCAGCGCGGGCAGGACGACACTGACGGTCTGCCCCGAGGCCCGTTTGGCGGCAAGGATCCTGTGGAGCGGGCGATCGGTCACGGACCAGGAGCGGGTGCTCAGCCAGCGCTCGACTTCCTTCAGCACAGTGCGCGGCTCCTCTGCGTTCATCTCGCGGTTCGGACGGCTCTCTCAACTGTCCTGGCCTTCGGTTACAGTCTTGAACAACGCTGATGACCATCGCATGTCGGTGCTCGTGTGCGTATACAACCAAATACCGCTCATCCAGAGGGGCAGAGGGATACGGCCCGATGAAGCCCCGGCAACCCTCCAGCTGTCTTGTCACGTCGCCGTGGCGAGGTCCGGCTAGGGAAGGTGCCAAATCCGTCTCACGACGAGATGCGTCGTGAGGAAGATGAGGAGAAAGGGCCTCGCCTCACATGGCTGCGCAGACTGTTGCCACCGAATCCACGACCACCGACGGTGCCGCGAAGAGCGTCGACCTCGGCCCCGCCGCCGCCCTGAGCTGTCGCGAGTGCGGTCACCGCGTCCCCCTCGGGCCGGTCTTCGCCTGCGAGGAGTGTTTCGGCCCGCTGGAGATCGCGTACGACTACTCCGCCTACGACACGGAGGAGCTGCGCAAGCGGATCGAGGCCGGCCCCGCGAACATCTGGCGGTACGCGCCCCTGCTGCCCGTCCCCGCCGACGTGGCGACCAAGCCGAACCTGAACCCCGGCTGGACCCACCTCGTCAAGGCCGACAACCTCGCCCGTGAGCTGGGTGTCACCGGCGGCCTCTACATCAAGGACGACTCCGGCAACCCGACGCACTCCTTCAAGGACCGCGTCGTCGCCCAGGCCCTGGAGGCCGCGCGCGCCTTCGGCTTCACCACCCTGTCCTGCTCCTCCACCGGCAACCTCGCCGGCGCCGTCGGCGCCGCCGCCGCCCGCGCCGGCTTCCGCTCCTGTGTGTTCATCCCGCACGACCTGGAGCAGGGCAAGGTCGTCATGGCCGCCGTCTACGGGGGTGAGCTGGTCGGCATCGAGGGCAACTACGACGACGTGAACCGCTTCTGCTCCGAGCTGATCGGCGACCCGGCCGGCGAGGGCTGGGGCTTCGTGAACGTCAACCTGCGGCCGTACTACGCCGAGGGCTCCAAGACCCTCGCGTACGAGATCTGCGAGCAGCTCGGCTGGAAGCTGCCGGACCAGCTGGTCGTGCCGATCGCCTCCGGCTCGCAGCTCACGAAGATCGACAAGGGGCTCCAGGAGCTGATCAAGCTCGGGCTCGTCGAGGACAAGCCGTACAAGATCTTCGGCGCGCAGGCCGAGGGCTGCTCGCCGGTGTCCGTCGCGTACAAGGCGGGCCACGACGTCGTCCGGCCGCAGAAGCCCGACACGATCGCCAAGTCGCTGGCCATCGGCAACCCGGCGGACGGGCCGTACGTCCTCGACATCGCCCGGCGGACCGGCGGGGCCGTGGAGGACGTGACCGACGAGCAGATCGTCGACGCGATCAAGGTGCTCGCCCGGACCGAGGGGATCTTCGCGGAGACCGCGGGTGGCGTGACCGTCGGCGTCACGAAGAAGCTGATCGAGAACGGGCTGCTGGACCCGGCGCTGACGACCGTCGTGCTGAACACCGGTGACGGTCTCAAGACGCTGGACGCGGTCGCCGGAACGGGGCTCACCGCGACCATCCGTCCCAACCTCGACTCGTTCCGCGACGCCGGGCTCGCGTAACCACCCAGCCCCGCGCCCCCAGCTCTGCCGCACACACCCGGAGGTCACCAGTCATGAGCGTCAGCGTTCGCATCCCCACCATCCTTCGCACCTACACCGGCGGTCAGGCCGAGGTCCAGGCCGAAGGCGCCACCCTCGCCGAGGTCATCGCGGACCTGGAGAAGAACCACACCGGGATCGCCGCGCGCGTCCTCGACGACCAGGGGAAGCTGCGACGCTTCGTGAACGTGTACGTGAACGACGACGACGTGCGGTTCGAGCAGGGTCTGGAGACGGCCACGCCGGACGGTGCGGGCGTGTCGATCATCCCGGCCGTCGCCGGTGGCTGATCACCGTTCTGTACCCGGCGGTAGTAACCGTCGGTAACATTGATTACGGATTGTTCATCGAATTGCCCCCTCCGTGAGAGAAGCGGAGGGGGCAATTCTCTATGGTTGAGCACGGTACAGTTGGGGAACCCGGCCCGCTTGTCGTTGTGATTTCATGCCGGGCGCATATCCAATCGCGCCGCACGCCCTATATGAAGTAGCCAAAGTCTGTAGGGCATTTGTGTGTTTCGCGCCTTTTATGGGGCCCGACTTGCCCTGAATTCGGGGGAATTGTTCGTACATTCCCGACCGGGCCTGTCCAGATTTTCTCGTCCGATTGCCCTGTTGCAGACGGCAGTTGGGCAGATACATTCAGCCGCGGTCGACGCGTTCCGGCGCACACCCCCAACCGTTGGGGGGTGAGGTCTGACCCGGGTCCGCGAAGTGCGGATCTGTGCAAGGGCCAGTAATAGGGGAGTTAGGCATGGCTCAGGGCACCGTCAAGTGGTTCAACGCGGAGAAGGGGTACGGCTTCATCGCGGTCGACGGTGGTGCGGATGTATTCGTCCACTACAGCGCGATCCAGATGGACGGTTACCGCACCCTGGAAGAGGGCCAGCGGGTCGAGTTCGAGATCTCGCAGGGTCAGAAGGGTCCGCAGGCGGACATGGTCCGTCTCGCAGGCTGAAGCAACGCGCCGGTTAGCAGCGACGTTCTTCGTTCTTCTCGGAGGGTCCGCGCCCCGTACTCGGGGTGCGGGCCCTTCCGCGTGTCCGGGCCGCGTGTCCGGGGCCGCGTGTCCGGTCCGCCGCCGCCTGATCGTCCGTTCGGGAGGGGCGCCGACCGGGCGCGTAGGGGTGCGTTCACCTGCGGATCATCCGGAGGCGCTTGCACTCGACCATGCCGAGTGCTAATCATTGGCGTTAGCACTCTGAAGGTGAGAGTGACAACGAAGGACCGGGTCGGTGAGGCCCGCAGGCCAGATGGGGCAAGGAACCACGAGGCAGGCGAGCCGTCCGTCGCGGGCGCGGGCGCGGTCCGAAGGAATCACCCCCAGTCCTGGAGGGACCACTTCACATGGCCAAGATCATCGCGTTCGACGAGGAGGCGCGGCGCGGCCTCGAGCGCGGCATGAACCAGCTCGCGGACGCCGTCAAGGTGACGCTCGGCCCCAAGGGTCGCAACGTCGTCCTCGAGAAGAAGTGGGGCGCCCCCACGATCACCAACGATGGTGTGTCCATCGCCAAGGAGATCGAGCTCGAGGACCCGTACGAGAAGATCGGCGCCGAGCTGGTCAAGGAAGTCGCCAAGAAGACGGACGACGTCGCCGGTGACGGTACGACCACCGCGACCGTCCTCGCCCAGGCGCTCGTACGCGAGGGCCTGCGCAACGTCGCCGCCGGTGCCAACCCGATGGCCCTGAAGCGCGGTATCGAGAAGGCCGTCGAGGCCGTCTCCGGTGCGCTGCTCGACCAGGCCAAGGAGGTCGAGACCAAGGAGCAGATCGCCTCCACGGCCTCCATCTCCGCCGCCGACACCCAGATCGGCGAGCTGATCGCCGAGGCCATGGACAAGGTCGGCAAGGAAGGCGTCATCACCGTCGAGGAGTCGCAGACCTTCGGTCTGGAGCTCGAGCTCACCGAGGGTATGCGCTTCGACAAGGGCTACATCTCGGCGTACTTCGCCACCGACATGGAGCGCATGGAGGCGGTGCTCGAGGACCCCTACATCCTCATCGCCAACTCCAAGGTCTCCAACGTCAAGGACCTGCTCCCGCTCCTGGAGAAGGTCATGCAGTCGGGCAAGCCGCTGCTGATCATCGCCGAGGACGTCGAGGGCGAGGCCCTGTCGACCCTGGTCGTCAACAAGATCCGCGGCACCTTCAAGTCCGTCGCGGTCAAGGCCCCGGGCTTCGGTGACCGCCGCAAGGCCATGCTCGGCGACATCGCCATCCTCACGGGCGGCGAGGTCATCTCCGAGGAGGTCGGCCTCAAGCTGGAGAACGCGACCCTGGACCTCCTGGGCCGCGCCCGCAAGGTCGTCATCACCAAGGACGAGACCACGATCGTCGACGGTGCCGGCTCCGCCGACCAGGTCGCCGGCCGCGTGAACCAGATCCGCGCCGAGATCGAGAACAGCGACTCCGACTACGACCGCGAGAAGCTCCAGGAGCGCCTGGCGAAGCTCGCGGGCGGCGTGGCCGTCATCAAGGCCGGTGCCGCGACCGAGGTCGAGCTCAAGGAGCGCAAGCACCGCATCGAGGACGCCGTCCGCAACGCGAAGGCGGCCGTCGAGGAGGGCATCGTCGCCGGTGGTGGCGTGGCCCTGCTCCAGGCCTCCCAGGTCTTCGAGAAGCTGGAGCTGGAGGGTGACGAGGCGACCGGCGCCAACGCCGTGAAGCTCGCCCTGGAGGCCCCGCTCAAGCAGATCGCCGTCAACGGCGGCCTCGAGGGTGGCGTCGTCGTGGAGAAGGTCCGCAACCTCCAGGTCGGCCACGGCCTGAACGCCGCGACCGGTGAGTACGTCGACATGATCGCCTCCGGCATCATCGACCCGGCGAAGGTGACGCGTTCCGCCCTGCAGAACGCCGCGTCCATCGCCGCGCTGTTCCTCACCACCGAGGCCGTCATCGCCGACAAGCCGGAGAAGGCCGCCGCGCCCGCCGGTGGCGGCATGCCGGGCGGTGACATGGACTTCTGAGCCTCCTCGTAGCGAGAAGGTTCGGACCCGGTCCGTCAGTACCGAGGGCGGCACTCCCTGTTCCGACAGGGGGTGCCGCCCTCGGGCGTGTCCGGGGTCACACAAGCCGCCGGTCCTCGGTGGAATGCCGTGGCTGGCGGGGAGGTTGACGAGTACAGCGATTCATGCACATGCATATAGCGCCCGACCTCTCCGAGGAGTCCCCACGTGACCACCGCGTCCACCTCCCGTGCCGCCGACGTTCTCTCCCGGCCCGCCGTCATCAATGGGCTGACCGTGCCGAACCGGATCGTCATGGCTCCGATGACCAGGAACTTCTCACCGAACGGGGTGCCGGGGCCGGATGTGGCCTCGTACTACGGGAGGCGGGCGGCCGCGGGCGTGGGCCTGATCGTGACCGAGGGAACGTATGTGGGGCACGAGTCGGCGGGGGAGAGTGACGGGGTGCCCCGGTTCCACGGGGAGGAGCAGCTCGCGGGGTGGGCGAAGGTCATCGAGGCGGTGCATGCCGGGGGCGGGACGATCGTGCCGCAGCTCTGGCACATCGGGACCGTCCGGGAGCAGGGGAAGCCCCCGTTCCCCGAGGCGCCGGTGCTCGGTCCGTCCGGGTTGCGTGGTGACGGCAGTGTCGCCGAGGGCGGGCGAGCCATGACGCAGACCGACATCGACGAGGTCGTGGCGGCGTTCGCCAAGGCCGCCGCCGACGCCGAGCGCATCGGCATGGACGGCGTCGAACTCCACGGCGCCCACGGCTATCTGATCGACCAGTTCCTGTGGGAGCGCACCAACCGACGCACCGACGCCTACGGCGGTGACATCGTCGCCCGTACGAAGTTCGCGGCGGAGGTCGTGGCCGCCGTGCGCGCGGCGGTCTCGCCGACGTTCCCGGTCATCTTCCGGTTCTCGCAGTGGAAGCTCGGCGCCTACGACGCGCGGCTCGTCGACAGCCCCGAGGAGCTGGAGGCGCTGCTGACCCCGCTCGCGGCAGCCGGCGTCGACGCTTTCCACGCCTCCACCCGCCGCTACTGGCAGCCCGAGTTCGAGGGCTCCGACCTCAACCTCGCCGCCTGGACCAGGCAGCTCACCGGCAAGCCCGTCATCACCGTCGGCTCCGTCGGCCTCCACGGCGATGTCACGACGGCCTACCAGGGCGAGAGCTCCGAGGTCCGCAACATCGAGGACCTGCTCGACGGTCTGGAGGAGGAGCAGTTCGACCTCGTCGCCGTGGGCCGTGCGCTGCTCCAGGACCCGGAGTGGGCGGCGAAGGTGCTGGGCGGCCGCTTCGACGAGCTGAAGGCGTTCGAGCCCGCTTCCATGGCGTCGCTGAGCTGAGCATGCCACTGGGCCGGGACTTTTCGCCAAGTCTCCCCAGTACCCGGCGGTAGTGATCCAATTCCGCCGAATGTGCCGCTGTAGTGTCATGGGTGCGGCGTCGCAAGGCATCTCAACTGCCAGCCGATGAGCGGCAGTTGAGGTGCCTACTTTCTTGCGCGACCGCTCCCCTTCCCCCCCCACGAACGGGACTGGACAAGCTCATGGCACGACACAAGCTCACCCTGAAGCGCAAGCGGCTCATCGCGGCCGTCGCCGCCGTCGGCGCGGTCGCCGGCGGCCTCGGCATCGCGGCCGGCGCGAACGCCAGCGAGACCACCGCCGAGACCTCGAAGAAGCAGCCCGTGGTCAAGGTCGTCGTGAAGTCGGCCCTCGCTCCGGCGGCCACCGCGGACGTGGCACCGGCGGTCACCTACGACACCGAGCTCGCGCCGCTCGGCGCCCGCGTCCAGGTCAAGGAGGAACTGCGGCGCGACGGCGGTACGCGCATCGAACTGCGGCTGAGGGACCTGGTCGCGAACCGCGCGTACGGCGCCCACGTCCACACCAAGCCGTGCGGCAAGCTGCCCGCCGACGCCGGGCCGCACTACCAGGATCAGGCCGACCCGGTGCAGCCGTCCGTCGACCCGAAGTTCGCCAACCCCGACAACGAGGTGTGGCTGGACGTGAACACGAACAAGAACGGCTCGGCGCGTGCGATCGCCACGGTGGACTGGCGGTTCCGGGCGGGCGGGGCGCGTTCGGTGGTCGTGCACGAGAAGAGCACGTCCACGCATGCGGGGCACGCGGGGACGGCGGGTGCCCGGCTGGCCTGCGTGAACGTGCCGTTCAAGTAGGCCAGGCCGGAGGCTGCCCGGGTCAGGCGTAGTCCTTGAGCTTCTCGGTCTTGAGGGTGACGGAGACGGGCGCGGGCAGCTCTACGGTGGCCCCCCAAGGGTGGGAGGCGGTCCGCTGGTAGCGGCCGTTCTCAGGCTCGCTGAAGACCTTGAGGGTGTTGTCGTCGCGGTCGATGAGGAGGTATACGGGAATCCCGGCCTCCGCGTAGCCGACGGGCTTCTCGACGCGGTCCCGCTTGTTGGTGTCGTGGTCGCGGGAAGTGATCTCCAGGGCCATCAGAATGCCGCCGGTGTCGGACCACTCGCCATGTCCGACGAGGTGGTCGACCGGCACGAGCACAGCGTCAGTGCGGGCTCGTCCCTTGCGGTACGCCTCGGCCTTGACGCCGGACTCGGGTGCGAGGTCGAGGTCAGGGCGATGGGCGAGGAATTGGCGCATCAGCCACAGGTAGATCGAGCGGTGTTTGCCGTCCGGCACTGCCTTGACCTCTAGTTTTCCGTTGATGTACTCAAGCCGAACGGTCTCCGGTGCCCGCCGCTCCAGCTCCTCGAAGTCCTCGACGCTGAGTGGCTCCCTGGTACGGACGCGTCCGTTGACGAACTCGAGCCGCACATGCTGCGGAGCCGCGTCGGCGAGTTCCTCGAAGTCCTCGATGGGCATCTGCGGGTGTTCGGCGGTGCTGGGGGTCATGGCGTCGCCTCCTCCCCTCCATCGTGCCCCGGCATGGTGGCGGCGGACCGTAGGAGCGGTCATACGGGTGTCCTCTCTCGTGGCTTCAGGGACATCGCCGCACGGATCTCCGCCGCGCGTGCGTGGACCGAGGCAGATGAGAGGGGCGCCTTGTGGCGCGTGGGGGCGCGTTCGCCCCGGCAGGCGCCGCAGGTGCCGCCCGGCAGGGCCTCGGGGCGGCCCGGGGTGCGGCAGCTGGCGCACTCCAGCATGCGGAGCGGTGGTCGTACGGGCTTCGGCTCCCGTTCCTGCTCCGGCTCCGGTTCCGGTGGGAGCTTGCTGGTGAGGCGGGTGCGGAGGAGGGCCGCCGGGCTGTGGACCGGGGTGGGGAGGCCTGTGGTGAGCGCCTGGCGGATCATCTCGTCGGTGGCGCCGCGCTCGAACCAAGGGAGGAGGAGCGGGGCCAGCGCCGCGCAGTCCGCCTGGGAGAGGGACAGGGACGGGGTCGTACGGCCGAGGGCCGCGAGCAGGATGTGGGCCCGGGACCGGGTCGGGCGGCCACGCTCGGGGTCCTCCGGCTGCGCCTCCGGTACGCCGCCCCGCGTGAAGCTCGCCCACCAGCCGTCGTCCCGCGCGGTTCGGGAGAACCACGATCGGGTGATCCAGCGGGTACTGCCCGACTCGTCGGTCAGATGTTCGCGCCCCCGGCGCAAGTGACCAGCCTCTTGAAGCCTGTTGAGGGCCGTACGCAGCGCGCACTGGCCGTACGGGAGCGTCTTGGCCAGCGTCTTCACGGAGATGTCGGCGCCGTCGGGGAGCCGGTCGATGTACGCGGCGATCGCGGCTTCGCGGGGCGGGAGGTGCGTGAAGTCGTGCGCGGAGCGGGGGTGTTGGCCGGGGACGGCGCGCTTGCCGTAGCCCGGATTGGCCATGGGGTGGGGCGGCCCGAGCGGGGACGCGTGCGCGGGCAGGGGAGCGCTACTAAGCTTGGCCTCAGCCATGGGATCGAACTTCCTCTTCGATCTTGTAGGTCAAGCCCCCGCAGGTGTTGGTAGCACCTGACGGGGGCTGTTTCGTCTGCGCGCACGCTATCAGCACGATCACCGTGCGTGGCAACTCGATCGCGGGACGTCAACATGCCGGGTGGGAGGGTGGGTTGGGGCCCACCTCCCATTCGCTGAAAAGAAGGCTCGGAGCTCGGGGCTTGAGCCTCGGGGCGGCTCGGCGGGCGGTCAATTCGCTCGCCGGGTGGGGCGGCTCCCGCGTACGGTGGGCGCACTCTGACGAACACGCTCCCCAGAAGTACGCCGCAGAACGGGAGCAACCGCGCGAGACGGCGCGGGCCATGGAGGGGCGGCAGTGACTTTGCCCTGCCCTTCTACCGTTCAGGAGTGCTCTGCCATGAGCCCCGTTTCCGTACCCGTGTCCGCGCCTGCGTCCGAGTCCGCGTCCGTGCCCGTCGGGCTCGGCCTGCCCGTCGACGACCCCGCCGGTCTGCTGACCTGGGCCCGGCTCGCCGACGACTCGCCCTTCTCGACGCTCGGAATCCTCGACCGCCTCGTCTACGACAACCCCGACCCGCTGGTCGCCCTGGCCGCCCTCGCCGGGGCGACGCGCCGCATCCGCGTCCAGACCGAGGTGCTCCTCGCCCCGCACTACAACACCGCGATCCTCGCCAAGCAGACGGCCACGCTCGACCGGATGTCCGGCGGGCGCTTCACGCTCGGCATCGGGATCGGCGGACGCGAGGACGACTGCCGGGTCGCGGGCATCGACATCCGGCGGCGCGGACGCCGACTCGACGAGCAGATGGAGCAGTTGAGGTGGGCGTGGGCCGGCCGACCGTACGCCGAGGGCGTCGGCGCGGTCGGGCCCCTGCCCGCCACTCCCGGCGGCCCCGAGGTCCTCTTCGGCGGCTTCGCCCCCGCCGCGCTCGAACGCGTCGCCCGGTGGGGCGACGGCTTCCTCGGGGCGGCGCTGCCCCCGGCGTACATGGACCGGATGTTCCGCGACGTCGAGACGGCGTGGGAGAAGTACGGCCGGGAAGGGCGCCCGAAGCTCGTGGCTCAGGCGAGCGTCGCGCTGGGGGCGCCGTCCGTGGTGGCCGACGCCCGCGCGAACCTGCTGCGCTACTACGAGTTCACCGGGCGCGCCGAGTACATGGCGGAGGGGCTCCTCACCACACCGGACGCGATCCGGGCGGCGGTCGCCGGGTACGCCGGGATCGGGGCGGACGAGGTGATCCTCTACTGCTGGGCGGCCGACCCCGACCAGGTGACGCGCCTGGCGGAGGTCGTCTTCGCCTAGCGTCGCTTCAGGTCTTCGACGAACAGGGACCACGCCTCGGCCCGGAACACGAGCGCCGGGCCGAGGGGGGTCTTTGAGTCACGGACGGGGACGAGGGGGAGGGGGATGGTGGCTACTTCGAGACAGTTGCCGCCGCTGCCCTCGCTGTAGCTGGACTTGTGCCAGGTGGCTGCGCTCAGGTCGCGCTCAGGGATGTGCCTCATGCTCGTAATCCTGAGCCATGGCTTCGAGCATGGCCAGGGACTTCTCAGGCGAGAGCGCGGCGGCGGCGAGGAACTCGTGGGTGCGTCGCTGGTACCGGACGGTGGCGGGGTCATCCTCCAGCCGTCCCGAGCCGACTCCCTCGAAGTAGAGCAGCGTGGGGGCGTCCGCGAAGTCCATCAACTTGATGGAGCCCTCCATCGACGCGTGGGCTCCGGCTTCGAACGGCAGCACCTGCACGATGATCCGGTTCTCCTGAACCAGGGCGATGATGTGCCGCAGTGCCTCCGCCATCACAGCGCGCCCGCCGGTCACTCGACGCACTACCGCCTCATCCATCACGGTCCAAAACAACGGACCTGTTGCACCTTCCAGGATGTGGGCGCGTTCCATCCGGTGGGCCACCTTCCTCTCGATCACCTCCTCTGGCGCGGTGGGCTGGTAGGCGCGGAACACGGCTCGTGCGTACGCGGGCGTCTGGATCAGCCCGGGGATCAGGAGGGGCTCGTACTGCCGGATCTCCGTGGCTGACGACTCCGCCTCCACCGCCTCCACGAAATGCTCCGTGTAAGTGGACTTGGCGGCGGCCTTGCAGTTGCGCAGGAAGAAGTCCCCCGTGTCCAGGGCGACATCGATGAGGCGGGCGATCTCTGGATTCATCCTTCGTGTGGCCGCTTCCAGCTGGCCCACGAACGAGCCGCTCACGAACAGCCGTTGGCCCAGGTCCTCCTGGCTGAGGCCCGCCTTCTCCCTGGCGTGGCGCAGCTCCGCGCCCAGGAGCGCGCGGGGTGATGACGACGGGTCGAGGTCCTTCGGTCCGGGCATGGTCGTGCTCCCCTGTCCAGCAGTCCACCTGTTGGGGCGTCGTATCTGGCCAGGCTAGACACCCCCCGGACACGCTGTGTGGTGAATCTGCAACCCAGCGTGGAGGAACTGGCCGTGAAGAACAGAACAGCGGCGGCGAACGCGCGGCGGCGCCCCGAGCGGCTGCTCGCCCTGACCACCGAGGAGGCCGTCGAACAGCTCGACCAAGCCCTGCGCGCCGTCGGGATCATCCTGCCGTCGCTGGGCGTCGACCCGGTGACCGGGGCGAGCGACCAGCCGTTCCCCCTCGTGCGGCTGGGGTGCTGCAACATGACCGTCGCCGCCCGGCTCGCCGCCGTCCTGCGCAAGGTGGCGGAGACGTGACCGGGCGACGGCGGTCGTACGCCGTGGACGTACGGGACGGGCGGCTCGGCGAGGTGATGGGTGAGGAGGGCGGCTACGTCCAGCTGAGACCGGTCGGGGGCGGCCGGGAGTGGGACTGCCCTCCCGGCTCGCTGCGGGAGGCGGCGCCGGGCGACGTGCTGCGCGCTCGGGTGCGGCAGGTCAACGCGCAGGGGCGGCTGCCGTGTTGAGTGCTTGGTGGCACTTGGCGTAAGGGTGCCCCGTTGCGGGTTCTTCGTGCCACGATGGGCGGTCATGGAACATCGGGGGATGGGGGACGGGATGGCGTTGCGCAGGGTGCTTGGGGTGGCGTGTCTGGTCGCCCTGGTGTGCGGGTGCGGTGGGTCGGGTGACTCGGGTGACTCGGATCGGCCTCGGTCGGGGAAGTCGGGGAAGTCGGGGTCCACATCGACCTCCGGGAAGGCCGGGGGTGACGGGGAGTCCGGCGGCAGGCGGGCCGACGTGACGTTCAAGCCGCAGGAACCCGTGAGCCCGCAGACGTTGGAGCGGACCGCCGAGCTGATCCGGGACCGGGCGGCGAAGGCCGGGCTGGGTGGCGTGAAGGTGACCGTCGAGGACAAGAGCCAGATCACGGTGTCCGGTCCGGCCGCACGGCAGGAGGCGTTGGAGGCGCTTGGGCAGCCGGCGGAACTGGCCTTCCGGCCGGTGTTGAGCACGTCCGCCGAGCCGGGTGTGGAGAAGTGCCCGGACGCGGTGGAGGGGTCCCCGTCGGAGCCGCTCACCGCGTGCGGGGAGGACCAGGGCACCGTCTCCACGTACCAGCTCGGTCCGGCCGCCGTGGCCGGTACGGACGTGTCCGAGGCGGAGGCGGTCTATGACGCGGAGTACGGCGCCGGCTGGCAGGTGAAGATGGACTTCACCTCGGCGGGGGCGAAGAAGTTCGCCGACGTGACGAGCCAGTTGTCTCAGCAGCCCTCGCCCCAGAACCAGTTCGCCATCGTTCTCGACGGTGTGGTGCTGTCCGCGCCTAGCGTGAACGGCCCGATCACCGGCGGCGAGGCCCAGATCTCCGGCAGCTTCACCAAGCAGAAGGCCCGGCAACTGGCCGCCCAGCTGAACACGGGTGCCCTGCCGGTCCACCTGTCGGTGTCGAGCGTGACGAAGCTGCGCGTGGACTAGGGCCTGTCGTGGGGCAGGGGCGGTCAAGGGATCGCTGGGGCGTCCGCTGCGGGGTCGGACTCGGGCTCCGGCTCGGGAAGCGGCTCCGTGTTGCGGCTGCTGAGGCCGTCGAGGGAGATGCGCAGGAGGCGGCGCCACTGGCCGGAGTGGGTGTCGCCGGTGGTGAGGACGGCCTGGCTGAGGGAGCTGCTGAGCAGGACCAGGTCGGCTGTGGTGACGTCGGGGCGCAGGAGGCCGGCGTCCATGCAGCGCGTGCGCAGCTCGTCGATGAAGGAGTAGCAGCGCTGGGCGCATGAGCTGGTGGGGCCGCCGGTGGCGGTGTAGCTCTCGACGACCGCGCGGTTGCGGGACTGCGTGGTGAGTATCTGCTCGAAGAACCCTGCCAGGGCCTGCCAGGGGTCGTCGGTGGCGGACGCCCGCTCGTGGGCGTCGCTGAGCCATGCGTCGAACTGCTGTCCGAGGACGGTGACGCCCGCCCCGTCGGCGCCGCCGACCGCACCGCCCTGCCCATAGCGGGTGACGACCCGGAGGCCAGGGCCAGCGCGGCCGAGCTGATCAGTCGGCTCGGGTTCGACACCGTCGACGTGGGGATGCTGGCCGACAGCTGGCGGTTCGAGCCGGAGACGGACGCCTACGCGCTGCCCTACTTCACCGACCCCGACGCCACGAGGGCCGCCTGGGCGCGGCTGGCCGAGGCCATCCGCGCCGGCGCCCCGCTCGAGGCGCCTGCCGTCGACGACCCCGGCACCCCGCTGCCCGCGGCACGGCTGCGCGCGCTCCTCGCGGACACGCCGCGCAAGCTCACCGCCGACCGCGTGCTCGCCTGACGATTCACGACGTCAGGACCTCACGACGTCAGGACCCCGCGACGTCACGACCTCAGAGGTTCCCCATCGGCTCGATGTCCCGGCGGACCGGCTCGCCCCAGATGCGCAGGACGTCGTAATCGGTGAACTCGTGGACCAGGCGGTACGCGATGGCGGGGCGCGGGCCCCGGCGCTGGGCGGTGAGGTACAGCTCGGCCTCGCGGCGGTCGCGGCGGGGTGTGCCGCACAGCTGCCACACCTGGCCGTTCCACGCCTCCGGGAGCCAGCGCTGCTGGGGCTGGGGGCGGTCGTCCCGTACGCCGTAGCGGGAGGGGGCCTGGGGTGTGGGGGCGGTGGGGCGGGGCGGGCCGTAGCTGTCGTTCAGCTCGGTGCGGCGGGCCGTGCGGCGGCGGGTCTCGCAGAGGAGGCAGCGGTCGGGGGCCTCCTCGTCCACCGGACCGTTCGGGTGCTCGGGGCAGCGGGTGGTGGGGGCGGCCGTCGTGACCGTCTCGTCCAGCAGCTCCAGGGCGCGCTTGAGGTCCGCCTTCACCTCGTGCAGGCGGGCGTCGGGGGTGTCGGCGGTCAGGGTGTCGCCGTGTTCCCCGAGGAGGCGTAGCGCTCGGCCGAGGGCGGTGAGCTGGGCGTGGTTCACGGGCTCGGGCCTTTCCTGTGGGGCGGCGGTGGGTTGACCTCACCACGGTGCCATACCGCACTGACAACGAGGTTTTCGGCTCCCGCCACCCCGCCGTCCCGCCCTGAGGGGGCGGCGTCAGGTGTGGGGCCAGCGGCGGAGGGTGCAGGTCTTCCAGGAGAACGTGCGTAAGCGGGCCTGCTCGATGAGGGATGCCGTGTCGCCGTAGGTGAGGTTGAGGTGGCGGCCCAGGACGACGATCGCCACGCTGCCGGCTCCGGCCGCCTTGACGGCCGCCGCAGCGGACTGCGCGTGGTTTCCGCTGGCCCATGTGTCATCGATGACCAGGACGTTCTCGCCCCAGAGCGGGGCTGATGCGTAGCGCAAGCGGGACGGAGTCCGCCCGAGAGAAGGCGCTTCCGGGGTGGTGGTGAGCAGATCGCGGTAGCGGTTGCGGGTGGCGCCGACCATCTCGGCGACCATGGTGCGCAGGGGGTGTGTCGCCCGGCCGCTGGTGCTGGGCGCTGTGGTGACGACATCGAAACGGGGAACGGCGCAGTGCGCCGCGACGCACGCCTCGTGCAGGGCCAGGAAGCGCCACAGGACAGCGGCGAGGCCCGTGCGGAAGTACTGCTGCTGAGGCCCGGTGGTGTTCTTGTAGCGCCATAACTCGTTCGCGTACTGCTCGCCCTTGAGGGCCAGACTCACCGGAACGACCGCGTCGGCGACGCCCGTACCCAGGGCGTTCGCGGTCTGTCGGCACGGGAGGCAGACCGGGTAGCCGGGTCTCGCCGTTCCACGGCAGGTCTGGCAGACGCCCGGACCGGACATCAGGGGATGGACGAGGAAGTTCGCGTAGCGGTCGGACAGGCCGACGACCGTTGCCACCCGGGGCCGCCGACTACGTCCAGGTGAGCTCGCCCGTGGTGGGAACGAGCGAGTCGAGGACGTCGAAGACATCGTCCGCTGTGTCGATGACGGTCGTGTTGGGCCTGGTCGCGTACTCCCGTGCCCACTCGTGGATCATGAGGGAGCGCATGAGGAAGACCCGGCGGCCGTGTTCCAGCGCGAGGCGGGCCTGCATACGGGCACCACTCCTGTACGCGGCCTCGATCACCACGGTGGCGAGGCTGTAGCCGCTCATCACGGCGTTGCGCATGGGGAAGGACGTCTTCGACGGCGGCGCGTCGGGCCAGAACTGGGAGACGACCAGCCCCTTCTCCGCGATCTCCTCCTGCAGGCGGGCATTCTGCGTCGGATAGGAGCGGCGCAGACCCGTGCCGATGACGGCGACCGTGCGTCCGCCCACGGCGAGGGCCGTGCCGTGGGCGGCCGTGTCGATGCCCGCCGCCAGCCCGCTCACCACCGTCACACCGCGCTCGGCGAGGCCGCCGGCGACAGCGCGGGCGTGGGCGATCCCCTCTGGGGTGGGAGTGCGGGTGCCGACGACCGCGACCCTCAGGTCCTCCTGTACGAGGGTGCCCCGCAGGAACAGGAACGGCGGGCGCTGGTGGACCAGCCGCAGGCACAGCGGGTAGTCCTCGTCCAGAATCGTCACCAGCCGCATGCCCTCCCGCTCCCAGGCGGCGATCTCGGCGGCCATCGACTCCAGATCGACTGCGGGGCCGGTGGCGAAAAGAGCGCCCTGCCCCGAGGCGTCGAGGGCGTCCTCCAGCACGTCACGTGCACTTCCGACGGTCTCGACCTGGTCGGTCAGCTCGGCCCAGGAACGGTCCCCGCGCCGCAACAGCGCGACGAGCGCGGCTCGCTCCAGTTCCTGGTCCATGCCGCAAGTATAGGAACGCGCCACCTGAGCGGTACGAGATCCAAGGGACCGGTGCCGCGCTTCCCCTCAGCTCGTCCGCGTTGTCGTCGCCGCTGCCAGGGCCGCTCGGAGGTGGCCCTGGTTCTGTTGGAGGAGGTGGGTCGCCGTGGGGGCGTCGGTGTTGCTGAGGAGGGTGAGGATGGCGGTTTTGACCTCGCCGTTCGCGGCGGTGAGGGCCGTGTCGATCTCCTCGTCCGTCGCGCCCGTCGCGAGCGCGACGATGCGGTGGGAGCGGGCCCGGAGTTTGTCGTTGGTGGCGCGGACGTCGACCATCAGGTTCCCGTAGGTCTTGCCCAGGCGGATCATCGTGATCGTCGACAGCATGTTGAGGACCAGCTTCTGGGCGGTGCCCGCCTTCAGGCGGGTGGAGCCCGTCACCAGCTCGGGGCCCACGACGACCTCGATGCCGTGGTCGGCGGCCGCGGCGAGCGCGCTGGACGCGTTGCAGGCGAGGCCCACCGTCAGGGCGCCCCGGCCGCGGGCGTACTCGACGGCGCCGATCGCGTACGGCGTACGGCCGGAGGCCGAGACGCCCACCACCGTGTCGTCGGGGGTCAGCTCCAGCGCGCCGAGGTCCGCGCGGGCCAGCTCCGCCGAGTCCTCCGCGCCCTCGATCGACGTGATCACCGCTTCCCTGCCGCCGGCGATCAGGCCCAGCACCTGGGTGGGGGCCGTGTTGAAGGTCGGCGGGCACTCGGACGCGTCGAGGACGCCGAGCCGTCCGGCCGTGCCCGCCCCCGCGTAGATGAGACGGCCGCCGCGCGCCATCCGCTCCGCGATCGCGTCGATCGCCGCCGCGATCAGCGGCAACCGTGCGGCCACCGCCGTCGGCACGGTCGCGTCCTCGCCGTTCATCAGCTTGGCGATGTCCAGGGTCGGCAGCTGGTCGATGTCCGCCAGGTCGGGGCGGAACGCCTCGGTCGTCAGCGACTCCAGCTCCGCGCGTACGGCGAGGTCGTTCGGGGTGGAGCCGTAGGGGAGGGAAGGCAGGGAAGGCATGCGGTGACTCATTTCGTACGGTGCGATCGGCGTCCCCGGGGGGCGGGGCGGGAGGATGCGACGACTGCGGTGCCTCGTCCTCGCCTACCGCGAAGGCCCTCCGCTCCTGTGGCGGTGCGCCAGCGCCTCGTACGACGCCGACAGCGCGGGCGCCGCGGACTCGTACGTCCGCTGGGCGACCCCTATGAACAGGCAGTCCACCACCAGCAGTTGGCTCGTCCGGGACGACATCGCCGCCGGCCGCAGCTCGCTCTCCCGTGCCGTCGACGTCGTCAGGACGTGGTCGGCGTACTGGGAGACCGGTCCGTCGGGCCGTCCGGTGATCGCGATCGTCGTCGCGCCGTGGTCGAAGGCGACCCGCAGCGGTTCGATGACGTCGCCCGTCGAACCGGAGTGGGTGATCGCGATGGCCACGTCCTTCGAGCGGAGCTGCACCGCGTTGGTGACGGCGAGGTGCGGGTCGCTGTGCGCCTGGGCTATCAGCCCTATGCGCAGCAGCTTCTGCGTGAGGTCCTGCGCGACCAGGCCCGACGCCCCGACCCCGTACACGTCCGTCCGGCGGGCCCCGGCCAGCGCCCGGACCGCCGCGCCCAGCTGCACCATGTCCAGTCCGGCCGCCGTGTCCGCGAGGGTCTGCTGCTCGTCGTAGGCGAGCTTGGCGACGACATCGGGGAGCGGGTCGTCCACCGCGATGTCGGCCGTGACGGAGGGCGGGCGGCCCGACTGCTGGTGGGCGGCGAGACCGGCGAGGGCCAGGCGCAGGTCGCGGTAGCCGGGGTAGCCGAGGAGTCGGGCCGTGCGGACGACCGTCGCCTCGCTGGTGCCGGTGAGCTCGGCGAGGCCGGTGACCGTGAGCGCCGCGCACGCGGCCGGGTCGCTCGCGACCGCCTCCGCGACGCGCTGCATGGACCGGGTCATGGACGGCGCGAGCATCCGCACCTTTGCGGCGAGCGCGGCGGGAGCGGGCGGAGCGGCTCCGCTGCCGCGGCGGCCTCCACCGCCGTTGCCGCCGCGGCCTTCGGCCGGGCGTCCGCCGCTTCCCCCGCGGCCTTCGGCCGGGCGTCCGCCGCTTCCCCCGCGGCCTTCGGCTCCCGCCGTATGTCCGCCCTCGGCCGCGGTCGCACGTCCGCTCTCGGCGGCGGCCGGCTTCCGGCCCTCGGCCGGGGACGCCTCCGGTGGTCTCCGTCCTTTCCTTCGCGCGAAAATTTCCTTCACCTCATCGCTCACACCATGAAAGATATTTTCCGTCCTGGTGTGCGGTCAAGGGTGCGCACAATGGAGGCATGAGTCCCGGCAGTGATCCCGTGAGCCCCCTTGAGCAGGCGTTGCACGCGGCCCGTGCGCTCGTGCTCGCCGATCTGGTCGCCCAGGAGGTCGCGGAGGCCGATGTCGTCTCGTTGGTCGAGGACTCGGTCGTGCAGCGCCGCTGGTGGGTGGAGCAGTGGCCGGACGGCGCGGCGTACGTCGCCGGGCTGGTCGCGCAGGACGTCCAGGACGCCCTGCTGGAACGGTACGGGCGCTGGCCGCTCTGCCCGGTCTGCGGCAGCGGCGACCCGCACGCCCTCGACATCGAGCCGGAGCTGGGCCCCGATCCGCGGTGGGTGTGCCACAAGGCGGGGGTCCGGGTCGCGGCGGTGGGCGCGCTGGGGTCCGCCACCGGGGGGTCGTCGCCCTCGTGACCGTGTACATCGACCCGCCCACCTGGCCGGGGCACGGCCGCATGTGGTCGCACCTGGTCAGCGACGTCTCCTTCGACGAGCTGCACGACTTCGCGCGCCGGGTCGGCGTGCCCGAGCGCGCCTTCGAACGCGACCACTACGACATCCCGTCCCACCGCTACGAGGACGTCGTGGCCGCGGGCGCGGTGGAGGTGGGCTCGAAGGAACTGCTCCGCCGGCTCACCGCGGCGGGCCTGCGACGCCCCAAGGGGCGGCCCGTCGGCCGGTGAGGGGGGAGTGGGCCCATCGGTGAGAGGCGAGGGGCTTCAGTCCGTGAAGATCGGGTCCAGGCCGTGCCACCAACGGTTGAGGGCCGAGAAGTCGGGGCCCGTCACGGCGAACAGGGCGGGCCGGTCGTAGTACGTGCACGTGATCACGTACTGGAACGTGGTGTTCATGTAGCAGGCCGCGTCCCCGGCCGGGGTGTCGGAGCCGTTCTCCGACCAGACGCCGCGGACGTTCGGCTGCTGGTCGCAGTTGCCGTCGGGCAGGCCCGCCGTGTAGTTGCGGAACACCTTCTGGGCCTCGCTCTTGGAGCCGTACACCGAGATGTTCGCCTTGGCGGTGAGGGCGCCGTACGTGGGGTCCTGGGTGGTCACCGTGCAGCGCAGCGACGCCTCGGCGCCGGGTGCCGTGGCCGGTTCGCAGCTCTCACGGCGCCACTGCGCCGGGTTGAGCGAGTCCCGCAACTCCCGCTGGGCGGTGGTGAGTCCGTCGTCCTCGCCGCCCTCGCTGTCGTCGGGGTCCGGCGTGGGTGTGGTGACCTCCGGGGTCGGGGTGGGGGACGGGCTCGGGGTGGTGTTCTCGGGCTCGGGGGTCGTGTCGTCCGGGGTCGGGGTGGCGGTGTCGTCCCGGAACGGGCGTGCGGTCGGTCCGCCGCCCCGGCCGTCGTCGGACGGGCCGTCCTTGTCGGCCACCACCACGCTCACCACGATGCCGATGATGGTGAGCATGCTGGTGACGATCAGGCTGATGATCGCGATACGGGCGTTCCGGTGGTCGGGGCCCGGATCCGGCCGGGGGGAGCCCGGCGGCTGGGGCCGCGGCGTGGGCGTAGGACCGTTCTGACTCATCGCGCGCTCCCCCGTTTCCCCCGTACGTGCCCGCACACACGCGTACGCGCGTACACACGCGGGCGCGTGTGTACGCATTCGTACGCGCCCCTGAGCGCCCGTACGTTCCCGCACGTCACCGAATTATCGGACCGTGCGGGGGCCGGGGCAGGGGAAAGGGGGAGGAGACCGGAACGGTTGGGCCCGGCGTACGTCAGGCGCGCAGACGGAGTTCGTACGCGAACTGCTCGCCGTCCTCCCCGTCGCCCCAGTCGTCGCTCACCTGCTCGAACCCGGCGCGCGTGACCACCCCCTGGGAGGGGGTGTTGACCTTGTCGACGACGGCGAAGAGGGACCGGACGTCGCCCTGTTCGCGCGCCCGCTCGCGCGCCCAGTCGGCCAGCGCGCGCAGCGCCTCCGTGGCGTAGCCTCGCCTGCGCGCGCCCTCGACCAGGTCGTAGCCGATCTCGACGCGGCCCTCCTCGTCGGGGGCGCCGTGGTAGCCGAGCGCGCCGAGGGCGAGGCCGTCCTCCTTGCGGACGAGGACGTACATGCCCCACTCGGGCCGGTGCACCCCGGCCTCGTACGCCTGGAACACCAGGCCGGCGCCGACCCGCGTGCCCTCCACGGGGCCGCCGGCGATCCAGTCGAAGCCGCCGGTGCCGCCCTCGGCGAGGTCGGCGGCGGCGGCCGGGTGGACGCCCTTGAGGACGATGCGGTCGGCGTCGATGTGCAGCGGGTTGCTCCACTTCCACGAGGTGACCGGGGCGCGGTCCGGCAGGTCGGCGCGGCCGGTGGCCCACAGCAGGGTCGCCCAGGGGTCGTCACCCGGCCTGACGTGCGGGAACAGCCGGGCGAGCACGGCCTCGCACAGATCCCTCGGGGCCACGTACGGGGTGAGTCCGAGGCCCTCGACGATGTCGTGGGTGTGGAGGAGCACCTCGGTGACGCCCATCGCCGCGAAGCCCTCGCGGTCGGCGAAGCGGAAGGGGTAGGGGTGGAAGGCGCGTACGTCACCGGGGGTGGTGTCCACGGTGGCGGCGAGGAGGGCGCCGGTCGTCTCGATGACGTGCAGCAGGTCGGCGTTGTCCTCGCACTCCGTGGTGTCGATCCGGAACGGTACGTACGCGCTCTGGGCCCGCCCCGCCAGCTGGCCCGCGTACGCGATCAGGTCCGAGGAGATGTGGTCGGCGGTCTTCCGGCAGTTCCAGTCGAGCCGCCCCGCCTTGGTCCCCACCCAGTCCCGGTCGACGGCCCCCCGCAGCACGGCCACGCCGTGCCCGACGGCTTCCAGTACCTGTTCCCCACCCATAGGTCGCATGGCGTGAGGATAGGCGGGGGCGGCGCGGGAGGACGAACGGATTTACGTCCCAGGCGGGCGCGTCGGGGTCGGCGGCGCGGCGTGACTGGTGGCAGGGGTGGGACGGGGCGGCGGCGCCGAACGTACGGCGGCCGTGGCCGCTCAGCCCTTCGCCGCGTCGTACTCCTCGCGGGCCTTCTCGATCGCGGTCATGCGCTCGGCGGTCCAGGTGGCGAGGGCACGGACCTGTTCGGCGGCCTCGCGGCCGAGCGGGGTGAGGGAGTAGTCGACGTGGGGCGGGATGACGGGCTTGGCGTCGCGGTGGACGATGCCGTCGCGCTCCAGCGTCTGGAGGGTCTGCGTGAGCATCTTCTCGCTGACCCTGCCGATCTCCCGGCGCAGTTCCCCGAAGCGGTAGGAACGGTCGAGCAGGGCGATCAGGACGAGGGTGCCCCAGCGGCTGGTGATGTGCTCCAGGGCGACGCGCTCCGGGCACATCGCGGCGCCGTCGGCCGTCGCGCGGGCCCGTTCGACGAGGCTGACCTCACTCACTGCCATGCCCGCACCCTACTTCGAGGTCGGCACTTTCGCCGAGTTAGTGCCCATTTCCACGATCCGTGACGGCCCCGTACGCCGGTGCATCCGCAGCGACACCGCCGTGACGCCGAGGGCGGTCGCCGTGAGCGCGCCGCCCGCCCAGGCCGTCGACGTGAACCCGAACCCCGCGTCGATGACCGCGCCGCCCAGCCAGGGCCCGCCGGTGTTGCCGAGGTTGAACGCGGCGGTCGTGGTGGCACCGGCGAGGGTGGGGGCCGCCCCGGCGACGTTGAACATCCGGGCGTTGAGCGCGGGCGCCGTGTAGAAGCAGGAGACGCCGAGGAGGAAGGAGAGCAGGACGGCGGCGACGGCGTACGAGGCGAGCAGCGCCAGCGCGACGAGGAGGACGGTGGAGGCGGCGATGCCGGTGAGCAGCACCCCGAAGAGGTGCGCGTCGGCGATCCGCCCGCCGACCGCCGTACCGATCAGCGCCCCGACCCCGAACAGCGCGAGGACCGTCGGCACCCATCCGGCGTCGAGTCCGGCGACATCCGTGAGCAGCGGCGCGAGGTAGCTGAACGCGCAGAACACACCGCCGGCGGCGAGCGCCACGACGGCGACGGAGAGCCAGACCTGTGGCTCGCGGTAGACGCGGGCCTCGGCGCCGAGTCGGGGCCGCTCGGCGGGCAGCGGGATGGCCGGGACGAGCGCGGCGACCCCGGCCAGGGCTGTCGCCGACGCCACGGCGACCGCCCAGAACGCCGACCGCCACCCGAAGTGCTCCCCGAGGAACGCGCCCGCCGGAACGCCCAGCACGTTGGCGATCGACAACCCGCCGATCATGATCGCGAGGGCACGGGCCCGCGCGGTGACGGGCACCATGGCGACGGCGACGGCCGCCCCCACCGCCCAGAACCCGGCGCACGCGAGCGCGCTCACCACGCGCGAGGCGAACAGCACGGCGTAGTTCGGGGCGAGCGCGCCCGCGACCTGCCCCACACCGAAGACTGTGATCAGCGTGACGAGGGTCGTCCGGCGCGGCAGCCGCAGCGTCGCCACGGCCAGCAGCGGCGCCCCGACGACCATGCCGATCGCGAACGCGGAGATGAGGAGCCCGGCCCGCGGGATCGACACGTCCATGTCCTCGGCGATCGGCGGCAACAGCCCCGACAGCATGAACTCACTCGTACCGAGCGCGAAGACGGCGAGCCCGAGGACGTAGACGGAGAGGGGGACGCGGTTACCGGGCTGGGTGGCGGGACGGTGGCGGGAGCGGTCTGCGGCGTCGGAGGACATATACAGGGGCAACCGGAGGCGTGGCGGTGGCATTCCCCCTGTCCCGGTCAGTCCGTCAGTCCGTCAGCCCGTCAGCTTGGTCAGTTCCCCCAGCAGGTTCGCGCGGGCCCCTTCCTCCCACTCCCGCTGTCCGTGGGGCGTCCGGAAGAGGCGAGGCAGGGTGAGGAGGTGACGGAGTACGGCCGCTCGGCCCTCGCGGAAGGCGTCGTCGGGGACGAAGCCGTACTCCTCGCGGACGGCGGCGGCGTACGCGGCGTACGCGTCCGGGGGCGAGGCGAGGATCGCGAGGTCGGCGTCGCAGAGGACCTGGCCGTCGGGGTCGTCGTCCGCCGGGTCGTGGGTGACGGTGAGCCGCACCAGCCGGGCCACCTCCGCGACCTTCTCCGCCGGCACCCCGGCCTCGGGCAGCGCCCGCTCGGCGAGCCGCGCGGACCGCTCCTCGTTCGTCGACCGCTCCGGCAGGTACACCGCGTCGTGGAACCACGCGGCCAGCCGCACGAGGGCCGGGTCCGCCGCGTACTCCTCCAGTACGTCGACGCGGTCCAGCACCGCCGTGAGGTGATCGAGGGTGTGGTACTTCCGCTGGGGCTCGGACCACCGCTTGATCAGGTTCGCCGCGTAGGGCAGCGGGTCCGGGTGGCCGGCACCGTCACGGGCCGGGAGCAGGGCCTGGAGCCAACGGGCTTCCAGCGGGTCGAGGGACATGGGGGCATTCTGCCTGGCGGAGTCGCCGGTGTCGGCCCCGGTGAGGACGAACTCGGCCGGCCTCACCGGGGACAGCTCCCCAGCCCGTGCGGGCGTCGGAGCTACCTGAGGTGAGGCCGACCGTGCAGGGGCCTACTGGGTGTAGAAGGTGGCGTCTGCCTGAGCGGTCGTCGTGCTCACAGCCTGGACGTACAACAGGTAGTTGTAGTGGCGTATGTAGCGGCCGGGAAGGTTGTACGACTCATAGGAGACGCCGGCGGAGTCCGCGAGGCCGGCCCGGGCGGTGAAGGAGGCGTCACCGGCGAACAGCGCCGTTCCGTCGTTCTTCTCCACCCACACCTCGTTGTTCTTGTGGCGCAGGAAGTAGCCGGGGAAGTTCGCCGATTCCAGGGAGACGGTGCCGGTGCCGGTGAGGCCGGTGACGACGCGGAACTGCGAGTCGGCGAGGGGGGCTACG
>NZ_JBVICQ010000023.1:0-73561 GCF_055572815.1 Streptomyces sp. NPDC030296
GTGCCGTCGGGGCGGTG
The DNA here is from genome assembly GCF_055572815.1 of Streptomyces sp. NPDC030296. Classification (NCBI taxonomy): domain Bacteria; kingdom Bacillati; phylum Actinomycetota; class Actinomycetes; order Kitasatosporales; family Streptomycetaceae; genus Streptomyces; species Streptomyces sp. NPDC030296. Next base: position 18 of record NZ_JBVICQ010000023.1, read on the forward strand.
GTGGAACCACTCCGGATGCTTGTCCACCCAAGGGTGGTCGGGGGAGCACTGCAGGGCGAAGTCGAGGGCCACCTCCATCCCGAGCGCGCGGGTCTCGGCGACGAAGTGGTCGAAGTCGTCGAGGGTGCCCAGGTCGGGGTGGACGCTGTCGTGGCCGCCCTCGGGGGAGCCGATCGCCCAGGGCACGCCGACGTCGTCGGGGGTGGGGGAGAGGGTGTTGTTGCGGCCCTTGCGGTGGGTGGTGCCGATGGGGTGGATAGGGGGGAGGTAGACGACGTCGAAGCCCATCGCGGCGATGGCGGGCAGGCGGCGGGCGGCGGTGCGGAAGGTGCCGTGGGGTTGTTCGGCGGTGCCCTCGGAGCGGGGGAAGAACTCGTACCAGGAGCCGAACAGGGCGCGTTCGCGCTCGACCAGCAGGGGCAGCGGGTCGGAGGACGTGACCAGCTCCCGCAGGGGATGCCGGGCCAGGACCTCGTCCACCTCCGGCGCCAACGCCGCCGCCAGACGGGACGCGGCCGGCCGCTCGGTGTCACGCAGCGCGTCCACGGCGGCGAGGACGGCACCACGGGCGCGCCCACCCTCCGGGACCCCGGCGGCGGCACGCTCGTACAACCGCGCGCCCTCCTCCAGGACCAGCTCCGTGTCGATGCCGGCCGGGACCTTGATCCGGGCGTGGTGGCGCCAGGTGGTGACCGGGTCGCCCCACGCCTCCACCGCGTACGTCCACCGGCCCTCGCTCGGCGCGGAGACGGTGGCGCCCCAGCGGTCCGTGCCGGGGGCGAGTTCCCGCATCGGCGTCCACGGGCCCGGACGGCCCTCCGGGTCCGTCAGGACGACATTGGCGGCGACCGCGTCATGGCCCTCGCGGAAGACGACCGCCGAGATCTCGAACTCCTCGCCCACGACGGCCTTCGCGGGCCGGCGGCCGTGATGGACGATGGGCCGTACGTCCAGAACCGGTATCCGGCCGACGGTCGCCGTGTCCGGGGGTGAGGCCGACGGCGCGGGCGGACCGGTGTGCGCCCGGCGTGCGGGGCGCGCGGCGGCGCTCGGGGTGGCCGCGGCGGAGGTACTGGTGTGTGCTGTGGTGGTACTGGTCGTCGGGGGTGCTGACGAGTGGTGCGTGGCGGGCATGACCGCTCCTGTCCGCGTCAACGTGGGTGGGCGGATGAGGGTGTGGGGAGGTGGGGCCAGCGGGATGTACCGGTGGAGCCTTCCCACACAGTGCGGGTGAGCATTCCGGCACTTTGTTAACTACTCACGCGTATGTCTACACACAAGACCGGCCTCGTCCGAGGGGGTCGAGGCCGGTCACTCTAGTCGCTTTGGGTAAAGGGACGTTCACCTGTGGTGTTACCGGGGCCTACGGGACGCCGACATGGAGAATCCGGTCCGGAGAGCCCGGAAATCTGTCCTTGACCTTGCCCGAAACCGCACCCTCCACCAGCGTTTCGGCCACCTGCGCCGGTGTCGCGGCGGGGTGGTCGGCCAGGTACAGGGCGGCCGCGCCCGCGGCGTGCGGCGCCGCCATCGACGTACCCGAACAGGTGCCGGACCCGGTGTCGCTCCGGTGCGACGCGGAGGTGATGGACACCCCCGGCGCGAACAGGTCCAGGCTCGTGCCCCAGTTGGAGAAGGCGGCGCGGGTGTCCTTCTTTCCGGTGGCGCCGACCGTGATCGCCTGCTTCACCCGGGCGGGTGAGGAGAAGGAGGCGGCGACGGCGTCATTGCCCGCGGCGACCGTATACGTCACCCCGGACGCTATGGAGGTGCGTACGGCGGCGTCCAGCTGGGCGTTCGCCTGGCCGCCCAGACTCAGATTGGCCACCGCGGGCTTCCTCGCGTGCCGGGTGACCCAGTCGATGCCCGCGATGACCCGGGCCGTCGTCCCCGCCCCCGCGTCGTCGAGGACGCGTACGGCGACCACCTTCGCCTTCTTGGCGACCCCGTACCTGGCGCCGGCGACCGTGCCCGCGACATGGGTGCCGTGGCCGTTGCCGTCCTGGGCCGTCCTGTCGTTCTGGACGAAGTCCCAGCCGTGGACGGCCCGGCCGCCGAAGTCCTCGTGGGTGACGCGCACACCGGTGTCGATCACATACACGGTGGTGCCCCGGCCCGCCGACTCCGGCCAGGTGTACCTCTTGTCGAGCGGAAGTCCCGCCTGGTCCAGGCGGTCCAGGCCCCAGGACGGCGGGTTCCGCCGGCTGCCGTCGTACCTGACCGCCGTGTCCTGCACGACGGACGCCACCCGCGGGTCCGCCGCGAGCCGCTTGGCCTGTTTCTCACCGGCGCTCACGGCATAGCCGTTGAGGACCGAGCTGTACATGTGGCGTATTTTCGCCCCGTACTTCCGGGCGATGTCCTTCCCCTCCTTCGACGGGGCACCCGTCCCCGCCTTGAGGGTCACGATGTAACTGCCGCCGACGGAACCCGCGCCCCCGGCTCCGAGGACGCGTCCCTCCGGAGCGGCGTGCGCCGGTGCGGGGGCGACCGAGAGCACCGCGGCCGTGATGACCGCCGTGAGGCCTCCCGCCCAGCGCAGACGCCTGTTTCTCGCCTCTGCCCGGTCGTGCATGGATGCGACCCCCTCCTCGGTCGGCCGGTGCGCCACTCGGCAGCCTCTCGTGCGGGGTGAAGCGCCACAAGGTCGCACAGAGGGGCGGAATCGGCCATACCGCCCGTGGTGGGACAGGGGCGGGCCGCGACGAATTCCGGACTGAACACGGGGGAGCGGACTGCGCGGCCGGGGGGCCGGGGTACGGATGCGCCGTAATTGCATACCGAGGGACGCGCCGTGCTTGCGGACCCGCCCGCCCGCGCCGCTACCGTCGTGGTGACGAACGGTCGCACGCAACAGGTGCGTCCCCTTGGCCTGTACGTCCTGGCGTGAAGGTGGAATCCTCTGTGAAGGCCATCCGCAGATTCACCGTCCGACCCGTCCTGCCCGAAGCCCTTCAGCCGCTCAGCGAGCTGGCGCGCAATCTGCGCTGGTCCTGGCACGCGGAGACCCGTGACCTCTTCCAGTCGGTCGACCCCGAGTGCTGGGCCGCGTCCGGTGGCGACCCCGTACGCCTTCTCGGCTCCGTCTCCGCCCGGCGCCTCGCCGAACTCGCCGAGGACCGGCGCTTCCTGCGCCGGCTGACCGTGGTCGCCGACGAACTGCGCGACTACGTCACCGGCGACCGCTGGTACCAGACCCAGACCACGGAGCCACCGGCCGCCGTCGCCTACTTCTCGCCCGAGTTCGGCATCACCGCCGCGCTGCCCCAGTACTCCGGCGGCCTCGGCATCCTCGCCGGCGACCATCTGAAGGCCGCCAGCGACCTGGGTGTGCCCCTGATCGGTGTCGGCCTGCTGTACCGGCACGGCTACTTCCGGCAGTCGCTGTCCCGGGACGGCTGGCAGCAGGAGCACTACCCCGTGCTCGACCCGAACGAGCTGCCCCTGGTGCCGTTGCAGGAGACCGACGGTTCCCAGGCCCGTGTCGACCTGGCGCTGCCCGGCGGCCGCCGGCTGCACGCCCGCGTCTGGCAGGCCCAGGTCGGCCGCGTGCCCCTGCTCCTGCTGGACTCCGACGTCGAGGAGAACGACCTCGGCGAGCGGGGCGTCACCGACCGGCTCTACGGCGGCGGCAGCGAACACCGGCTGCTGCAGGAGATGCTGCTCGGTATAGGAGGTGTCCGGGCGGTCCGCACGTACTGCCGCCTCACCGGTCACGCCGAACCCGAGGTCTTCCACACCAACGAGGGCCACGCAGGCTTCCTGGGCCTCGAACGGATCGCCGAGCTCTGCGACGAGGGGCTCGACTTCGACGCCGGTCTGGAGGCGGTCCGCGCCGGAACCGTCTTCACCACCCACACCCCGGTCCCGGCCGGCATCGACCGCTTCGACCGGGAACTCGTCGCCCAGCACTTCGGCCCCGACGCCGAACTGCCCCGTATCGACGTCGAACGCGTTCTCGGCCTCGGGATGGAGACGTACTCGGGCGGCGACCCGAACGTCTTCAACATGGCGGTGATGGGGCTCCGGCTCGCCCAGCGCGCCAACGGGGTGTCCCTGCTGCACGGCCAGGTCAGCCGCGAGATGTTCTCGGGCCTGTGGCCGGGCTTCGACGCGGACGAGGTCCCCATCACCTCCGTCACCAACGGCGTGCACGCCCCGACCTGGGTGGCGCCCGAGGTGTTCCGCCTCGGCTCGCGGCAGGTCGGCGCCGAACGCACCGAGGACGCCATGACGGTCGGCGGCTCGGACCGCTGGGACGCCGTGGCCGAGATCCCCGACGGCGACATCTGGGAACTGCGCCGCAACCTCCGCGAGCAACTGGTGCTGGAGGTACGGGAACGCCTCGCCGCCTCCTGGCGCCAGCGCGGCGCGGGCACCGCCGAACTCGGCTGGATCGACGGGGTGCTCGACCCCGACGTCCTGACCATCGGCTTCGCCCGCCGCGTTCCCTCGTACAAGCGGCTGACGCTGATGCTGCGCGACCAGGACCGTCTCATGGAGCTGCTGCTGCACCCCGAGCGGCCGATCCAGATCGTCGTCGCCGGCAAGGCCCACCCGGCGGACGACGGCGGCAAGCGCCTCATCCAGGAGCTGGTCAGGTTCGCCGACGACCCGCGGGTGCGCCACCGGATCGTGTTCCTGCCGGACTACGGCATGGCGATGGCGCAGAAGCTGTACCCGGGCTGCGACGTGTGGCTCAACAACCCGCTGCGGCCGCTGGAGGCGTGCGGCACCAGCGGCATGAAGGCCGCGCTGAACGGATGCCTCAACCTGTCGGTGCTGGACGGCTGGTGGGACGAATGGTTCCGGCCGGACTTCGGCTGGGCGATCCCCACCGCCGACGGCACGGCGACGGACGACGACCGCCGGGACGACCTGGAGGCCGCCGCCCTGTACGAGCTGCTGGAACAGCGGGTGGCGCCCCGCTTCTACGAGCGCGGCCAGGGCGGACTGCCCGACCGCTGGATCGAGATGGTCCGCCAGACCCTCACCCACCTCGGCCCGAAGGTGCTGGCCGGCCGGATGGTCCGCGAGTACGTGGACCGTCTGTACGCGCCCGCGGCGCGCGCCCACCGCACGCTGAACCCGGACACGGCACGGGAGTCGGCGCGGTGGAAGGCACGCGTGCGCGGCGCCTGGCACCGCGTCAAGGTCGACCACGTGGAGGCGTCGGCGGCGCCGACGAGCACCGCCGAACTGGGCGCCACGCTGATGCTGCGCGTCCGCGTGGATCTCGGGGAACTCGCCCCCGACGACGTCGAGGTGCAGGCGGTGTCGGGCCGCGTCGACTCCGAGGACCGGATCACGGACGCGGCGGGCGTCCCGCTGAAGCCGACCAGCGGGCCCGACGAGGAGGGCCGCTGGGTCTACGAGGGCCCCCTGGCCCTGGACCGCACGGGCCCCTTCGGCTACACGGTCCGCATCCTCCCGTCCCACCGCCTGCTCGCCTCCCCGGCCGAACTGGGCCTCCTGGCGGTGCCGTCGGAGGAGACGGGGGAGGGGGCGGGCGTCCTGATGCGGTAGCGGGGGCATCCGGCCGGGTGGGCTCCGGCCGGCGTTCCGTTCGCCTTCGCGCCCCGTACGGGTACTGCCCGTACGGGGCGTCGCGGCGTTGGCCGCCGCCGGGTCCACGGCATTGACCGCGCGGCCGTACGAGAACAGCACCACCGTCGTGTGACCGTCGTAGGCGGGTCGGAGAGACAGTGGAAGAGCAGTCCCGTCTCCGCTGCGGTGTATGGGCGGCGCAGAACTCGGCCGGGTGCGGACCCTGGTGTACATGACCGTCCTCGGCCAGGGTCGGGACATGGCGCTGATCAGCGCGGTCGCTGAGCACACCCGGTGAACATCGTGCTCGCCATCGGCGTGTACAGCGTCGACGGCATCCCCCTCTTCGCCCGGTTCCGCGGCCCCGGCGCCGCCGTCGAGGCCGAGGAAACGCTGATCGACCCGCTGTTGAGCGACATCACCACCGGCATCGCGGGCAGCGGCGTACGGGCCGGTCTGGTGAAGTTCGCCTGCGAGCGCATCCCGCCGGACTCGGCCGCGCCCTGATGGCCGCCGTCGTCGCTGAGGTCCACCGGCGCACCGGCGTCTGGCGGAAAGGTCGTCTCTCACCCCTGTGAATCATTACTCCAGGTAATGGAGGGCAAGGGCGAGAAGTCCGGCGGGTGGCGGATTTTGAACGTGGGCGCCACTTGTCGAGCCGACAGTTGAACGTTAATGCACTAGGTGATCACCGTGATCCGATTCGCTTTCGGCGGCTCTTCCTTCACTGGAGCACTGCTTGCGAGATGGCGTGATCTGATCGCCTCGGCGGTGCAATGTGTGCAGAGCGTGAAGGTCTCTGAAGGTCGCGCGTCGCGCATTCCTGGCCGAGACAGGTCGCTGTTGACGCAGACGAGGGTCGTCTCCTCAGGTAATTCGTGGCGCAGTTCACATTGACGGCGGGAACTGATGCAGCGTTAACTCGCCGGAACCTATGAAGGTTCTGTGACTACGGGGTGGGGTTGTGGGCTTGGTGCGGGGGCGCCGTCATTTTCGGGTGGGAAGAAACCGGTCTCGGCGTTTCTTGGGCGGTATTTCGGCGGCGGTGACATTGCTGTCACTTCTGCCTGCCGTGTCGTTCGCGACATCCGGCGAGGCCATGGCGGATGCACCGAAGGCGCCGGTGACCGGGCAGTCGGCCTCGGAACGCGCCGCTGCCACGGGCGAGTCAGTCGAAGTGCTTTCCGAGCGGACCGAATACACGACGACCGTCGCGAACCCGGACGGCACCTTCACGCTCACACAATCGACGCAACCCCAGCGCGCGCGGGCTGGCAACGGCGCTTGGCGGGACATCGACCTGGAGCTGGAGAAGCGGTCCGACGGAACCGTGGGTCCGAAGGCCGCCGTGGTGGACGTGTCCTTCTCGGGCGGCAGAAGCGGCTCCGAACTGCTGCGGCTGGGCCACGAGGGCCGAGAGCTGAGGATGTGGTGGCCCACCTCCCTGCCGGCGCCCACCCTGGACGGGGCCACGGCCACGTACCCGAATGTCCCGGTCGAGGGCGTCGATCTGCAGATGACGGCGACGGCCGAGGGCTACCGCGAGGTGCTGGTCGTCAGGTCCGCCGAAGCCGCCACCAGCTCGGAACTGGAGCGGATCACCCTCACCGCGACGGGAGACGGTCTCAGCGTCGTACCCGGCGAAGGCGGCGGTCTGCGTGCCGTCGACGCCGACGGCAACGCGGTGTTCCGCGGCCCGGCCGGGCAGATGTGGGACTCAGCGGGCCACGACGCGGTGGCCGGACCGCGAACGCAGCTGATGTCCACGGCCACCGAGGAGGAGGCTCCTCGGACCGAAGCCGACGACATCTCGCACCCGGGCCAGGGGGACGCCACGGCGGAGCTGCCCGTGGCCGTGGGCGACGGGACGGTGTCGGTGAAGCCGGACCTGGAACTGCTCCGTGGCCCGAAGACCGTCTATCCGGTCTTCATCGACCCGCCGGTGGGGCTGGGTGTGTCCGAGTGGACGAAGCTGTCCTCGGACGGCGACCGGTTCTGGAAGTTCACCGAGCCCAAGGGTGTCGGCCGCTGCGGCGTCGCGGACGGCTATGCCTGCGGTCCCGGCTACACGGACCGCATGTACTTCGAGTTCGGTGCCGGGAAGCTGGCCGGCAAGCACGTACTGGACGCGACATTCCGCGCGTTGGAAACCTGGTCGTTCAACTGCACGCCGTACTGGGTGGACCTGGAGCGCACCGACAACATCTCGGAGGGCACCCGCTGGCCCGGCCCCAGGCAACTTGACCAATTGGGGGACCAGTACGTCTCCGCTGGGCGCGGCGATCTGTGCAACCCCGAACAGCCGAACAAGTGGATCGAGTTCAACGACAACCCCGGAGAGGCCGACGAGAACCTCACGTCCACCGTACGGGCCTTCGCGGCGGGCAAGTTCCCCCGGCTGACCGTGATGCTGCGGGCCAAGGACGAGACCGAGCCGCGTGCATGGAAGAGGTTCGACAACAACGCCGAGCTCAAGGTCCGGTACGTGCACAAGCCGGGGGTGCCGACCTCCGTCGGTGCGATTCCGGGCACGGGCAGCAAGACAGGGCCGTGCCGTCCCTCGTCAGATCCCTTGACCGTGACTGTGGACACGCCATCCATCCACGCGAGGGTGCAGACGCTGGTCCAGCCGGGCGGGGACGAGACCACGCCGGCTCTGCAGGCCGAGTTCGTGATGCAGCGTTCCAGCGACGACATGCGCAAGGGGTCCTGGTCGCAGGTGTGGAGTGGACACCGTCCGGAGAACGGCTGGGCCACTGACGGGGATCTCGAGAAGATCACGACGAGCAAGAGGGCGGACGGGGGACTTTACCGGTTCCGAGCCCGCACCCAGTCCCACTGGAGCTACGACAACAAATCCGGCGATCTGTTCTCACCGTACTCGTCCTGGTGCTACTTAAGGATCGATTCGACAGCTCCCAAGGCGCCGACGATCGCGACGGGCGGGCCCTACAGGGAATGCACGGCCAATGACTGCGCCTCCAACGGTGCTCCTGGCACTCCCGGAACGTTCACCTTCCGCCCGAACACGGCTGACAAGGATGTGAAGGCGTACCGCTGGCGCTTCCTGTCCACGGGCGCCAGTGCGGTCAAGCAGGTGAATGCGGCCTCGACCAATGCGCCGGTGACACGCAAGGACATCGCGCCCGGACTGTCCGGCACGCAGACATTGGCGGTCGAGGCCAGTGATCTGAAGCTGGACAAGGACGGCCGCGTGCGGTGGGGTCCACCGGCGGAATTCGTCCTCAAAGTCGGTCTGCCCGAGGGCCCGTCCGGACGCTGGCGCTTCGACGACGGCAAGCCGGGGTCCGGCGTGACGGTGGCCACGGACAGCGGCGAAGCCGCCACACGCCACAACATCGTTCTGCGTGACGACGCGGGCACCGGATGGTCGACGATGGGCCGCCGTGGGGCAGGCGACCACTCACTGTGGCTCAACGACAGCACCGACCCTGCCAAGCAGACGGGCTACGCGTCCACGGATGGGGCTGCCGTCAACACCCAGGACTCGTTCACCGTGTCGGCGTGGGCGTATCTCACGGACGCAGCCGAGAACAGGACGGTCCTGTCCGCGCCTGGCGACCAGGGCTCCGCGTTCACCCTGTACTACTCGTCCGCGTACAAGAAGTGGGTCTTCAACCGGACCGACCAGGACAAGAAGGACCCCGTCTACATTCGCTCGGTGGCGGATGAGGCGAACCCCCCGTTGCGGGTCTGGACTCATCTGGCCGCGGTCTTCGACACCCAGCAGGACGTCGACAAGAACAACGACACCATTCAGCTCTACGTCAACGGCAAGCCGCAGGGCGAGCCCGTCGTCCTGTCCAAGGCGGCCGGCACGTACACGCCTTGGGCTGCCGACCGGAACCTGATGCTGGGTGTCTCCAAGGTCGACGGTGCCTTCGGCGAGTACTTCCGGGGGCGTGTCGACGAGGCCGCGGTGTGGCAGGAGGCGCATGAGCCCGAGCAACTCCGCGAGGAACACCAACTCACGACGGACGAGGTGCCGACCAATGAACTGGTCGCCCACTGGGACGCCACGATCTCGTCGGGCACACAGGTCGCCGAGAGCCCCGAGGATCCCGACGACCCGGCCAGCACGTCGTTCCCGTACCGCCGCGGCGGTCTGAAGCTGTCCGGTACCGCCCGGCTGACGGGTGAGGACGCCACGGCTCTTGTGCTCGACGGCAGCTCCGGCTATGCGTCCACGACGGGACCGGTGATCGACGAGACCGGATCCTTCACCGTGTCCGCCCGCGTGCGTCTCGACAAGGCGCTGCTGGACGCCAAACCGGTCGGCTATCGCGGACAGGTATTCGGCCAGGCGACCGGGGCGGGCAAGGAATCCTCCTGGGCGCTGTGGGTGGAGAAGATCGAGGGCGGCGCCTATGAGTGGAGGTTCGGCCGGACAGCCGTCGACTCCACGGGCAAGGTGGTGGGGACCGCGTTCGCTGTCGCTCACGAGACCATCGGCGACCACGAGTTCGACACCTGGGTCGATCTGACCGGTGTCTTCGACACGACGAGGTCGTTCAGCGCTGCCGATGGAACACAGCGTTTCGGGGTGTCCCAGCTGTTCGTCGGTCAGTTCCCGCAGAACGCGGAAGACGGCGGCCTCGAAGCCGACCAGCAAGGCACGGGCGCTCTGTCGGTCGGCCGGGGCACGGCGAACGGGACCACAGGGCATCACCTGCCGGGTGATGTGGCGAAGGTCCGCGTGTGGGTCGGCGCGATGACCAACGACCAGGTGAAGAACCAGATCACTGATCAGTCCACCTGACCGCTCCGGCGCTCCGCGCCCTCTCTGCCTTCTTCGGCCTCGTCGGCCTCCGATTCACAACAGCGTGCGGCCGCTCCCACGTGGCGCGGCCGCCGCCAGGAGACTTGTCATGAACCAGTTCATCGCGGGCCCGCCCGGAAGCGGGATCGCCACACCTGCCAGGCGTGTGTGGACGCGGCGCGTCGCCGCGCTGCTCGGCTTCGCCATGCTCCCGAGCCTGATGACTCCGGTCGTCTTCGCCGCGGACACCGAACCGCTGGGGAAGCCGGACGTGGAAGCCCCGGAGGCAGCCGAGGTCTCCCCGTGGACCGTGCAGACGAACAAAAAGCTCGCGGCGCTCGGCAAGGAGATCGAGGCAGCCAACCGGGCCGCCGTGAAGCGGGGGAACAAGGACCGCGCACGGGCGGTGGACTGGCCCGACCACGGATCGGTGACACTCTCCCTGTCCGGCCGGGGCAAGGCCAAGGGCACCCCTGGCTCACTTCCCGTGACCTTGACCGAGCCGAAGGCCGCCAAGGACGGAAAGCAGCCACGTGCCGCCGACGCGGTCAAGGTCGAGGTCCTGGACCAGAAGGCGGCGAGGAAACTCGGTGTCAAGGGTGTGGTCCTCAAGGTCACCGGACCGCCGACCGGTGGGCGGGCCCGACTCGGCCTCGACTACTCGGCTTTCGCCTCGGCCTACGGTGGTGACTGGGCAGGCCGACTGAATCTGCTCAAGTTCCCCCACTGCCTGCTCGGGGACAGCGCCAAGGGCACGTGCCGTGCTCCCCAGCCCCTCGTGGCGGTGAACGACCGTGCTGCGGGGAAGCTTTCGTCGACGCTGACCTTCAAGAGGACCGACGGCAAGGCCCCAACGATGGTCCTGGCCGTCGCCGCGGGCTCCCAGTCCGGCGCCGGCGACTACAAGGCGACCCCCTTGTCGTCCTCGTCGTCCTGGGAAGCGGGCGGTTCGTCCGGCACCTTCACCTGGTCCTACCCGCTGCGGACCCCGCCTGCCGCGGCGGGCCCGGCGCCCGACCTGTCGATCTCGTACGACTCCGGGGCCGTCGACGGCCGTACCGCGAACTCGAACAACCAGGGCACCCAGGTCGGCGAGGGCTTCGACCTCACCTCCTCCTACGTCGAACGCAAGTACGGTTCCTGCGACGACGACGGCCAGAAGGACAAGTTCGATCTGTGCTGGAAGTACGAGAACGCGTCCCTGGTCCTGAACGGCAAGGCCAGTGAGCTGGTCAAGGACGACACCACCAAGAGATGGCGCCTGAAGAACGACGACGCCTCCAGGGTCATCCACTCCTGGGGCGCGGACAACGGTGACGACGGCGACGCGAACACGGACCCCGACGGCGACCCGGCGACCGACGACGGCAAGGGTGACGGCAAGGGTGAGTACTGGACGGTCATCACCGGGGACGGGACCAAGTACGTCTTCGGCCTGAACAAGCTGGACGGAGCGGGTGCGGACGATCGCACGGAGTCCGTCTGGACCGTCCCGGTCTTCGGGGACGACTCGGGTGAACCGGGCCACAGCAGCGGCAGTGGCTTCTCCGGCCGGGGCAAGAAGCAGGCGTGGCGATGGAACCTCGACTACGTCGAGGACACCCACGGCAACGCCATGAGCTACTGGTACGAGGCCGAGCGCAACCACTACGACATGCTCGGCGACGACACCACCGGCACCGAGTACGTACGTGGCGGCTATCTCAAAGAGATCCGCTACGGCCAGCGGAAGGGAGCACTGTTCTCCGCCACCCCCGCCGCCTCCGACAAGGTCGTCCTCGGCTACAGCGAGCGGTGCATCGCGTCCGGCAAGGGCTGTGACTCCCTCACGGAGGACACCCGGGACAACTGGCCCGACGTACCGTTCGACGCGGTTTGCAAGAGCGGTGACAAGTGCACCGGCAACACCGGGCCCTCGTTCTTCACCCGCAAGCGGCTGACCGGCGTCACCACGTACGCCTGGGACGCGGCCGCCACCACTCCCGGCTACGCAGCCGTCGACGCCTGGTCCTTTCAGCACAGCTACCCGGACCCGGGCGACACGGGTGACTCCGCCGACCAGTCCCTGTGGTTGAAACAGATCCAGCACACCGGCAAGCGCGGCACGGATCTGGCGCTGCCGCCGGTGACGTTCGAGCACACACTCCTCACCAACCGTGTCGACGGCCAGCACGACAACATCCTCTCCTTCGACAAGCCGCGTCTGAAGAAGATCACGTCCGAGGCCGGCGCCGAGACGGTCGTGTCGTACATGGAGGCCGACTGCGTCCGCGGGCAGGCCATGCCGAAGGTCGACGACAACGACAAGCGGTGCTACCCGGTGTACTGGGCGCCCAACGGCGAGAAGACCCCGATCCTCGACTGGTTCCAGAAGTACCCGGTCAACTCCGTCACCACCTCGGCGCCCCACGGTGGCAAGGAAGCCGTCCAGCACACCTACCGCTACTCCACCCCGGCCTGGCACTACGACGAGAACCCGTTCGTCCCGGAGAAGGAACGGACCTGGTCGCTCTGGCGCGGCTTCCAGCGTGTCACGCACGTGACGGGCACCAGCAGCACCGATCAGCTGAAGACGACCACGGTGTACATGCAGGGCATGAACGGTGACCGGGTCCTCGGCTCCGACAACAGGACGCCACACCCGGACAACCGCAAGTCGGCGTCGGTGACGGGTATCTCGGCGGGAGCGGTCACGGACCGCGACCAGTACGCCGGATCCGTCCGCGAGACGGTCACCTACAACGGCTCCGAGGAGGTCTCCGGAACCGTAAACACCATGTGGTCCAGGAAGACCGCGGTCCAGCACAAGTCGTACGCCGACACCGAGGCCTACATGGTCAGGGTCGCCGACTCCACCGACCGCACCCGCGTGACGACCACGGGCACCGCCGTCGACCGTTCCCGTACGACCGCCTACACGTACGACGACCATGGCATGGTCAGCACCACGGAGGACCAGGGCGACGGGGCCGTCACCGGCGACGAGAAGTGCACCCGCACCTGGTACGCGCGCAATGCCGACAACGGCATCTCCCTGGTGTCCCGCACCCGCACGGTCGCCAAAACCTGTGCCACCGCGGACTCGGCCCTCGACCTGCCGGCGGACAGCAGCCGGCCCGGTGACGTCGTCTCGGACGCGGCGACGATCTACGACGACGCGACGGCCACGGCATGGACGGCGTCCCAGAAGCCGACGAAGGGCGAGGCCGTCTGGACAGGACGCGCCAAGTCCTACGGCAGTGACGACGCCCCGGCCTGGCAGAAGATGGCCACCACCACGTACGACGCCCTGGGCCGCCCACGTACCGTCAAGGACACCAACGACAAGACGGTGTCGGACACGACCTACGTCCCGGCCGGCACCGGCCCGCTGACGTCCAGCAGCGCAACCAACATCAAGGGCCACAAGACCACCACCCGCGTGGCGTTCGCGACCGGCGCCCCGGTCACTGTGAGCGACCCCAACGACAAGATCACCGAGACGGAGTACGACAGCCTCGGACGTGTCACGAGCGTCTGGCTGCCCAACCGATCGAAGGCCCGCAAGCAGACGGCGAACTTCGTCTACGCCTACAACATCAGGAACTCGGACCTGTCATGGGTGTCGACCGGCGCACTGAAGGGTGACGGGACCGGCTACAACACCACCTACGAGTTCTACGACAACCTGCTGCGCCTGCGCCAGGTCCAGACTCCCACTCCGGTCGGTGGCCGCCTCGTCTCACTGACGCTGTACGACAGCCGGGGCCTGGCGACCAGCGCGCAGGGAGACATCTGGGACGACAAGTCGGCCCCTTCCGGTTCCGCGGTCCAGACCGAGGGCAGCCAGGCCCCGATCCAGACCGACACGACGTACGACGGTGCCGGCCGCGCGACGAAGACGGTCACGAAGACGCATGGCGTGACCCGCTGGAGCGTCGACACGACGTACACCGGGGACACGGTGATGGCGACCGCTCCTTCCGGCGGTCAGGCCACCGCCGTGGTCACCAACGCGCTCGGCCAGACGACCGAGCGTCGTGAATACGCCGGCCCCAAGCCGACCGGCACGGACTACACCACGACCAGGTACACGTACACGGATGCCGGACAGCAGGAGACCATCACCGGCCCTGACAAGGCCAAGTGGTCCTACACGTATGACCTGTTCGGCCGCCAGGTGACCGCCACGGACCCCGACAAGGGCACGAGCAGGACGACCTACGACTCCCTCGACCGCGTCGACAGCACCTTCAACACCGAGGACGCGGACAAGAAGCTCCTCTACGGATACGACGAGCTGAACCGCAGGACCGGCCTGTGGCAGGGCGAGAAGAAGGACGCGAACCAGCTCGCGGCCTGGACCTTCGACTCGCTGTACAAGGGACAGCTCGACACCGCGGTCCGTTACGACGGCGGCCTCAGCGGCAAGGCCTACACGAAGAAGATCACGAAGTACGACCCGATGTACCAGGTCATGGAGAGCCAGCTCCTCCTGCCCAAGACTGACGAACTGGTCGCGGCGGGCGTGCCGGAAACCCTGAGCTTCGCCACGGGGTACCGCCCGGACGGCACCATCAGCATGGCGTCCCAGCCGGCGGCGGGCGGCCTCCCCTCGGAGTCCGTCGAGTACACCTACGACGCGACCGGCCATCAGCTCACGTCCAGGGGCACGAGTGGCTACCTACAGGGGGCGACGTTCTCGCCGCAGGGCGACCTCACACAACTCGCCTTGGGCAAGAGCGGGGCGGACACGGCGAAGAAGATGTTCCTCAATTGGGACTACGAGCCGGGCACACGCCGTCTGACCCGCGCCCACGTGACCGACGACGTCCACGGCTACATGCCGCAGGAACTGAAGTTCACCCAGGACGACGCGGGCAACGTCACCTCCATCTTCGACGCGACGACCCAGGGCGGCACGACCAAGCCCGACCACCAGTGCTTCACCTACGACGGCCACCGCCGCCTGACCGAGTCCTGGACTCCCAAGACGGCTGACTGTGCGGCCTCAGGCCGTACGGTGTCGAACCTCGATGGCGCGGCGCCCTACTGGACGTCGTACACGTACACGGAGGCGGGTCAGCGCAAGACGGAGACCAAGCACTCCGGCACCGGCAACAGCACCACGACGTACATGTACGACGACACGTCCGACGCCGGCGACAAGAAGCCCCACACCCTGGACAACACGACTGGTGCCAGGAGCGCGACGTACGACTACGACGTGCAGGGCAACACGACGTCCCGTCCGGGACCCGCCGCTCAGCAGAGTCTGCTCTGGAACAGCGAGGGCAAGCTGGCCAGGACGACCGAGGGCTCGGCGCAGACGAACTACCTCTATGACGCCGACGGGGAGTTGCTGATCCGCCGTTCCAAGGGTGACGGCGACACGATCCTCTACCTCGGCGGCATGGAGGTCCGCCTGACGGTCAAGGGCACCACGAAGACACTCTCCGGCACCCGCTACTACACGGCCAACGGCCAGACGATCGCGGTCCGCACGGCGGCCTCGGGTACGTCGGGTACGAAGCTGAGCTTCCTGGCCTCCGACCACCACGGCACGTCCAGCCTCGCCATGGACGCGACGACGTACGCGGTCACGAAGAGGTACATGAGCCCGTTCGGCGCCTCACGCGACCTGAAGCCGGGCGTCACCTGGCCGGACGACAAGGCGTTCCTCGGCAAGCCGGCGGACGCGGGCACGGGGCTGACGCACATCGGGGCGCGCGAGTACGACCCGCTGACGGGCCAGTTCATCAGCGTGGACCCGATCATCGCTTTGGACCAGCATCAGTCGCTCAATGGCTACTCGTACGTCAGAAACAACCCTGCCTCGTCCTCCGACCCCACGGGACTCATGGATCCTGGTGGCGCCGACTGCGGTCTCACAGGAACCTGCAATGTCGGCAGCGAGCCCAAGCACATCAAAAACAACCCTGACGGAGTCTTGCGCGGCGGCAGCGGGACGACCAAGAAGAGCAGGGGCACCGCGAGCACTGGCAGTTCCGGAAACACCGGAAGCGGCGGCGCGGCCAAGAAGAGCTCCGGCTGCTGGCAGTTCTGGTGCCAGCAAACACCGGAATACGAGCTCAATATGGGCAACGGCAGCGTAGAGCTGACCCCGGAGCAGGAAGCCGCGACCGATGCGATCTGTGGAGTTGTTCCGATTGTTGGCACTCCTTGCGATATCCGGGATGCGAAGCGGTCCGCTGAAGATGGCGATTGGGGCGGAGTCGCCCTATCTACGATAGCGATTATTCCCTTTATGGACTGGGTTAAGGGTCCTCGAATGCTGGAGGCGGTTAAGACTGCTACAAAGCTTCGTAACTCTCCTGGTGCGGTCACCGGTGGCTATCGGCTTCCCGTTGTTACCGGTAAGTGGCTCAAAGGGAGTTCGGGTAATATGGGCAAGATTCCTGGACAAGTTGCCGATGTCCTGCAGGGTAGAGAATTCCAGACCTTCGATGACTTCAGGGAGGCGTTCTGGAAAGAAGTTTCAAATAATCCGTCCCTGGCTAAGCAATTCAGTCCTGCAAACCAAGCCGTGATGGCCAATGGAAGGTCGCCTCGGGTCGTCAGTTCGCAACGGGTTGGGAAGTCGGACAGGTATGTCCTGCATCACGTCACTCCGATCCAGCATGGAGGCGGTGTCTACGATCTGGATAACCTGATCGTTGTCACCCCGCAGTATCATCGAGATGTGCTGGACCGCACGTATCACACGGGCTGACGGTCCCGGAGATTAGGGAGCTGATTCAAATGATGATGTCGCGGGACGAGTTGATCCGACTTGTCGAGAGGATTATGGCTGCGGAGGGTGCGACGGAGAGGGAGGAAGATTCGATGTTGCGTTTGCTGGAGGAGAGTGTGGCGCACCCGCGTGTCAGTGACTTGATTTTTTACTCTGACCCTCCACTCTCGGCGGAGCAAGTGGTGGACGCGGCTCTCTCTTATGAGCCGTTCGCCCTCTAACGTGAGGAATCTAGCTGTGCCTTTCCCCTGCCCGTGACAGTGGCGAGCCCTGGTCTACTTACCCAGGCGCATCCCGAATCGGCGCAAGTCGCGTTAACTGCCCTCGTTACTGATCGCCGTCAATCGCAATCCCCACGGCCTCGCACAGAGAGCGGAGCAAGTACGCCTTCCCGATACAGCGCAGTCCGGTGATAGCACCGAGACGCATTCCGAGGGCGGGACCGGTGAGGAGGTCCATGAACGCTGTCCCCTCGCGTTCTCGGCATCTGAGGTAAAGGTCAGGCATCCTCGCAGTTGAAGTAGGGGCACGAGGCATCGGCTTAGCCCTTCGGGTCCCCCGCCAGCCTCCGCAGCACCACCCCGCACCGTCGTGCGTACGCGTGCTGCAAGCCGCGGGTCGCCGCGCCGCCCGCCCGCGCGTACCACTTCGCCGGGCGGCTGTACGCCGTCACCGTCAGCCAGACCGTGCCGTCGCCCGTGCGGGCGACCACGAAGGATTCCTCGCCGGATTCGGGGTGGCCGGGGAGCGTGCCGTAGGCCCAGCCCTTGCGGCGGGGTTCGTCCACGGTCCAGACGACGCGGCAGGGGGCCTTTATGACGCCGCCCAGGGTGACGGTGACGTCGACGCCCGGCGCCGCCTCGGGCGCGTCCGTGTGGAGGCCCACGCCCAGCGCGCGGTGCATCTCCCAGGTGCGGACCGCGTGCGCCGCCCGTTCGAACAGGTCCGTTCCCTCGCCGAGGCGGGTGCGGACCTGCAGCTCGTTGAAGCCGGGCGGGCAGCGGCCCTCGCGGGTCGCGCCGACGGCCTCGTAGGTGAAGCCGTCCGGGAGAGGGTGTGAGCCGTCGGTGTGGGACATGGGGCCAAAGCCTAGGGCGGTACCCGGAGTCGCCTTCCCGCCGGGTACCGCCCCCACACAGGCCGCGATGTGCTACGCGGTCACGTTGACCGCCGCCCACGTGGCGTTCACCGCGTTGTACTCCGCGCTGCCGGCGCCGTACAGGTCACGCGCCGCGTTCAGGGTCGCCGTGCGCGCGCCCTTGTAGTTGGTCGTCGAGGTCATGTACGTGGTCAGCGCCTTGTACCAGATCTGGACGGCCTTGGCGCGGCCGATGCCGGTGATCGTGGCGCCGTTGGAGGTGGGGGAGTTGTACGAGACCCCGTTGATCGTCTTCGCGCCGCTGCCCTCGGACAGGAGGTAGAAGAAGTGGTTCGCCGGGCCCGAGGAGTAGTGGACGTCCAGGCTGCCGAGCGACGACGACCAGTAGTTGGCCGACGAGCCGTCCTTGCTCGGCTGGTCCATGTGGCGCAGGGGGGTGCCGTTGCCGCGGATGTCGACCTTCTCGCCGATCAGGTAGTCGCCCGGGTCCTTGGCGTTGGCCGCGTAGAACTCGACCGCCGTGCCGAGGATGTCCGAGGTGGCCTCGTTCAGGCCGCCGGACTCGCCGCTGTAGTTCAGACCGGCGGTGTTGGACGTCAGGCCGTGGGTCATCTCGTGGCCGGCCACGTCCAGCGAGGTGAGCGGCTTGGTGTTGCCCGCGCCGTCGCCGTACGACATGCAGAAGCAGGTGTCGGACCAGAAGGCGTTGACGTACGCGTTGCCGTAGTGGACGCGCGAGTACGCGGCCACGCCGTTGTTCTTGATGCCGTTGCGGCCGAGGACGTTCTTGTAGAAGTCCCAGGTGACCTGCGCGCCGTAGTGGGCGTCCACCGCGGCGTTCTGGTCGGTGGAGGAGCTGGAGGCGCTGCCGGTGCCCCAGATGTCGTCCGCGTCGGAGAAGAGCGTGCCGGCGGAGGACGAGGTGGAGCGGGCCTTGTTGTACGTCTTGTGGTTGCCGCGCCCGGCGTCGGTCAGGTTGTACGTCGAGCCCGACTTGGTGGTGCCGAGGGTGACCTGGCCGTTGTACTGGCTGTTGCCGGTACCGGTCTGGACGGCCTCCCACTCGTACAGCTTCTTGCCGGTCTCCGCGTCGGTGATGACGTGGAGCTCCTGCGGGGTGCCGTCGTGCTGGAAGCCGCCGACGACCGTCTCGTAGGCGAGGGCGGGCTTGCCGCTCGCGGCCCAGACGACCTTGCGCGGGGCCTTGTCGGCCGCGGTCTTGCTGGAGCCCTCGGCCTTGGCGGCCTTCAGCGCCTGCTTCTCGGCGGCAGCCTTCGTCACGTCCGGGGTGAGGTCGGCGACCTTCACCGTGGCCTTCGTCGCTCTGGTGACGCTCTTGACGGCGCCGGCCTTGCTTTCGTGGACGACCAGGTCGCCGCCGAGGACCGGGAGGCCGCCGTAGGTGCGCTCGTAGCGGGTGTGGACCGTGCCGTCCGCGTCCTTGAGGACGTCGCGGACGACCAGTTCCTCCTTGGCGCCGAGGCCTATCTCGTCGGCGGTCTCGGCGGTGGCCGCGTCCGCCTTCTTGATGAGGGCCGTGCGCGCGGCCGGCGTCAGCGCGACCGGGGCACCGGCGGACCGGGCCTTGTCGGCGGTCGGCGCGGGCTGGGCGGTGGCGCCGGTGGTCAGACCGGTGGTCAGCAGGGCACCGGCGGCGACGGCGGTCGCGATGGCCAGCGTGGTCCGCTTATGACGCGCGTAGAACGGAGTCACTCATGCTCCTTGGTGGGGGAGACCGGTTCGGCGTGGGGTCGCCGTCCGGTGAACTGAAGTTACGAGTGCGGCGGTTGAGTGAAGAGTGACACTCGGACGCGTACATGTCAGGAGGTTCAAGTGATGTTGGCCGAAAGTCAACTGTCCAGAAATGTTGCCGCTCTGTAAATCCGCTTCGGACGAGGCGAAGGGCGGATCAAGTGCGCCCGGAGAACGGCAAAGCGAGCGCCGCCCCGGGGGTGGAATCCCCCGGGGCGGCGCCCTGTCCGTTCGGGCCCTGTATACGAAGGGGCCGCCCTGTTCCCTACGGGAACGTCAGCTTCCAGCTGTTGATGTGGCCGGTGTCCCGGGCCGCGTTGTCCTGGACCCTCAACTGCCAGACGCCGTTGGCGACTTCGGAGGACGCGTTCACGGTGTACGTGGTGTTGATGTTGTCCGAACTGCCGCCGGTGCCGTACGCCTTCAGCGTGTACGCCGTGCCGTCCGGGGCGACCAGTTGCACCTGGAGGTCACCGATGTAGGTGTGGACGATGTCGACCGCCACCGCGAGGTTCGACGGCGCGTTGCCCGTCCGGCCGGAGACGGTGATGGGCGAGGTGACCGCCGCGCCGTTGTCCGGAATCGATACGTCGGCCGTGTTCTCGAACGACGTACCGCCGCCCCCGCCGCCACCGGGCCGCGAGCCCACGTTGACGGCCGCCCACGCGTTCTGCACCGCCGTGTACTCGGCGGACGTGGTGCCGTACAGGTCGGCGGTCGCCGCGAGGGTGTGGGTGCGGGCCGACGCGTAGTTGGTGGTGGACGTGAACTTGGTGGTCAGCGCGCGGAACCAGATCTTCTCCGCCTTGTCCCGGCCGATGCCGGTGACCGGCAGGTTGTCCGAGGTGGGCGAGTTGTAGCTGACGCCGTTGATGGTCTTGGCGCCGCTGCCCTCCGACAGGAGGTAGAAGAAGTGGTTCGCCGGGCCCGACGAGTAGTGCACGTCGATCGAGCCGATGCCCGAGTACCACGAGTCCTTCGACGAGCCGTCCTTGCTCGGCTTGTCCATGTAGCGCAGCGGCGTGCCGTCGCCGTTGATGTTGATCTCCTCGCCGATGAGGTAGTCACCGACGTCGGAGCTGTTGTTCGCGTAGAACTCGACCGTCGAGCCGAGGATGTCGGAGGTGGCCTCGTTCAGACCGCCGGACTCGCCCGAGTAGACGAGGCCGGCCGTGACCGACGTGAGGCCGTGCGTCATCTCGTGCGCGGCCACGTCGATCGACGTCAGCGGGTTGGCGTTGCCCGAGCCGTCGCCGTACGTCATGCAGAAGCAGGTGTCCTGCCAGAACGCGTTGACGTAGTTGTTGCCGTAGTGCACGCGGGAGTAGGCGCCGACGCCGTCACCGCGGATGCCGCTGCGGCCGTGCACGTTCTTGTAGTAGTCCCAGGTCAGCGCCGCGCCGTAGTGGGCGTCGGCGGCGGCCGACTCCAGGTTCGACGGGCTGCCGTTGCCCCACACGTCGTCCGGGCCGGAGAACAGGGTGCCGGTGCCGGACGTGCCGCGGTTCAGGTTGTACGTCTTGTGGTTGCCGCGCGCGCCGTCGGTGAGGTTGTACGTCGACCCCGACTGCGTGGTGGTGAGGTTGACCGTGCCGGAGTACACCGTGTTGCCGGTGCCGGTCTCGACCGCCTCCCACTCGAACAGCTTCTCGCCGGTCCGGGCGTCGGTGACGACGTGCAGCTCCTGCGGGGTGCCGTCGTGCTGGAAGCCGCCGACGACCGTCTCGTACGCCAGGGTGGGCTTGCCGCTCGCGGCCCAGATCACCTTGCGCGGGGCGCGGTTGATCTCGGCGTCCTTGGCGTGCTCGGCCTTCGCCGCGCCGAGCGCCTGCTTCTCGGCCTTCGCGGCGGCGAGGGTCGGCTTCAGCGAGGCGACCTTGATGGTGGCCTTGGTGGCCTTGACGACGCCCTTGGTCCTGCCCGCCTTCGAGGTCTCGACGACCAGGTCGCCGCCGAGGACCGGGAGGCCGTCGTAGGTCCGCTCGTACCGGGTGTGCACGGTGCCGTCGCGGTCCTTGACCACGTCACGGACGACGAGCTTCTCCTTGGCGCCGAGGTTCAGCTCCTTCGCCGTCTCCGCCTTGCCGGCGTTGGCCTCGCGTATCAGCTCGGCCCGCTGGGAGGGGCTGAGCTTGACGGAGACCGCGCCCTTGCCCGCGGCCGACGGTGCCTTCTCCGGGGCGGCGGTGGCGGCGCCCGACTGGACGGCCGCGGCCAGCAGGGCGCTGACGGCGACGAGCGCGCCGGTGGCGACGCGTCGCCGGGTGGAACGGGAACGGACGTCGTTCGTGTGGGAGGTGCGTCTGTGGGACTGGCGTCTCAACACTGACTCCTTCTGCATGGCCGCGGTTCGCGCGGCCAGGGGAGACCGGGCGGTTGGTGGCCGCCCGGGCAGAACAAGGGGTGGAACGCGAACACCACATGCGTGGGAGGTGCTCCGCGGCACGGCGGGGGGAGCTTGTGAGGTTGCTGTGACGCGGATGTGGGCAGCGTGGCAGGAGATCGCGCCATCTGTCAGGAGCGCGTCAACAAGTTGGCCGGAAATCGTCCGTTGACCGGAGGGTCATGTTCGATATACGGGTTGTTGGCTGAACCGTCGGCCAAGCGGCCCGTCGGATCGGGCGGCCGGGGCCTCGTCAGGCGGGGCGCTCGCCGTGCCACCTCTCCCACAACGCCGAGTACGCTCCGCCCGCGCCCACCAGCTCGTCGTGCGTGCCCAGTTCCGTCAGACGCCCGTCCTCCATGACGGCGACCCGGTCCGCGTCGTGGGCGGTGTGCAGGCGGTGGGCGATCGCGATGACCGTGCGGCCCTCCAGGACCGCGGCGAGGGCGCGTTCGGTGTGGCGCGCGGTGGCGGGGTCGAGCAGAGCGGTCGCCTCGTCCAGGATGAGCGTGTGCGGGTCCGCGAGGACCACCCGGGCGAGGGCCAGCTGCTGGGCCTGGGAGCCGTCCGTACGGCGACCGCCCTCGCCGAGGCGGGTGCCGAGCCCGTCGGGCAGGTCGCGGACCCAGCCGTCGGCACCCACGGCCGTCAGAGCGGCCCACAACTCCTCGTCCGTGGCGGAGGGTTCGGCGATGAGGAGGTTGTCGCGGACCGTCCCGAGGAACACATGGTGCTCCTGGGTGACCAGGACGACCTGACGGCGCAGCCGCTCCGGGCCGAGGCCGACGACGGGGACCCCGCCGACCGTCACCGAGCCCTCCGTGGGCGCGTCGATACCGGCCAGCAGCCTGCTCAGGGTGGTCTTCCCGGCGCCGGACGGGCCGACCACGGCCAGCCGTTCACCCGGCCGTACGGTCAGGTCGACACCGCGCAGCACCTCGCCGCCCCGCTCGTACGCGTACCGCACGCCGGTCACGTCGATCCGGTCGTCCACCGGCTCGGGCGACCGCCCCGGGACCGCCCGCGGCGCGCGGGCCAGCCCCTCGACCCTCGCGAACGAGGCGCCGCTGGACTGCAACTGCTCGATCCGCATCAGGATCTCGTCGAGCGGCCCGCTCAGTTGCTGCAGATACAGGGCCGCCGCGACCACCGCGCCCAGGCTCATCGAGCCGCGCTCGTGCAGCACCCCGCCGACCAGCAGGACGGTCACCACCGGCACGAGGTAGGAGACCTCGACGCCGGGGAAGAACACCGTCCGCAGGAACAGGGTGTGGAAACGCCGGCGCCGGGAGACCTCCAGCGCGTCCCGGCTCGCGGCGATCCGCCGCCGCTCCAGCCGCAGCGCCTCCACCGTCCGCGAGCCGGAAGCGGTGGCCGCGACGATCTCCGCGACCTCGGACCCGGCCGCGCCCTCCGCCAGATACCCGGCGCGCGCCCGGCGCAGGTACCAGCGCAGCACGAACCAGATGCCGGTGAGGCCGAACAGTCCGCACACGCCGAGCAACGGGTCCAGGGCGAAGACCGCGCCGATCAGGAACAGCGCCTGCACGGTGTTGATGAGCAGCTCGGGGCCCGAGTCGCGCAGGGTCTTGCCGACGGAGTCCACGTCGGCGGTGCCGCGCGCCGTGAGGTCGCCGGTGCCGGCCCGCTCCACGACCGACGCGGGCAGGGCGAGGGCGCGGTCCACGAACTCCTCGCGGACCCGCGCGAGGACGCGCTCGCCGAACCGGTGCCCCACGTAACGGGCCCAGCGGGCCAGCAGCAGCTGCGCCACCGCGCACAGCAGGATGGCCAGGGCCAGCCGGTCCACCGCGCCGACCCCGCCCCCGCCGCGCACCTCGTCGATGATCCGCCCCAACAGCCAGGGCCCCGCGAGCCCCGTCCCGGCCGCGGCCCCGTTCAACGCCAACACGGCGAGAAACGCCCGCCCGTCCCCCCGCACGAGCCGCACAGCGGCCCGCCGCACATCGACGGGCCGGGCGATGGGGAGACGGGAGGAGGAGGGGCCGCCGGAGGGGGAGCCGGAGGGAGGGGCGGCGGGGGAGCCGGAGGCAGAGCCAGAGGTGCGGGAGGTGCCGGTGGGGCCTGCTGCGGAGGGGCCGGTCGTGGCGTGGCCGGTCGGGGTGGTGCCGGTGGACATGGTGTCGGCGCCGGCGGAGCCGGTCGCGGGGAGTCCGGCGTCGGCGGAGCCTTGGGTGGTGGGGCCGGTCGGGGAGAGTCCGGCGTCGGCGGAGCCCTTGGCGGTGGAGCCCGTCACGGGGAGTCCCGCGTCGGTGGAGCCCGTCACGGGGAGTCCCGCGTCGGTGGAGCCCGCCACGGGGAGTCCCACGTCGGCGGAGCCCGTCACGGGGAGTCCCGCGTCGGCGGAGCCCGTGGCGGAGGCACCCTCGCTGGACGCCGGGTACGTGGAGGGATCGTCGGCGGACGCCGGGTACGGGGAGGAACCCTCGTCGGAAGCCGCGGACGTGGGGTCCGTCGGGCCCTCGGGGGAGCGTGTCGTCACCGTACGGCCTCCTCTGCGGCCGCCTCGTGCGTGCCCGCGCTCGCTTCCACGCTCTCCTCCGCCTCCGCTTTCGCCGCCGCACTGGTGGGCCGCGCCTCGACATCTCGCTCCGCCGCCGCCTCGGCGCCCGACCGCACTCGGACGTCGTCCCGCGTCGCCCCCGCCTCGACGCCGGTCTTCGACCCCGCCCCAGCGCCTGGCTTCGCCGGAGCACCGACGCCCGCCCTCGTCCCCCCGTCCCCGTCCTCACCCGCGTCCCGGGCCACCAGCGCCCGGTAGCCCGGCTCTGTCGCCAGGAGTTCGCGGTGGGTGCCGGTGGCCGCCGTCTTGCCCTCGGTCAGGTAGACGACCGTGTCCGCGTGGTCCAGGACGAGGGGGGACGTGGTGGTGACCACGGTCGTGCGGCCCTCCCGGGCCGTCCGCAGGCGTTGGGCCACGCGGGCCTCCGTGTGCGCGTCGAGCGCCGACGCCGGCTCGACCGCCAGCAGGATCTCGGCGTCGGCCAGCAGCGCCCGCGCCAGCCGCACCCGCTGCCGCTGGCCCCCGGAGAGGTTGCGTCCCTGCGCGTCGATCGCCGAGTCGAGCCCGTCCGGCAGGCCCTGCACGATGTCGTCGGCGACGGCCGCGCGCACCGCCTCCGCGATCTGCGCGTCGGACGGCTCCGTACGGCCGCCGAGCAGTTCCCGCAGCCGCCCCGCGAACAGGTCCGCCTCGTGGTCGGCGACCAGGATCCGCTCCCGGACGCGCGCCAGCGGGATCTCGTCGAGGGGGATGCCGCCCCAGGTCGCGGCCGTCGGCATGTACCGTCCGAGCCGGTCCACGATCAGCGCCGCGTCGGCGGGACGGTCGCCGGCCAGCGCGGTCAGCCGGCCCGGCAGCACCCGTACGCCCGACTCCGGGTCGTGCAGTGCCGACGGCTCCGCGGGCGCGTCCCGCGTGCCGTGGTCCGGCAGCGGCTCCAGGTCCAGGAACCGGATGACGCGCCGCGCCGCCACCACTCCGCGGCTCACCTCGTACCCCCAGTCGACGAAGTACGACACCGGCCGCACCAGCACGGTCACATACCCGTACACCGACACCAACTCGCCCACGGTGATGGCGCCCTGGGCGGCCAGCCGTGCCGCCAGCCAGGTCACCACCGCGAGGAACAGCGTCGGCAGCCCCACCCCCAGCGCCTGGAGCCAGCTGGTCACCGAGCCGACCCGGTAGCCCTGCGCCCGCAGCCGCTGCGAGTCGCGGTGGAACGCGTCGGCGACGAGGCCCTTGCCGCCGAGGCCGTTGAGGACGCGCAGCCCGCTCGCGAGGTCCGCGATACGCGCGGTCAGCACCCCCTGCCGTTCCCGGTACTCCGCCTCGGTGCCCTGCAGCCGCCGCAGCAACGGCCCCACCAGGACGGCCATCAGCGGCATCCCGAGCAGCACGACCGTCGCGATGGGGACGGACACGGAGAACAACAGCCCCGCGACCACGAGATAAGCGGCGAGCGCGCCCGCGCCCGGCCCGATGACTGTCAGCGAGGAGGAGATCGTGTTGACGTCGCCCACCCCGATCGTGACGACCTCACCGGCGCCGACCCGTCGCGGCAGCGCCGCGCCCAGCCGGACCGCGTGCGCCATCACCACCTTCACGGTGCGGAAGTTGGCGTCCATCCGTACGCGGGTCATGGTGCGGTGCCGCATGATGCTCAGCCAGGCGTTGAACGCGCCCACCCCGAACAGGGCCGCCGACCAGCCGACCAGCGCCCGGTGGTCGCCGGGCAGGAGACCCTCGTCGATGGCCCGCGACAGCATGTACGGCGTCGCCGCGAGCAGCACCATCCACACGCAGGAGATCAGCGAGCCGAGCGCGGAGCGGCCCGCCTGCTTCCGCACCAGCCACCAGAGGTAGCGGGCCCCGCCCCGGCGGTCGGGGACGCCCGGGTCCTCGTACGCGTCGATCATCGGCCCCCCGTTCTCTCCCGCCGGACGGACGTGCCGCATGCCGGGTCGCATGGCGTGCGTGCCGTGTGCCGGACGGGTCGTATTACGGACGTGCTGTGGTCCGCGCTGATCGTATTCCGGACGTTTCCCGGTCCGACGCGGCGTGGCCCGGACCTGTCCTTCCCCGGTCCGGACGCGGCGCGGTCCGGACTCGACTTGCCCCGTGCGCGGCCGGCCGTCGCGCGTCGGGAGTCCGCTACGCCAGGCTGTCCCGCCACGCCTGATGCAGGTCGGCGAAGCGGCCCTCGCCCGCGATGAGTTCCGCGGGGGTGCCGTCCTCGACGATCCGGCCGTGTTCCATGACCAGCACGCGGTCGGCGATCTCCACCGTCGACAGCCGGTGGGCGATCACCACGGCCGTACGGCCCTGGAGGACCGTGGACATGGCGCGCTGCACGGCCCGTTCACCGGGGATGTCGAGGGAGCTGGTGGCCTCGTCGAGGATGAGGACGGCCGGGTCGGCGAGCAGCGCGCGGGCGAACGCCACGAGCTGGCGCTGCCCGGCGGAGATGCGCCCGCCCCGTTTGCGTACGTCGGTGTCGTAGCCGTCGGGGAGCGCGCTGATGAAATCGTGGGCGCCGATGGCCTTGGCGGCGCGTTCGATCTCCTCGCGGGTGGCGTCGGGGCGGCCGATGGCGATGTTCTCGGCGACCGTGCCGGAGAACAGGAACGCCTCCTGGGTGACCATCACCACCCCGCGCCGTAGCTCGGGCGTCGCGAGGTCGCGCAGGTCGACCCCGTCGAGGAGGATCCGCCCGGACGAGGGGTCGTAGAAGCGGGCCAGCAGCTTGGCGAGCGTCGACTTGCCCGCGCCGGTGGAGCCGACCACGGCGACCGTGCTGCCCGCGGCGAGGGTGAGGTCGAAGCGGGGCAGGACCTCGCCGCCGGTGCGGTACGCGAACCGTACGCCGTCGAAGACGACCTCGCGGCCCGGCATCTCGGAGACCGCGGGCGGCAGCTCCCTCGCCTCCCTCGGCTCGGGCACCGACGGCCGCTGGGCCAGCAGCCCCGCGATCTTCTCCAGCGAGGCGGCCGCCGACTGGTAGGAGTTGAGGAACATGCCGAGCCGGTCGATGGGGTCGTACAGCCGCCGCAGGTACAGCACCGCCGCCGCCAGCACACCCAGCGCGAGGGACTCTGACGCCACCCGGTACGCGCCCCACAGCACGATCGCCGCGACCGTGACGTTGGCGACCACGCGGGAGCCGACGACGTAACGGGCCATCTCCAGGATGGCGTCGCCGTTGGTGCGTTCGTGGTGGCTGTTCAGGCGCCGGAACTCGGCGTCGTTCGCCTTCTCGCGGCGGAACGCGCGCACCGGGCGGATGCCGTTCATCGTCTCCGCGAACTTCACGATCACGGCGGCGATCGCGGTGGACCGGGCCGCGTACACCCCGGCCGCCCGCCGCTGGTACAGCCGTACGAGGGCGTACAGCGGCACGAACGACGCCAGCGCCGCCGCGCCGAGACCGAGGTCCAGCCAGAGCAGCATCGCCGAGATGTAGACGAAGGCGAGGATCACGGTGATGAGTTCCTGCAGGCCCTCGTCGAGCAGCTCCCGCAGGGACTCGACGTCCGTGGTGGAGCGCGAGATCAGCCGACCCGAGGTGTACCGCTCGTGGAAGTCGATGCTCAGTGCCTGCGCGTGCCGGAAGATCCGGCCGCGCAGATCCAGCAGCACGTCCTGGTTGACCCGCGCGGACGCCCCGATGAACGCGAACTGCAGCAAGCCGGCCGCGAGCGCGCACACCAGGTACGCGACGCCCACGGTGATCAGCGGCCCGTGCCGGCCGTCCCGGAACGCCGGGACGGCACGGTCGATGGCGTACGCCACGAGCAGCGGGCCCGCCTGCACCGCCGCCTGCTGGAGCAGGAGCAGCACGCTCGTGAGCGCGACCCGCGCCTTCATCGGCGCGAGCAGGGACCGCAGCAGCGCGAGGGTGGCGCCCGGCGGGGTGGGCAGGTCGTCGTGGTCGAAGGGGTCGGTCACCCCCTGCTCGACGGGGCGTTCGTCGCCGTCCGGTTCCCTGTTCGGCGCGGTGGTCGTGGGCGCCGTCATCGCGCGTCCCCCTCGGTCTCCTCGGTGCCCGACATCAGATGGGCGTACTCGGCGTTCGTCCGCAGCAGCTCGTGGTGGGTGCCCACGGCGGCGACACGGCCGCCGGACAGCAGGGCCACCCGGTCGGCCAGCAGCACCGTCGACGGGCGGTGCGCCACGATGAGGGCCGTCGTCTCCGCGAGCACCCGGCGCAGCGCCGCCTCCACGGCGGCCTCCGTGTGCACGTCCAGTGCCGACAGCGGGTCGTCCAGCACCAGGAAGCGGGGCCGCCCGACCACCGCCCGCGCCAGCGCCAGCCGCTGCCGCTGCCCGCCGGAGAGGCTGAGGCCCTGCTCGCCCACCTGCGTGGCGGTGCCGTCGGGCAGGCTGTGCGCGAAGTCGGCCTGCGCGATGGCGAGGGCCCGGTCCAGCTCGGGCTGCCCGGCGTCCGGCCCGGCGCCCATCAGGACGTTCTCGCCGACGGTCGCGGAGAACAGCGTCGGCTCCTCGAAGGCCACGGCGACCTTCGCCCGCAGCTCCTCCCTCGGCATCCCGGCGATGTCCTCGCCGTCCAGGGTGATCCGGCCGTCGGTCACCTCGTGCAGCCGGGGCACGAGCGCGGTGAGCGTCGTCTTGCCCGAGCCGGTGGCGCCGACGAGCGCCATGGACTCGCCGGGCCGGATGTGGAGGTCGATCCGGTCGAGGACGGGGGGCGTGTCGGCGGGCGCGTCGGGATAGCGGAACCGCACGCCGTGGAACTCCAGGCCGCCCCGCACCGCCTCCGCGCCGCCCAGCACCGCCTCCGCGCCGCCCCGCACCGCCTCCGCCGCGGACCGCCGGTCGGCCCCGGTGTCTTCGGCGCCCTCCGGCTCGGCGTCCTCCGGCGCGGCGTCCAGCACCTCGAAGTACCGCTCGGTCGCGGTGGCCGCCTCCTGGCTCATCGCCAGCAGGAAGCCGATGGAGTCCACCGGCCACCGCAGCGCGAGCGCCGTCGACAGGAACGCCACCAGCGTCCCCGCGGAGAGCGCGCCGTCCGCCACCTGCACGACGCCCACGACGAGCGCCGCGCCGATGGCGAGTTCGGGCAGGGTGATGATGACGCCCCAGATCGCGGAGAGCAGCCGCGCCTTGCGCAGCTCCGTGCCCCGCAGGGTCCGGGACAGCTCACGGAACGCCCGTGCCTGGCTGCGGTGCCGCCCGAAGCCCTTGATGATCCGGATGCCGAGGACGCTCTCCTCGACGACCGTGGTCAGATCGCCCACCTGGTCCTGGGCGAGTCGCGCGACCGCCGCGTACTTCCGCTCGAAGGCGACACAGGTGACGATCACGGGTACCGCGGGCCCGAGGATGACCAGACCGAGCGTCCAGTCCTGCATCAGCATGATGATCACACCGACGAGGATCGTCACCCCGTTGACCAGCAGGAACGTCAGCGGGAAGGCGAGGAACATCCGCAGCAGCGACAGATCCGTCGTGGCGCGCGACAGCAGCTGCCCGGAGGCCCACCGGTCGTGGAAGGCGACCGGCAGGCGCTGGAGATGCCCGTAGAGGTCGGCCCGCATCGACGCCTCGACCCCCGCCAGCGGCCGCGCCACGAGCCAGCGCCGCAGCCCGAACAGCAGCGCCTCGGCGAGCCCGAGCAGCAGCAGGTACAGCGCGCCGAGCCACACGCCCGCCGGGTCGTGGTCCGCGACCGGCCCGTCCACCATCCACTTCAGGACGAGCGGGATGACCAGGCCCACGCAGGACGCGACTATCGCGACGGCCGCGGCCACGGACAGCCGCGCCCGCACGGGCCGGACGTACGGCCACAGCCGCAGCAGGCTGCGTACGGCGGAACGCCCCTCGGCCCGCCGGGCGGTCCGCGGCTCGGGTCCCTGGGGCTGCTCGGGGTCCTGGGTCTGGTCGGGTTCCTCGGCGGTTGCACGTGTCGTGGCCATCAGCAGCGAGCCTACGGATCGCCACTGACATCGCCCACCGAGTTTTGGCCGGACCGCGCTCGGCCATCGGTCCTACGACCGGTGCCGCGCGGGGGTCGTGTCCGGACATCAACCGATCGGCTGACGGCGTTTCGAGCGGGACGGCCGATGCGCCCGCCCGGCTCCCGCCGGGACCACCACCGTCGAATGCGTCGAGGGCCTGCGCGTCCCCGACGCGGGCCGGGTCCGCGTCGCCGGACCCGACCCGGTCGCCGACCACGAACGGGTCGCCCGGGTCCTCGGCGCCCAGCTCCAGCAGGGCGAACTCCAGCCCGGACTCACCGTCCGGGAGGCACTGGAGCTGTATGCCGGCTTCCGGCCCCGGCCGACTGGCGTCCCCCCGCCGAGGGACCTGCGGATGCCTACGCCACCACCCGCAGCAGCAGCACCGTCCGCGCCGGCACGTCGACGACTGCCCCCGCCCGATGCACCACCCCGGGCGCCTCCGTCTGCTCCTCCCGCGACGTGTCGACGACGACCTCGTACCGTTCGGCCCACGGCGTCCCCGGCAGTGCGAACTCCACGGGCCGGTCGCCCGCGTGCAGGACCGCGAGGAAGCTGTCGTCCAGGACGGGGGCGCCGCGCGCGTCCCGCCCCGGGATGTCACGGCCCGAGAGGTACATGCCGAGGGTCGCGGCCGGCGCGTACCAGTCCCCCTCGGTCATCTCGCTGCCGTGCGCCGTGAACCACGCCAGGTCGCGCAGTCCGTCCGCCGAGTGCGCCCGGCCCGAGAAGAAGGCCCGCCGGCGCAGCACCGGGTGCTCGTGGCGCAGGGCGATCAGCCGCGCCGTCAGCTCGAACAGCGCCTTCCAGCCGGGATCCTCCAGCAGCCCCCAGTCGAGCCAGCTGATCTCGTTGTCCTGGCAGTAGGCGTTGTTGTTGCCCCCCTGGGTCCGCCCCAGCTCGTCCCCGGCGACCAGCATCGGCACCCCCGTGGACAGCAGCAGCGTCGTCAGCAGGTTCCGCAGCTGCCGGCGCCGCAGCGCCCGCACCCGCTCGTCGTCCGTCTCGCCCTCGGTGCCGCAGTTCCAGGACCGGTTGTCGTCCGATCCGTCCCTGTTGCCCTCCCCGTTCGCCTCGTTGTGCTTGCGCTCGTACGACACGAGGTCCCGCAGCGTGAAACCGTCGTGCGCGGTGATGAAGTTGACCGACGCGTACGGACGCCGCCCGCCCCACGCGTACAGGTCGCTCGACCCCGACAGCCGGTAGCCGAGGTCCCGCACATCGGGCAGCGCCCCCCGCCAGAAGTCCCGCACGGCGCCCCGGTAGCGGTCGTTCCACTCCGTCCACAGGGGTGGGAAGGCGCCCACCTGGTAGCCGCCCGACCCCACGTCCCACGGCTCCGCGATCAGCTTCACCCGCCGCAGCACGGGGTCCTGGGCGATCACCGCGAGGAACGGGGAGAGCATGTCGACGTCGTGCATCGAGCGGGCCAGCGCCGCCGCCAGGTCGAAGCGGAAGCCGTCCACTCCCATCTCCGTCACCCAGTACCGCAGCGAGTCGGTGATCAGCCGCAGCACGTGCGGCTGGACCACGTGCAGCGTGTTCCCGCAGCCCGTGTAGTCCGCGTAGTGCCGGGCATCGCCCTGGAGGCGGTAGTAGCCGCGGTTGTCGATGCCCCGCAACGACAGGCTTGGGCCGCGCTGGTCCGCCTCCGCCGTGTGGTTGTAGACCACGTCGAGGACGACCTCGATGCCGGCGGCGTGCAGCGCCCGCACCATCCGCTTGAACTCCCCGACCTGCTGCCCCGCGGTCCCGGACGCCGCGTACGCCGCGTGCGGCGCGAAGTAGCCGATCGAGTTGTAGCCCCAGTAGTTCCGCATGCCCCGCCGCAGCAGATGGTCCTCGTGGGCGAACTGGTGCACCGGCAGCAGCTCCACCGCCGTCACGCCCAGCTTCACCAGGTGCTCGATCGCCGCCGGGTGCGCGAGCCCCGCGTAGGTGCCGCGCAGCTCCTCCGGGATGCCGGGGTGGAGCTTGGTGAAGCCCTTCACGTGCAGCTCGTAGATGACCGAGTCCGCCCAGGGGGTCTTGGGGCGCCGGTCGTCCATCCATTCGTCGTCGGGGCTGTCGTCGTGCACGACGACGCCCTTCGGCACGAACGGCGCCGAGTCCCGCTCGTCGCGCACGGTGTCCGCGACATGCTGCTCGGGCCAGTCCCTGACGTGCCC
The DNA here is from genome assembly GCF_055572815.1 of Streptomyces sp. NPDC030296. NCBI lineage: Bacteria > Bacillati > Actinomycetota > Actinomycetes > Kitasatosporales > Streptomycetaceae > Streptomyces > Streptomyces sp. NPDC030296. The sequence continues at coordinate 32,982 of NZ_JBVICQ010000023.1, forward strand.
GTACACCTCGGGCGGCAGGCTGAACTCGCCGTCCACGGCCCGGGCGTACGGGTCGAGGAGCAGCTTCGCCGGGTTCCAGCGGGCGCCGGTCCACGGGTCCCAGCGGCCGTGCACCCGGTAGCCGTACCTCCGGCCCGGCAGCACACCGGGCACGAAGCCGTGCCAGATCTCGTGCGTCAGTTCGGTCAGCTCCAGCCGTGTCTCCTCGCCCTCCGGGGAGAAGAGGCACAGCTCGACGGCCTCCGCCCCGCCCGCCCACAGCGCGAAGTTCGTCCCGGCCACCCCGTCCGGCCCCACCCGGAAGCGCGCCCCGAGCGGTGTCGGGGCACCGGGCCACACGGGCGGCGGCCCCGCCCCGCTGTGCCTGCCGTTGAGCACGGCGGCCCGACGCGCGGCCGGCACTCCGCGCGTCTCCTCCACTGCCTCCTGATCGGCTGCGCTCGACACCACGGCCTCCCGCGACTCGGTGGGCCGACGCGAAAACGGGGCCGGGAGTCCCAGCCCCGGGACCCGCCGCCCCCAGGGGGTGTTGTGACAGCCCCGCACAACACCCCCCTCGTCCTGACGGGCAGGTCCCTGCTCCCCGTCGAGTTGTCTCCCATGGTTCTGCCCAGAGCACGCCTCGCACTCACGTTTCCCGGGGGCGTGCGCCGTCGTTGGGCCGCACGTGAACCACGCACAGACGCACGCGCGCCGCCCCGGTGCCGCGCCGGCCGCCGTACTGGTCGCGGCCGGCCTGCTGGCCGCGGTCGCCGGATGCACCCCCACACCCCCGCCGACCAGTGAGAAAGCTCCGGCCGACACGATCCGGGTCACCCCCGAGGACGGCAGCAAGGGCGTGCGCCCGGAGCAGCGCTTCGAAGTACGGGTGCCCAGCGGGCGCCTGGAGTCCGTCAAGGTGGTGAAGTCGCAGGACGCCCAGGAGTCACCCGTTCCGGGCCGGGTGTCCGCCGACGGGCTGACCTGGCGCCCCACCGGCTCACGGAAGCTCGCGCTGGCCGCGAAGTACACCGTCGACGCGGTGGCGCTGGACGCCCACGGCCGCCGCTCCGCCCGGCACGTCACCTTCCGCACCTACGTCCCCGACAAGCGCTTCATCGCGTACGTCGCCCCGGAGAACCGCTCCACGGTCGGCACCGGGATGATCGTCTCCCTGGAGTTCAACCGGGAGATCTTGAACCGCGCGGCCGTCGAACGAGCCGTCCGCGTCACCGCGGAGCCCGCCGTCGAGATCCGCCCGCACTGGTTCGGCGGGGGCCGCCTCGACTTCCGCCCCGAGACGTACTGGAAGCCCGGCACGAAGGTCACCGTCGCCCTGCGGCTGCGCGACGTCGAGGGGGCGCCCGGCGTCTACGGCGGGCAGTACCAAACGTTCTCGTTCACCATCGGCCGCCACCAGGTCAGCGTCGTCGACGCGGCCCTGCACACCATGCGCGTCCAGCGCGGCGACGGTGTGCTCGCCACCCTGCCCGTCACGGCCGGGGCGCCCGGCACGACGACGTACAACGGGAAGATGGTCGTCACCGAGATGCTGGAGGTGACCCGGATGAACGGCGCCACCGTCGGCTTCAAGAAGGCGGACGGCAAGGGCGAGTACGACATCCCCGACGTCCCGCACGCCATGCGCCTGACCACCTCCGGCACCTTCCTGCACGGCAACTACTGGGCCCCGGACGCCTTCGGCCGGGCCAACGTCAGCCACGGCTGCGTCGGCCTGCGCGATGTGAAGGGCGGCAGCTCCAGCACCCCCGCGGGCTGGTTCTTCGACCGCAGCCTCGTCGGGGACGTCGTGGAGGTCGTCAACAGCCACGACAAAACGGTCGCTCCCGACAACGGACTCGGCGGGTGGAACATGGGGTGGAAGGCATGGAAAGCGGGTGCCGCGGTGAGGTAACCGACATAGCCGTACGCGCGCGGCGGGCGTCCGGGTGTGGGGCCGGACGGGGGACCGGGGCTCGGATCGTTCAAGTTGGGACTGAACGGTGACATTCGCCGGGGCTAATCCCATCCGATCATCTGGTTAATGTACGTGCGGACGCGCGTGCTGCGCGGAGGGGTGCGGGCCTGCTCAAGGCCGTGCGAGGGGAGACAAGAGAGTTGAACGGGCGACCGATATCGGGGGCGTCGGTTGGCGCGCGGAGGCGGAGGAGCAAGGGGGTCCTGGCACTTCTGCTGGGCCTGCTGATGCTCGCCGTCACCGCGTGCGGGGGCGGAGGCGGGGGGTCCGACTCCGGCTCCGACGGCGACAAGGCAAAGGGCTCGGACAAGAGCGCTTCCGGCAAGGCGGCCACCGAGCCGTCACAAGCGGTGGTCTCCATCGCTCCGAAGAACAAGGCCAAGGACGTGGCCACCAGCGGTGCCCTCAAGGTCACCGCCACCAAGGGCAAGCTGTCCGAGGTCACCGTCGAGGACGGCAAGGGCAAGAAGATCGCCGGCGAGATCACGGACGGCGGCGCCACCTGGACGCCGTCCATCCACCTCAACTCGGCCACCGAGTACAAGGTGCACGCCGTCGCGAAGGACTCCGAGGGGCGTGAGGCGGCCGAGGAGTCGTCCTTCACCACGCTGACCCCGAAGAACACCTTCGTGGGCATCTTCACCCCGGAGGACGGCTCGAAGGTCGGCGTCGGCATGCCGTTCTCGATCCGCTTCACCCGCGGCATCACGGCCCCCGAGGACGTCGAGAAGGCCATCACCATCAAGACCGAGCCGCCCGTGGAGGTGGCAGGCCACTGGTTCGGCAACGACCGCCTCGACTTCCGCCCGGAGAAGTACTGGGCGGCCGGCACCAAGGTCACCGTCGACCTCAACCTCGACGGTGTCGAGGGGCGCGAGGGCGTCTACGGCGAGCAGAACAAGAAGGTCTCCTTCACCATCGGCCGCAGCCAGGTCTCCGTCGTGGACGTCAAGAAGCTCACGATGAAGGTCAAGCGGGACGGCAAGCTCATCAAGACCATCCCCGTCACCACCGGCAAGCCCGGCATGGAGACCTGGAACGGCCAGATGGTCATCAGCGAGCGCCTGCGCGTCACCCGGATGAACGGCGAGACCGTCGGCTACGGCGGCGAGTACGACATCAAGGACGTGCCGGACGCCATGCGCCTGACGAACACCGGCACCTTCATCCACGGCAACTACTGGGGCGGGGGCGCCTTCGGCAACTACAACGCCAGCCACGGCTGCATCGGTCTGCGCGACACCCGCGGCGGCTACGACCGCAAGGCCCCGGGTGCTTGGTTCTTCGACCACTCGATGGTCGGTGACGTCGTCATCGTGAAGAACTCCAACGACCGTGTCGTCGACCCGGACAACGGCTACAACGGCTGGAACATGTCCTGGGACAAGTGGAAGGCGTAGTCCTTCCGGTCGGACGGGCATAGCCCTTCCGGTCGGACGTGCGGCTCCGGTGTGCTGTGACGCAGCACACCGGAGCCGCTGTCGTTAGTCCCCGTTAACCTGCCTGCATGACTGTGCATCTCGAAGTCGCCGAAGGCGTGGGAACCATCCGCCTCGACCGCCCCCCGATGAACGCCCTGGACATCGCCGTCCAGGACCGCCTCAAGGAGCTCGCCGAGGAGGCGGCGGGGCGGGACGACGTACGCGCCGTCATCCTCTACGGCGGGGAGAAGGTGTTCGCGGCGGGCGCGGACATCAAGGAGATGCAGGCGATGGACCACGCGGCGATGGTCGTCCGCTCCCGCGCCCTGCAGGACTCCTTCAGCGCGGTGGCCCGCATCCCCAAGCCGGTCGTCGCGGCCGTCACCGGCTACGCCCTGGGCGGCGGTTGTGAGCTGGCGCTGTGCGCGGACTACCGCATCGCCGGGGAGAACGCGAAGCTCGGCCAGCCGGAGATCCTGCTCGGGGTGATCCCGGGCGCGGGCGGCACCCAGCGGCTGTCCCGGCTCATCGGCCCCTCCAGGGCCAAGGACCTCATCTTCACCGGCCGCATGGTAAAGGCCGACGAGGCCCTCGCACTCGGCCTCGTGGACCGGGTCGTCCCGGCCGACGAGGTGTACACGGCCGCGCACGAGTGGGCCGCGAAGCTCGCCCAGGGTCCGGCGATCGCGCTGCGCGCGGCAAAGGAGTCGATCGACGCGGGCCTGGAGACCGACCTGGAGACGGGGCTCGCGATCGAGCGCAACTGGTTCGCCGGTCTGTTCGCCACCGAGGACCGGGAGCGCGGGATGCGCAGCTTCGTGGAGGAGGGGCCGGGCAAGGCGAAGTTCGTCTGACGGCCGGATTCCGGTCCACGACTTCCGCTGATCCCCTTGCAGTTGACGCGATGTCTTACCCGCGTCCCCCGATGGAGCGGTTTATCGGAGCCTTAAGACAGTCTTAAGAAAGTTCCGGCCAAGGCTCCGTCCGCTGACCGAAGTTCAGATGGTCCGCGCAGCTCAGGAGGGGTGTCGACGAGTATGCGATGCCTTTGGCATATGACATCCGAAACCCCCGGAATGGTTGGTTCCGGGGGTTGTATTCCTCCGGAACGGCCACGAAGGGCGCTCCGGGCGGCCATGATGGGGGCATGGCGGGGCTGGAGGGTATCGAACAGCCGCGGCGGCACGGGAGTGCGACCGCGGCGCGTTGGTCGCCTGCGATCGAGGACGAACGGGCGCTGAAGGCACTGGAGTTGTTCGGCAACCCCACGGAGGCGGAGGTTCCGCTGCCGTCCCGCCCTGAGTCCGCGGCCACCGCCCGTCGGCTCGCCCAGGTCGTCGTCCTGCGCGAATGGCGCCTCTCGCCCAAGATGACCGAGGACGCCGTCCTGCTCGTCTCCGAACTGGTCGGCAACGCCGTACGGCACACCGGGGCCAGGGTCTTCGGGTTACGGATGAGGCGGCGGCGCGGCTGGATCCGCGTCGAGGTCCGCGACCCCTCACGGGGTCTGCCCTGTCTGATGCCGGTGCAGGAGATGGACATCAGCGGACGCGGACTCTTCCTCGTCGACAAACTGTCGGACCGTTGGGGCGTGGATCTGCTGCCGCGCGGCAAGACCACCTGGTTCGAGATGCGCGTCGCGGACCGCTAGCCCCCCGCCGGAACCGCCCCCGCCAGGACAGCCACCGGAGGCCGGGCCGGGACACCCGCCCGCCGCCCCTCTCCGTCTCGCGACGCGGATCTCCGCCGAACGGGCCAATCGCCGGAAAACCTGCCCGACCTCCCTATAAAGGTGCGCGTGACCACGCCCCGCACCTCCCTCATGCAGCGCCACCTCGTCCAGCGCGCCCTCCTCGCGGCGGCCGTTCTCGCCGCCGTGGCCGCGTGCGGCAGCGCGACCGGCACCGACGAGCAGGAACAGCGGATCCGGGCCGACCGTGCCGACCGGGCCGCCGCCGAAGCCGCCGAGCGGAAGAAGAGACAGCGGCCGCAGGCGCAGGGCCTGCGCGGCATGCCGCCGTTGCTCGACCCCAAGGACGTCTACGCCGCCGACCGCCCGGGCCGGCTCTCCCCGGTCGTCAAGGACTTCCCGTCGCGGGTGTACGTCCCCAACAGCGAGTCCGACACCGTCTCCGTCATCGACCCGAAGACGTACGAGATCATCGAGACGATCCCGGTGGGCCGCCAGCCCCAGCACGTCGTTCCGTCCTGGGACCTGAAGACCCTGTGGGTCAACAACAACCGGGGCCACACCCTCACGCCCATCGACCCGAGGACGGGCAAGGCGGGCGAACCCGTCGAGGTGCACGACCCGTACAACCTGTACTTCACCCCCAACGGCAAGTACGCCGTCGTCATGGCCTCCCTCGACCGTGAACTCGTCTTCCGCGACCCGCACACCATGAAGCGGGTCAAGACCGAACCGGTCAGCTGCTACGGCGTCAACCACGCCGACTTCTCGCTCGACGGCCGGTACTTCATCGTGTCCTGCGAGTTCAGCGGCGAACTGCTGAAGGTCGACACCGAGAAGATGAAGGTGGTCGGCCAGCGGAAACTGCCCTTCGAGGGCGCCATGCCGCAGGACGTGAAGATCGCACCGGACGGCAAGCGGTTCTACATCGCCGACATGATGGCCGACGGCATGTGGGTCCTGGACGGCGACACGTTCGACGAGCCGAAGCTGCTGCCCACCGGCAAGGGCACCCACGGCCTGTACGTCGGCCGCGACTCCCGCGAGATGTACGTCTCCAACCGCGGCGAGGGCACGGTCTCCGTCTTCGACTTCGCCAGGAACGAACTCACCAAGAAGTGGCACCTCCCCGAGGGCGGCAGCCCCGACATGGGTGGCGTCTCCGCCGACGGCAAGGTCCTGTGGCTCTCCGGCCGCTACGACTCCGAGGTGTACGCCATCGACACCCGCACCGGGAAGCAGCTCGCCCGCATCCCCGTCGGCAGCGGCCCGCACGGCCTCGCCGTGTACCCCCAGCCCGGCCGCTACTCCCTCGGCCACACGGGCGTCTTCCGGTGAGGCGTGACAACCTGGCGGCCCGACACGCCGCCGAACGGGTGGCGGTCCCCGGCCCGCCGCCCCCGGTCGAGAGGGTGCTGACCGTGATCACCACTCGTCCGCGGCGCCGGGCCGCCGCCGCGTGGACGGCGACCGCATCACGCCCGAGCCGGTCTGGCGCACCACTTGCGGCACCCTCCACCGCAGCGACAGCCGCGGCCCGGCCGTCGTCTTCGAGCAGGGCTTCCACCCCAGGGACGTCCTCGACGGCCAGTACGACATCGAGCAGTACGTCCTCGTCAACCAGCCCTCCCCGTAGGTCTCGACCACGTACGACCACGACCTGTACAGACCTGGTACAAGTCCGGCTGGAACTACTCCATCGACGCCGCCGGCACTGACCCCGCCGGGTCGCCCGGCCGGGTGCCCACCCGGGTACCCGCCAGGTCGCCCGCCCGGATGCTCGTCCGGTGTCGGCTAGCGGGCGCTCAGCAGGGCCTCCGAACCCACCGGCAGATAACCGGCCGCCTGGAACGCCCGCAGACTGCGGGCGTTCCCCGCCGACACCTGGGCCCACACCGGCTCGCCCCCGCTCAGCTGCCGCGCCGCCCGCGCCAGGGCCCGGCCGAGCCCCTGGTGCCGTCCCCCCTCGGCCACCTCGACCGCGACCTCCAGCCGCCCCGCGACCCCGCGTCCGAGGACCAGCAGGCCGCCCTCCGTGCTCCAGACCCGCACGTCGTCGCGTCGCCTGCGGGAACTCACCACCCTCGGATGACCGGGATCGGCGATCTCCTCCAGCGGCAGCTCCGGCACACTCGGCAGGGGCGCGCCCACCGTCATCACGTCGATCGTGTCGTTGCGGCGCCCCGTGCGGTCCAGCAGAGCGGTCAGGAACCGCGCGTTCATGGTCGCGGCGAGCGCGTCGCAGTCGAGGGCCGCCAGCGTCTCGCGCACCCACGCCGGGTCCTCGTCCGTGGCTATGACGGTGTGCGCGGTGAACGCGAAGACCCCGGCGTCCCGGTACGACGGCTGCGGCACGACCGTCGTACGGCCGTCCGGAGGCGGGAAGACACCGCCCGCCGCCGCGTCGAGAATGTCCCGCAACGTCTCCATCACCACTCCTCGACTCTCCCTCCACCGCGGGGCCCGGGCTCCCGGGCACGATCGACGACCGCACCGCCCGGTGGGTGCCGCACCGCGTGCTCGGCGTGCCGGTTAATCTTGGCCCGCCAACGATGGCTGTATCGCATGAAGAGCACGACGAAGGGGCGGACCGGTGGCGGACATCGAGGAAGCACGCAAGCAGTTCCAGCGGATCGACACGAACGGTGACGGTTTCATCACCTCCGCCGAGTTCAAGACCGCCCTGGCCCAGGGGGGCGACTGGAACGTCACCGAGGAGGTGGCCGAGGCCATCATCAACAGCCGCGACCTCAACGGCGACAAGCTCCTGTCGTTCGACGAGTTCTGGGCGTACCTCGACAAGTGACGTGCCCCGGCGAAGGGGGCGCCCACCGCACACCGCGGCGGGCGCCCCCTTCGCCGTTCCCGCCCCCTCACGCGCCCGTGGCCCACTCCCGCAGCGCGGCCTTGGTGTCGAAGGCGGCGACGTTCTTGTCGAGGGGGCGGTCGGTGTACTGGTGGAAGCGCCACTTCGCCTTGACGCGGGGCTTGCCGGCGGTGACGTAGTCGGCGATCCAGAGGCCGTCGCCGGCGTAGGAGGTGGTGTCGACGTTGAGCCAGAAGTCGCGGTTGCAGTAGAGGACGACCCGGTGGTCCGGGCGGAGTTCCTTCAGTTTCCGGATGAAGCGGTCCTTCTCCGCGTTGCTCGCGCGGGTGCCCTCGCCGGTGGTCTCCCAGTCGACGGCGAGGATGTCGCCGGCCCTCTCCGGAGCCTCGGCGAGGAAGTACTCGGCCTGCGCGGTCAGGTTGCCCGGCCACAGGAAGTGGTAGAAGCCGACGACCAGGCCGGCGTCGCGGGCGGTCCTGGTCTGGGCGGCGAGCCGCGGGTTGGTGTAGGTGCGGCCCTCGGTGGCCTTCACGAAGACGAAGGACAGGCCGGTGGTGTCGTAGGAGGAGGGCTGGTAGGAGCTGACGTCGATGCCACGCAGCATGGGGGGCCTCCGGGGTGGGGGAGAGCTGGTGCGGTCCTGCGGTCCTGCGGTCCTGCGGTCAGGGGTGGGGGCCCGGGTCCGTCATCCGCAGGGACAGGTCGGCGATGTCGGCGAGGAGCGCTTCGGGCGGGCGGTCGAGGTGCAGGGCGTGGGCCGTGACGGTGATGCCGGACCGGCGGATGACATGGGGCGTCGGGGTGCTGTGGCGGGACGCGGCGGCGTAGATCAGATGGCCGTGGGGGAGGCCGAGCGCCGTGCAGTAGGCGAGGAGCTGGTACAGGTGGTCGGTGGGCGGGGCGGACTGCTTGAGTGAGGCGTACTCGGTGTCGGCCACGGACACCGGGCGGCCCGCGCGGTACAGGACCAGGTCGGGGCGGAAGGGGACGCGGCCCGCCTCGTCGAGGCGATGGTGGGTCTCCTGGTCGGCGCAGCGGACGCCGTGCCGGGCGAGCGCGGCGCGGACCGTCGCCGCCACGAACCGTTCGAAGACCTTCGCCATGTCCAGCAGGCCGTCGGCGGTGACGGGCGGGCCGCCGACTCGGGCGCGAGCGCGGACTCCCCGGTCAGCAGCCCGTCCCGGAACACCCGCCGCACCGCCGCCACGACCTCGACGCCGTCCGGTCGTCTCGCCACGGTCCCACCCCGCCCTCCGCGCACTCGGAGTGTCCAGCGTAGAAGGCCGCGTGCACGGGGTCACGGGCCGGGCGGCACCCGTGACGGGGTACGGGGCCGCCCGGTCGGCGGATCAGGTGTTGCTGTTGGAGCGGCCGAAGAACTCGATCTCGGCGATCGACACCTGCTTCTTGGCGTCGGCGCCGTACGCGGAGCGCAGGACGAAGCGGACGGCGGTGACCTCGCCGACGCGGAACGTGCGGCGCTGGCCGCCGGCCCCCTGGTCCAGGTTGATGATCCTCGTGCTCTTCGAACCGTCGGCGGCGGTGATCACGGCCTCGATGCGGTGCGGGCGGGCCGACTGCGAAAGCTGGTCCACCTTCGTCGACACACCGGGCGTGATGACCACGTCCAGCAGCCGCGTCGGATGGTCGAACCGGGCCTCCAGCCACTCCCCTTCGCCGGTCTGCGTGACACCCGGCCCCCACCAGGTGTTGTTCAGCTGGTCGAAGGCGAGCCGCGCCCCGTGGTCCGGGTACGAGCGGGACGCCTTCACCCGGTCCGGGCCGATCGGGGCGCGCTTGGCGAAGTGGTCCCGGGTCGCCTGGACGGCGTCGTCGGCGCGGAACGCGAGGGTGACGATCAGGGCGAGCACGAGGGCGCCGACGACCCAGTTGAGGACCCGGCCGAAGCCGCGCCGCAGCCGAGGGCGGTCACCCGCCCAAGGCGCCTCCGCGCCACTGGGGTTGAGCATCCGCCGCCACCAGGGCTGCCGGCCCGGCACCTCCGCGCGGCCCGCCATCGGCATGGCGCAACGCCCGCAGAAGTGCCGGTCGGGCCGGTTGGGGGTCGCGCACCAGGGGCACGGCACACCGCCCACGGTGCCGGTCTCCGGGTCGGGGGCCCGCACCTGGGGCCGCTGCGCGGCGGGCCGCCCCGGCAGCACGGGCGCGACGGCCGGCTCCGCGGCGGGCCGGGTCGTCGGATCGGCCACGGGGACGAGGAGGGAGCGGGCTCGGTCGGAGGCGGTGGGGGCGGGAGCAGGGGAGGGTTCCGGTGAAGGGGAGGGGGCCGCGGGGTGGGGGGCGGTGGGTGCGGTCCGGGGGGTGGCCGCGGAGGCGGAGGGCGACGGGGTGGGGGTGGTGTCGGTGGGCGCGGGCGTGGGCGCCGGTTCCGTGGTCGGGGTCGCCGTGGGGGTGGTCGTTGCGGCGGGCGCGGGCGCGGGCGCGGGCGCGGGCGTGGGCGTGGGCGTGGGCTCGGGGGACGCGGGGCGCTGAGGGGTGCGGCGGGCGGCCGGGCCGGCGTCGGCGCGGGCCGGGGTCGTGTCGTGGGCCGTGCGGGCGGTGCCCGTGCCGGCGCCGGGGCGGGCGAACGCGTCCCACGCCGGTTCCGTGTCGTCCGGGCCGCGTTCGCGGTCCCCGTCGGCCGGGGACCGGCCGGGAGCTGCGTCGTCGGCGTTCCGGCGGGCCGGAGCCCGGTCGGGTGCGCGGTCCGTGTCCTGCTGGGCCGGGGCCCGGTCGGACGCCGGGTCGGTGGTCCTGGGGGCCGGGGGTTCGTCCGTGGGGGTGGGGGTGGGGGTGGACCAGCCGAGTACCGCGCCGCAGGCGTCGCAGAAGGACTGGCCGGGCTCCCCGCGGGTGCCGCACTCGGCGCAGCTGCGGGCCCGGCCCGTGTCGGGGGTCTGGCTGGTCATGTCTCGGGCGTCCTTTCGGCGGCGGTCACGTGGACCGTGTAGGGCATGTGGGCGGGGCGGGCGGCGGCCACGAGGGCGTCCAGCCGGTGTTCGTCCGCGCGGGTCGGGTTCGGCAGCCGCAGCGACACGCGCAGATGGGGGCGGCGGTCGCCGGGGACCGGGCCCAGCGGGCGGGCGTCCCAGTCGGCGCCGCCGCTCTCGCTGATCTCCGGTTCCACGCCGAACACCAGCCGTACGGCCTCGGACAGTCCGCGCCTGGTGCCCCGTACCCGGTGCAGATACGCGGCTGCGGCGACGGCCGCGCGCAGCCGGGCCTCCGGTTCCGTGCCGTCGGTCTCGGCGCCGACCCAGCCGGCCAGCCACCGCGTGAAGTCCACCGGGGCGAGGGCGGGCGTGAAGTAGGAGTCCAGGTTGTCGAGGACGGCCAGGACGGGGGCGAGGACCTCGTCCAGGCCGGCGACGAAACGCTGCGCGAGGTCGTCGTCGGCGAAGACGGCCGGGAGCATGTGGCCGATGGGGGAGGACGACCCGAGGCCGTCTATGGAGCCCCTCATGGTGTGGCCCCGCCGCTGTACGTGCCGCATGCTTCCACGGCGCCCGGCGCTGCCCGCTGTGCCCACCCGCTCCGCCCCGCGGAACGACTGCCCACAGCGGTGACCGACACGGGAAGGGCCGCCGGCAGGAGCGGTGGCGGCGGGAGCGGCGGCGCCGGCGGCCGGAGTGGCGCCGTGTCCCGAAGTGGCGACGATGGCCGGGGTGGCGACGACGGCCGGGGCGGGGTGCTCACTGGTTGTCCCCGATCACTCGGACCCGGTGGTCGAAGGAGAACACCAGGGACGGCGGGCTGAGGTCGATGCGGTCGGTGGGATCGCCCCGTTTGCCGGTCAGCGGGTCCGCGGGGTGGAGCCGGACCTCGTCGACGAGTTCGACGCCGGGCACGCGCTGGAGGACGGCGAAGACCTCCCCGGACTGGACGGGGCGGCCGAACGGCCAGCCCCGGCCGTCGGCGCCGCCGGTCAGCGGGTCGAGGTGGCGGTAGAGGGCGTCGTGGGCCTGCCGCCGGACCCGGTCGGTGTCGGCGCCCCGGAAGGCGTGCACCGTGGCGACGACGGTGACCCCCTGGTAGAACGGCGGCCCCACCGCCAACCGGGTGCCGATCAGGCGCCGTTCGTCGAGATGCCGGGTGATGCGCCGCAACAGCCCGTCACCGGGCACGAGTTGCTCGAAGCGCAGTCGGCCGCCGGGGTCGGGTACGGCCTGCGGGACCACCAGGACCCGCACCGCGTACGCCCCGTGCTCGCCCTCGTCGCCCTCCAGACACGTGATGCGGGCCGTGTCGGGGGCGGCGCGCCGCGCGAGTTCCTCGTAGTCCCGCAGGGTGACCGCGCGTTCCTGGGCGCGCAGGGTGATGGGCGCCCGGACCTTCGCCTCCTCCACCGTCTCCCCGTCGACACCGCCGCGCGCGGCCTCCCGGTTGACGACCTCGGAGACGTACGGGATGGAGGTGCGCAGGACCTGTACGGCACCCCGGGCGACGTTGCCCGCGCGGCCGCCGCCGGTGCGGTAGCGGCGGGCCCGGATGACGGCGCCCTTGGGTGCCACGGCCCCGTACTGGCGCAGGGTGCCGTCGGGTTCGCGGACCGCCGGGCCGAAGGCGATCTCACCGGTGGCGGCGTCGAGGGTGATGTGCCGGTCGTGCGGGGTGGACGCGGCGAAGGAGGGCACGACGTCCCAGTCGGTCCAGCCCTCGTGCTCGGCGGTCTGCAGCACCACCGGCGGAGTGTCGCCGACGACCGGCGCGTGGGCCAGCCGCAGCCGCTGGCCCGGCAGCCCCGTGGACTCGCCGAGCGCCTCGTCGTACACCGTCTCCGCGTGCACGGCCGTGGTGGTCCCGCCGAGGGTGAACGCCTCGGCGGCGCGCACGGTCGGGGAGGTGGTGTAGAAGGGCTGGCCGGGGAGGGGCTCGGTGACCCGGCAGCGCAGCCAGCCGGCCTCCTGGCCGCCGGTGCGGGACAGGGTGTGGCCGCCGGGCATGTGCAGGACGACGGCGCCGGGCCGGTTCAGGCCGCCCGTGCCGTCCCGGTCGACCTCGCACGCGGCCCAGCCGTCCTCCGTCCACGCCTCCCACACCAGTGGCGGCTGCCGGGGGTCCACGCCGACACCGTCGACGCGGCTGTCCAGTTCCAGCGCGACCGCGCACGACGGGACCGCCGCGCTCAGACCGAGCAGCATGCAGTCGCCGGGCCGGGGGGCCTCCGCGAAGCACATCAGGTCCTTGCCCTCCGCGAGGTCGGCGGTCCGGTCGGTGACCGGCTCACCGCTCAGCTGCACCACCAGATGCCGCAACTCGCACGGCACGACGGTCAGTTCGCGCTCGGTGGCGAAGACCACCGCCTCCTCGCTCTCGGTGCGCACGGTGGCGACCTCGGTGCCGAGGGGCATCAGCACCGGCTCCTCCTGCGGCGCGGAGAGCCAGAACGTGACGTCCGTACGGGCGGCGGACGGCGGGAACAGCGTGATGCCCACCAGGTCCAGGAAGGCGAGGTGGTTCTTCTCCGGCACCCGGTTGAGCCGGTAGACGATCTGGTCGGCCATGTGGGCCACCGTCTCCACGAGGGTGACACCGGGGTCGGAGACGTTGTGGTCGGTCCACTCCGGGGCGCGCTGCTGGATGTAGCGCTTGGCGTCGTCGACGAACTGCTGGAAGCGGCGGTCGTCGAGGTTGGGGGAGGGCAGGGCCATCAGCGGTCGCTTTCGGGAGCCTCGGACGTCACGTCCGGCTCGTCGTGGGAGGGGATGACATAGAACGGGAAGACCAGGCTGCGCGGGTTGTTGGTGCCGCGGATCGCGTAGCGGACGTCGATGAAGAGCACGCCCTGCTCCGCGCCGGCGGTCACCTCCACCTCGCTGACCTCGATGCGCGGCTCCCAGCGGTCGAGGCTCGCGTACACCTCGTGCTGGATCCGGCCGGCGGTGGCCTCGTTGACCGGGGCGAACACCAGGTCGTGGATGGCGCAGCCGAACTCGGGGCGCATGGGCCGCTCACCGGGCGCGGTGGCGAGGATCAGCCGGATCGCCTCCTCGATCTCGCGCTCCCCGCTGACCAGGGCGATGCCTCCGGTCGGCCCGATGCGCAGCGGGAACGCCCAACCGGACCCGACGAACTGCTCGGCCATCTGCGGGCCGGCCTCCCTTCCTGACGTACGTGTGTGTCTGCGGCGCTTCGAGCGCGGACGCGTGTGACGTCCTGGCGCCGTTCTCGGCCCTCACCCGAACGGGTACTTGATCTGGTTGACGAAGAACCCGCCGAAGATGTCGACCTTGACGGCCTTGAGGCCCAGCTGGCCCACGGCGTTGATCTGCACGGTCCCCGCCGCGTTGACCGTCGTCGCGCCGGTCGCGCTGAGGTTGAGGGCGCCCATCGCGGACACGTTGACGGCGCCGGCCAGCGAGCGCAGACCGACCAGCCCCTGACCCTGGAGGGTGAGCGGCCCGCCGCTCCTGATGGTCACGGACCGCCGCCCGCTCAGCGTCAGATCCGTACCGGCGTTCACGGACACCGAGGTGCCGCCCTTGATCCGTACGGCGCCCTTGCTGTCCACGGTGATCTCGGTCTTCGTCCGGTCCAGGTTGACGATCAGCCGGTCGTTGCCGGTGGCCAGCCGCACGCCCTGCTTGCGCAGACCGGTCTGCTGGCTGAGCAGGTCCACCCGGTTGCCGTCCCGGTCGGACAGCGTGTGCCGGATCGCCTTCTTCTTGACCGGGTCGTGCAGCCACACGTCCTTGACGGGCGTCGGCTTGTCGACGCCGTTGTAGAGGCCGCCGATGACGAACGGGTGGTCCAGCGTGCCCCGGTCGAAGGCGACCAGCACCTCGTCGCCGACGTCCAGCGGGAAGATCCCGCCGCCGCCCTTGCCGCCCAGCTGCACCGTCCGCGTCCAGTCGCTGACGTAGGTGTCGTCCAGCCACGGGAACTGGAGCTTCACCCGCCCCTGCTTCAGCGGGTCCGCGACGTCGGTGACCAGCGCGTTGGCCACACTGGGCAGCCTCGGGGCCGCCGCGGAACCCCCCGAGGTCAGGCCGAACAGGGAGCGCCACTGGCGGCCGCTGACCGTCACGAACGTCTCGTAGTGGCTGCCGTCGCCGAAGGTGTGCCGTACGGCCGTGCACGTGTACTTGCCCTCGAAGGGTGTGCCCACGTCGGTCAGCGTGATCGGCACCCCGGGCCGCAGCTCGGGGTTGCCGCGCACCGTCACCTCCAGTTCGGCGAACGCGGAGGTGATGTCGTCGGCGAGGGAG
Organism: Streptomyces sp. NPDC030296; assembly: GCF_055572815.1. NCBI lineage: Bacteria > Bacillati > Actinomycetota > Actinomycetes > Kitasatosporales > Streptomycetaceae > Streptomyces > Streptomyces sp. NPDC030296. The sequence continues at coordinate 48,085 of NZ_JBVICQ010000023.1, forward strand.
CTCGCCGCGTGCGTGACCTCGGCCTGGACGTCGTACGGATGGTCGGTCTCGACGAGCTTCGCCGCCTTGAACGGGTTCGCGGCCTTCCGCGGGGTGGTGCCGATGGCGACACCGGGGCTGGTGGCCGCCCTCGTCGTCGCCGTGAGCTTCTTCTTGGTGGTCACGTTCCAGCCGCGCGCCTCGACCTTGTCGACCTGGTCGGCGGCGGTCACGGCGGCCCGGCAGCGCAGCACGTCGACACCGGCCTGGAACACGAAGGGACTCTTCTCGCCGGGGGTGCTCGTCGCGGGCGCCCCCGACGCCGGCTTCGGCTCGACGAACTGGAACTTCCCCTTGGAGTCCAGCGACATCACCATCTCGTTCTCGTCGGCGAGCCGCGCCAGGAAGTCCCAGTCGGTGACGTTCGACTGGCTGATGAACTCGTAGACCGTCTTCGTGCTCTGGATCCGCCCGACCGGGATGCCGTTCGTCGAGGCCAGCTTGCGGGCGATGTCGGCGGCCGTCTGGTTGCGGTACGCGGCCACCCTGCGCACCCGCATCAGCCGGTGCCCCGGGTCGTAGCCGCGGACGACGGTGAACGTGCCGGTGCCGTCGTAGTCGGTCTCCATCCCGGTGACCTCGCCGGTGAGCAGCGGGGAACCCGCGCCCTTGCCGTCGGCGACGGACGCGATGACCACCAGCGAGCCGAACCTGATGTTCAGCTTGCCGAGCAGCAGCCCGTGCGGGTCGCGGAACGTCAGCCGGAACGCTCCGGGCACCCCGGCCCCCAGGTCGACCCAGCCGCCGACGAGCAGATCGGCGTACTCGGTCGGCAGCTTGTTGCCGTCGATGGTGACGTGGACGACGTTGGAGTGGGACGGCTTCACCATCAGAGACCCACCTCCTCGGCGGCCGGGAGGACGAGGACCACGCCGGTCGTCAGCCGGGTCGGGTCGTCGATCCCGTTGGCCTCGGCGATCGCCCGCCACGCCGCCGCGTTCCCGTACTCCCGCCACGCCAGGGACTGCAACGAGTCACCCGCCACCACCCGGTGCACGCTCCGCGCGGTCAGCGCGCCCGAGGTCGGGTTCTGGCCCTTGGTCTTGGTGGGGATCTCGTGCAGCCGGACCTGACAGGTGGCCCGGATCGGCACGCCCGTCGTCCCGAACAGGGAGTACGTGGCGTCCACGGAGCTGACGTACGCCGTGAACCGGGCCGTCGAGAACGCCCCCCACTGGAACTCCACCCACGGCGGCGAGGGCTGCTTCGCGGCGATGCTCTTCGACGTCACCTCACAGCACCCCATCAGCGACTCCACCTTCTTCAGCACCGTGGTGGCGCCCGGCTTGGCGGAGGAGTCCAGGAAGATCTCGACGGTCATCTCACGGGGCTCCGGCCCCATGAACTCCGGGACGGAACCGTCGCGTACCGCCGCCGTCGGCGTCACCTTCCACTGGGCGCGCCGGCTCAGCTGCAACTGCGCCGGGTTGAAGTCGAAGGCGAACGTCTCGATCAGCGCGCCCTTGCTGGTGCTGGTGCCGACCGGCGGCTCGTGGATGGCGAGCGTGGCGCGCACGAGGCTCTTGCCGGCGCCGCCCTTGGTGCCCCTTGCCATGTCGTGTCCGCCCCCTTCAGTCCGTGAACCCGTGGTGGGTGATCTCCAGGACCTCCGTGGCGACGCTCGGGTTGGCCGGGTCCAGGGTGGGGCCCTGCCAGCTCACCGGCAGCACGTCGATCAGCCCCCAGTGCGCGACCTCCGAGCCGTCCGCGCGCAGCGCGGCGATCTGCGCGGTCGGCCGCTTCACGCCGGTGGCGACGGACGAGATCCACGCCGCGACCTTCGCCGTGTCCGGCGTCAGCGGCCTGGTCAGCCGGATGGTGGAGAAGGTGACACGGGACGGCAACTGCCAGACGAACCCGTTGTTCCCGCCCTCCTGACGGTGCTCGATCTCCACCGTCGACGAGAGTCCCTCGCACCCGTTGAAGTACCCGAGGCTCTCGCCGTCGATGGTCAGCGTGAAGAAGATGGTGGAGCCCGGGTCGAGATCGCGGGACATCGGGGGCGGCCTTTCTGGGGGCTTCGGGCGGGTGGTGCGGGGTCAGTGGCGGGGGTCGCGGAGTCTGCCGATGCGTTCGCGGTCGAGGCGGAGTTCGGTACGGACGAGCCGGGTGATCCGGCCGATCAGCCGGTGCGTCAGCTCGTCCAACTGGAAGTCGCTGAGCGCTCGGGGGTCGAACTGTCCCTTGGGGACGGCGACGTACTCGGGAGGGGCGTCGGAGGTACCGGCGGATGTGTCGGTCCCGGCGGCCGTGGCTTTGGTTGTGGTCGCGGCTTGGGCTGTGGGGCCGGGGGTGGTGCGGTGGGCGGCGACCGGGGAGACGGCGGTGGTGGTTTGGGCGGGGGTGGGGTGGAGGGGGTTGCGCTGGAGGGGGGTGGGTTTGGGGGCGGGGGTGCCGGGCCGCGGGCTGTTGGTCGGGGGTTCGGGTGACTGTGACTGTGACTGTGACTGCGGCTGCGGCTGCGAGGGCGTGGAGGTGTGGGGCTTGAGGGGGCTTCGCTGGATGACCGGCGGGGTGGGGCGTGCGCTCGGCCGTGTGGCGGGTGGGGGAGGGAGTGCCGGCGGGCTGCCGGGGAGTGGTGGAGGGGTCGGGCGGGGGCGCTCGGCCCTGGCGGCGGAGAGGCGTTGGATGGCAGGGGCTGTGGCAGGCGTCTGGGTCTGTGGGGTGCCGTGCTGGGGGGCGGGGCGGCGCAGGGGTACGGCACTGGGGGTGGCGGTGGCACTGCGCTGGACGGCGGGGCGTGTCGCGGGGGGCATGGACGGGGCGAGGGCGCGGGTGGGGGTCAGGGGGCGGACCGGGGGTGGTGTGGTCGCGCGTTGGACCTGGGGGTGGGGTTGAGGTGTCGGGGTGGGGGGCGGTGCGGCTGGGGCTGTGGGGGTGCTTGCTGCGGGGGTGCCTGCTGCGGGGGCGGTCGGTGCGGAGACGGCCGACACGGGGAGCGGAGACTGCTCGGGGGTCGTGGAGGAGGCCGTGGTGGGTGCGGGCGTTCGGGGGGCGTGACTGGCTGTGGTACCGGCCGCTGCTGTGGGGGTGGGGGTGGGGGTGGGGGTGGGGCCCGCCGGTGACGGTGACTTCTTGGTCGGCGTCGGCTCGGGGAGCTGGGGAGTTGCCTGGGGGGCAGGCGACGGCACGTCGACGGAGGTCGGGGCGCCGAGGCCCATGCGCCGGGTCCGGCCGGTGGTGCTCCGCTGTAGGGGGCGGGGGGCCGGGAGAGGAGGAGTGCTGGGCGCGGTGGTCGTGCTGTCGGGCGTGGTGGAGCTGGGCGAGGGGGCGCCGTGCTGCTGGGGCGTGGACCTCTGGACGCTCGGCTTGGTGCCGTCGGGTACGGCGGTCATGGCACGGGGGCCTGCCGGTGTGGCGGCGGAGGGGGCGGCCGTTGAGCCGGTGGTCGGTGCGGCCGGGGTGGTCGGTGCGGTCGGTGTGGCGGCAGGGGCACCGGACGAGGTATTCGGGGTGACCGTCGACCGCTGAACGCTGAGTGCGGCGTCGGGGGTTGGCGAGAGGTGAGGACGCGGGGCGTTCACCTTGCCGTTCGAGCCGGTCGGCGCCTGACGGCCGGGGGCGGTCGTCGAAGGTGTGGGAACGGTTGCCGTTCGAGCAGGCTGAGGCTGCGCGCCGGTGGTGGATTCGGCCGACGTACGGTTGCCGGGAGCCGCGCTCCGCTGGACGTCCAGTCGTCCGCCGACGGGGCCCTTCGCCCCAACGCCGGGTTGCCGCACGCCGTTGCCGTTGTCGTCGCTGCCGGTCGAGTCGGCGGAGGCAGGCGGCGTACCCATCGGGTGGCTCGACGCCCGCTGGACGTCGGCCACCTGAGGGCTCGGCGCAGCCGCCCCCATGCCGCTGTCGCCCCCTCGTGCTGTGTACGGGACGGTCGGGACCGGCGTACCTGGGCGGGGCCTGCCCTCCGAACCGCCGTTGAGCTGAGGGGCCGTCGGCCCGCGTTCCTCGCCCACGGCTTCGCTACGCACTGGCTGCGCATCGCTGGGGCCGGTCGCTGGGCGAGCGGGTTCACGCGTCGCCCGCTGAACCGTGGCCCCCGCACGGCTGCCCTCGGCGACGGGCCCGCCAGGGCCGGTCACCATGCGGTCGGAAGCAGCGGCCGACGTGCCGTCGGGAGCCGCATCGGACCGCCCACGGAACACGGCAGCCGGGCCACCGGGGCTCACCCCCGCCCCACCGGAATCGACGGTCGAGCGCTGGACACCGACACCGGTGCGCCCCGCCGTGCCGGCACCGCCCCCCGTGGCAGCGCCACTTGCCGCCGCGCCACCAGCCGGGGCCACCCCCCTGCCGGCCGCTCCGGTGTCGCGCCCCAACGGCGAGGTGCCCGAACCGCTCGGCGACACCATGTCGCCGCCGACCGGCGCACTGGCCGAGACGCCGACCGGCGCACTGGCCGAGACGCCGAAGCGGTCACCCGGAACTCCGGTCATGGAGCCGTTGCCAGGACCAGGACCATGCGTCACGGCCGTCAGAGAGCCGTGGTCTGGAACATCCGACGTCGAGCCGTTGCCCGCGACGCCCGGTGGGGTGGAGCTGTCGCCCAGTACGCCGACCGTCGTGGAGCCCTCGCCCGCAGCGCCCGAGGCAGCGGGGCCACTCGTCGCCCCACCCGGCCCCGGCCCCTGGCGCCGTACCGCCGGAAGCGCGCGCCGCTGTACGGCGGGGGCTGCGGTGCCCTTCGTCAGCAGAGGGGGCCGAGACGCGTGTGGACGGGCAGCCGGAGTCACCGGAATGACGCGGGGCCCCACGGGCCGGGACGCCCGGACGGAATGAGCGCGCTCCGCACGCTGTACCGACCGCTCCGCACGCTGCACCGCCCGACCACCGTCAGCCGCCCGCCTGTCCACAGCCGGCCGCCCACCTTCGCTCGGCCGCCCACCTTCGCTCGGCCGCTCAACCCCGGCCGGCCGCACCTCACCGGGCGCAGCGCTGATCGGCTCGCCGTACGTGTCGCCGTACGTGCCGGTGTCCACGTCGTCGTACACGTCGGCGAGCGCCTCCCCGGCCGTGCCGAAGCCCCGCCCCTGGCCCGAGGGCTCCGCGTCGGCCCTCACCACGGGCAAAGTGAGCGCGGGCAGTTCCAGCCCGGACGTGGGCCGTGCCGAGGTCGTGAGGACGTCCTTGACCAGTCCGCTGGGGGCGTCGGGCAGGACGGCGTGCGACAGCGACCCGGTGAAGGACGGGTTCTGCCAGGTGGTCAGCCGCCCGCCGAAGCCGGCGTCGGCGACAGCCGCGTCGCGCACGGCGGCCCGCTGGATCGGCGCCAACCGCACCCAGCCCGCCACCGAAACCCCGGAGCCCCCCGCAGGCCCCGAACCCTCCGCGGGCCCTGAAGCCCGCACAAGTCCAGACCCCCCGGAACCCGTCGAATCTCCAGAACCCACCGAACTCCCGGAACCCGCCGAACTCCCCCCGACGTCAGCCCCGCCCTCCACGGAACCGCGCCCGGCAGTCCCCTGCCCCCTGTGGCCCCGACCCGCAGGACCCGAACCACCCCTGAGGCGGTCGAAGAAGCCCACCGCTCAGACCTCCGCCCCGCCCCTGGTCACCAGGGACGCGATCTGTTCCGTGAAACGGCGGCGGTCGGGGTGTTCGAGGTCCAGGATCTCCTCCAGGCTCCAGTGGAAGTGGTAGGCGACGTACGCGATCTCCTCGTGCAGCCGGTCGGTCGCGTACGTCACGATTCCCCCAGGCGGCTCCCGCCGAGCTCGACCTCGAAGGGCTCGGAGCAGTGCGGGCACTCCACGGCGGCACGGGTGTGGCCCTCCGCGTTGACCTGGCGGTAGAAGTCCTGGAGGAACGCCAGGTCGGAGGCGAACATGTTCTCCACGATCCCGTCGTGCACCATCGGCAGCGTGCCGAGCCGGGTGATGACCCGGCCCAGCAGCACCACCGACAGGTATGCCGGGTTCTCCTGGACGCGGACGTCGCGCAGCGGGATCAGCTCGTCCCGGGCGGTCGCGAGACGCATCACGCCGTCCCGGTGGACCGTCCCGGACTCGTCGACGTAGCCGCGCGGCAGCTCGAAGGGGAACTCCGTCCGCAGCTGCTGCCGCACCACCACCGGCTCCGGCACGGATGCCGGCCCGGGGGCGGAGGCGGAGGTGGGGGCGAAGGCACCGGGAGCGGCCGGGGCGTCCGCCACAGCCGCCGACCCCGGGCCCATCCCTGGGCCCGACCCCGGGGCCATGCCCGGATTCATCCCCCCGCCGGGACCCGCCGCAGGCGCCCCCAGGGCCGTACGTCCTGCCGTACGCCGCATTACTCGATGACCAGTTCTTCGAAGACGATGGTCACGGTCTCGGTGAGCGCGGACGCCTCGCCGGCCTTCAGGGTGCTCGCGTCGACCTTGCTGCACCAGGCGTTGCGCATGTTGTAGCGCTTCACCGGGTTGTTCTGGAAGTCCATCATGATGATCGACGCGTTCTTGCGGGCGGAGCTCATCTGTCCGGCGATCGAGTCGTTGATCCACTGCGTGAACGAGGCGGACTGCGTCATGCCGCGCACGACGGTGCACTGCCCGCTCCGCTGCACACCGGGCAGGAGGTTGACCTCGGGGCGGCCCTGCGCGGAGTTCTGCTGGTAGGTGATGACGTCCTGCTCCAGGGAGAGGCCGCTGACCTCGGCGAGGTACTCGACCATCACCCCGTCGATCTGGAGGCCGAAATTGTGTGAGGTGAGGCTGTCTGCCTGCATGAGACTCATGGGTTCGCTGTCCTTCTAAGAAGTCGCGTCGGAGAGGGAGGGGGCGGGCTGGTGCGGAGGGCGGACGCCTACTCCTCCAGCTCCCCGCTGCCGCTGGAGAACTGGGCCAGCCGGAAGATCACGAACTCGGCGGGCTTCACCGGGGCGATGCCGATCTCGCAGATGACCCGGCCGAGGTCGACCGACTCCGGCGGGTTGGTCTCCTCGTCGCACTTGACGTAGAACGCCTCCTCGGGCCGCTGGCCGAAGAGGGCGCCGCCGCGCCACTCGTTGACGAGGAACGCCGAGACGTTGCGCCGGATCCGGGCCCACAGGGCGTGGTCGTTCGGTTCGAACACCACCCACTGGGTGCCGATCAGGATCGACTCCTCCAGGTAGTTGAAGTACCGGCGGATGTTCAGATAGCGCCAGGCCGGGTCGGAGGACATCGTGCGGGCGCCCCAGACGCGGATGCCGCGGCCGGGGAAGGCGCGGATGCAGTTGACGCCGACGGGGTTGAGGAGGTCCTGCTCGCCCCGGGTGATCTGGAGTTCGAGGTCCACCGCTCCGCGTACGACCTCGTTGGCGGGCGCCTTGTGCACACCACGCTCGAAGTCGTTGCGGGCCCACACGCCGGCGACGTGACCGCTCGGCGGGACCGTGCGGGACTGGCCGGACGCCGGGTCGAAGACCTTGATCCACGGGTAGTAGAGCGCCGCGTACTTGGAGTCGTACCCGGCGGTCTCCTGCCGCCAGACCCTGATCTGCCGGGCGTTGAGGCCGGGCGGCGGGTCGATGACGGCGACCCGGTCGCCCATCAGCTCGCAGTGCGCGATGAGCCCCAGCTGGACCGCCTTGACGGCCTCCAGGTCGATCGCGCCGCGCTGGTAGGCGGCCATCAGGTCGGGCACGGCCACCATGGAGATCTCGTCGACCGCCTCCAGGCCCCCGAAGCCGGTGCGGTCGGCGGAGTCCCCGAGGTACTCGCGCGGGCCGGGGTGCGTCTCTTCCGCGCCGGTCGCGGCGGGCGCCGGGGCGGGAGCGGCGGGGGCCGCCAGCGCCACGGTCTGGTTGTCGGGGCGCACGAGCTGCGCGGCGGGCGCCGCCTCCTGGAGGGAGATGAGCTTGGAGCGCTCCTTGACCTGGGTGACGACGTAGTTCCGGCCGCCCTTCTTGGCCGTCACGTCGAAGGTCTCCACCGCCTTGTCGCCGTCCTTGACGACCAGCCGGAACCGCTCTGCCGGGCCCTCGCCCTCCGGGTCGGTGACCTCGACGCTGAGCGAGCCGCCCGCGACGGCGGCCACGGTGAAGGTGCCCAGCCGCTGCGGCTCGCCCGCCGGGAGGGCCGCCGGGGCGGCGGAACCGGTGACGGCGGCCGGGGTGCCGCTCCCGGCCGCCCCACCGTCCGTGCCGCCGACACGGACGACATACGCGGCGCTGCCGCCGTTGTTGAAGAACCCGTACACCGAGTGCGCCAGGTAGTACCCGTCGGTGAACTCACCGAAGGCGGCGACGTACTGGGACCAGTTGGTCACCAGGGTCGGCTCGTTCAGCGGGCCGGTCGGGGCCAGGCCGACGAAGGCCGCCACCGAGGTCCCCACCCCCTCGATGGGGCGCGAGCCGCTGGCCACCTCCTCGACGTAGACGCCGGGCGACAGGTAGGACGGCATGCTCTGCGCTCCTCGGGGTACGAGACAGTTCGTCTGTCACCCTCACGCGCGAAGCGCGTCCCCCGAAACGTCCTCCGGTGCCTGTCCGGGGGCATTCCCGTTGCCCGCAGGGGCATCCCGCCGTGCCTGGGTGACCGCCCGCCCACCCGCTCTGCCCGCGAGGCTGCCCTCACGGCTCTCCCACGGCCGGGCGCCCTCCGGTAGCCCTGGGAAGCACGTACGTCCGGTACGTACCCAGGCCGTCGAGGGAGCCCCGTGCGCGCGCAGGACAAGGAGACCGACCAGACCCGGGGGCGGGCCGGCGCGGGCCGCACCCCCGCGCCGGGCCCCGCCGCCGGACTCCTCGCGCTGCAACGGGCCGCCGGCAACGCCGCCGTGGCCCGCGCCGTCGAGGAGCAGCGGCACGAGCACGACGCCCACTGCGGGCACGGCCCGTCGGTGCAGCGTTCGACGGTGCACGAGGTGCTGCGCTCACCGGGGCAGCGGATGGACGAGCCGCTGCTGAACGAGATGCAGGGCCGGTTCGGCGGCCAGGACTTCAGCGACGTACGCCTCCACACCGACGCGGCGGCCCTGGACTCCGCCGCGCAGATCGAGGCGCAGGCGTACACCTCGTACCCGCACGTGGTGTGGGACGGCGGCGACAAGGAGGTCCTCGCCGAGGAGTTGCACCACATCGGCCAGCAGAAGCGTGGGCCCGTGCCCGGCACCGACAACGGCGACGGCCTGATGATCTCCGACCCCGGCGACTGGGCCGAGGTCGAGGCGCGGCAGGCCGCGCGGGAGGCGATGAGCGGACCGGCACCCGTGCAGCGGTCCGCGGCCGAGACCGCACCCGTACAGCGCGACGGCGGGGGCGCGGGCCGGCCGGCCGTGCAGCGGTCGCCGGCCGCCGGCTCCTCGTCCAGGACCAGTGGGGGCCGGGTCACCAAGGCGAAGGGGCGGGCCGGCGCGAAGGGCGCGGCCACCAGCCCGTCCGAGGCGGTCAAGCAGGCGCTGATCGCCCTCGGCTGGGAGGCCCACGGCGCGAACCAGAGCCTGACCCTGCACAAGGTGGACCGTTCCCGGGCCACCGACGAGCAGAAGGCGGCCGCCGCGGGCACCAGCAAGAAGGGGCAGATGTACATCCCCTCGGAGCAGGGCGTGGCACCCCGCAGCTATGCCGGTGAACGCACCAAGCAGGTGCTGCGCTGGATCTCCACCGTCGTCAACCGGGCCATGCTGCAGAAGAACGAACGGCCCGAGGAGGTGCAGGCGGGCATGGAGGTGACCGAGGCCCCGGACGTGGAGGCCGCGTTCAAGCTGTTCGTCTCCACCAACCGCGTCAAGGTCAACAACGTGCTGCGCGAGGGCGCGGGCACGAAGGCCGCCAAGGAGTACATCGTCGAGCTGCTGGAGACGGTCGTGGGGCAGACCGACCGCGAGACCCGGCACATGAAGAAGCTGAGGAGTCTGCTCGCCAAGGAGGCGGACTCCGCGCCCCCGGAGTTCTGGGAGGTCCTCCAGGCGCTCACCGGGCCGATGACGGTGCCGGTGCCCACGAAGGACGGCAAGCACGCCGAGCGCACCATCATCGGCGCCGCCGCGCCGGGCAGCATCTCGGACGACCACATCGCCGGCGTGAAACGCCCCTGCGTCAGCTGTTTCATCGAGCTGTACGCGGGCTCGGCGATCCGGCCCGGACCGGCATGGGTGAGCGGCGCCGCCAACACCGACATCGCGGACTTCAGCGTCGAGAAGGCGGCCCGGCTCGCCAAGCGGATCGACGACACCGTGAGCGGCACGTTCGCCACGCTCCTGCTGCGGTGCGAGGAGCACGACGGGGAGACGACGCAGGTGCCCGTCGGGGCGACCTGGGACTACAACACCGACTCCGACTCACCGGCCAGCTCCAGCGACCGTGAGCCGGACCCCGCCGACCGCATGGACACCAGCGCCTGACCCATCCGGTCGACCACTTCTCCGCCCCTCCGCCTCACCAGTTCTCCAGGGGACAGCCGTATGCGAGCACACCAGGACCACGACACCGGCCGGCAGCCGCGGACGCCCTCGCCCCGGGCCCCGCTCACCGCTGCGCGCGCCCCGTCGGTGCTGGCCTTCCAGCAGTCGGCGGGCAACGCGGCCACCGTGCGGGCGATGCGGCAGGGGACGGCCGGCCCGGTCGTGCAGCGGGCGGGGAAGGACGGATCGCCGACCCGGCCGTCCTCCCAGGGCTCCGACCGGTCGTCGAGCTCCGGGAAGTCGATGACCCCGGCGGACGCCCGCAAGATCCGGTTCATCCAGGACAAGCAGCAGCTGTGGAACCGGATCAACGGCATCCGCGCCCTCGCCGAGATGGACTCCTTCAAGCAGGGCGTCACCGCCTTCCTCGCCAACATCGAGCGGGACCTGGAGAAGGCCGACACCGACGAGACGACCCCGATCGACCACGCGGCCATCGGCGCCGTCATCGCCGGGTTCCAGCACCGGACGGTGCAGGGCAACAAGGTCCAGTACTCCTGGTACAAGCAGAACCAGACCAAGGAGGGCTTCTTCGACATCCTGGACCGGCACGCCGACGCCTCGGCGCAGCGCGGCCAGCTCTGGTCGAAGATGGGCTCGGCGCAGGCCACCGAGGACGTCAGCGTGGGCCGCGGCACGGTCCTGGAGGCGTCCATCCAGGGCCGGATCTTCGACGGTCTGCTCTTCGGTCTGCCGAACTGGAGCGCGTCACCGGCCCTGGGCGAACTGTGGCGGCTCCTGTCGCAGACGTACGTGGAGGGCCTCAAGGGCTGGGTCACCGCCCACGTCCTCGACGGCACCACCCAGAAGAGCGTGCTCACCACGATCGAGTGGCCCCGGCTCAAGGGGCAGATCGCGGCCAACCAGGTCGACGGTCTCGACATCATCGTGTACCGCGCGGTGCCCGGTCCGGGCGGCTCCGACCACGTCCTCGTCCCCGTCGACTCCTTCCCCGTGCGCACCCAGGACGAGTTCGACGCCGTGCCCAAGGCTCCCGTCGACGGCACCGACGAGACGGCCCGCGCGGAGTGGGAGCGGACGCAGCGCCAGGTCGACCTGGAGCAGCGGAAGGCGCTGGTCCGGGTCTACTCGCGGGACGACGAGATCGAGCGGATGAACCACTACGTCACGCAGGTGCTCGGCAGGAAGCACGGCCCGGGACTCGTCTTCCGCACGTCCACGACCCCCAGGAACACGCCCGCGAGCACGTTCGCGCCGTCCCCGACCGGCTCCGGCCCCGGCTCGCCGTGACGGCTCCCCGTGACCGCTCTGCGTGCCCCATGACGACCAAAGGGGCACCGCCCGGCGCCCGTTGGGGAACGAACCGTGCCCAGGAGCCACCTGACCGGCGGGATGCCCCTGGCTAGCGTCCAGGTGGTGAGCCTGTGGACTTCCCTCGAACCCCGTCCGCGACTGTGGACCCGGGTGCCACGACACACCGATGACCAGGAGTGGCTGACCGTCCGCTCCTCGAAGGGCTGAACGTTGAACCTGTGGACCTCCCTGGAACCCCCGTCGGCCACGGTGGATCCGGGCGCCAGCACGACCGTGCGGCTGAAGTTGCGCAACACCGGCGATGTCGTCGACGAGTACCGCTTCGAACCGGTGGGTGACATCGCGCCGTGGGTGACGGTGGAGCCGCAGTCGCTCCGTCTGTATCCGGGGACGACGGGGACGGTGGAGCTGTCCTTCGCCCCGCCGCGTACGTCGGACGCGACGGCCGGGCCGAACCCGTACGCGGTGCGGATCACGCCGACCGAGCATCCGGAGGCGACGACGGTTCCCGAGGGGAACCTGACGATCACGCCGTTCACGGAGGTCCGCGCGGAGTTGGTGCCGCCGACCGTGAAGGGCCGCCTGCGGGGCCGCCCGAAGCTGGCGGTCGACAACCTCGGCAACACCAAGGTCACCGCCTCGGTCAGCGGCAGCGACACGGGTGATCAGCTGTCGTACGACATCCACCCGAGCAACGTGCAGATCGAGCCCGGCCGGGCCGCGTTCGTGAAGGCGACGCTGAAGCCGCGGCAGATCATCTGGTTCGGGTCGAAGGAGGAACGGCCCTACACCTTCGCCGTCAAGCGCTCCGGGGCCGTGCCGCTGGACGTCGAAGGCACCTACGTCCAGCGGGGCTTCCTGCCGGGCTGGCTGGCGACCTTCCTCGGTCTCCTCCTCGCGCTGGCGATCACCTTCGTCATGCTGTGGATCACCCACAAGCCGCAGGTCCGCAGCACCGCCACCGAGAAGCTCGACAAGGCCGCCGTCAGCACCGTGCCGCCCAGCCCGCAGGCACCCCCCTCGCCCGCGCCGCCGCCCACCTCCAGCGCTCCCGCCGCGCCCCCGCAGACCGCCGAGCCGCAGAACGAGGGCGGTGGCGGCGGCAACGGCGGCGGCTCGGGCGGCGGGTCCGAGGAGAAGAAGAAGGCCCCGAAGCCGACCGCCGCGACCGCGGTCCGCAAGCTCGCCGCGACCGATCCGGGCGGCAAGCACATCTGCTACCGGGCCTTCGTGGCGGGCAAGGGCTGGACGGCACCGGAGTGCGACGGCGACATGGCCGGCACGGTGGGCCAGAACCGGCCGCTCACGGCCCTGAACATCGCGGTGTTCGGTGTGGGCGGCACCGCCAGCGCCGCCTTCGTCCACAACCCGCAGTCCACCGACGGCCAGGGCCATTACGTCGAACCGTGGTCCGGCGCGCCCGACGGCAGCGACAACTACGTCGGCGACAGCAAGAAGGACGCCCCCGCCCTGCTGGGCTTCACCCTCAACGTCGACGACGGCGCCGGTGCGGTCTGCCAGGCCGTCCACAAGCGCAACGAGGGCTGGGCCGGCATGGCCTGCGACAAGCCGAACGAGGGAGACCGCTGGACCTTCGGCGGCACCCTCCGCAACGACATCTGGGTGGAGGCCGTCCGCTTCACCGTGTGAGACATCGTCGGCCGTTCGGGGGCGACGGGGTCAGACCCCGTCGCCCCCGAACGGCCGCCCGGCGGCTACCAGCCGCCCTCGCCCGGCACCAGCCGGCCGGCCTTGCGGTACTCGCGCTCCGCGCCGTCCCGCAGGTCGGCCGAGGTGACCCGGTCGTCGCGCCCCGCCGCCGCGTAGGCGGCGGTGACCACCGCGCTGCGGATGGAACCGCCGGCCAGTTCGAAGTCACGGGCCACACCGCCCGGGTCGGTGTCGTCGGCGCACGGCACGGAGGCGAGGCTGTGCCGCCACAGGGCCAGCCGCTGACCGGCGTCCGGGAACGGGAAGTCGACCACCATGTCCAGCCGCCGGGTGAACGCCTCGTCGATGTTGGCCCGCAGGTTGGTGGTGAGCAGCGCGATGCCGTCGAAGGCCTCCAGCCGCTGCAACAGATAGGCGCTCTCCATGTTGGCGTACTTGTCGTGGGAGTCCTTGACCTCCGAGCGCTTGCCGAACACGGCGTCCGCCTCGTCGAAGAGCAGCACGGCGTCGGTGCGGTCGGCCTCCGTGAAGATCCGTTCGAGGTTCTTCTCCGTCTCGCCCACGAACTTGTCGACGACCGAGGACAGCTGGACGACATAGAGGTCCAGGCCGAGATCCGCGGCGACGACCTCCGCCGACAGGGTCTTGCCGGTGCCGGACTCGCCGGCGAAGAGCCCCAGCACGCCGTGGCCCCGGCCGCCGCCCGCGCTGAGCCGCCAGTCCCCGAGCACCCGGTCGCGATGCCGGGCCCGCAGCGCGAACTCCCGCAGCTGGGCGAGTGGCTTGTCCGGCAGGACGAGGTCGCCCCAGCCGACGTCGGGCCGGATCCGGCGGGCGTGCCGTTCCAGACCGGACGCCGACTGCTGCCGGGCCGCGCGCCGCAGATGGGCGGCGGTCACCTCCGTGCCGTCGAACGCGGCGAGGTCCAGGGCCGCGCGGGCGGCCCGCTCGATCCGGTCCCCGCCGAGCCGGTACGGGGCCACGGTCGCGGCCAGGTCGAACCCCGGCCCCCGCGCGCCCGCACCGAGCGCGGCCGACCAGGCGTCCGCGGCGGCCGCGTACGGGCGGGGCGCGTCGAGGACCAGCGGGTCGACGTCGGCCCACTGCGGGTCGTACGGCCGGGGATCGACGCACACCACGGGTGGGTGACGGCGCCGGGCATCGCGTACGCCGGCCGGGAGCAGCGCGCGCAGCAGCGGGCCCGGACGCTCGGGCAGGGGCGACACGACGATCGCGCGTCCGCTCAGCCGGGCCTCGCGCAGCAGCCGGGGGAGGAGACCGGACCAGGGATCGCCGTCCTGGGCGGGCTCCGGCACAGGGGTGAGGTGCAGGGCCTCCAGGCCCGCCGCGCGCAGGGCGGCCGCCGCGCACAGCAGCCCGTCCCCCTCGCGGTGCTCCCGCAGATGGACGGCGAGCGGACCGGCGGCCAGCCGGGCGGCCAGCTTGGCGGTGAACGCGCCACCGGGCACCAGCGACTCGGCGGGCGGCGCCAACGGCCGGACATGAGCGGCGAGCGCGGCGTCCGGGGTGTCGTCGCCGAGCAGATGCGCGACGAGCCGGTCGGGCACGGCCAACGCCCGGCTGAGGAACGGGCGTTCGGGATCCTCGACGGTCAGCAGGCCGAGCGCGCCGAGCGGCGCCGACGGGTGGAACCTGGCCCGCCCTGCCGCGCGGTGCACCGGCACCCCGCACAGATCGAGGGCGAGCCCCACGCTCGCCCGGCGCCGGCTGACGTCGTCGTTCAGATACCCGTACAGCTGCTCGAAGGAGCGGTCCACGTCCGGGGCGAGCGCGATCAGCAGGACGGCCGTGTCCAGGTCGGTGAGCCCGAGCCGCCCGGCCAGCCGCGCGAACCGGTCCTCCGGCCCGTCGTACGCCGCCCCCGGCCCCTCCGGATCCGGCGGCACCGGGACCAGCAGATGCCGTACGGCCTCCTCGGACAGGTAGAGCCCGCGCAGCGGGTCGGCGGCGGTCGGGTCGACGGCGGCCCGCCGGTCCACCAGCCGCGACACCCGCTCACGGAGCCGGCCCAGCCGCACCAGGAGGGGATCGTCGGTGGCACCCGGCCCGGGCGCGGCGGGGAGCGTCGCTCCGTCGGGTTCCACCGGGGCGTGCGTGCTCACTCGGCCCGCTCCACCGGGGCCACGGGTCCGCCGCCCGTCGCCGGGGCCGGCGCCAGGTGCCGCGGCCGGTGCCGTCGCTCGGGCGAGTCGGACGCCGAGCCGTCCATGGTGCGGACCCGGACCGCCGCGCCCTCCGTGACCGGGGGACCGGCGTCGTACTCGGGGAAGGCCGGGAAGGGCGCCGTGACCACGAGGTCGAGGGACGGCTTCAGTTCGCCGCCCAGCGCGGACCAGATCTCCGCCAGGGAACGGGACTCGGTGTGCAGCCCCGCCACCGTGAGCGGCACCGACAGCCCCAGCGCGCCCAGCGCGCCCGGCAGTTCGTCCGGCGGCAGCAACTCGCGCGGCAGCAGCGTCGCCAGCACCGCGGAGAGCAGCCGGTGTTCGTCCTGCGGCTGCTTCGTCCAGGCCGTGACCAGGTACGACAACCGGAACCAGCGGGGCGGCTGACGGCGCCGCACCACGATGTCACGCTCGTCGCGGACGGGCATGTGGCCCCGCTGCCGCCGGGAGACGTCCTCGCGGATGTCGTACAGATACGTGTTGATGGTGGGCGCGTTGCGCCGGGCCGCCCAGTCGCGCGTCGGTGCCTCGAAGGAGACCTCGATACCGGAACCGGCCAGGGCGCCGCCCCCGATCAGCCCCTTGAGGACCTCGTCCACCTCGTGGATCACCGTCGTGCTCCCGTGCCGTCCGCCCCGTCGTCTGTCCGTCCGCCGATCGTGCCCCGAGCGGCGCCCGTCCCCGCAGGCACGCCGGGGACGACCCGGGGGCAGAGCACACTGCCCGGTGGGTCCGATGCGACTGCCTGTTCGATCAGAGGTAGCCTTCCCGGAGGGCATACGCCACGGCATGCGCCCGGTTGCGCAGATGCAGCCGGGTGGTCAGACCATGCATCACGTTCTTGACGGTGCGTTCGGAGTAGGAGAGCTTGCTCGCGATCTCACCGGTGTCCAACCCCTCGGCGACGAGCCGCAGCACGTCGATCTCCCGCGGCACGAGGCCCGACACGGGCGCGCCCGGCCGGCCGGTCACCGAACGCTGCAACGAGCCGACCTGGGTGATCAGCCGCCCCAGCAGATCGGCGGGCAGATCGCCGTCACCGCGCGAGGCCGCGAGCACCGCCTGCGACAGCCGGTGCGCGGTCGCCTCGTGGCGCCACACCACCGCCCCGACCCCGCACTCGATGACGTCGAGCAGTTCCGTCTCCCGGATCGCGCTCACCACCAGCACCGCCCGCGCGCCGTCGCTGCGCACCAGTCTGCGGAGCGCCGCCAGCAGGGTCTCGTCCGGTGTCTCACCGATCAGGACGGCCACGGTGCCGGGCCTCGGTTCACCGCCCTCGACCAGGTCGATCACCGGGTGCCCGCCCAACTGGCTGAGCACCCCCGCCCGGGAGAGCGGATCCGGGGTGTGGACCACGACCGGGATCCGGCGCCGCGCCACGGTCGTGGCCGTCTCCGTCTCCGCCGTCCGTAATGAGCTGGGCAACCGATTCTCCTGTGTACGCGTGGGGGGAGGCTCCGCCGACGGGGCGACCTGCCGGATCACCGTGCGGGCCGCGGACCGGGCCGGCCGGCGGAGCCGGACGCACCGCTGGGGCCCAGGTGACCGATGGGCTCGAACCACACTTCTGTGCGCCGACCGCCGTGCGCAATCGTGGAGCACCACGAGATCGACCACGAGATCGGCCACGACACCTCCACGGCGGCTCCCTTCACCGCCGTCCGCACCGCCGTCCCCCGCACCGCCGTCCCCCGTACCGCCGTCCCCCGCACCGCCGTCACGGACGGCCGGAAAGCGCGCACCGAGTCCGACCGGAATCGGTGCACCACGGCGGGCGTCGGCCCGTCTACCGAACGGAAGACGACACATCCACGACAGGAGGCAGTGATGTGCGCACCGGACCGGCTCCTCGAACGCCGTGACACCCTGGAGCTGCTGGCTGCCGAAGCCGCCCGCGCCCGCACGGGATCCGGCCGCCTGATCGTGCTCAGAGGGGCCACCGGCACCGGCCGCACCGCGCTCCTGGAGGCCGCGGCGCAGCAGGCGACGGCCCAGGGCATGCGGGTCCTGCGGGCCCGCTGCTCTCCGGAGCACACCTCCATCCCGCTCGACACCGTCTACCAACTCCTCGCTCACGCACCCGAGTTCGACGCCGTCGCGGGCGAGGCGCCGGACCCGCCCGGCACCCCGCCGCACCGGGGCAGGTCCGCCCGGCTGTGGCGGCTGCTCCGCTCCTACGCCGACGAGACCCCGCTGCTGATCGCCGTCGACGACGCGCACCTCGCCGACACCGCGTCCCGGCGCTGGCTCGTCGAGGCCGTCCGCTGGATCGACCGCTTACCCGTGCTGCTCGTGGTGACCGAACGCAGCCAGTACGACATCGACCCGCCGGCCGACGGCCTGACGCACGCCCTCTCCTCCGCCCTCGTCCACACCCGCACCCTGGCCCCGCTGCGCCCCGACTCCGCCGCGGAGCTCATCCGTTCGGTGCGGGCCGGCGACACCGCGCCGGAGTGGGTCGCCGACTGCGTACGGGCGGGCGCGGGCAACCCCCTGCTGCTGAGCGCCCTCCTCGACGACCTCCAGTCCACCGACCAGGACACCCTCCCCGACACCTGCGCCGCCCTGTACCCCGGCTCGTACGCCGCCGCCGTGTCCTGGTGGCTGGACAGCGCCGGGCCCGCCACCACCGAGGTCGCCCGCGCGCTCGCCGCGCTGGAGGAGGTCGGTGGTGGCACGGCCGACGCCGACCTGATCGCCCGGACGGCGGGCGCCGACCCCGGCCGCGTACCGGGCTGGCTCACCGCCATGACCCGCCTCGGTCTGCTCCGCCCGGACCCCGAGGGCCGGCACCGCTACGCCCATCCGCTGCTGCGGGACGCCGTACTCGGCGGGTGGACCAGCGCCGCACGGCAACGCGCCCACCAGCGGGCGGCCGAGGCGATGCTGCGCCGCGGCGACCACGCCGAGGCCGTCGCCGGGCAACTGCTGCGGGCCGGCCCCGTCGGCGACACCTGGGCGACGGCCGCCCTGCTCGACGCCGCCGACCTGGCCGCCCGCGACGACCGCAGCGACGACGCCCTCGCCTATCTGCGCCGCGCCCTCGACGAGCCGATACCGCCCGCCCGCCGCGCCGCCGTCCTCACCGAACTGGGCTCCCTGGAGTACGCGACCGTACGCTCCACGGCAGGGATACCGCGCCTAGCGGAGGCGATGCGGCTGCCCGGCCCGCCCCGCGACCGGGTGCGCGCGGCGGTCGCCCTCGGCACGGCGCTGGCCCGCCGGGGCGAGGCCCGCGCCGCGATCGACGTCCTGCGCGGACTGCGCGACGAACACCTGACGGGCCACCCCGACCTGGCCCGCACCGCGCAGACCGCGTCCGCGCTGCTGTCCGACCACGACCAGGGGGTACGGCAGGAGGTCTACCGCTGGCTGCGCGAGACCGCCGAACGGTCACCCGACCTCGTCGGAACGGCCGGGCAGGCCCTCCTGGTGCGCTACGAGTCGACGGCGGGTCTCATCTCGGCGGAGTCGGCCATGGAGCGCGTCCGCGCCCTGCTGGCGCAGCCCGCCGACCCGCTGGAGGAGGCGTTCCTGCCGGGTACGGCGGCGGCCGTCGCCCAGTGGGCCGACCAGCTCGACGAGGCCGAACGCCTCGTCCGGCGCGGCCTCGCCGGCCAGCGCACGTCCCTGCTCCACCCCATGCACACGGCCCTGCTGAACGTACGCATCGACCTGGCCGCCGCGCGCGGCGCCTACGACGAGGTCCTCGCCGACCCGGAGGTGCGCCGCCTCGACGGATCCCCGCCGACCTCGGCCAACGCCGTCGCCCACGCCGTCGTCGCCCTCGTCGAGACCGGCCGCACGGAGGAGGCGGCCCGCCTCGCGGAGGGCTTCGACCTCCAGAACGCCCCCGACAGCTGGGAGTTGAACCGCTTCCTCTACGCCCGGGGCGTCCTGCACACGGCGCTCGGCGACCCGGCCGCCGCGCTCGACGACTTCCTGGAGTGCGGGCGTCGCCAGTCGGCACGGGACGTGGTGAGCCCCGTGGTCACCCCCTGGCGGACGGCCGCCGCCGAATGCCAACTGGCCCTCGGCCGCCCCCGCGAGGCCCTCGCCCTCGCCGAGGAGGACCTGTGCCTGGCCCGCGTCTGGAACACCCCCCGCGTCCTCGGCCGAGCCCTGCGCACCCTGGCCACCGCCACGGGCGGCCGCCGGGGCCTCCACCTGGCCGACCGCGCGGTCCGCATCCTCCACCAGGACGCGGACACGGCCCCGTGTACCGAGGAGACACCGCCCCCGTCGCAGGCCGGGCCCCACGGCGGAACGACGGGCGAGGCCCTGTACGCCACCGTCGGAAGGACACCGTGCGGCACGGCCGACGGGCCGTCGGACGACGTCGCCGCACACCGGGAGGGCACCGACAGAGGGACGCCCGGCGCGGCCGAGACGGAACTGATCGCGGCGTTGACCGCGCAGGGACGGCTGCTCACGGCGGCCGGGGAGCGGGCGCGGGCGCGTGACGCCCTCCGGGAGGCGGCCGCCCGCGCGGAACGGATGGGCGCGGTCCGCGCCCGGGCGGCGGCGGAGGAGGCCCTGCGCGAGGGCGGCGCCCGCCGCCCGGCGACGGCACTGACCGGCCCCGACGCGCTGACCGCCGGAGAACGCCGCATCGCCGAACTCGCCGCGCAGAGCCGCACGAACACGGAGATAGCGGAGCTCCTCCACCTGGCCCGCCGCACCGTCGAGACCCACCTGACCAGCACCTACCGCAAACTCGGCATCCGCCGCCGATCGGAACTCGGCGCGGCCCTCACCCCCGCCTCCGACTCCCCGAGGCTCCAGGAGCGAGGCCCCGCCTCCCGATGAGCCCCCGACCGGCCCGCAGCGGTGTGCGAGAGTGCCCGTATGCGACATCTCGTCCGAGAGCGGGGCTGCGATGCGGGGGCCGCCGGCGCCATGGTGACGGTCGGCGTCGACCTGGCCGGGCGCACCGGAATCACTGGCGTGTGCCGTGTGACGTGGGGTCGGCGGCCTGTGGCCGAACTGCTTCCCGCGAGGCACGACGACGACCTGCTGGACGCGATGCGTTCCGCGGACAAGACGGGGCTGGACTCGCCCCTGGGCTGGCCTGCCGCCTTCGTCGCCCTGCTCACCGCGCACGCGACCGGCGTCGAACTGCCCGCGCTCGCCCACTACGCGGCGTGCGCCGACGGTCGCCCCGGACTCGGCAACGCCTTCACGCACCGTCTGACCGATGACGTCGCGTGGAAGCGCACGGGGGCGGGCAGGCAGCGTCCGCTGTCGGTGTCGGCCGACAGACTCGGCGTCGTCGCCATCCGCGCGGCCGGCCTGCTGGCTCGGCTGGCCGAGGGCGGTCCGCCGGTACCGCGCGACGGCTCGGGCCCCGTCGCCGAGGTGTACCCCGCGTTCGCGCTGATCCAGTGGGGGCTCGCCCCGGAGGGGACCTACAAGCGCAAGGGCGCCACGGCCGCGCGGTCCCGGATCCTCACCGGCCTCGAGGCCGGGCTGGACCTGGACCTGACCGAGCGGGTGCGTGACCGGTGCGTGACCGACGACCACGCCCTGGACGCCCTGATAGCGGCGGTCGTCGCACGGGCCGCGGCCTGCGGCATGACCCACGCGCCGACCACCGAGGAGGAGCACGCCATGGCCGCGGTCGAGGGCTGGCTTCACCTCCCCCGGCGGGACCTCCCCTTCCAGGCCGTGCGGGAGGGAACGCCTCACTGACCCTGCGCGCTGCCCTCGGTCACGGACAGCGCCCTCTGGTGTGACAGTTTGCAGGACCGGACGAGCGGCAGACGGTAGTTGCCGGCACCGCTGATGGCACCCGGCGAGCCGACAGGATGGGACTCAGCAGTCGTAGCGGTGGGTGTACGGGATGTCCGGGCAGTCACGGCAGACGAAGAAGTACATGCCGCCGAGGTCGCCCAGGTCCATGTCGTGGCCGAACGCATCGAGCAGAGAGGGGTCCGCGTCGGCCCGCCAGGGTGGTGTCGCGGACCCGCTTTGGCGAGGGTCCCGCTCGTCCAGGGGGAGCCAGCGGCCCCCACCTGGTTCGGTCGCGGTCACGCTGAGCAGGTGTTCCATGCGGGTGCCGCAGTTTGCGCAGTCCGGCCAGTCCGGCGGCTGGGTCCATCCCGGGTAGCCGCCGACCTTGCTCTGCTGTGTGGTGGCCACTTCGAAGTAGTCGTAGCCCCGTTCCTTCTTCAGAGTCTCGAACCGCACGCCGAGCAGTTCGCCGAGCCCTTCCGGTAGGTCCCAGTTCGGGTATTCGACAGCCGGTGTGGGTGACACCGTGCACGGCCGGGGCAGGAAGTCCTCCTCGACAGTGTGCGGGCGGGGTGGTTGCCCGACGGCGGCACCCTCGGTCGTCAGCGCCGCGCTCCGCCAGCGCAGCCGGGGACTGGCCGCGTACTCACCGTCGTCGTGGACGAGTGGGCACCACAGGATCTGCAACAGGTCGGTGCCGGGAGGAAAGGGCAGGCCGGGCACATCGCGTGCATAGAGCTGGAGCACCGGGACCATCGCGACGGGCTCCGGGCCCACCGGCTCGGCGAGCGGCTTGTAGTGGTCGGGTTCGGCGCACATCGGCCAGGGCTCGTCGTCCGGCCACAACAGCGGACCGCCGAGGGAACTGTCACCCGGTCCGGGCTGCCCGGCCCGCGGATACAGGAGGGTGACCTCACGCGCCGTACCCGACAGCTCCGGAAAGACGGCCTCGACGTCGAAGGGGATCGGTGCCAGCTGCCGGGGGCCGGTCCGTGAGCGCTGCTCGGAGTCCGGCTGCACGTGCCCTGACGGCAAGGGAACCCCCACTTCTGCATGCTTGTCCGCCGCCCACCCTAGCGATGGAGGCAGAGGCTCGGGAGCCAAGGGCACGGCAAGTGGGCGGCAAGACCAACGAAGCCGTGACCAAGGGGAACGAGCCCCTGCTGCACCAGCGCCTGAAACGCCTGCCCCGGCGGGACGTGCCCTGCTGGGCAAGACCCGCGCCACCGCGCACGGTCGGATCGAACCGGACAACGCTCCCCACTGGCGTCCAGCGCGGCTGTGCCGCACGGCGAGGCCGGCCGAAAGCGTGGATTGTTGCTCCATGATTTTGAACGCGTTCAACTTTTTGGTCTAGGCTCACCCGAGACGAAGGAGGGGTAGCCGATGAAGATCGTGATTCCCGGGGGCACCGGACAGGTCGGCGCGGTCCTGAAGCGCGCACTCGATGTCGCCGGCCACGAGGTCGTGATTCTCACCAGACGCCCCAGGCGCGAGGGCGAGGTCCCATGGGACGGCCGGACCCTGGGGCCATGGACGGCGGCGGTGGACGGCAGCGATGTTGTGATCAATCTGGCCGGACGCACTGTGAGTTGCCGATACACCCCGGCCAACCTGCAGGAGATGATGGACTCCCGGGTCGACTCCACCCGGGTCGTGGGCGCCGCGATCGCGGGCGCTGCCCGACCGCCCCGGGTCTGGCTGCAGATGAGCACCGCCACGGTGTACGCGCACCGCATCGACGCCCCCAACGACGAGGCCACCGGTGTGATCGGCGGTACCGAACCGGGCGTGCCGGACTACTGGGCGTACAGCGTCGAGATCGCCAAGGCCTGGGAGCAGGCTCAGCAGCAGGCCGAAGCGCCGGCCACGCGCAAGGTCGCCCTGCGCTCGGCCATGGTGATGAGCCCGGACCCCGGCGGGGTCTTCGCCGTCCTGCTGGGACTGGCCCGCCTGGGTCTCGGCGGCCCGGTCGCCGGTGGAGCACAGTACGTGTCGTGGATCCACGAACACGACTTCGTGCGCGCGGTGGAGTTCCTGATCGACCGGGAGGACATCGCGGGTCCGGTGAACCTGGCGGCTCCCCACCCCCTGCCGCAGCGCGCGTTCATGCGCACCCTGCGCTCCGCGTGGGGTGTACCGGTGGGTCTCCCCGCGACCAAGTGGATGGCCGAGGTCGGCGCGTTCGTTCTGCGTTCCGACACCGAACTGCTGCTGAAGAGCCGCCGTGTCGTTCCGGGCCGACTGACCCAGGCAGGCTTTGACTTTCAGTACGCACAGTGGCCGCAGGCCGCGGACGAGCTGGTGCGTCGGGTGCGCACACGGGTCCGAGGCGGTTCCCCGGCACGCCGGTGAACGGATCCGGGCGGGGTACCGGAGTTCATCGACCACGCCGCGTCCGCTCCGGTGCAGGTTGCGGCCGAGCGCGGACAGGGCCGGGCTCTCGCGGCCGCGCATCGCCTCGACGACGCTGTGGTCTGCGTTGTGCCCGGGAAACTCTCTCCCGACTGCTTCGAACCCCTCGCTGCCGAGTTTCCGCCGCGTGGGAAGGGAAGGCCCCGACAGCGCCGAAAGACACGAACGCGCTGGTCAGGGCCCGGCCCCTGCCGTCAGCACTCGATGATGTTCACCGCCAGCCCGCCCCGCGCCGTCTCCTTGTACTTGACGCTCATGTCGGCACCGGTGTCCTTCATCGTCTTGATGACCTTGTCGAGGGACACCTTGTGGGTGCCGTCGCCGCGCATGGCCATGCGGGCTGCGGTCACGGCCTTCACCGCGGCCATGCCGTTGCGTTCGATGCAGGGGATCTGGACGAGGCCGCCGACCGGGTCGCAGGTCAGGCCGAGGTTGTGCTCCATGCCGATCTCGGCCGCGTTCTCGACCTGTTCGGGGCTGCCCCCGAGGACCTCCGCGAGCGCGCCCGCCGCCATCGAGCAGGCCGAGCCGACCTCGCCCTGGCAGCCGACCTCCGCGCCCGAGATGGACGCGTTCTCCTTGAAGAGCATGCCGATGGCCCCGGCGGCCAGCAGGAAGCGGACGACGCCGTCCTCGTCGGCGCCGGGGACGAAGTTGATGTAGTAGTGCAGGACCGCGGGGATGATGCCGGCCGCTCCGTTCGTGGGCGCCGTCACCACGCGGCCGCCGGCGGCGTTCTCCTCGTTCACGGCCATCGCGTACAGCGTGATCCACTCCATGGAACGGGCCAACGGGTCGCCCTCGGCGCGGAGTTGACGGGCGGAGACGGCGGCACGGCGGCGTACCCGCAGTCCGCCGGGGAGGATGCCCTCGCGGGACATGCCGCGCGCGACGCACGTCTGCATCACCCGCCAGATCTCCAGCAGCCCCTCGCGGATCTCCTGCTCCGTGCGCCAGGCCCGCTCGTTCTCCAGCATCAGCGCGGAGATCGACAGGCCCGTCTCCTTCGTCAGGCGCAGCAGCTCGTCGCCCGTCCGGAAGGGGTACTTGAGGGCCGTGTCGTCCAGCTTGATGCGGTCCGCGCCGACCGCCTCCTCGTCCACGACGAAGCCGCCGCCGACCGAGTAGTACGTCTTCGAGAGCAGCTCCGCGCCGGACGCGTCGTACGCCCGGACCGTCATGCCGTTGGCGTGGTACGGCAGGGTCTTGCGGCGGTGGAGGACCAGGTCCTTGTCGAAGTCGAAGGGGATCTCGTGGTCGTCGAGCAGCCGGATCCGGCCCGCCTCCTTGATGGACTCCACGCGCTCGTCGGCGGACTCCACGTCCACCGTGCGGGGCGAGGCGCCCTCCAGGCCCAGCAGGACCGCTTTGGGGGTGCCGTGACCGTGCCCGGTCGCGCCCAGGGAGCCGTACAGCTCGACCCGTATGGAGGCGGTCGCGGTCAGCAGCCGCTCCTTGTTCAGCCGGCGCGCGAACATCCGGGCGGCCCGCATCGGGCCGACCGTGTGGGAGCTGGACGGGCCGATGCCGATCGAGAACAGGTCGAAGACCGAGATGGCCACGGTGACTCCTCAGAACGGGGGTTGTGCGAGGGGGCGGGGCACCGCGCTCACTGCCCAGTGTGCGCGGTACCCCAGAAGAACGGCACTGTGTGCCGGTGAACCCGGGGTCAGATCCGGGAGCGGCGGCTGAGATCGGACGATCCCCGCCGCCGCTCGGGGTCAGGTGCCGAGGGTGGGGTAGAGCGGGTGCTTGGCGGTGAGGGCCTTGACCCGTGCCTTGAGGGCCTCGGTGTCG
>NZ_JBVICQ010000024.1:0-67612 GCF_055572815.1 Streptomyces sp. NPDC030296
GTCACCAACGTCGAGGCGTCGATGTCCTCACCCTCGTCGCTGCTGCACTGGACCCGCCGCATGATCGAGATCCGCAAGCAGAACCCCGCCTTCGGACTGGGGTCGTACACGGAACTCCACTCGTCCAACCCGGCGGTCCTCGCCTATCTGCGCGAGTACAAGGACGACCTGGTGCTGTGCGTGAACAACTTCTCCCGGTTCGCGCAGCCCACCGAACTCGATCTGAGCGCCTACGACGGACGCCACCCCGTCGAACTCATCGGCCAGGTCCGTTTCCCCGCCATCGGTGAACTCCCCTATCTCCTCACCCTCGCGGGCCACGGCTTCTACTGGTTCCGGCTCTCCCGAGTCCTCTCCCGCGCTGCCCTAGGGCGTTGAAGCGCGGGCCGGTGAAAGGACGCGTCACCATGCCGAAGACCGCATTGCTCCGGCCGAGCAGCGACAGGGGCGCCGCCGACCTGATGACCTCGCTCGCGGGACTGCTGCGCGACTGGCTGCCCCGGCAGCGCTGGTTCGCAGGCAAGGACCGGCCGGTCACGGACCTCGCGCTGCTGTCCATGACGGAGCTGTATCCGGGATGTCTGCATCTCCTGGTGCACACCGATCATCCCGGTCACAGCAGTCACGGCGGGGTCCCGGCTCCCGGCGGCACTCCCCCGGCCGGCGACTGCTACCAGCTGCTGCTCGGCGTACGGGACCATCCGGCGCCGCGCCTGGGCCGGGCCCTCATCGGTCAGGTGCAGGAGGGTCCGCTCGCGGGGCACACGGTCTACGACGCGCTGTACGACCCCCGGTCGGCGCACCTGCTGCTGGAGCGGCTGCGGAACCCGGGCGCGGCGGGCCCGCTGCGCTTCGAGGCGGACCCGTCGGCGCACGTACCGGCCGGACTGGCGCCGCGTCTGCTGGACGCCGAGCAGTCCAACTCGTCGCTGGTGTACGGCGACGCGTTCATCCTGAAGGTGTTCCGGCGCATCCAGCCCGGCGTCAATCCCGATCTGGAGGTGCCGGGCGCCCTGGCGGGCCAGGGCTGCGGCCGGGTGCCGGCGCCGGTGGCGTGGTTCCGGACGACCCGTCCGTTCGCGGCGACCCTCGGTGTGCTCCAGCCGTTCCTGCCCGACGCCTCCGACGGCTGGACGCTGGCGCTGGGCGCGCTCGCCGCCGGCGACGACTTCACGGCGCAGGCCCGTGAGCTGGGGCGGGCCACGGCGGAGGTGCACCTCGCGCTGGCGTCGGCCTTCCCCGCCGGGGAGCACGACGAGAACGCGCGGACGGCGGCCGCGATGACCGAGCGGCTCGACGCGGCGGCGCGCAGTGTGTCGGCGCTGCGGCCGTACGTGCCGGGGCTGCGGACCGCGTTCCGCGCGCTGCTCACCTGCGATGCCGGGCCGCCCGCGCAGCGCGTCCACGGCGATCTGCATCTGGGGCAGGTGCTGCGGGCCGGCCGGGAGTGGTTCGTCATCGACTTCGAGGGCGAGCCGTCCCGTCCGCTCGCCGAGCGGTGCGGCGCCCAGTCCCCGGTGCGGGACATCGCGGGGATGCTGCGCTCCTTCGACTACGCCGCCCGGCAGCGACGACCGTGGCGCCCCGAGTGGGCGCGCCGGTGTCGCGAGGCGTACTGCGCGGGCTATGCCGCCCGCGCCGGCTGGGACCCGCGCAAGAAGCACGGTCTGCTGCGCGCGTATGAGACCGACCGGGCCGTGTACGAGGTTCTGTACGAGGCACGGCACCGACCCGACTGGCTCCCCGTACCGATGGCGGCGATCGAGCGTCTCGCCGTAAGAGGAGGCTGAAGCAGTGGCCCTGCGCGACATCACTCCCCCCGAGTCGGCCGGTCCGCCGCCGCACCCGCCGGGCACCTTCGCGGGTGCCCCTCCCCTGTCCGCCGAGGACCGAGGGCGGCTGCTGGCGGGCGCCCACCACGACCCGCACTCCCTGCTGGGCGCGCACCCGGTGCCCGGCGGGATCGCCGTCCGGGCGCTGCGGCCGTACGCGCACGCGGTGCGGGTCGTGATCGACGGGGTGCGCACGTACCTCTCGTCGGAGGGCGACGGTCTCTTCGCGGGGGTGATGCCGCTCGACACGATCCCCGACTACACGCTGCTGGTGTCGTACGAGGACGCCGACCTGGAGATCCACGACCCGTACCGGTTCCTTCCGGCGCTCGGCGACCTGGATCTGCATCTGATCCGTGAGGGCCGCCACGAGCAGTTGTGGAAGGCGCTGGGTGCCGAGCCGATGGTCCACCAGGGTGTGGCCGGCACCCGTTTCACGGTGTGGGCGCCCAACGCGCAAGGGGTGCGGGTCGCCGGGGACTTCGGCTGCTGGGACGGTACGGCGTTCCCGATGCGGTCGCTGGGGTCGTCCGGGGTGTGGGAGCTGTTCCTGCCGGGCGTCGGTGAGGGCGCCCGGTACAAGTTCGAGATCACCTCACGGCACGGGCACCGTCTCCTCAAGGCCGACCCCATGGCGCGGCAGGCGGAGGTGCCGCCCGCGACGGCGTCCGTGGTGACGGTCTCGCACCACGAGTGGGGCGACGCGGAGTGGATGGCGCGGCGCGGGGACACCCCGGTGCACGAGGCGCCGTTCTCCGTGTACGAGGTCCATCTGCCGTCCTGGAAGCCCGGGTTGACGTACCGGCAGCTCGCCGAGGAGCTTCCGGCGTACGTGCGGGACCTGGGTTTCACGCATGTGGAGTTCATGCCGGTCTCCCAGCACCCGTTCAGCGGGTCCTGGGGCTACCAGGTCACCGGGTTCTACGCGCCCACGGCCCGGCTCGGCGGCCCGGACGACCTGAAGCATCTGATCGACTCCCTGCACCAGGCGGGGATCGGCGTGATCATGGACTGGGTCCCGGCGCACTTCCCCAAGGACGACTGGGCGCTGGCCCGCTTCGACGGGGAGCCGCTGTACGAGCCCGGGGACTGGCGGCGGGCCGAGCATCCGGACTGGGGGACGTACGAGTTCGACTACGGGCGTACGGAGGTCCGCAACTTCCTCGTCGCGAACGCCGTGTACTGGTGCGAGGAGTTCCACGTCGACGGGCTGCGGGTGGACGCGGTCGCGTCGATGCTCTACCTCGACTACTCACGTGACTCCGGCCAGTGGTCGCCGAACGTGTTCGGCGGGCGTGAGGACCTGGACGCGGTGGCCTTCCTGCAGGAGATGAACGCGACCGTGTACCGGCGGGCGCCGGGCGTGGTGACCATCGCGGAGGAGTCCACGGCGTGGGACGGCGTGACCCGGCCGACGGACGGCGGCGGGCTGGGCTTCGGGCTGAAGTGGAACATGGGCTGGATGCACGACTCGCTCGGCTACATGGCGAAGGAGCCGGTGCACCGCAAGTACCACCACAACGAGATGACGTTCTCGATGATGTACGCGTACAGCGAGAACTACGTGCTGCCGATCTCGCACGACGAGGTCGTGCACGGCAAGCAGGCGCTGGTGTCGAAGATGCCGGGCGACTGGTGGCAGCGGCGGGCGAACCACCGCGCCTATCTCGGCTTCATGTGGGCGCACCCCGGCAAACAGCTCCTCTTCATGGGGCAGGAGTTCGCCCAGGGCGGTGAATGGTCCGAGCCGCACGGCCCCGACTGGTGGCTCCTCGACCCGGCGTACGGCGCGGAGCCCGATCACCGGGGTGTGCGGGACCTGGTCCGTGATCTGAACACGCTCTACCGGGGCACACCGGCGCTGTGGCAGCGCGACAGTGATCCGGCGGGCTTCCAGTGGGTGAAGGGCGACGCCGCCGAGGACAACGTCTTCGCGTTCCTGCGGCTCGCCGCGGACGGCACCCCGCTGCTGTCCGTCTCCAACCTCAGCCCCGTGGTCCGCCACGACTACTGCCTGGGGGCGCCCGGCGACATCGCCGCCTGGCAGGAGGTCCTCAACACCGACGCCGCGGCCTACGGAGGCGGTGACGTCGTCAACCCCGACCCGGTGAAGGTCGAGCCCGCCCCCTACGACGGCCGCCCGGCCACGCTCCGGCTGACCCTGCCGCCGCTGGCGACGATCTGGCTCAAGCCGGTGCAGATCCCGGTGTGAACTGCGCGGACGGACTCCCCACACCCTCTGTTACCGTGCACATATGGCAGCGAACACGGCCGATGCCCGGCTCGAGGAACGGTGGCGGGCCATCCTCGCGGTGCATGCCCGCACGATGTGCGAGATCGACCGCGCGCTGCATCCCCACGGCCTCGGGGCCAGCGACTTCGAGGTTTTGGACGTCCTCGCGTCCGGGCTCGCCGCCGCGGACGCGGACGACCACTGCCGGGTGCAGAACATCGCGGGGAAGGTCCACCTCAGTCAGAGCGCCCTGTCCCGGCTGATCGCACGGCTGGAGAAGGACGGCCTGGTCACGCGCGCGGTCTGCGCCGAGGACCGGCGAGGGGTGCGGGTCGCGCTGACCGACAAGGGCCGCTCGCTGCACTCCGAGGTGCTGCCCCTGCAGCGGGACGTCCTCGCGAGGACGCTGCGGAGCGACTGATCCCGGCCCGCGGCGGCCCCGGGCTCCCCCGGGAAGGGGGCGAGGCCTGTACGCCCCGAAGGCCCCCCTCCCTGGCGGACGGGGGTCAGAACTCGTGCCCCCCGAGCAGTGTGCCGACGTCGTGGGCGTCGAGGGTCAGGCCGTACGGTGAGCCGGCGTCGATGGTCAGGGACAGATCACTGTCGGGCCACTGGGAGGCGAGGGCCCCGAGCGGCACCAGACGGTAGCGGGAGACGAACGGCAACAGCTCGGCCATCGCCGGCTCCGAGGTGAACACCGGCACGACCTGTTCGCCTCCGGGCTGCTCCAGGACGGGCAGCGCCACGGCCGTGGGATCGTTCAGGGCCGCGTCGTCGGCGTCGTCCGGCACGGGGACCAGGACGTCGCTCCCGGCCAGGGTGTCCAGCGCGGCCGTGTCGCCGTTGTCGAGGGCGAGGGCGGTCAGCGCCTGCTGGGCCGGTGTGGCGTCCTGGGGCGCGGGATGGTTGTTGGCGGGTATGTCCATTGGAAGATCCCTGATAGTGGGGACGGGCCGCCCGGACAAGATCCGTACCGGGCGCGACGCCCCTCGCGTACCCGATCCACGGACAGCCATTCCTGCAACCCCGCCGACGCCCCGCCGATGCCCGGTGCGGCGGACGGGGCGCAGGTGAGGGGCTCACTTCGGACACGGTCCGTCGGCACCGACCCCGCTGGGGCCGGGCGGCGGGTGAGAATCGACCAGCAGTGGTGACCGGCGCCCACGCGTCCGCCGAGGCGCTGCGCCTAGCGTGGGCGCATGACCATGCAACCCTGGTTTCCCGCCGCCAAGCTGGGCATCTTCCTCCACTACGGCATCTACGCCGTGGACGGGGTGCCCGAGTCCTGGTCCTTCTACTGGGGCGAGGTGACGCACGAGCAGTACATGAAACAGCTCGACGGCTTCACCGCCTCCCGTTACGACCCGCGGGCCTGGGCCGACCTGTTCGCCCGCGCCGGGGCACGGTACGCGGTGCTCACCGCCCGGCACCACGACGGTGTCGCCCTGTGGGACACCGCGCAGGGCGACCTGAGCGTGGTCCGGCGGAGCCCGGCGGGCCGGGACCTGGTCGCCGGGTACGTCGACGCGCTGCGCGAGCGCGGCCTGAAGGTCGGCCTGTACTACTCGCACTCCGACTGGAACCACCCGGACTACGCGAGCGTCCGCCACCCCGACATCGAGCGGTGGCCGGAGAGCCACCCCGGTGGCAACGACGCCAACCCGTACTCCCATGCCGCGCCCGGCGAGGAGGACCCCGTGGCCTGGGACCGCTTCCTCGCCTACCGCGACGCCCAGGTGGGTGAGCTGGTCGAGCGTTTCCGCCCCGACCTGCTCTGGTTCGACGGCGAGTGGGAACGCACCGAACAGCAGTGGCGGATCGCGGAGTTGGCCCGGCTGATCCTCTCGGAGAACCCGGACACCGTCCTCAACGCCCGCATGCTGAGCCACGGCGACTACGCCACCCCGGAGCAGGGCGTGCCGCTCGAAGCACCCGACGGTCCATGGGAGTTGTGCCTCACCGTCAACGACTCATGGGGCTTCCAGCACCACGACGACAACCAGAAGTCGGTGCGCCAACTGGTGCGCTACTTCACCGAGACGATCGGGATGGGCGGCAATCTGCTGCTCGGCGTCGGGCCCCGCGAGGACGGGACGATCACCGACGAGCAGGTCGAGCGGCTGGAGGGGCTCGGCACGTGGATCGGCCGCCACTCCGACGCCGTGTACGGCACGGTCGCCGGGCTGCCCGCCGGCCACCACTACGGCCCCAGCACGCTCTCCGCGGACCGGCGCACCCTGTATCTGATGTGCTTCGACGTGCCGCGCGAGTCCGTGGCGGTACGGGGACTGCGCAACCCGGTCACCCGGGTCACCGTTCTCGGCACGGGCACCGAACTGGACCACCGGGTGATCGGCGGCCTCGACGCCGTACCCGGCGTGACCTGGATCGACGCCCCCGGCGAGGCCGACCTCGACCCGTACGCGACCGTGCTCGCCGTCGAACTCGACGGGGAACTGGACCTCTACCGGGGCGCGGGGCGCGACTGAGCGAGGACCTCCTCGACGGTCACCACGCGCACCAGGGGCCGGTACAGGCCCAGTACGTGCAGGGCCTTGGCGTGGGAGTCGTCGTCGGCGCCCGCGCAGGCGTCGGCGACCACCAGCACCTCGACCCCGGCGTCGGCGGCGGCGAGGGCGGTGGACAGCACACAGCAGTCGGTGCTGACCCCGGCCAGGACCAGGGGCCCGTCCCCGCCGAGGCGGGCGGCGAGGTCCGGGCCCCATTTGCCGAAGGTGGGCGCGTCCAGGAGGTGCCGCGCGTCGCCGGGGAGGCCCTCGGAGAAGTCGTCGACCAGGTGCCAGAGCGGGGCGTCGGCCGGCCGCAGGGCGAACGTCCACCGGTCGTAGTACGCCCGCCAGGCGCCCTCGGGGTGCTCCGGCGCGATGAAGCGGGTGAACACGACGCGGTCGCCGAACGCCGGCAGCAGGCGCCGCACCCCGGCCGCGGCCTCGTCGAAGCGGGGTGCGGCCCACGGGCTGTCCGGCTCGGCGAAGACCCGCTGCATGTCGATGACGGCGAGCAGACCGCAGGAGCCGCTGGTCATGCGCGTCCCTCCTGCGCCCGCACCCGGCTCCGGGACAGCAGCAGGGTGCCGAGGAAGCCGACCGCCAGGGCGATGAGGACGCCCAGGTTGGCGAAGGCCCAGTCGCCGGTCCTGCCGCCGAGGCCGAGCGGGCCGAGCAGATAGCCCTGCCAGTCCAGCCAGCCCGCCGCCGTGTTGGTGACCAGGCCCCAGCCGAGGGCCGTGGCGGCGAGGGTGAGCAGGAGGGGGCCCGGTGGGATGTCGCCGTAGCGGCCGTCCGGGCGGAACAGGTCCTCCTCGGCGTAGTCGCGGCGCCGCAGCAGCAAGTCGGCCAGCATCACCCCGCACCAGGCGGCGATGGGCACGCCGAGCGTGGTGAGGAAGCCGATGAACGGGCCCAGGAAGTCGTCGGCGAAGAAGACGATGTAGACGGCGCCCGCGATCATCAGGACGCCGTCGACCAGCGCGGCCAGCGGGCGGGGCACGCGCAGGCCCGCGGCGAGCAGGGCGAGGCCGGAGGAGTAGATGTCGAGGACCGCGCCGCCGACGAGACCGAGCACGGCGACGGCGGCGAACGGGATCAGGAACCAGGTGGGCAGGAGCGTGGTGAGCGCCCCGATGGGGTCGAGGGCGATCGCCTCGCCGAGTTCGGCGGAGGAGCCGGCGAGGAGCAGTCCGAAGACCAGCAGGAGCAGCGGGGCCAGGGAGGCGCCGAAGGTGGTCCAGCCGACGACGCCCCGGCCGGAGGCGGTGCGGGGCAGGTAACGGGAGTAGTCGGCCGCCGCGTTGACCCAGCCGAGGCCGAAGCCGGTCATCATGAAGACGAGGGCGCCGATGAACTCCTGGGCGGAGCCCGCGGGTAGGGCGCTGACGGTGGACCAGTGGATGTGGTCGGCCACCAGCACGACGTACACGATCGTCAGTATCCCGGTGACGACGGTGATCACGGTCTGGAGGCGCATGATGAGGTCGAAGCCCATGACGCCGACGACCACGACGAGCGCGGCGACGAGGACGAGCGCCACCACCTTGGTCTCGTCGCCCCCGCCGGTGCCGAACCTGCGGAAGACGGTCGCGGTGGCCATGGTGGCGAGGGCGCACAGGACGGTCTCCCAGCCGACGGTGAGCAGCCAGGACACGGCCGCGGGCAGCCGGTTCCCGCGCACCCCGTAGGCGGCGCGGCTGAGCACCATGGTGGGCGCCGAGCCGCGTTTCCCGGCGACCGCGACGAAGCCGCACAGCAGGAACGAGAAGACGATGCCGAGGATCCCGGCGGTCAGGGCCTGCCCGAAGGAGATGCCGAAGCCGAGGGCGAACGCGCCGTAACTCTTGCCGAGGACGGAGACGTTGGCGCCGAACCAGGGCCAGAAGAGGGTGCGGGGGGTGCCCTTGCGGTCGGCGTCGCCGATCACGTCGAGGCCGTGGGTCTCCACCTGGAGCGGGCGGGCCGCGGGGGTGCCGTCGGAGGGCGGGGCGTCCGTCATCGTCGACCTGCCTGTCTGATCGCGCTGATCACGTCCAGGGGACCGTAGGTGGGCCGGTCGGACGCGTCAAGGAGGCACCCGCACGGGACGGCGAGCCCCCTCGGGTACCGGCGCGCCCCTCTCGGATGCCGGCCGTGCGCGGGCGGGTCAGCGGCCGGCGCCGTCCGGCAGCACCGCTTCGGCGAAGGTCCGGGCCGCGCGGGCGGGGCCGTCGGCGCCGAGGGCCTGCACGGAGGCGTAGGCGCCCTCCAGGATCAGGGTGAGCTGGTCGGCGAGCAGGGCCGGGTCGGGGACGGGGACGGGTGCGGTGCGGGCCAACTCCTCGGTAAGGTCTCCCATGCGGGCCCGTACCCACGCCTTCAGCTCGACCGCCAGGCGGTGGCCGGTGGAAGCCGTGTCGGGTAGTTCGGACAGTGCCATCAGGAAGGGGCAGCCCCGGCAGCGTTCGGGCGCGGTCTGGGCGCGGAGTGCGTCGAACAGGGCCAGGACGCGCTCCCTCGCCGCGCGGCCGTCGGCCCTGGTGGCCGCCGTGAACCACTCCCGGTAGCCGTCGGCCGCGCGCTCGACGTACGCGGCGATCAGATCGTCCTTGGAGGCGAACAACCGGTAGAGCGTGGTCGGGGCCACCCCCGCCTCGGCGGCGATCCTGTCCACGCCGACGGCTCGGATGCCGTTCCAGTAGAAGAGTACGTGCGCCACGTCCAGCAGGTGTTCGCGTGTCTGCGCCGCAGTGCGTCTCGGGGCCGTCCTTGCTTTCGCCACGCAGGGCAGTCTACGGTGCCAACAGTTGATAGGGAACGTTCCCTAACATCGAGTGTCGCGCCGTGAACTCGGCGGAGAGGGTGGGGACATGACGGGATCCAGGGGACTCGCGGGCAGGACCGCGGTGGTGACGGGCGCCTCGCGCGGCATCGGCCGCTCGATCGCGGAGCGCCTGGCCGCCGAAGGGGCGCTGGTCGCGGTGCACTACGGCAGCGACGAGGCGGCGGCGCGCGCGACCGTGGCGACGATCGAGGAGGCGGGCGGCCAGGCGTTCGCGGTCCGCGCGCTGCTGGGCGCGGACGGGGACGTGGACACGCTCTTCGCGGGATTACGGGCGGGGTGGGGCGACCGACCGCTGGACATCCTCGTGAACAACGCGGCCTTCATCGACTACGGCGCCACCATCGACAAGGCCACCCCGGAGTCGTACGAGCGGCTCTTCGCGGTCAATGTGCGGGCGCCTCTGTTCATCACCCAGCGGGCGCTGCCGCTCATGCGCGACGGGGGCCGGATCGTCAATGTCTCCTCCGGCGTCACCTGGTTCGCCACACCGGAGATCGTGTACGCCATGTCCAAGGGCGCGCTCAACGTCTTCACCCGGTCGCTCGCCAACTCCCAGGGCTCCAGGGGCATCACGGTGAACACGGTCTCGCCGGGCATCACCGACACGGACATGAACATGAACTGGCTGCGCGACAGCGCGGACGCCCAGCGGTCCGTCGCCGCGATGACGGCGCTCGGCCGCCACGGCGAGCCGGCCGATGTCGCCGACGCGGTGGTGTTCTTCGCCTCGGACGACGCGCGCTGGATCACCGGGCAGACCCTGGAGGTCAACGGCGGGCTGCTGCTGGGGCCGCCGGGCGAACGCTGAGGCCCGCCCCGGCCGCCGGGCCGGTGTGGCCCTCACCTCGGCTGGCGAAAAACCCCTTTTGCACATATTCACCGCAGCTGTCAGCATCGAAAGGGGGACAGCCGACTCAAGGAGAGACCGGGGACACCGTGGCAGCTGAGCAAGGCGACGGCCCCGGTACGGAGTTCGTCGAGGCCCTCGTGCGACTGCGTGCCGGAGCATCGGTCGGCGAACTGGCCGCCTGGGCCGCCGTCCACGGGCTCGAGGTGACCCCCATGGCCGCGGGCGCCCTCCTCACGGGTCCCGCCGACCGGTTCACCGCGGCCTTCGGCGAACCTCCGGGTCCCCGGGCGCAGTCCCGGTCGCTCCCGGTCCCGGCGGCGCTCGGGGACACGGCGCGGTCCGTCACCGTACTGCCGCCGCCCGCCCTCGGCACCGACACGGACGCCCCCTTCCCGGACTGAGCGACGACCGTCCCGGCCGCCCACCCCCACGGCGCCCCCTGGAGGACACGATGACGCTCCCGATGACCCCCCAGTACGGGCAGCCCGCGCCGGAGAACGTGTACGGCTATGTGTCCGCCCGGTCGAGGGGCGGGGTGCCGATGACGCGGGCCACGCGGTGGGACGCGGCCGAGCCGTTCCGGACGGACCCGGAGAGCCAGGAGCGGGCCGAGGCGTACCTCCTCGCGGCCGGGCTCACCATCACCGCCGAGAGCCGGCTCGGCTTCGCCGTGAGCGGGCCGCCCGCCGCGTACGAGGAACTGACGGGCGGCCGGGTCGAGACGTACGAGGACCTGCACCAGGTCGAGATGGACCACATCCGGTACGTGACCCAGCTGGACATCGTGGGCGAGCGGCAGCCCGCGTCGCACGGGGTGGGCGATGTGCCGGGCACCGACGCGATCGAGGCCGTGGCGCTGGAGTCGCCTCGCACACCGGCGCGTCTGGTGCCGTCGGCGCAGCCGCCCAACGTCGACCGGTTCCACCTCCGCCTGCCGGGCGACGTCGCCATGCTGCTGGGCGCCACCCGGGCCCATGCCCGGGGCCAGGTGGGTCTGGGGGTCCAGGTCGCGATGGTGGACACCGGGCAGTTCCCGCACACCTACTTCGCGGCGCACGGCTACCGGATCGCCCCGACGGTCGCGGTCCTGCCCGGCACCAACCCCGCGCAGGATCCCGTCGGGCACGGCACCGGGGAATCGGCGAACGTCTTCGCCGTGGCGCCCGGGGCGGAGCTGCGGCCCTACCGGGCGAGCGACAACTCCGGGAACCTGACGGGAGCGTTCACGGCGTTCATCCGCGCGAAGGCCGACTGCGTGGCCGCGAGGGCCGCGGGCACTGCGCAGGTGCTCACCAACTCATGGGGCGGGTCTCGGACCTTCCCTCCCGTGGGCCCGCCCACGGAGACGGACAATGTGTTCGCCCTGGAGATCCGCGACGGGATCGAGCAGGACGTGACGGTGGTGTTCTCCGCGATGAACGGGCAGTTCGCGATGGAACCGCAGGTACCGGGTGTGCTCTCGGTCGGTGGGGTGTTCGTGGGACCGGAACTGGAGCTGCGGGCCTCCGACTACGCGAGCGGGTACACCAGCCCCTGGTTCGAGGGCGTCGTGGTGCCCGTGGTGTCCGGCCTGGTGGGGATGCGGCCCCGGGCGCAGTACCTGATGCTGCCGGTGCCGCCCGGCTGCGCGCTCGACGTGTCGGAGAGCCGCGTCCAGGGGGACGGGCGGCGGCCCGAACGCGGCGACGACACGGGGCCGAACGACGGGTGGGCGCTGTTCTCCGGTACGTCGGCGGCGGCGCCGCAGGTCGCGGGGGCGGCGGCGGTACTGCTCGGGGCCCGCCCGGAGCTGACCCCGGCCCAGGTCGTGGAGGCGCTCGCCGAGACGGCGGTCGACGTCACCATCGGCTCGAACCATCCGCGATTCAACCGTCCGGCGCGGATCGGGCCCGACGAGGCCACCGGCGCGGGTCTGGTGAACGTCGACGCGGCCCTGTCCTTCGCGCTCGACCGGTTTCCCTGACGGCCCGCAACGCGAAGCGCGGAGGAGCCATGTCGCTGTGGGAACGCACCCCCGAGCGCCGTCGGGCGACCGCCTGGCCGCAGGCGGGGACAGCGGCCGGGGCGGCGGCGGTCACGGCGGCCGACGAGGGCGGCGGGCTGCGGCCGGGGACGCTGCACCGCGGGGTGAGCGGGGTGGACCGGGGCCCGGTGCCCATGTCCGCCGAGCAGTTCGACGGGCTGAGGGACCCGATGGCGAGGGTGTTCTTCCGGCGGGACCGCTGGCCGATGACGCTGGAGGAGGTGCTCGACGGGCTCACAGAGGCGGGGGAACTCCCGGCGCAGTCCGTGTACCTGATCGGTGAGGCCGGTCAGATCCCGCCGCACGAGGCGCCGGGGCTGCGCCGCGACTTCCGTTTCGCGATCAGCCGCGCGGTCCCCGGCAAGGACGCCGACCTGCTGGTCAGCAGCGATCCCGGCTCGCTCTTCCTCCAGGTCGCCGCCTGGGACCCCCAGGCCGGGGTCTTCAACTACTACATGCGGATCTCGCCCGCCTGGGTGTGGACCGGTGACTCCTGGTCGGCGCTGGCCCCGGAGTCCCGGGGCAAGGGCTGCTTCGACAGCCATGTCAACGGCAGCGTCGTGATGAAGGAGCTGAAGCAGCCCTGGAGCAACTGGCAGTCCATGTCGGCGACGATCCAGCTCGCGCCCGACGACCCGCTGCGCGCCAACCCCCTGTATCGCCAGGTCATCGGCGCCGAGCGCCTGGAACTGACGGTGAAGGGCCTCGTCTCGCGGTGGACCGCCGCGCGCCTGTCGGCGGTCGTCGCCGACGGCCTGGTGGCCCACCCCGACCGGCTGCTGCGGCAGTTGTTCACCAGCACCACGGTCAACCTGGCCAGTACGTCCACGCAGAGCGCGACCGTCGCCTCCTCGGGCCAGGACCTGGTCCTGCCGCTGGGGTTCTGGCTGAACGCCGACGCCCTGCTGAACGACCTCGGTCTGCCGGTGGGCGTACGGAGCGCGCCGTCCGCGCCCGCGTCCCTGTACGTGGACAGCGTCGCCGCGTTCGGTTTCCGGATGGAGGAGCGGGTCAGCGGGTTCGCGCGGCCCGGCGACACGTTCTTCGCCTTCATGGTGCCCGAGGCCGCGTACGAGGACAACGACGTGGTGCGACAGGCGGTGGAGCGGGGCCTCGTGCCGGCCAGGTTCGCGGCGTGCGCGCTGATGGTCGACTTCACCGAGCCGGTCTTCAGCCCGGTCCGCGCCCACCTGATGCGATACGTGCCGAACACACCGGTGCCGGTGGCGACGTGGTGCGACGACATCGCCGCGGCCGTGGTCGCCGCCGCCCGGACTCTGCCCGTCGACAGTCCGGAGGCGGAGTTCGCGCGCAACTGGGCGGTCCCGGCGGCGGAGTGGCGCGAGGTGTTCGCCCGGCGGGTGGACGCGTATCTGGAGAAGGTCGCGGCCCGGATCCGCACGGCGTCGGGCTTCGACGACTGTGTGCGGCTCGCGGAGTCGCGTCGCCGCACGTTCAAGGAGATGCGGCTCAACGAGTTCGCGCTCACCCTGCCGACGACCGGCATCCCCGCCGACGCGCCTCGGCTGCGCATGCACGAGGACGGCACCGTCGGTGTCTCGACCAGCGGAGGTTCTCCATGACCAGCATCACCACGTACGGGCCTCCCGGCCGACTCGCCGACCTCGACGACGTGGGCAGACAGGCCTGGCACGTCTTCATCAGCGACAGCGTCGACCAGGCGATCGCCGGCCCGGACCCCGCCGAGGTGCTCCACAACAGCCCCCGGCCACAGTTCTACAACCTCACCAGGACGGACACCGCCGAGGACGCGGTCCGGGCGGCCGTCACCTGGACGGCGTTCCCGAACCGGCTGAGGTCCGCGATCTCCGACCGTCAGCGCTGGCAGCGCGCCGACGCCAGCCGTGACGTGCAGGACGAGTACTGCGAGTGGAGCGTGACCCGCGACGACTCGGGGAGGATCATCCGCGTCGCCTTCACCTGTGAGGGCCCCGAGTACTGGGACGTGCTCGCGCGGACCGACCCGGACAAGGTGCTCGACCTCTACCGGGCGCACATCGACCCGTCCGTACGCAGGAGCGATCTCTTCGGCCCGGACGGCCGGTACGTGCGGCGCAACAAGTGGAACGACTCCACGACCCAGGGCGCGATGCACCTCATCCAGCCGTCCAACACCCTCGGCGCCGAGATCGAGTTGGCGGCCGCCGCGACGATACGGCGGGTCGTCGGCGGGCGGGAACTCACCGGCGCGCAGGAACTCATCGCCTGCGCCAAGTACGGCGTACCGGACCGCAACAGCGATCCGCACATCGGTGAGGTGGTCAACTCGGTGGCCCGGCAGAAGGCGGACATCACGCTCACCGACCCCGTCGGCATCTACTTCGACGACCTGGCCACCGACGGCTGGAAAACCCCCGACGGCTCCGACCCCAAGAGCTTCTGGAGGTTCGAGCGCGGCGACACCGACGTCCCCGTGCGGGCCGTCTACGAGGTCCCCGGCGACCGGGGCTTCACCGTGGGCGACATCACCATCGGCGGTCGGCCCATCGAGTTCGGCGCCCAGATCACCGACTTCGTCACCGTGAAGCTCACGGCCACCGCCTGCCGTGTCGGACTGAGCACGGCCCGGCCGCAGACCGCCTGCGTGGAGGTGGCCGCGGAAAACGGCCTGCCACCGGGCGCCCTCTCCCCCGGCGCGCTCTCCGCGCAGGGCCACCTCGGCACCCGTCCCGACCAGGCGTCGCGCAGCACACGGCTCGTGGCGTAGCACACCCGACCCATCCCACCGCCAGACCCGGGAGGCGGATCATGACGACGGCGGAACTCTTCTCCCCCACGGAACCCGGCTACCTGTCCCAGCTGACGAGCGCCGCCGCGCGCTACGCGGACCGCACCGAGCGGCGGGAGCGGAACCGGGAAGTGCTGCGCACCCGCGGCGTACTGCACGCCGACGAACCGGAGCGGGTCGAGAAGCGGCTGGCGCGGCTCGGCGCGGACTGGTCGCTGGCGACGGCGATCGAGCGGGAGCCGTCGGACCCGGTCGCGGCGGCCGGGAGCACCCTGCGGCTGCCGCCGGAGAGCTTCGGCAGCGATGTGCTGGGGCTGGAGCGGCTGATCGGACGCAACAACCTCACCCCGGTGGCGTTCCTGGAGGAGGGCGCGCTCGTCTCCCGCTCGGTCGGGCGGGTCACCATCAACGGGCCCGGCGGCGGTCACGGCACCGGCTTCATGGTGTCGCCGTCCCTGCTGCTCACCAACAACCATGTGCTGCGCAGCCAGGAGGAGGCCCGCCGCAGTGTGGTCGCGTTCTCGCTCCAGGCCGGGACCGACGGCAGGCCGCTGACACCCGCGGTGTTCCAGCTGGAACCGCACCGGTTCTTCGTCACCGACCGGGAGCTGGACTTCAGTCTGGTCGCGGTGGCCGAGCGTGGGGAGCGGGGCGAGGCCCTGGCGTCCTTCGGCCGGCTGACGCTGAGCGAGGCGCAGGGCACGGTCGTCGTCGGGGAGTTCGTCAACATCATCCAGCACCCGCGGGGCGAGCCCAAGCAGTTGGCGCTGCGCGAGAACCAGATCGTGGACATCCTCGACCGGTTCACGCACTACGAGAGCGACACCCGTGAGGGTTCCTCGGGTTCGCCGGTCTTCAACGACCAGTGGGAGGTCGTCGCGCTGCACCACTCGGCCGTTCCGAAGACCGACGCCGAGGGACGTCCGCTGAGCGTCGACGGGGTGCCGTGGACGCCGGACATGGGCGACGACCGGCTGGCGTGGAAGGCCAACGAGGGGGTGCGGATCAGCCGGGTGCTGCGCGCCCTGCGCGAGATCACCCTGACCGGGGCGGCCGCCCGGCTCCGAGACGAGGTGTTCGTCCCCCGGACCGCCGCGGCCGGTCCCGCCCCGGCGCCGGTGGAGAGCGCCCCGCCGCCGGCCGCGCCCGCTCCGTCGGGCAACGGTGCCGCGGCCCGGCCCGGACCCGGCGGTTCGCGGGCGTTCGTCGCCGACGGCACCGCCCATCTGACGATTCCGCTGCGGATCAGCGTCGGTCTCGACCCGTCGGTGTTCCCCGTCGCGAGCATGACCGCCCCGCCGCCCGGCCCCGTGACCCCGGCGCCGCCCCCGGCCGGGCGGCCCGGTACGGCGTCCGCCGCGGAGCGCGACGTCGACGCGGCCCTCGTCAACCACCGGCTCGCCCTGGAGCGGCCGTACTACGACCGGCCCGCAGACGCCGCCGCACGCGAGGCCTATTACGCGGGCGTCGCCACCGACGACGGGGACGCGCTGCGGCGCGCGCTCACCGAGCTGCTGACCCGGACCCACAACCCGCGGCCCCGGTACAAGCCGATGCGGCTCGTCTACCCGTGGGTGGATCTGCACCGGGACGGCCGGCTGCGCAGCATCTACTCCGGGAACGACTTCTCCGCCGAGGAGTTCATCCGCGCGGACGCGGCCGTCGAGGCGGCCCGGACGGCCCGCATCCAGGAGCTGTTCCTGCACGAGGGGACGGCGGGACCGGCCGAGTTCGAGGCGGAGTTCGACGCGCTGGAGGCGTCGATGCCGTTCAACTGCGAACACGTGGTGCCGCAGTCGTGGTTCCTGAAGAAGGAGCCGATGCGGGGCGACCTCCACCATCTGTTCGCCTGCGAGGTCGGCTGCAACAGCTTCCGCGGCAACTTCCCGTACTTCGACTTCCCCCACTTCGACGAGGCGGTCCGGGACGCCTGCGGGCTGCGCGAGTCCAACGGGTTCGAGCCGCAGGAGGGCAAGGGCACGGTCGCCCGCGCCACCCTGTACTTCCTGCTGCGCTACCCGAAGCAGGTCGGCGACACCGCGCGCGAGTTCCCGGAGGACCGGCTGCCCCTGCTGCTGTCGTGGCACGCGAGCGAGCCGGTGACCGAGTACGAACTGCACCGCAACGCCGCCATAGGGGAGCTCCAGGGCAACCGGAATCCGCTGATAGACCACCCGGAGTGGGCCGAGCAGATCGACTTTTCGGGGGTCTGGCCCTGATGTGTCAGGGCTTGTGACCACCCCGGTGACGGGATCCGACGGGCGGCGGTTTAGCATATGAGCGCCGCCTAGCTCGAAAGATAAATCTGTGACTGTCAACGAGGACTCGTTCACCCTTTGGAAGCACCGCGAGGAGATCGCGGAGTCGATGATCCCGATCATCGGGAAGCTGCATCGCGAGCGGGACGTCACGGTCCTGCTGCACAGCCGCTCCTTGGTGAACAAGTCGGTGGTCAGCATCCTGAAGACGCACCGCTTCGCC
The DNA here is from genome assembly GCF_055572815.1 of Streptomyces sp. NPDC030296. NCBI lineage: Bacteria > Bacillati > Actinomycetota > Actinomycetes > Kitasatosporales > Streptomycetaceae > Streptomyces > Streptomyces sp. NPDC030296. The sequence continues at coordinate 17,503 of NZ_JBVICQ010000024.1, forward strand.
CGGCAGATCGCCGGTGTGGAGCTCGCGGTCACCGACACGCTGCCGTTCCTCCAGGCCCTCACCACCCTCGACCTCGGGCCTTCCCAGATCGACATCGGCCTGCTCGCCGAGGCGTACCAGGCCGACGACCGGGGCCTGTCGATCGACGAGTTCACCGCCGAGGCCGTCGCCGGTGCCACCGGCGCCAACAAGATCGAGGGCGCGGAGGGCCGCGACGTCGTTCTCTACGGCTTCGGCCGCATCGGCCGCCTCGTCGCCCGGCTGCTAATCGAGAAGGCCGGGTCCGGCAACGGGCTGCGGCTGCGCGCCATCGTGGTGCGCGGCGGCGGGGGGCGGGCCGCAGAAGACATCGTCAAGCGCGCCTCGCTGCTGCGCCGCGACTCCATCCACGGCCAGTTCCAGGGCACGATCACCGTCGACGAGGCGAACAGCACGATCGTCGCCAACGGCAACACCATCAAGGTGATCTACGCGAACGACCCGTCCGAGGTGGACTACACCGAGTACGGCATCAAGAACGCCATCCTCATCGACAACACCGGCAAGTGGCGCGACCGCGAGGGCCTGTCGCAGCACCTGCGTCCCGGCATCGACAAGGTCGTCCTGACCGCGCCCGGCAAGGGCGACGTCCCGAACATCGTGCACGGCGTCAACCACGACACGATCAAGCCGGACGAGCAGATCCTGTCCTGCGCGTCCTGCACCACCAACGCGATCGTGCCGCCGCTGAAGGCGATGGACGACGAGTTCGGTGTGCTGCGCGGTCACGTGGAGACCGTCCACTCGTTCACCAACGACCAGAACCTGCTGGACAACTACCACAAGTCGGACCGCCGCGGCCGCTCCGCGCCGCTCAACATGGTCATCACCGAGACGGGCGCCGCGTCGGCCGTCGCCAAGGCGCTGCCCGATCTGAAGGCGCCGATCACCGGCAGCTCGATCCGCGTGCCCGTCCCGGACGTGTCGATCGCGATCCTCAGCCTGCGCCTCGGCCGGGAGACCGACCGCGAGGAGGTCCTCGAGTACCTCCGGGGCGTCTCGCTGACCTCGCCGCTCAAGCGCCAGATCGACTTCACCAACGCGCCCGACTCGGTCTCCAGCGACTTCATCGGCTCCCGCCACGCCTCGATCGTCGACGCGGGCGCCACCAAGGTCGACGGCGACAACGCGATCCTCTACCTCTGGTACGACAACGAGTTCGGCTACTCCTGCCAGGTCATCCGGGTCGTCCAGCACGTCTCCGGCGTGGAGTACCCCACGTACCCGGCCCCGGCGGTCTGACCGTCCGGGCAGGGCTCTCACGGTCATGGGGCCGGGTGGACGACGCGTCCACCCGGCCCCGTGGTGTGACGGCCGAGGTCCGTGGCACTAGCAGTGCCATGGATCGGACGAGGCGAGGAACGGAAGTGGTGCGGCGGCACGGCGGGGCCGTCGTACAGGCGGTGCGGCGCGCCTGGTCGGGGCCGGGCCGGGAGCGGGACCTGACGGCGCAGGCCGGGAAGGCCGCGCTGGCCGCGTGCGTGGCGTGGGCCGTGGCCGGCTGGTGGCTGACGGCGCCGATGGCGTTCGTGGCGCCCTGGTTCGCGATCGTGCTGGTGGAGTCGACGGTGTACCGGTCGGTCGCCCACGGTCTGCAGCAGCTGGCCGCGTTCGCGGTCGGCACGGTCGCGGCGACGGCCGGTGCCCTGCTGCTGAACCACACCCTGGTGGCGATGGTCCTGGTCCTGCCGGTGGTGCTCCTGCTGGCGCAGTGGCAGCGGCTGGGCGCCCAGGGCATCTACGCCGCGACCGGCGCCCTGTTCGTGCTCACCGGCGGCCAGGTCACCGTGGCCGCCGCCGGGGCCCGCCTTGCGGAAGCGGTGTTCGGGGCACTGGTCGGGATCGCCGTCAACGCCCTGATCCGTCCCCCGCTGTATCTCCGCGACACCCGCGCCGCCCTCTCCGAGGCCGCCCGGGAGGCGCAGGCCATCCTGGAGGCGGTGGCCGACGGGCTCACCGACGGCGCGGGCGATCCGGATCCGCACGCCGCCGGGGAGTGGCACGAACGCGCCCTGCGCCTGTCCCGCCTCGTCGACCAGGCCCGGTCGGCGATCGGCTGGAGCCGGGAGAGCATGTGGGTCAACCCGCGCGGCCGCCGCACCCGGGCCCTCGCGCCGCCCGGCCGGGCCTACGACGACGCCCTCACCGTGCTCGACCATGTCGCCGTGCACACGGCGGGCGTGACCCGCACCGTGCTGGAGACCTCCGCCCACGGCTCCCGGCCGGCCCGGCCCGTGCCGGAGATCACCGGCCCGTACGCGGACTTCCTGCGGCACACCGCCCGCGCCGTCGGCCTGTACAGCCGGACCCGGTTCTCCGCGGCCGGCGCCGACAGTGACGCCGACCGCGCGCTGCGGGAGACCGTCGAGGAGCTGTCCCGCACTCTCGACGACCTGCACCGCCGACTGCCCGACGCCGTCCGCGACGACCCCGACGCCCTCAGCACCCACGGCACCCTGCTGGCGCAGGCCCGCCGGCTGGCCGATCAGCTCGCCCAGGGGTGATCCGGCACCGGCCGGTCACAGGTCGATGATCACGAGGGCGGTGTCGTCGGTGGCGCCGCTCAGGGGCAGCAGATCGAGCAGGAGGGCGTCGGCGAGGTCCTCCGCGTCGGCACGGCGATGACGGGTGAGGGCGTCGGCGAGGCGGGCCAGACCGGTGTCGATGTCCTCGACGCGGCGCTCGATCAGCCCGTCCGTGTACAGGACGAGGGTGTCGCCCTCGGTGAAGTCGACGGTGGCCTGCGGGCGGGCGACGCGGTCGGGACGCGCGCCGAGCGGCGGGTCGGTCGCCTGGTCGAGGAAGGTGACCGAGCCGTCCGCGCACAGCAGCGCGGGCGGCAGATGGCCCGCGCTGCTGTACATGATGGTGTGGTCGCTCCAGTCGATGCAGGTCTGGACGACGGTGGTGTTCTCGGCGCCCTCGACGGAGTCGGCGTACAGGCCGAGGGCGTCCAGCGCCTCGGCGGGACCGTCCGCGACGAGGGACGCTGCGCTGAGCGCGCTGCGCAGCTGGCCCATGGCGCAGGCGGCGGCGAGCCCGTGCCCGACGACATCGCCCACGGCGACACCGATCCGGTCCTCGCCGGGCATGTCGACGAGGTCGTACCAGTCGCCGCACACGTTCAGCGCGCCGGTGGCCGGCCGGTAGCGCACCGCCGCGCGATGGTGGCGGACGGGGCTGGGCGCGGGCAGCATCGCCCGCTGCAGGGCGAGGGCGACCTCGCGTTCCCGGGCATGCGCCCGGCGGAGGCGATCGTTGACCTCCTGCAGCTCACGGGCTCGGGTGTACAGCTCGGCCTCCAGGACCTGGGCCCGGTCGCCCAGCGGGCGGGAACGGGCCCGGATCAGCTCCGTGACCTCCTCCACCTTGTGGATCAGCAGCACCACCGTGCCGTCGGGGCCGACGAGGGGTGCGTTCACCGGGCTCCAGTAGCGCTCCTCCCACTCGCCGGGCTTCTCCGCCGACTCCACGTCGTAGCGTTGCAGCGCCATCGCGTCCCGCTCGCCGCTCTCGACCACCCGGGCCAGGGAGGCGGCCAGGTTCCGCATGCCGCTGGCGCCGGGGTCGGTGGGGTTGTCGGGGAACACGTCGAAGAGGTACCGGCCGACCACCTGTTCCCTGGTGCGGCCGGACTGCCGCAGGAACTCGTCGTTCGCGTCCGCGTAGACCAGGTCGGGCGTCAGCAGCGCCACCATGCCGGGCAGCGCCTGGAACACAGCCGCGTAGTCCGTCTCCGTCTCCGCCATGGTGCGCCGCCTCAGCGTCTGTGCTTGTGCTGCGATCTCCACCATAGGATCCCGCAGCCGGGACGGCGCGTCTCCGGCACCGAGAAAAACCGCTGGTCACGCAGTGTGGCCGAAAGGGGGGCGCGGAGCGACCGGCGGGCGGCGCGGGCGCTCAGCAGGGCTTGCGCCATTCGTCCAGCTCCGGTCGTTTCACCATCGAGGACAGCCGCAGGCGCCGGGACTCCGAGCAGAAACTGCTCCTCGGTTCGGTGTACTCGACGTGGAACACGGCCTTCCCCGCGTCGATGAACGGGCTGAGGTCGGCGCACTCGTCGTACTGGGCGCACTCCTCGTTGACCGCGAAGTCGAAGTGGGCGAGGAGTTGGGGGATCTGCGGGAGGTCGTTCTTCAGTCCCACGGACAGGCCGCGCTCGTGGGCGATGTCGGCGATCATGCGGTTGTAGGCGAGCTGGTGGCGGGCGGTGAGCGGGAAGCCGGTGTCGTTGCCGTAGCCCTCGACCAGGTCGGGTTCGACCGCGTCGAAGCCCTTGTCCCGGCACATGTCGAAGCGGCGTTCCATCAGCGGCCGCAGGACGTCCAGGCGTCGGATGTCCAGCCAGCGTTCGCCGGCCCAGCCGTTGGTCTCGCCGAGCACCGAGCGGGGGAAGGCGTCCTTGTCGGGCCGGAAGTCCTCCCAGGCGCCCACGTTGACGTAACAGATGACCTTGCGGCCGTCGCGGTGCAGCCGGGCCACGTCCGCCGCGGAGTTCTCGAAGCCGTCGATGTCGTAGACCGGCACGTCCGCCGACGGGTCGACCTTCCCGTCCAGCTGCCACTGCCAGGCCAGCCCCGGCCGGGGCCGCCACCGTTCCCCGGCCGGGCCGGAGGTCGGCGTGCCGCGCCCCTCGGCCGGTCGGTCCGGGGTGCCGGTACAGCCCGCGAGCGCCGCCGCCACCAGGGTGGCCAGCAGGGTCGTGTACGCCAGTGCCGTCCGCCTCATCGTTCGGCGCTCCCGGTCAGCGCGGGCGTCAGCCGGGCCCACGGGTTGGGTGGTTCGCCGGTGACGGGGCCGCAGACGCCCGCGCCCCGCTCGTGCGCGGTGCGCACGGCGAGCGGCACGAGCGCCTCGGGCACCCCGTAGACGAGGTGGCACAGCCGTTCGGGCGGGTGGCGGGCGGTCCACGCCGGTCTGCTGAACGACGCCACGTACGTCGACCAGTGGCCCTCGAAGGTGACGGTCAGGTCGGCGAGGCGGGCGTAGCCGGGGGCCGGGTGCACGCCAGGGTTCAGGACGACCGTCTCCGCGCCGAGCCGACGCAGCGCGCGGACCAGGCGACGGCAGGCGGGCAGGCCGTCCGGGGTGGCCGTCACCTGGTCGAGGAAGCAGCCGTCGACCGCGTACCACTGCCGGTGACGGCGTACGTCGTCGGCGATCTCGGCGCGGTCGCGCATGCCGTAGTCGGTGTCGACGTAGCCGAGGAGCCGGGCCCCGGCCCTTCGGAGCGCGGCGGCGGCCGCGCCGAACGCGGGGTCGGGCTCGTCGCCCGGCCCGTTCGCCGGGTTGAGGACGACCGCGTAGATGCGGGCCGCGGCCGTGATCAGCCGGTGCCAGGCGCCCGGGTCCTCGGCCGGGTGGACGTAGAGCGGCACGAGCAGACTCACCGCGGGCCTTCCCAGAGCGCGGTCAGGGCGTCGTCGAGGGAGTACTCCGGCCACCAGCCGAGCGCCTCCTCGGCGGCGGAGATGTCCGAACACTGCCACGACACGTCAGCCGACCGAACGGACCCGCCCCCGGCCCCCGCCCCGACGCCGCGCCCTCCCGCCGCCCCGACCTGACCGGCACGCGCGACCTGACCGGCATGACCGGCGTGGCCATCCGGGCCGGGTGAGTACGCCGGAGCGGCGAGGCCCGCCGAGGGGCCCGAGCCCGCCGGGCCCCCCGCCCCCGGCGCGCTCTCCTCGATGCGGCCCCGGAAGCCCGCCTTGGAGGCCAGGAGGTGTACCAGCTCGCGTACCAGGACTGCCTGGCCGCCGCCGATGTTGAGGATCGGGGGCAGGGGGCCCGGTGCCGTGGCCGCGAGGACGGTGGCCCGGGCGACGTCGCGGACGTCGACGAAGTCGCGGTACGCGGAGAGGTCCCCCAGCCGCAGCACCCCGTCCCGGTCGGTCGTGCGCAGCAGGCGGGTGATCCGGCCGGGCAGTCCGCTCGCCGGTGCCCCCGGCCCGACGGGGTTGCCGACGCGCAGGACCACCGCGTCCAGGCCGGCGCCGGCGACCGCGACCGTGCCGGCCAGCTTGGTGGCGCCGTACGGGGCGGTCGGGCGGGTCGGCGCCGACTCGGTCGCCCGGGTGCCGGGCGCGCCGGGCCCGTACTCGGCGGCCGAGCCCAGGTGCACGAGGCGGGCGCCGGGCGCCGCCTCGCGCAGGGCGGCGCACAGGACCGCCGGGCCGCGGGCGTTGACCTCCGCGAGGGTCACGGCGTCGCCTCCGGTGGCGCCCGCGCAGTTGACCACGGTGTCCGGCGCGAGGGACGCCAGGGCCTTCGCCAGGTGTTCGGGTCGGACGGTGGCGAGGTCCACGGGGAACTCGGCGGCCGGCGAGCGCCCGCCGCCGAGGACCCGCGCGCCGGGCAGGGTGCGCAGCCGTGCGGCGACATGGCCGCCCAGATAGCCGGTGGAACCCAGGACGAGAATGCGCATGCGGTGCTCAGGCTCCCTTGAGCAGAAGCGACTTACGGGTGGTGAACTCGGCGTTGGCACGGTCGTAGTCGTCGGGGCGCCCTATGTCGAGCCAGTACCCGTCGAACTCGTAGGCGTGCGGCTGGTTGCGGGCCCTGATCAGGTCGAGGACCAGTTCGTCGAAGCCCAGGGGCAGTCCGGGCGTGTAGCCCTCCAGCGTCGAGCGGGACACCCCGTAGACGCCCATGGAGACCCGGTAGTCGATGCTCGGCTTCTCGGTGAACGCGACGACCTTGCTGTCGTCGGTGGTGAGCACCCCGAAGTCGATGTGCACCTTGCGGGCGTACGTGGCGATGGTGAGCGGCGCGCCGGACTCGCGGTGCCGGCGCAGGACGTCGGCGTAGTCGAGGTCCGTGAGGACGTCGCCGTTCATCACGAGGAACTCCTCGGGGAGCCGGTCGCGCAGGTTGAGCAGCGGGCCCATGGTGCCGAGGGGACTCTCCTCGGTGGCGTAGTCGACGGTCAGGTCCCACTGGGAGCCGTCGCCGACGTAGGCGCGGATGATCTCGCCCAGGTGGCCGATGGCGATGGTGCAGTGGGTGAATCCGGCGGTGGAGAGCTGGCGCAGCACGATCTCCAGGATGGCGTGCTGGTCGCCGATGGGGACGAGCGGCTTCGGCAGCGCGGTCGTGTAGGGCCGCAGCCGTACGCCCTTGCCTCCCGCCAGGATCACTGCGTGCATGGTGCTCCTCCTTCAGGGACTTCGTGGACCGCGCGGCCTCGCCGGCCGTGCGGGTCGTGCCGGACGGGAGTCAGATGTTGTAGATCCCGGTCTTGTAGCGGGCGAGGTTGGCCGGGTCGCGGAAGAACTCCACGGTCTCGGCGAGTCCTTCCTCCAGGGAGTGGGCGGGCTGCCAGCCGGTGGCGGCGGTGAGTCTGCTCGCGTCGGCGACGAGCCGCATGACCTCGGAGTTGGCGGGCCGGATCCGGGCGGCGTCCTCACGGACGTCGAGGCCGGTGTCCATCACCTTGCCGATGAGGGCGACGAGGTCGCCGACCGCGATCTCCCCGCCGGTGCCGGCGTTGAAGGTGCGGCCCACGACCCGCTCGGCGGGCGCGGTGCCGACGGCGAGGAACGCCTGCGCGGTGTCCTTGACGAAGGTGAAGTCGCGGGTGGGCCGCAGGTCCCCGAGGGTGATGGTGCGCTCCCCCGCCGCGACTTGACCGATGACCGTGGGGATCACTGCGCGCATGGACTGGCGGGGTCCGAAGGTGTTGAACGGCCGCAGGGTGACCACGGGGGTGTCGAAGCTGGCGTGGTAGCTGTCGGCCAGCCGGTCGCCGCCGGCCTTGGAGGCGGCGTACGGGGACTGGGTCTGGATGGGGTGGTCCTCGGTGATCGGCACGGTCTGCGCGGTGCCGTACGTCTCGCTGGTGGAGGTGTGCACCAGGCGGGGTGTGCCGAGGGCGCGGACGGCCTCCAGCACGTTGAGGGTGCCGGTGACGTTGGTGTCCACGTAGCTGTGCGGGGCCCGGTACGAGTACGGGATCGCGATGAGCGCGGCCAGGTGGTAGGCGGTGTCGGCGCCGTCGAGGAGGCCGCGCACCGAGCCGGGGTCGCGGACGTCGCCGAGGACGATCTCCACGTGGTCGAGGACGTCGGGGTGGAGGGTCTCCAGCCAGCCGTAGGAGGAGAAGGAGTTGTACTGGGCCATGGCGCGCACGCGGTGTCCGGAGGCGACGAGTGCCTCGGTGAGGTGGGAGCCGATGAAGCCCTCGGCTCCGGTGACGGCGGCGAGCGGTGCGGAGGTCAACGGTGGTGTCCTTCCGGTAGGTCGGATGTGGGGGCTGTGGCGGGGTCGTGGGTGAGCGCGGGGCTCAGGCGTGCGGCGCGGGCCGGCCGAGCACGCGCAGCGCGCACGCCGACAGACACAGCGCGGCGGCGGCGCAGCTCAGCGGCAGCGCCGGGTCGCCGGGTGGCAGGCGCAGCAGAGTGATCGTTCCTGCGGCGCCGGCCGCGGCGAGGCAGATCAGGGCCGGGGGCCAGGCCGCGCCGAACGCCTGGAGCAGCAGCGCGGTCCACAGCGCGGCCGCGAGGAGCAGCAGGGCCGCCGGGTCGGCGCCGGTGAGCAGGGCCGCCGGCAGCAGCGGCAGCAGGTAGGCGAGCAGGCAGAGGCCGAGGACGCCGGCCGAGCGGAGCAGGAACCCGGCGGGGGTCGCGACGGCCCGGAGGGCGGCGAGGGACAGGCCCCGGTAGCGGTAGAGCAGCCATTCCGCCGGCCCCATGCTGACGGTGAGGACGATCACCGCGTACGGCTCCTCGCGTCCTTCGAGCAGGACGAGCACTCCGGCGGCCAGTCCGAACAGGCCGTAGGGCAGGGACGGCAGGAGGCGGGGGCGGGTGGCCCCCGGTACGGCGTCGACGGCGAGCGTGGTCCGCAGCACCCGGCCGGTGACGGCGAGGGTGGCGGTCAGGGCGAGCGCCGGCAGTCCGGCCCGGAGCACGGGGCCTGGCTCCCACCACGGCAGGACGGTGGCGCCGGCGATCAGCGGGCTGAGCGCGGCGAGCAGCAGCCGTTCGCGGGCCAGCACCAGCAGGACGCCGGCCGCCGCGAGGTAGGCGGACTGCGCGGCGGCGACCAGGGTCACCGGTCCGCCCCCGGCGGGCAGTGCGGCGGCGGCCGTGGCGACGACCGTGCCCAGGGGCGCGCCGGTCAGGAGGGTACGGGCCGCCTCGTGCCGTCCGGTCGCCATGCGCAGATGGGCGCGGTGGCCGAGGGCCTGGCCCCAGGCCCAGGAGACGAGTCCGGCGACGATCAGGGCGGGGGCGTGCCCGCCGGGGTTCCACAGGGGCGCGGTGAGCAGATAGGCGAGGCCGGGCAGCGCGAAGAGCACGCCGCGCAGCAGGCAGCGCACGGTGTCGGGGCGCCATACGTCGGGTTGAGCCGGGGGCTCGGGGAACGTCCTCGGCACCCGTTCGTAGAGCGCTGCGGCCAGGGAGAAGAGGTTCGGGTGGCCGTACCGCTCCTTGATCACGGTGGCGGACAGGCCCTCCGCCTCCAGGAACGCGGCCACCTCGTAGGGGTGGACGGCGGGCCCTATGCGGTCGGCGAGTTCGGCGGCGAGTTCGCTGACCGCCGCCTCGTCGGGCCCCTGGCGGGGCAGCCGGATGGTGAGGGTGGTGTCGTCGGCGAGGGCCCAGCTGGGGCGGCGGCGAGGGCGGTGCCGGTCGGCGAGGCGGATGGTGAGCGTCTCGTGTTCGACGCCGCCGGGTTCGAGTGACATCGGCCCGCTCATCCGGCCACCGTGCTGATCGCGGTCAGCTCCCCCGGTGGGAGCGGTACCTCCGCCGGCGTGCGGACCAGGGCGGGGAGTTCGAGGTAGATCGACCGGAAGGTGTCGATGGTCTGACGGAGCGTGAACTGTTCGATGACCCGCAGCCGGGCCGCCTCGCCCATCGCGGCGCGGCGGGCGGGATCACCGAGCAGTGCCAGCGCCGCCGCGGCCATCGCCGCGGGGTCGCGGGGCGGTACCACGAGCCCGGTGTCGCCGACGGCCTCGCGGACGCCGCCCACGTCGGTGGAGACGGTGGCCCGGCCGCACGACATGGCCTCGATCAGCGTGAAGGGGAAGCCCTCGCTGATGCTGGAGAGCATCACGACGTTGCCGGCCGCGTAGGCGTCCTTGATGTCGTCGACGCGGCCCTCGAAGGTGACGGCGCCGGCGTGTCCGAGTTCGGCGGCGAGGGCCTCGCAGCGTTCGCGGTAGGCCTCCCCGCCCTTGGGGGTTCCGCCGAACAGCCGCAGCCGGGCCTCGGGGAGTCGTTCCCGGACGAGGGCGAAGGCCCGGATGAGGGTCTCCAGGTCCTTGATCGGGTCGACGCGGCCCGCCCAGCTGAGGGTGAGGGTCTCCGGTTCGGGCCCGGCGGGTGGGAACGCGGTGGGGTCGACGCCGTTGTAGACGGTGCGTATGGACTCCGGGTCGGCGCCGCCCTGTTCCTCCCAGAGCCGGTTGTAGCGGTTACCGGGGGTGATCAGGGCGGCCCTGCGGTAGGTCTCCTCCGCGAGGAGCCGGAAGAAGCCGAGGACGACCGCCTTCACCGGCCAGCGGTACGGGGCGGTGCGATAGCCCAGATAGCGTTCGCGCAGGTAGACGCCGTGCTCGGTGAGCAGCAGGGGGACGCCGTGCCGGTCCAGTGCGGCGAGTCCGGGCAGGACGGCGACGCCTCCGCTGACCGCGTGGGCGACCCCGGTCTCGGGCGGGGGTGCGGCCAGCGGACGCAGGGCGTGTTCCAGCAGGGAGGTCGCGGTGAGCGCGTCGTGCAGGGTGGGCCGGGACTCGTGCACGGCGAGGCCGGGGCGGTTCCACACCGAGGTCAGCAGGGTGATCGCCCGGTCCGAGCGCAGGAACGGGCTGAGCGCGCCGTCGGCGGCGGCCCTGGCCATCGTGTACAGCGCGGGTGCGAAGCCGGGTTCGGCTCGGGGGTCGAGCAGGGCGGTGAGGAACTGTTCGTAGGCGGTGGCGAGCCGGTTGCGGGCGCGGCCGCGCGGCGGGTCGCCTGGCGGCGGGTCGCCCCACATGGGGACGGACAGCACGCGGGAGACCTGCGCGGGCAGCTCCCAGACGAGGGGTTCGCGTCCGGTGCCGGTGACGGCGATGACGTCGAAGTCGAGGTCGGGCATGCCCTGGACGAGTTGGTCGCACCAGACGCTGACGCCGCCGTGACTGTGGGGATAGGTGCCTTCGGTGAGCAAGGTGACGCGCGTTGCGCCAGGGTTTCGCGTTCCGTGCGGAACGGGCATCGTTGTGCTCCACGGCCGAGGTGTGGGGTGGTTCGTACCGCTCCCGGCCGCCGGGTGGGCGGCCGGGACCTTCGGTCGGTGTGCGCCTCAGTCGTCCTCGGCGGACGTGTCCGCGCCGTAGGGGACTCTCTCGCTCACACCCGCGGGGATCCGGGTGTCCGGTGCCGGTTTCGTGGCCTCGCCGGGTTCGACGGGGGAGACGGTCGGCGCGTCGGCGGAGGACGGCAGGGTGAGGGTGAGGGGTGCGCCCGTGGCGGTGGTCCAGCCGGAGGCGGCGCCCGCGTACGCCTCGCCGAAGACCGCTCCGCCGCGGGTGGTTCCGGTGGGGAGGGTGGCGGTGACGGCGGTGCCGTCGGGCGCGTCGACCGTGACGGTGGAGCCGATGCGGTAGGCGGTGACGTCGCCGGCCTGGAGGGCGGCCTGCCAGGCGGCCCGGCGCTTGAGTTCGGCGCCGATGTCCTTCATCCGCAGATTCACCACGGGGGTGTTGTCGGCGAAGAGGGCCGCGTAGCCGTCGAGGACGCCGCTGAGCACGGGGTAGGCGATGCGGTCCTCGGCGAGGTTGGACTGGTGGATGAAGTGGGGCCTCGGGTCGTTGGCGAGGACGTGGCCGAGGGCGATCCGCTTCTCCAGGGGCACGATGACCTGTGCGTAGCCGGTGGCCGTGTCCAGGGGTGCCGTGAGGCAGGTGGTGGTGGCCGGGTTGTCCTCGCAGATGCCGCTGCCGCCCTGGGCGCGGCTGGTGTAGATCCAGTTGTACTCGTCGACCTGTTCGGCGGCGCGGCCCGCGTTGTAGAAGACGTTCATCGGGTGGCGGGGCACGGTGGTGGCGGGGCCGACCTGGCGCTGGGCGGGTTCGCGGGAGTTGTCGGAGCCGAGCCAGGTGATGTCGTTGTCGTCGACGGCGAGCGCCAGGTTGGGGTTGTCCTGCGGCTGCTGCGGCAGGACCTTCATGCCGGAGTGCTCACCGGTGACCAACTCGCCGTTCTCCAGGGGCAGTTGGTTGATCTGCCCCCAGACGCGGTTGGTGGCGATCTCGTCGGAGATCTCGTTGCGGCTGACCCAGCGGGTGGAGCCGTCGGCGTTCGTCGCGCATTTCCAGGGCACCACGGTGGTGTTCTGGACGCAGCCGAGGAAGGGGTGCGAGTAGGTGTGGTTGATCCAGCGGAACTTGCCGCGCTGCGCGATCAGCCGGTCGGCGAGGGCGTCGGTGCCGTTGTGGTCCTCGCGGTGGTCGACGCTGCCGGCGCCGTTGTAGGCGAAGTCGAGGGTGAAGTTCTTCTGGTTCTGCCAGGTGATGCCGTGGTCGACGTCGCCCGGGGTCATGCGGATGGGGTCGGGCTGCGCGTCCGGGTCGGTGCAGTCGACGTCGCCGGGGGTGCAGTTGAGCTGGGTGTTCCAGCGGTCGTCGGCGGCGAACACGTCGTCGACGTGGACGGCGAAGTAGTTCCGGGAGGCGCCGAGGTGCACGCCGCCGGTCATCCATGCGACGATGCCGCGGGCCAGCAGCCGGAACTGCTGCTGGTACTGGTTGTAGACGAACGTGACGACGAGTTCGCGGCGTCCGTCGTGCCGGTACTCGCCGACGAGGCTGCCCCGTGCGGACTGGCCGGGGATCGCGGCGTCGACGTACGGGGTGAAGTCGGCGCCCGCCACGGGTCTCGACAGATAGGCGTAGCTCTCGCCGATCGCGGGGTCGTTGTCCTCGAAGGGCACCGCCCCGTCGAGGTAGCCGAACGGGCCCGCCTTGCCGGCGGCGGTGACCTGGGCCTGGGCGCCGTCCATGCCGCCGGAGTAGCCGCCGTACACCGGGTACTGGAGTCCGGCTTCGGGGCGGGCGTAGGTGTAGGCGTCGACCTGGGGTATCCCGTAGGCCTGCTCGTAGGCGACGAGTGCGGCCATCTCGGCGGAACCGGCCGGGAACGGGTTGTCGTTGGGCAGGACGACGGCCTGGAACCTGGCGCGCGGGCGGCCGTCGACGGTGTCCGCGAGGAAGCCGGCGTCGACGACGGGCCGGTCCGACCGGGTCAGGTCGATCTCGGTGTACGGCGTGCCGGCCGCGGTGAGTTCGGCGGCGATGGCGTCGGTGGACGGGCCTCCGTCGCTCACCACCAGGACCCGCAGGTCGATGCGGGGTGCGATGTCGTCGGCCTGTGCGGGGCCGGCGGGCAGGCCGAGTGCGGCGATGAGCGCGCCCACCGTGAGCACGGTGGTGCGTAAGGTCCGCTTCATGCGGTGAAGTCCCCTCCCCGGGCAGGGGTGAGCACGCCTCTCCTGAGCGGACGCACCCCCTTGCGTGACGCCGGCGTCCCCCTCAGAAGCCAGTCGTCGACGCATCCGTCGCGTCACATAGTGGTGTCTGTGTGGAGCTTTCGTGGTCATGCGGAGAAACATGACGGAAAAGCGAAGGTGTCCAAACGGAATCACATGGAACCGATTGAGGTGGTTTTCCGTCGCCACCGGGGGTGCGGAGGGCCGGTTCCGGATGACCATGAGGGCCCGGCGCGCTGGTCCCGACCCTGTGCCGTATACCGGCGGGCCGTGGGGGCCCGCCGGTCGAGCTGTCAGTGGTCCATACCGCGACAAGTGCGTGATCGCAGATCATTTCAGGTCACGCCCCCCGCGGATGCCCACATCCTGGACGAACCGTCAGGCGCAGAGGACCCGCGTCTGGGGCGTGTAGACCGGGCCGCCGCTGGTGTTCGTGGAGTCGCTGAACTCGGCGTAGTAGTACGAGTAGAAGCCGATGTTGCCGTTGCAGCCGGAGTCGGCGGCGACCTGGAGCGTCAGCGTGACGGTACGGCTCTGACCGGGCGGGATGGTGGCGCCGTAGTTGGTGCCGAGGTTGGCGGGGCCGGTCCCGGAACAGGGCGTGGCACCGGCGGCCGTGGTCAGGCTGCACCCGGCGAAGGCGTACTTGAGGTCGGGGCGCTGGGTGGTCAGCCAGGTGGGCTCGATGGTCTGGTACACGAACCAGATGTCGTAGGTCTTGTTGTTCGTGATCGTCATCGACAGGTTCACCGTGCCGCCGGGCGTGGTCGTGGCGCTGTCGGTGGCGAAGGTCAGCCCGGCCGGCGCGGGGTCGGCGCTCGCGGTGGGCGCCATCCCGAAGACGGCGAGGGCGAAAGCGAGGACGGCGCCGAGGCCGAGACGTGTCATCAGTGGTGATCGCATGGGCCGGGAGGCTAGGCACACGACGAGCGGGTCGTCTGCCCCTGTGCGAGCACACCGGCGCCCCGTCGGCCGAAAGTGTGTGCGGGGTGAAGGTGGTGTGGGGAATACGCGGAGGGTCTCCCTCCGCCCCATAGACGCAGGGTGACGAGTGGGTCACAGAGGGGTCGGGAGCGGCCGTTGGGGCCGGGGCGGGCCGTGAGGGCTCTGTGGCGGCAATGGCGTGTTCGAACCGTATGGCCCGCCGCCCGGCGTGTGGACTGCCGACCGTGCGCCGTTCTCACCCCCCGTCCGCCCCCGCCCGCAGCGACGGCCGACCTGTTCGTGAAGGGCCGGAAGTCGCCTGTGGGCGCCCCCGCCCCATTGATGGGACGCCGCATCGCCTGTTCCATGGCCCCTGGCCGGCGGTCGACCGCCGCCGGGGATCCGACTTCCGTGGGGGAGACAGTGCGTCAGCACAGAGCACGTTGCGGGAGATCAGCGGGCTTATCGAGAGCACGGCGAGGCGGGATGTCGGGTGCGGCGGCGCTGTTGGGCGTCGCCGCACTCGTCGTGTCGGCGGTCCCCGCCGGCGCGGCGACCGGGGACGACACACCCCCGCCGGCCCCCGGCGAGGTGGTGCCGGGGCAGCGGACGGCGACACCCGCGCTGGTGGACGACATCCGGGAGCGGGCCCCGGCGGCCGGCAGCGCGGCGGACGCGGCGCGCTCGTACCTGGCCGCCGAGCGGGACCGATACCGCATCGCGAACCCGGTGCGGGACCTGGAACCGGCCGGGACCATCAGGGCGGGCGGCGGCCGGGAGACCGTACGGCTGCGGCAGGAACACCGCGGGGTGCCGGTGCTCGGCGGCCAGTACGTCGTCCGCATGGAGAAGGGGGACGACGGCCGGAGGGTCGTGACCGGCACTTCGGGCAAGTACTTCACGGGGCTGCGGACCGGCACCACGGCCGAGGTCGACGACGCGCTCGCCGTCGAACGGGCGGTCGACGCCGTACGGGCCGATCTGGACGCCGAGGACTTCACCGCGTTCGAGAAGGCCGACGAGGACGGGGCAGCGCTGACGGGCACCTCGCACGGCCTGGTCGTGCTGCCCGCCGGCGCGGGTGTGCTCACCCGGCACATCACCGTGCGGGGCACGAGCCCGGTGGGCGGCGAGCCGGTGCTGCGCGAGGTGTACATCGACGCGCACGCCGGATACCCGGTGCTCCAGTACAGCGGTATCAGGACGTTCGGCGCCCCCCGAACGGCCGTGGCGGGGAAGGCGGCCGGCCGGGCCGCGCGGGCCGCCGATCCGACGGGCTCCGGCGTCAAACTGGACGGGAAGTCCGTCGAGTTGCCGGTCAGGCAGGACGAGATCCAGGGCACGTACGCCCTGCGCGACCACACCCGGATCCAGAACGACAACGGCGACTTCCTCGGCACCTGGGACGCCAGGGGCCTCGGGGTCACGGACGTGGCCGGTGTGTGGCCGGCCGAACTGCCGCTGTTCTCGTCGCCGACCCCGGCGTTCGGCGCCGAGGCCACCGAGGCGGGCGCGGTCGACGCGCACTGGGCCGCGGGCCAGGTCTACGACTACTTCAAGAACCGGCACGGGCGGGACAGCCTCGACGGGCGCGGCATGTCCGTCCACTCGCTGGTCGGGGTCAGCGACGGCGGTCAGCCCTATGTGAACGCCTTCTGGGACGGCCAGAAGACGGTGTACGGAAACGGCGACGCGGAGTACCTCCCGCTCTCCGCCGGGCTGGACGTCGTCGGCCACGAGATGACCCACGGTGTCATCGACCACTCGGCCGACCTCGTCTACGCGGGCCAGTCCGGGGCCCTGAACGAGGCACTCGCGGACTACTTCGGCAACGCCATCGAGACGGACGTGTACGGCGTCTCCATGGACGACCCCACCGCGGGTCTGCTCGGCGAGCGGCTGTGCCGCGGCAAGCCGGCGGGCGAGTGCGCGTTCCGCGACCTGAACGACGGGCGGACGACGGCCAAGTCGTTCCTCGGCGTCGGCTTCGGCACCGACAGCGGGGGCGTCCATCTCAACTCGACGATCTTCTCCGGAGCGTTGTGGGACGTGCGTGAGGATCTCGGGGCCCGGCGCGCCGACCGGGTGGTGTACCGGGCTCTCACCGAGTACCTCACCCCGCTCGACGGGTTCACCCAGGGCCGGGACGCGGTGATCGCCGCCGCGAAGGACCTGGGGGTCGTCGGGCAGGACCTCACGGCCGTGCGGCGGGCCTTCAACGCCCATGGCATCGTGCCCGACTGGGAGCTGGCCCTCGGTGTCGACTCCGACACGCTGCTCGAACGCGTCAACACCACCGACACCCGGCTGGGCGCCGGCGGCGACTGGTGGACGGCCTCCTCCTCCAACGAGGACGGCACCGAGCCGTACTCGGTGTGGGCGGGGCGCACGGACGGCAGCGGGCGGCTGAAGCTGATGAGCCCCAACGACGGCCGCTATCACGTCAATCCGACCACCGACGGGAAGACGGTGGTGTGGCAGGCCCACGGGTCGAACGGCATCGACATCCTCGCGCGGCCCCTCGCGGGCGGCCCGGTGAAGGTCCTCGCCCACCATCGGAGCATCGGGCGCGCCCTCGACGTCGACGGTGACGTGGTGGCGTACGCGTACAACAACCACGGCGGGCGGGCCGCCATCGCCCAGGTCAGCCTGAAGGACCCGGCGAACAGGGTCTCCCGCGGCGGGGGCACCTACCACCGGGCCACCTGGCCGTCGGTGAGCGACGGCAAGCTGGTCTACCAGGACTGGCGGCGGGTGGCCCATGTGTACGAGTCCAGCACCCGGGTGATCGACCTCGCGACCGGTGGGGAGAGCGTCGTCCAGACCGCCGCGCCCGGCACGGGTCTGGGCCCGACGGCCGTCGCGGGCGGGCGGGCCTACTGGCTGCTCGACGAGATCGACGGGAACGGGACGACGGCGCTGCGCCGCGCCGGACTCGACGGCTCGGACGTCACCGACCTCAGCCCGGAGACGGGTCCGCGGGCGCTCAACGTCTCCCAGGTGACTGCCTCCGACGGGGCGGTGACGATGGTCGCCCGGACGCCGGACACGGTGCTGCGCAACGAGTCGCTGTCCAAGCTGTGGCAGTTCCCGACGGACGGCGAAGGACCGCGCCGGGGCCGGGTCTCCTGCAACCGGGGCGAGCAGCTCTCGGCCGCGGCGGCGCCGGGCACCCGCGTGGTGTGGCTGGACGCGACCACCGGCACCAGCGAGGTGGTGACCCGGGCCAGGTCGAGCGGCCGGTGCGACTGACCGGACCCCGCGTATGGACTCCGCGCGCCCGGGCACTCGGGGCGCGCGGGGTCCGTGAGGACGCCGTTCATCGAACCGACGCGACACGAAGGGCCTGTGCTCATGAGCGACGACGAGCGGCGGAACCCGGTCGAACGCCATCCCCGGCCGGACTTTCCGCAGCAGGACCAGGAACATCCGGGCCGGACCGGCGCCATGGACCCGCCCCCGGACCACGGGGAGGAGTCCTATCAGGGCAGCGGGCTGCTCACGGACCGCACAGCGGTGCTGACGGGTGGTGACTCCGGGATCGGCAGGGCGGTCGCCCTGGCGTACGCCCGGGAGGGCGCGGACGTGCTGTTCACGCATCTGCCGGAGGAGGCGGACGACGCCCGGGAGACGGCTCGGCTGGTTGAGGACGCCGGGCGGAAGGCGATCGCCGTGGCGTGCGACATCCGGGACGAGGAGCAGTGCCGTGCGCTGATCGAGCGGGCGGTCGCGGAGTTCGGCCGGATCGACGTGCTGGTGAACAACGCCGCGTACCAGATGGCCCAGTCGGACGGCATCGAGGGAATCTCGACCGAGCAGTTCGACCGGGTCGTGCGGACCAACCTGTACGGCATGTTCTGGGTGTGCAAGCTGGCGCTGCCGCACATCCCGGCGGGCGGGTCGATCATCAACAGCACCTCGGTGCAGGCGTACAAGCCGAGTCCGCATCTCCTCGACTACGCGATGACCAAGGGCGCCATCGTCACGTTCACGCAGGGGCTGGCACAGATGCTCGCCCCGCGCGGGATCCGGGTGAACGCGGTGGCGCCGGGCCCGGTGTGGACACCGCTGATCCCGGCCACGCTGCCCGACACGGAGGAGTTCGGCAAGCAGGCGCCGCTGGGCCGGCCGGCCCAGCCCGCCGAGATGGCACCGGCCTATGTGTTCCTCGCCTCCGACCGGGCGAGCTACATCACGGCGGAGATCCTCAACGCCACCGGCGGCACCCCCCTGCCCTGACGGACCGTCCCTGCGGGGGCGGAGCGGCCGACGATGACGACGAGTGAGCCCTCGGGTACCGAGGGACGGGCGCCGGTTCTTCCTGCGGAGGTTCCTCCTCCTGTTCCGGCGCAGCTCGTCGTCATGCGGCGGCTCCTCGTCGTGCCGCAGCTCGTCGCCATGCGGCAGGAGTTCCTGTTGACGGGCGCCTGACCTGGGCTTCCCGTCCGTCCGGCAGGGACTGTTCGGGTGATCCGCGACGTTCGGGATATCGGTTTCGTTCGCCCCATTGACCACGCCCTTGCACCGCCTTTACGTTTCGTCCGCGGTTCCGCACATCGTTCGCAGTATCGAACATCGGCCAGCGGCGTCGCCTTGCGCCGGTGGAGCCGCAACAGCACCAACTGTCGGCCGTGGCCGCTCGTCCCCACGACCGTCTGATCCCGAAGGGCCGCAACAGAAATCATGAGACATCTCGCCAGACGGGTTCTGGTGGCCGCGGCGGCCGCGCTCGCCGTGCTCACCTCCGTGACCACCCCTGCCCAGGCCGCCGTGCCCGCCTCCCCCGCCGTCACCTTCACCAACCCGATAGCCGAGCAGCGCGCCGACCCGCACATCTTCAAGCACACCGACGGCTTCTACTACTTCACCGCCACGGTCCCCGCGTACGACAGGATCGTCATGCGCCGGGCCACCACCCTCCAGGGCCTCGCCACGGCTCCGGAGACCACGATCTGGACCAAGCACCCCACCGGTGAGATGGGCGCCCACATCTGGGCACCGGAGATCCACTTCATCGACGGCAAGTGGTACATCTACTTCACGGCCGGCTGGTCCAACGACATCTGGCGGATCCGGCCGTACGTCCTGGAGACCAGCGCCGCGAACCCGCTCACCGGCACCTGGACCGAGAAGGGCAGGATCAGCCTGCCCATGGACACCTTCTCGCTGGACGCCACCACCTTCACGCACAACGGCACCCGCTACCTGAGCTGGGCCCAGGAGGACCCGGCGCTCGGCAAGGGCACGCAGATTTACCTGGCGAAGATGGCCAACCCCTGGACCATCGAGGGCACCCCGGCCATGATCTCCAAGCCCCAGTACGCCTGGGAGACCGTCGGCGCCCGCGTCAACGAGGGCCCGGCCTTCATCCAGAAGAACGGCAAGGTCTTCATGACCTTCTCGGCCAGCCGCACCGACGCCAACTACTGCCTCGGCCTGCTGACCGCCGACGCCACCGCCGACCTGATGAACCCGGCGTCCTGGACCAAGACTCCCACGCCGGTCCTCAAGAGCAACGACAAGACCGGCCAGTACGGCCCCGGCCACAACACCTTCACGGTCTCCGAGGACGGCAAGTCGGACATCCTCGTCTACCACGCCCGCAACTACCGGGACATCGTCGGCGACCCGCTCAAGGACCCCAACCGACGCACCCGCTACCAGAAGATCTACTGGAACGCCGACGGCACCCCCAACTTCGGCATCCCCGTCGCCGACGGTGTCACCCCCGTCCGCTTCTCCTCGTACAACTTCCCGGACAAGTACATCCGGCACTGGGAGTTCCGGGCCAGGACCGAGTCCAACGTCACGGAACTCGCCGACTCGCAGTTCCGCGTCGTCCCGGGCCTGGCCGGCAACGGCACCGTCTCCCTCGAATCGGCCAACTTCCCCGGCTACTACCTGCGCCACAAGAACAACGAGGTGTGGGTGGAGAAGGACGACGGCAGCACCCTGTTCGACAATGACGCCTCGTTCCACGAGCGGGCCGGTCTCGCCGACCCCGCGGCCGTGTCGTACGAGTCGTTCAACTTCCCCGGCCGCTTCATCCGGCACTACAACCACCTGCTCTACACCCAGCCGGTGACCACCACCATCGCCCGGCAGGACGCCACCTTCTACAAGGAGTAGGACCGGGCGGACGGAAAGGCCACACGGAGAGCGATGCGATCAGTGAGCCCTCCGCGCGTCACCTCGGGCGACGCGCGGAGGGCGACCTGCTCACTGCCCCCCCTCCCCACTCCTTCGTACCGGCGGCCGAGGCCTTCGCCGGCAACGGCCGACGCGTGTCAGTCTGCGGTCAGTGCGGAGTGCGGCGGACCGCCTGCGAGGCGCCCTGTGTCGGCGAAGCGGGCACGCGAGAAGGAAACGGACTGCTCGCCCCCGAGGGGCTTCGCCTGCCGGTCAGCAGCCTGCTGGGCGCGCCAGGAGAACCGGTGATCGCGCCGACGACGCCGACGGGCACGGCGCCCCGGGTCGGGCAACCGACCTACGGCAAACAGGGGCTCGAGGGTGACGCCGCGCCGCCGGTACGGCCGGCCGTCGTGTCGGTTGCGTACAGCGGCGGTGGCAGCAGCCACGGCGGCTGCGGCCCGGCCTGTCCGGTGAACCGGACAGTTCTCCTGGGTCGCCACCGACGGCTACTTCCAGCTCAGGGCCCGCCCCAGCGGCAAGTGCGTCCACGTCGCCGGCGCCTCGACCGAGAACCTCGCCCCGCTCGAACAGGCGCACCTGCGGCACAACGGCCGGCTTCCAGTGGTCGCGTTCCTGACGACCCGCTTCCACCCCGTCACGACACAGCCAAGAACACGAAGCACACCCAGGGGCCATGACCGGCCGGCGGCGACAGTGCTCGGGGGCCGCATCGCCCTGCCGCCCCCGAGGCACTCAGCCGGCCGTCACGGGCCCACGACGACGGTCCATCCGGGGTTGTACGTGTCCGGCACCGGATATCGCCGCCAGTCGCGTGCCCAGTGCGGTGGCTTCCGCTCGCGAAGGACCACCGCACTGGGGCGCGTCCGGGGATCCGTCTCCGTGACAGCGCAGCCCGCGGTGTAGGCGATGGGAATCGTCGAACTGTTCCCCGCGAGGGCACACGGCGGGTGCACCCCGTGCTCACGCAGCACGGAGACGATCCGGTCCCAGTCTCCGCGGGCCTGTTGCTGGATGCCCGCATGCGTGTGGACGAGACCGGCCTGGATGCCCCCGTGCCCGAGGAGTGCCAGGGCCAGCACCGCGGCTGCCGGCAGCGAACGGCGCGCGCGGGCCCGGTGGACGACGGCCAGGAGCCCGACAGCGGCGGGGAGCGCCAGCAGCGCGTACGCCGGCAGCAGGAACCGCGGCGCGGCATAGGGGACGAGGAAGAGATACGGGGCCGCCGTGGCCGCCGCCACCGCCACCGCCGACCACAGCGGCGCGGCGGACCGGCCCGCCCGGCGCTCCGCCCACAGTCCCAGGCCGACCAGCAGCGGCAGGAGCACCCACCACTCCGTCACGGGCAGGATCACGCTGTCGCCCGTGCAGGGACGGCACAGCAGCGGGCCGTCCAGCGCCGTGAGATGGGCACGCAGGGAGAACACGGCCCGCAGGCCGCCCTGGACCTCGTCGGCCTCCGCGAGCCGGTTCCGCACCCCGCCGAACCGCAGCTCGGCCTCGACGACCCAGGGCAGCGCACCCGCCACCAGTCCGACCGCCACGGCCGACAGACGCCCCCGCAGGCGGCCGTGGTCGCGCAGTGCGGGCATCACTACGGCTGCCAGGAGCAGCGGCGCGGCGACGGCCACGCCGTCGTTGGGCCGCATCAGTGTCACCACCGCCAGGCCCGCCGCGACGCCCGTGTACCGGCGACGCGGCGCGAGGAAGCAGCCCACCGCGGCCGTGGCACCCATCGCGGTGTAGTGGTTCGGCATCGCGGAACCGGCGTAGAACACGGTGATCCACAGGCTGCCGTACAACCCGGCCGCCACCCACACCGCCGCCGGGCGGCGCACGATCCGCAGCCACGGCCGGAATCCCAGCCACAGCGCACCACCGGCCAGCAGGAGCAGCCACACCCTGAGCAGTACCGTCGAGTCGCTCCAGGAGGCGATCGGAGCGAGCAGCAGGGGGACGCCGCGGGTACGCGGGGCGCTGAACGGGGTCGCGGGACCGTACGGTCCGAAGCGGCTGGCATACACGATCTCGTCCCAGCCGAGCGGCAGCGTGACCGGTACGAGGACGGCCGACAGCAGGCAGAACCCGGCGGCCACGATCAACAGCTTCCGCTGGGCCGAGGCAGCCGTACGATCCGCGTTCATCCGACCCAGCCCAGCTTGCGCCGCCCGCGACGCACCGCTCCGCGGGCGAGGATGCCCGCGGTGGCGGTGAGCGCGGCAGCACGGGCCCGCCAGTCGGCCGTGCCGGGCCATGGGGGAGCGGACCGCCCGGCCCGCTCCTTCACCAGTGTGCTGAACAGGTGCTCGTAACGGTCGGCGATGTCATTCGGGGCGAATCGTTTCTCCGCGCCGGCCCGGGCGGCCGTACCCATCTCAGCACGCCGTCCGTCGTCCCGCATCAGTGCCACCAGCGCGTCGGCCACACCCCGGGTGCTGTCGCGCGGGACAAGGAGGCCGTCCACACCGTGGCGGATGATCTCGCCGGGCCCATGGGGGCAGTCCGTGCTCACCACCGGCAGGCCGCAGCGCATGGCCTCCACGATCGTCATTCCGAACGACTCGTGCGCGGAGGTCACCGCGGCGATGGAACCCTTGACCCACTCGGCCTCGATGGGAGTGGCCGCACCCATCAGGAAGACCCGATCCCCCAGCCCGTGGTGGGCTATCCGGTCGGCTATCCGGGCGCGCTCCGGGCCGTCACCGTAGATGCGCAGGGACCAGTCGGGACAGGCCGCGCCGGCCAGGGCGAACGCGTCGACCAGCATCTCGTACCGCTTGACGCGGGCCAGCCGTCCCGCCGCGACGACGACCTTGGCCGCCGGGTCGGCCGGTGGCACCGGGGGTTCGGGGACGCTGTTGGGGATGGCCAGCACCTGGGTGCGCGGCAGCCGCATGCCGCGCCGGTGGTCGCGCGCGTCGGCCTCGGTCATGGTGACCAGCGCGTCGAGACCGCCGTACCAGCGCTGGAGTTCCGTCCGCAGGCGGTGCGGGTGGTTGTCGTGGGTGAGGTGCTCCTGGCCGACGAGTACGGCATGTCGTGGCCCGAACCGGGCCACCAGTGCGTTGAGTCCGGCCCTGGTGCCCACGACGACGTCTGCGTCCGTCTCCCGCAGCCAGTCGATGACCCGCCGCTCGGCGAGTTGGTGGTACTGGTCCGAGCGGCTGTCCCCCTTGGGGAAGAACTCACCGGCCCGCTGGGCGAGCGGGTCCACCGTGTCCGCGGATCCCTTGCGCCGGTCCACCAGGGCCCGCAGCGGCACTTCCGGCGACCGCCCCAGTCGTGGCTTCTCGCGGTGCCGGAAGACCGACACGAGTTCCACCTGGTGTCGCCGTGCGAGCGTGTCGGCGAGTGTCATGGTCGTGCGTACGGTGCCGCCCACCGCGTAGGCATTGTGCAGCAGGAAGGCGATGCGCATGTGCGGCGTCCCCCGGTTTTTCTGTGATGAGTCGCCTCAGCCGCGGTCGCTGTTCCAGCGGGCCTGTGGGAAGTCGATGTGCTTCGTGTCGGCGACGGTGTCGGTGCTGGTCGTCGTTGGGTCCGCCGCCGTCGTGTCCGGCCTGTGACTGTCCCCCCGTGTGCCGGATGGTTCGACGTGCGGCGATGCCGCTACCGAATTTCCCTGCCGGCCGGTTGTTTGGCAGGCCCCTTCCGCCGCCGCATACAACTCCTGGGGCTCGGCTTCCTCACGTCTTGTCCGGGTGTGGGGTCGTTGCGGTTCCCGCAGCCTCACAGCCCCGGCCGTCCGCCGGGTGACGCAGTCGGCTGTGACTCCTGAAGACGACTACAAAGAAATAGTCCGAATTATCCGCATAAGTAACAATCGGCGGGGAACTCCAATGCGCATGTCATGTCCGTCACGGCGTCATCCACGGGACCGGGGGCCACACCGGTCCACCGGTCGCGAGCGCGACCGCCCCGTGCCACACTCACTGTTCGGGCGTCCCCCGCCGACGGTGCGCACCAGCCGCCGTTCCCACCCGGGGACCGGGGACCACGACCCCGACCCCTTCCCTCATTCCCCTCGTTCCGCCACGGGCGGTGCGCCGCCCTGCCCGGCGCGTGTTCAGGGGGGCGATACGCCGTCGCCCAGCACGGAGGAGATCGCCATGACCGCCGCCTTCTCACCGACCTGGCAGCACGCCGTCGTCACCGGCGGTGCGGGTTTCGTCGGTTCGCATCTGTGTACCGCCCTGTTGGACTCGGGCACCGAGGTCACCTGTGTCGACGACCTCAGTACAGGACGTGTCGCCAACATCGCCCCACTCCTGCAACGCCCGGGTTTCACCCTGGTCGAGGCGAACGTCGCCGAGGGCATACCCGTCGACCTGCCCACCGACCTGGTGCTGCACTTCGCCTCCCCCGCGTCACCGGCCGACTATCTGCGACTGCCCCTGCACACGATGGAGACGGGCAGTCTCGGTACCCGTCACGCCCTGGAGCTCGCCCACGCCAACGGCGCCCGCTTCGTGCTCGCCTCCACGTCCGAGGTGTACGGGGATCCGCAGCAGAATCCACAGGACGAACGCTACTGGGGCCATGTGAACCCCGTCGGGCCACGGAGCGTGTACGACGAGGCCAAGCGGTTCGGTGAGGCGCTGACCACCGCCCACGCCGACACCAAGGGCACCGACACCGCCATCGTGCGCCTGTTCAACACGTACGGTCCGCGCATGCGCGGTCACGACGGCCGGGCGGTGCCGACCTTCGTGCGGCAGGCCCTCGCCGGGGAGCCCCTCACGGTCACCGGCGACGGTCTGCAGACGCGCTCCCTGTGCTACGTCGACGACACGGTGCGAGGGGTGCTCGCGGCGGCGGCCCACGGCATGCGCGGCCCCGTCAACATCGGCAATCCGGGCGAGATCACCATGCTCGACCTGGCCCGGCTCGTCATCGTCCTCGCCGACTCCGACTCCGAGATCCGCTTCGTGGAACGCCCCACCGACGACCCGGCGTTGCGCTGCCCGGACATCACCCTGGCCCACGACAAGCTCGGTTGGGAGCCACGGATCGCGCCGGTGGACGGACTGCGGCGCACGATCGACTGGTTCCGCGCCGAAGCCGAGGCCGAGTCGCGCCGCACGACGCCGGCCGCGCCCCACTGACCCCGATCCGCGGCGCGCGAGCGCCCAGGATCACCCATCGGCCCCGCGCGCGCCCGGCACCGGCGTCACCCCCTCGCCGAAAGGTCCCCCTCCATGCGCATTCTCGGAATCAACGCGCTGTTCCACGACCCCGCAGCCGCGCTCGTCATCGACGGCCGTACCGTCGCCGCCGCCGAGGAGGAGCGGTTCTCCCGCCGCAAGCACGGCAAGCGGCCGGTGCCGTTCGCCGCGTGGGAACTGCCGGAGAAGGCCGCCGCCTGGTGTCTGACCCGGGCGGGCCTGCGCCCCCAGGACCTCGACGCGGTCGCCTACTCGTACGACCCCCGGCTCGCCCGGCCCGCCGATGAGTTGGGGCTCGACGACCCATGGGACCATCTGCGGCAGACCTACGCGCGGGAGGCCCCCGGCTTCCTCAGCACCGCGCTGCCCGGCCTGGATCCCGGCATCGTCCGCTTCGTCCCGCACCACATGGCGCACGCCGCGTCGAGCGCGTTCGGCGCGCCCGACGCCGGGGACTCCTCGGTGCTGGTGCTGGACGGCCGCGGTGAACGCGCCTCGCACCTGGCCGCCCGCCGCACCGGCGACCGGCTGGAGGCGCTGTACGCGCAGGAACTGCCCCATTCCCTGGGGCTGGTGTACGAGGAGCTGACCGAGCATCTGGGATTCCTGCGCTCCTCCGACGAGTTCAAGGTGATGGCCCTCGCCTCCCACGGGACCCCGCGCATGCTGTCCGAGCTGCGCCGGTACGTGCACCCCACCGGTGACGGCGGGTTCCGTGCCACGGGCGTGCCCTGGAACGAGCTGTGCGCGCCGCGCGGCCCCGACGAGCCGTGGACACGGGAGCACGCCGATGTGGCGGCGAGCGCCCAGGCGGTCCTGGAGGAGACGCTGCTGGACCTGGTGCGCTGGCTGCACGGCCGGACCCACGACAGCACGCTCACCCTGGCCGGCGGTGTCGCCCTGAACTGCGTCGCCAACTCGCGGATCGCCCGTGAGGGGCCCTTCTCCCGGGTGTGGGTGCAGCCCGCGGCCGGTGACGCCGGAACGGCCCTCGGCGGGGCACTGCTGCTCGCGGCCGAGCAGGGCGACGACCCGGAACCGATGCCGGGCGCCGATCTGGGCCGCGACTGGTCGGACGCCGAGCTGGGGGCGTGGCTGAAGACGGCGGGCGTGCCGTTCGAGCGGCCCGCGGACATCGCGGCCACCGTGGCGCGGGCGCTGGCGGACAACGGCATCGTCGCCTGGTTCCAGGGCCGTTCCGAGTACGGGCCGCGCGCGCTCGGCCACCGCTCCCTGCTGGCGCACCCCGGTCACGCCGGGAACCTGGAGCGCCTCAACGACGTCAAGGGCCGCGAACAGTTCCGGCCGGTGGCGCCCATGGTGCTCGCCGGGCGGGCCGGGGAGATCTTCGACGGTCCGCTGCCGAGCCCGTACATGCTGTTCGTGCACGACGTGGCCCCCGAGTGGCGTGAGCGCATACCGGCGGTCGTGCACGTGGACGGTACGGCCCGCATCCAGACCGTGGACGCGGGGCGGGAGCCGCTGGTGGCCCGCATGCTCGGGGAGTTCGAGCGGCTGACGGGGCTGCCGGTCGTCGTCAACACCAGCCTCAACACGGCGGGCCGTCCGATGGTGGACGATCCGCGCGACGCCCTGGAGTGCTTCGGCTCCTCCCCCGTCGACCTGCTCGCCATCGGACCGTACGCGGTGCGCCGGCCGGGCTTGTTCGGCACCGCCGGGGGCGAGGAGGTGGCACGATGAGCGAGTTCACCCGTCAGGGGCGGCGCCCCGGCGCGCGCGGCTACTCCGGTGACGGCGGCGGCGCGTACGCCGTGGTGGTCCCGACCCTGGGGCGGCCGAGCCTGGGGGCGTGTCTGGACGCGCTCGCCCGGTGCGAGGGGCCGATGCCGGTGCGGGTGGTCGTCGTCGACGACCGTCCCGAGCCGGACGTGCCCCTGGAACACGAGGTCCCCCCGGCGCTGCGGGAACGGACGACCGTGGTGAGGGGCCGCGCGGCCGGTCCGGCCGCCGCCCGCAACACGGGCTGGCGGGCCGCCGGCGCGGTGCCCTGGATCGTGTTCCTCGACGACGACGTGGTGCCCGGCCCCTGCTGGGCGGACGACCTCGCCCTGGACCTCGCGACGGCGCCCCCGGACAGCGCCGGGGTCACCGCCCGGATCGAGGTGCCCCTGCCGGCCGGGCGGCGGCCCACGGACTGGGAGCGGAACACGGCCGGCCTGGCGTCGGCCCGCTGGATCACCGCCGACATGGCCTACCGGCGGGAGGCGCTGGAGGCCGTGGACGGCTTCGACGAGCGGTTCCGGCGGGCCTTCCGGGAGGACGCGGACCTCGCGCTGCGCGTCCTCGGCGCGGGCTGGACGCTGACCGCCGGGACCCGGGTCACGCGGCACCCGGTGCGGCCCGCGGACCGCTGGGTCTCCCTGCGGCTCCAGGCGGGCAACGCGGACGACGTGCTGATGACCCGGCGGCACGGCCGTGACTGGTGGGAGCGGGCGGGAGCACGACGGGGACGGCTGCCCGGGCATCTGGCGGTGACGGCGCTCGCCGTGACAGGGCTGGCCTGCGCCGTCCTCGGCCGACCCCGTGGCGCGGCGCTGTGCGCGGCCGGATGGCTGGCCGGTACCGCCGAGTTCGCGCTGGCCCGGATCCTGCCGGGGCCGCTCACCCGCGACGAGGTCCTGAGCATGGCGCTGACGAGTGCGGCCATCCCGCCCGCCGCCGTCTGGCACCGGCTGCGTGGACACGTCACGCACCGGGGCGCGGCGCGGTTCCGGCCGGCGGGGCCCTCGACGCGGATGGCCCTGGAGGAAGGGGTGGCCTCATGACCGGTGTCCCGGGACGCCCCTGGCTGTTCGGCACGCCCGCTCCGGTCGCGGGCGGGACCGGTGCCGGCCTCCCGGAGGCCGTCCTCTTCGACCGGGACGGCACGCTCGTCTCCGACGTCCCCTACAACGGCGACCCCGAGCGGGTCGAGCCGCTGCCCACGGCACGGGAGGCCGTCGCGGCCGTACGCGCGCGGGGCGTGCCGGTCGGGGTCGTGAGCAATCAGTCGGGCGTCGCCCGGGGCCTGCTGACCTACCGCCAGGTGGACGCCGTACGGCGGCGCGTCGACGCCCTCCTCGGCCCGTTCGACGTCTGGGCGGTGTGCCCGCACGGCCCGGACGACGGCTGCGGATGCCGCAAGCCCGCGCCGGGCCTGGTGCTCGCCGCGTGCGCCCGGCTCGGCGTACGGGCCGCGCGGACGGTCGTCATCGGCGACATCGGCTCCGACCTGGCCGCCGCCCGCGCCGCGGGCGCGCGCGGGGTGCTGGTGCCGACGCCCGTGACCCGGCCCGAGGAGATCACCGACGCCGACCACGTCGCCCCCGACCTGGCGACGGCCGTACGGTTCGCGCTGGACCCGGCGACCGGTGGTGGCCGCACGACCGCCGTCGCCCCCGGGACCCGAGGCAGCAACCCGTCCGCTGTCGCCCCAGGGGACGGTGGTGGCCGCCCGGCCGCCGTCACGGGAGGCCGGCCATGAGCGCCACCACCGCCCTCCCCCGCAGCCTCGTCGTGCGTCTGGACAGTGCTGGTGACGTGCTGCTGGCCGGTCCCGCCGTCCGCGCGGTCGCTGCGGGTTCCTCCCGCACCACGCTGCTGTGCGGGCCGCAGGGAGTCGCGGCGGCACGGCTGCTGCCGGGCGTGGACGAGGTGCTCGTGCACGACGCGCCGTGGGTGGGACTGGAACCGGCCCCCGTGTCGCGGTCCGCCACCGACCGGCTGGTAGAGGAGGTGGCGGCCCGCCGCTTCGACCGCGCCCTGGTGCTGGTGTCGTACCACCAGAGCCCGCTGCCGACGGCACTGCTGCTGAAGCTGGCCGGGGTGGGCCAGATCGCCGCCGACAGCGAGGACTACCCCGGCGCGCTGCTCGATCTGCGCCACCGGCGGCTGCCGCACCGTCACGAGGCCCTGGCGGCCCTGGACCTGGCGCGGGACGCTGGCTGCGCGCTGCCGCCCGGCGACGACGGGGCACTGCGCGTCCTGCCGCCCCCGGACATGACGCCGCTGACCGGGACCGAACCGTACGTGGTGCTGCATCCGGGGGCCGCGGTACCGGCCCGCGCCTGGAGTCCCGGCCGGGCGGCACGGGCCGCGGCCGCCCTGTCCGCGGCGGGCCACCGCGTGGTGGTCACCGGAGGACCGGACGAGCGGGACCTCACCTCGTACGTCGCCGGCGGGCACGCCCTCGACCTCGGCGGCGCCACCGATCTGCGGCAGCTGGCGGGGGTTCTGGCCGGGGCGCGCGTGATGGTGGCCGGCAACACCGGGCCGACGCATCTCGCCGCCGCGGTGGGGACCCCCGTGGTCTGTCTTTTCGCGCCGGTGGTGCCGGCCGAACGCTGGCGCCCGTACGGCGTGCCGCACGTCCTGCTCGGGGACCAGGGCGCCGCGTGCGCCGGGAGCCGGGCCCGGCGGTGCCCGCTGCCGGGACACCCCTGCCTCGACGGTGTCGGCGACCGGCAGGTCCTCGCCGCCGTCTCGGCCCTCGGCGACAGGGCGAACGACCGCGCCGAGCGGACCGCCCGCCCCGGCCCGTGGAGCCGCGACGCGGCGCCGCCGGGCCGCGCGGGCGACCGTGCGACGGAACGAGGAGCGACCGTATGAACATCCTGCTGTGGCATGTGCACGGCTCCTGGACGACGGCCTTCGTGCAGGGCCCCCACACCTGTCTCGTTCCCGTGACGCCCGACCGGGGGCCGGACGGCCTCGGCCGCGCCCGGACGTTCTCCTGGCCGGCCTCGGTGCGCGAGGTGCCGCCGGAGGAGCTGCGGGAGAGGCCGGTGGACCTGGTGCTCCTCCAGCGGCCGCACGAACTCGCCCTCGCCGAGCGCTGGCTGGGCGGCCGACGCCCCGGGCGCGATGTGCCCGCCGTCTACCTGGAGCACAACGCGCCGGACGGCGACGTACCGGGGACCCGGCACCCGTACGCCGACCGCGACGATCTGACGCTGGTCCACGTCACCCACTTCAACCGGCTGTTCTGGGACTGCGGTACCACTCGTACGGAGGTGATCGAGCACGGCGTCGTCGACCCCGGGCACCAGTACACGGGACGGCTCCCCCGCGCGGCCGTCGTCGTCAACGAACCCGTACGGCGCGGCCGGTACACCGGCACCGACCTGCTGCCCGCCCTGGCGGAGGCGGCGCCGCTGGACGTGTTCGGCATGGGCACCGAGGGGCTGGCCGCTCACCTCGGCCTGCCGGAGGACCGCTGCCGCTCCGCCGACCTGCCCCAGAACCATCTGCACCCCGCCATGGCCCAGCGCCGCCTGTATCTGCACCCGGTGCGCTGGACGTCCCTCGGCCTGTCCCTGCTGGAGGCGATGCATCTGGGGATGCCGGTCGTGGCGCTCGCGACCA
The DNA here is from genome assembly GCF_055572815.1 of Streptomyces sp. NPDC030296. Classification (NCBI taxonomy): domain Bacteria; kingdom Bacillati; phylum Actinomycetota; class Actinomycetes; order Kitasatosporales; family Streptomycetaceae; genus Streptomyces; species Streptomyces sp. NPDC030296. The sequence goes on from NZ_JBVICQ010000024.1 coordinate 48,624, forward strand.
CCGAGGCCGTCGAGGCGGTCCCGGCGGGCGCGGGCACCCTCTCCACCCGGCCCGAGGTGCTCGCCCGGGCCGTACGGCACTACCTGGAGGACCCCGCGGCGGCGGCCGAGGACGGCGCGCGTGCCCGGCAGGCGGCCCTCGAACGGTACGGACTCAAGCGCTTCCTGGACGACTGGGAGCGCGTGTTGACGGAGGCCCGCTCATGAACTCGATCCTGACCCCCTTCCGGCTCGGCGGCATCGCCTCCCCTCCGCGGTCCAGGTCCATCGCCCTGGTCTCGGAGCACGCGAGTCCGCTCGCCGTCCTCGGCGGGGTGGACGCGGGCGGCCAGAACGTCCACGTCGCCGCCCTCGCCGCCGCGCTCGCCGACCGGGGCCACGAGGTCACCGTGTACACCCGCCGGGACGCGCCGGACCTGCCCGACGAGGTGCCGCTGCGCCAGGGGGTGACGGTGCACCATGTGCCCGCAGGCCCCCCGGAGTCGCTTCCCAAGGACGAACTCCTGCCCCACATGGGGGAGTTCGGACGCTACCTCGCCCAGGTGTGGCGGTCGGGGTCGCCGGACGTGGTCCACTCGCACTTCTGGATGTCGGGCGTCGCCGCCCTGCGGGCCACCCGTGAGCTGGGGCTGCCGCTGCTGCACACGTACCACGCCCTCGGCACGGTGAAGCGACGGCACCAGCAGCTCGCCGACACCAGTCCGCCGCAGCGGATCGCGCTGGAGCGGGAGGTGGGTCTCGCCTGCGACCGGGTCGTGGCGACCTGCCGGGACGAGGTCGACGAGCTGGCCCGCATGGGAGTCCCGTCGAGCAAGGTGAGCGTCGTGCCCTGCGGGGTCGACACGGCGCTGTTCACCCCGCGCGGTCCGGCCATGGCACGCGGGCCCCTCCCCCACCGGGTGCTGCAACTGGGTCGCCTGGTGCCGCGCAAGGGCGCCGCCGTCTCGATCACCGCCCTCGCCCAACTGCCCGACACCGAGCTGGTCGTGGCCGGCGGCCCCCCGGCGGACCGGCTGGACGACGACCCGGAGGTCCGCAGGCTGCGTGCCCTCGCCGACGAGGTGGGCGTCGCCGACCGGGTCCGCTTCACGGGCGGCGTGCCCAGTCGGGAGGTGCCGCCGCTGCTGCGCGGCGCGGACGTGGTGGTGTGCCCCGCGGACTACGAGCCGTTCGGCATCGTGCCGCTAGAGGCGATGGCCTGCGGCCGGCCGGTGGTCGCCAGTACGGTGGGCGGTCAGCTCGACACGGTCGCCGACCCCGGCACCGGGCGGCTGGTGCCGCCCCGGCACCCCGAGGCGCTGGCCGCTGCCGTCGGCGAACTCCTCGCCGATCCCGAGGCCCGAGCCGCGTGCGGGGAGACGGGCCGGCGCCGCGTCCTGCGCCGCTACTGCTGGGACCGGGTGGGCCTGGCCACCGAGGCGGCCTACGAGCAGGTCGTCGACGCCCGGCCCGCCATGACCGGCGTGGTCTGACGGCCCCGCCACGGCATTCCGAACGCGAACCCCCACAGGTCCGTCCGACCGCGAACCCCCACAGGTCCGAAGGAGGTGCGGGTCAGGCCGCCGTCCCCTCGGGACGCGGCGCACCCGATCGCCATGACCGAATCCCGTGCACTGGACGCCGCTCACCTGCACTGCCGCTCCCTCGAACAGGCGCTCGGCCGACTCCGGCGGGACGGCCTCGGCCGGATCGCGGAGTGGGGTGGGCACCTCGCCGACGTCCTGCCGGCCGGCGGTCGGCTGCTCGCGGCGGGCAACGGCGGCAGCGCCGCCCAGGCCCAGCACCTCACCGCCGAACTCGTGGGCCGCTACCAGCGGGAACGGCCCGCGTACTCGGCGATCTCCCTGCACGCCGAGACATCGAGCGTGACCGCCATCGGCAACGACTACGGCTTCGACCACGTCTTCGCCCGGCAGGTCGCGGCGCACGGCCGTCCCGGCGACGTGCTCCTGCTGCTGTCCACGTCCGGTCGCAGCGCCAACCTGATCACAGCGGCCGTCACCGCCCGCCGGGCCGGACTGCGGGTCTGGGCGATGACGGGGCCCTCACCCAACCCGTTGGCCGACGCGGCCGACGAGACGCTGGCCGTCGACGCCGCCAGCACCGCGACCGTCCAGGAGACCCATCTGGTCGCGGTCCACCTGCTGTGCGAGTGCTTCGACGCCGCGGTCGCCGCGCCACCGCTCGGCGCGACCGTGGCCCCGGACGCCCGGCGTCCGGGCCCGGTACCGGTCCGCGGGAGGGCGTCATGACCGGGGTGCACCGGACGGACGGCGTACGGCGGGCGGCGGCGGGCAGGGCACGCGGAGCCTCCGGGCCGCTGGTGGTCGTGGGGGACACGCTGCTGGACGAGGACGTGGAGGGCACGGCCACCCGGCTGGCCCCTGACGCGCCGGCGCCCGTCGTCGATGTCACCGGCAGTCGGCGCCGCCCCGGCGGGGCCGGGCTGGCCGCTGTTCTGGCCGCCGCTCTGGCGGCCGGCGACGGCCGTGAGGTGGTGCTGGTGACCGCGCTCGGCGCGGACGAGGCGAGCGACGTCGTACGACGGGAGCTGCGCGGCCGGGTCCGGCTCGTGGAACTCCCCCTGGAGGGCACCCTCCCCGTGAAGACGCGGGTCCTCTCGGCCGGCCGTCCCCTCGTGCGGATGGACCGGGGCGGCGGCACGCCCGGCGCTCCCTGTGCCGCCGTACGGGAGGCCCTGGACCGGGCCGGCGCGATCCTCGTCGCCGACTACGGACGCCGCACCGCCGACGCCGTACGGGACCACCTGGCGGCCGTCGCACCGCACACACCGCTGGTCTGGGACCCCCACCCCCGGGGCGGGGCGCCCGTGCCCGGCGCCCGGCTGGTGACGCCGAACGCGGCGGAGGTACGGGGACTGTGCCCCGAGAGGGGCGGCGGCAGGGGCATGGAAGCGGACCCTGCAGACGGCCGACAGGGGGCCGACGACCCCTCGCTGACAGGCGGGGCCGGTGACATCTCGCCGGCCCCGCCCGGTGCCGGTGACGCCACGCTGCGCGCGTACGCCGAGCGGGGTGCGGAGCTGGCCGCCCGGTGGCGGGCGGCCGGGGTCGCCGTGACGTTGGGTGAGCGTGGTGCGCTGCTGACGAGGCCCGGCGGCGGCACGCCCATGCTGGTTCCGGCGCCGTACCGGGCCGTCGGTGATCCGTGCGGGGCGGGCGACTGCTTCGCCGCGGCGACGGCCGTGGCGCTGGCGGACGGCGCGCTCCCGGAGGAGGCCGTCCAGCGGGCCGTCGCCGAGGCCGCCGCGTTCGTGTCGGCGGGCGGTGCCGGCAACCCCGGGCTGTGGCACCGGGACCGTCCGTCCCGCCCGGTGGACGAGCCCGTCGCAGACGCGTTCACGCTGGCTGAGCGGATCCGGGCGCGCGGGGGCACGGTGGTGGCCACCGGCGGCTGCTTCGACCTGCTGCACGCCGGTCATGTGGGGCTGCTGGAGAGCGCCCGGCGCATCGGCGACTGCCTGATCGTGTGCCTCAACTCCGACGCGTCCCTCGCCCGCCGCAAGGGCCCGGGGCGCCCCCTGACTCCGCAGGCGGACCGGGCCCGCGTCCTCACGGCCCTCGGCAGTGTCGACGCGGTCGTGGTCTTCGAGGAGGACACCCCCGAGGCGCTGCTGCGGCGGCTGCGGCCCGATGTGTGGGTCAAGGGCGGCGACTACGCCGTCCAGGACCTCCCCGAGGCGGAAGTCCTGCGCGGCTGGGGCGGCCAGGCGGTGGTCCTCCCCTACCTCGACGGCCGCTCCACGACCCTCCTGGCCCACCGGGCGGCCCGCGCCGCCGTACGCGTCGACCGGGCCGGCCCCGTCGCGTCGTCCGGAGGCTGAACGGTGGACAGCGCGGAACGGGATGAGTGGGCGCCGGTGGGCGTGGCGGGGCGTGGGGTCGCGCTCGTCCCGGTGGTGGGGCGTGGCCGTCCCGTCGTGCTGGTGCTGCGGGCGCTCGGGCTCGGGGACCTTCTCACCGCCGTACCCGCGTTGAAGGCGCTGCGACGGCGGCTGCCGGGCCACGAGACCGTACTGGCCGCCCCCGCGCGGCTGGCCCCGGTGGCCGCGGCGACCGGCCTGGTGGACCGGCTGCTGCCCACGTCCGCGGCCGGGCGGGAGGTCCCGGCGGACCTCGCGTGGACGGGACCGCCGCCCGATCTCGCGGTGGACCTGCACGGCAACGGCCCGCCCAGCCATCGGCTGCTCCAGCGGCTGCACCCCCGCCGGCTTCTCGCGTACGCGCACCCGGGAACGCCCGACGTGCTCGGGCCGGTGTGGCGGGAGGACGAGCACGAGCGGGAGCGCTGGTGCCGGCTGCTGCGCTGGTACGGCGTCGAGGCGGACCCGGACGACCTGGGCGTCCCGGCGCCGACGGCGCCCTCGCCGGCGCCGGGCGCGGTCGTCGTGCATCCCGGGGCGGACGCCGGGGCGCGTCGCTGGCCGGGGGAACGGTACGCGGCCGTGGCCGGAGAACTACGGCGCCGGGGGCACGAGGTGGTGGTGACGGCGGGGGCCGGTGAGGAGGCGGGGGCCCGTTATGTGGCCGCGGCGGCGGGACTGCCGCCGTCCGCCGTACTGGTCGGCGCGAACGGCGATCTGCCGTTCGACCGGCTCGCCGCGCTCGTCGCGGGCGCCCGCTGCGTGATCGTCGGTGACACGGGCCCGGCGCATCTGGCCACCGCCCTCGGCACACCGTCGGTCGTCCTGTTCGGCCCAGTGGCCCCCCGTCTGTGGGGACCCCCGGCCTCCCCGCGGCACCGCGTCCTGTGGCACCCCTGCGGCAACCCGTCCCCCCGCCCCGGCGACGCCCACGGCGACCTCCCCGACGAACGCCTGCTCCGCATCACGGCCGAGGAGGTCGTCACGGCCACGCTGGGTGTCCTCAACACCGAGCGGGGCGTCGCTGAGCCGGCCGGCGAGGCGAGGGAACTGGGCGGCCGGGCAGGCGCGCCAGCCGGCCGCGCCATGGCCCGGAAGGTGCTGCGGCCCGGAAGCACCGCGTTCCCGAGGCGCTCAGGCGAGGTGGCCGCGAGTGGAAAGAGGCCGGAACCCCTCCCCCCGACGGCTCCGATCCACCCGACGGCTCCGCTCCCGCCGCGGCCCGGTCCCGGAGACAACCGGTGATCCGCCGGGCCACGGGAAGGGGCGGGTCGGCTGTCGGTGGCGGCGCGCAACCCCCAACGCGGGGCGAACGGCACCGCCCGGGCGCCGGGACCTCAGGCCGCCGTGCGCAAGCCGGGACGTGCGGCTGCCGTCCGGTCGTCGGCGGGGAGTGGCTCGGCGAAGCCCCGTACCTCGTGTTCCTCGGCGTCCGGGACCAGGGCGGTCGTGGCCCGGCGGCGGCGCAGCGCGAAGCCCGCCGTGATGGCGGCCGCGATGAGGAGGCCGCCGGTGACGAGGGCACCGCGGGCGCCGGCGAGTTCCATGAGGAGGCCGAGCAATGGCGGACCGGCGAGGCCCCAGCCGGTGCTGATGCTGCCCCAGACACCGAGGACCCGGCCCCGCAGGTGGGCGGGCGGATCGGTCTGGAGGACGGTGGTGCCCGCCGTGTCGGAGACGGACTCCAGCACGGCCATCGGCAGGACGAGCACCAGGAGCACCGCGAGCGACGGGGAGAACCCGGCCACCGCCTGGAGCAGCGCGCCCCCGGCCGCCAGTACCCCGACGAGACGGACGGACGGGCTGCGCAGCCGGGCGCCGAGCACCGCGCCGAGGATGCCGCCCACGGCGAGCACGGTGGAGACCGTGCCGAACGCCCCGGCGCCGCCCGCGAGGGGCCCGGTGACGAGCACGGCGAGCGTCAGCCCGTAGTTCCGCCCGAACATCGAACTGATGCCGGTGATGCCGGCGAGCGCGACCAGCCGGGGCCGGCGGAAGAAGTAGGCCAGCCCCTGGCGGACGGTCATGTCGGTGTGGTGGCCGTGACGCTCGGCCGTGGCCGTCGGCCGCGTCTTCGTCCTCGCGCGTGTTCCCCGTTGCGCGGGGATCACGGGCTTGTCGGTGGTGACGGCGGCGACAGTGCCGGTCCCGGACGTCAGGACCGCCTCGTGCACGGGACGGAGGAACGGGATGACCGAGGCGACGAACAGGAAGGACAGCCCGTTGGCGGTGTACGCGGCCGCCGTCCCGAGGAACCCGACGGTCACCCCGGCCAGCGCCGTCCCGGCGAGCCGTCCGGCGCTGTGCACCAGCGAGCCGACGCCGATGGCGGAGGGCACGTCCTCCTTGCGGACGAGGTCGTTGCCGAGGAGCGCGCAGGCGGGCCCGTCGACCGTGGCGACGAGGCCGGTCACGGCGGCGAGCACCATCAGCACGGTCACATCGAGCCGGTCCGTGGTGACGAGGACGGCGGTCACGAAGGCCACCGCGCCGAGCACCGCCTGGCTGACCGCCGCGGTCGTCTTCCGGGGCCAGCGATCCACGGCGGCACCGCCCACGAGGCTGACGAGCAGCGCGGGCGCGGCCTGGACGGAGATCGACAGTCCGGTCGCGGCGGCGGAGCCGGTGATCTGCAGCACCAGGAGGTTCTGGACGGTGAGCTGCATCCACGTTCCGGCGTTGGACAGGAAGTTCGCGAGGGACCACCAGCGCATGCTGGGGTACTTCAGGGAACGCCAGGGGGAACGCGAGGCGGGAGCGGGCGCGCGGCCCGGAAGTGAAGAAGGCACAGTGAGCTACTCGGAGACGGGTCCGTGGACGCGGGCAGGGCGGGACGAGGGGTTCGGCTGCGAGGTCTCGGAACGCCGGCTGCGCTGCACGGCCGCTCCACCGGATGACTCCGGAGGCCGCCCCGGCGGGTCGGTGTCCCACGCCGGGTGCGGCGTGGGCCCGTCCCGGGCACGGCATCGCCCATCGTGGCAGACGGGAGGTGCGGGCCCCCGGAGGTCGGCGGTGAGCCCGCTCCCCCACCCACCCAACTGCCCGCCACCGAGGCGCCTTTGCCCGCTCAGGTGGGCTTGCTCACAGCCCCCCACCACCACCGAACCGCCTCCCGGGCCGGGAGTGACCGGGACAACACCGCGTCACCCCTTCCACGACCCACACCCTCGGTCGACCAGCCCTGAAAGGCGGTGCCCATGACATACGTGAGGCTCGTCCCGTCGGCCCCCCGCGTCTGGGAGCGGGCCCTGGTCACGGGAGGCGCCGGATTCCTCGGCTCGCATCTGTGCGAACGCCTGCTGGAGCGCGGTGTCGCCGTGGACTGCGTCGACGATCTCTCCACGGGGTCACCGGACAACATCGCCCATCTGCGGGGACGACCGGGCTTCCGCCTCGTCGTGCAGGACATCGCCGACCCCACGGCGCCCGACCCCACGGCGCCCGGCCTCATCGACCGGCTCGACGGCCCGTACGACGTGGTCCTCCACTTCGCGGGCCCCGCCGCCCCCGCCGACCGTCGTCGCCTCCCCCTGGAGACGCTGGAGGCGGGCAGCACCGGCACCCGCAACGCGCTGGCGGTGGCCTGCCGGGACGGGGCGCGGTTTCTCCTCGGATCGTCCTCGGCCGTCTACGGCCGCGCACGCGGTCATCCACAACGGGAGGACGATGTCGGCGGGGTCGATCCGGTGGGACCGCGCTGCGCGTACGAAGAGGCCCACCGGTTCTCCGAGGCACTGGTCACCGCGTACGCGGGCACGGACGGGGCGGACGCCGGGATCGTACGGGTGTTCAGCACCTACGGGCCCCGGATGCGGGCCGACGACGGCCGGGTGGTGTCCACGTTCATCCGGCAGGCGCTCGCCGGGGAGCCGCTGACGGTGACGGGGGACGGCCGCCAGACACGGTCGCTGTGCTTCGTGGACGACATCGTCGAAGGGGTGCTGCTGGTGGCGGCGGGCCGTTCGGTGCGCCCGGTCAACGTCGGCGGCGGCGAGGAGACGAGCGTGGTGACGCTGGCCCGCCGGGTGCTCGCCGTGACGGGCTCCGACTCTCCGCTGCACTTCGTCGATCGCCCCGCCGGCGAGGCCGAGCGCCGGGTGCCCGACACCACGTGGGCCCGTGAGCTGTTCGGCTGGACCCCGAGGGTGTCGTGGGAGGAGGGCCTGGAGCGGACGGTCGCCCACTTCACCCGGGGCGGCGGCGCGTTTCCGCGGGTGTGATCGGGTACTCGCTGCGTGCACCACCCACAACCGCAACAAAACACGCAAAGGTGTTCACGGGGGCCCCAGGGGTACCCGGTGGGGCCGTCGATTCCCGGCGGCCCGCGAGGTGCCCGGCACACGACCGCTCCACCACGCCGGGTCCACGTGGAGACCGTGAAGGAGCAACCCGATGAGTCATGCGACACGGACCCGGCACATCCCCACCCCCACCTCCACCCGGCGGACGGACACGCGGTTGCTCTCCGTCTACCTCAACGACCACTTGGCCGGCGCGACCGCCGGTACCGACCGCGCCCGCTATCTGGCCCGCTCCTGTCGGGGCACCGACCTCGGCCCGACCCTGGAGGCCATCGCCGGTGAGATCGCCAAGGACCGGCGCAGCCTGACCGACCTGCTCCACCGGTTGCACATCCCCGCGCGCCGGTACAAGGTCTGCGCGGGCTGGGCCGCCGAGAAGCTGGGACGACTGAAGGCGAACGGCAGGCTGGTGCGCCGCTCCCCGCTCAGCACGGTGATCGAACTGGAGATGCTGCGGATGGGAGTCACCGGCAAGATCGCGTGCTGGGAGGCCCTGCGGCAGCTCGCCGAGACCGACGAGCGCCTCGACCCCGACGTACTCGACGATCTCCTGCGCCGCGGCCACCGGCAGCTGAACGCCCTGGAGGAACTCCATCGCGAGCAGACCGCGTCCACCTTCCGCACCGCCGAACCGCACGGCCAGGGAGCACAGTGATGAGCGAACAGACCCCGTCCCAGGCAGAGGGAGAACCGGACACCGACACCGGCCGCGAACCGGCTCCTGACGAGCAGGTGCCCCGCACCACGCCGTCCCAGGCAGAAGGGGCACGCGATGACGAGCCCGAGAGCCAGGACGGCGACGGCGACGGCGACAGCAGTGGTGTGGGCGACAACCGCCCCTGACACGACGAACCCGACGACGCGATGAGCACCCGAGACCAACTTCCCGTCCTGCGGACCCTGGAGGAGCTCGCGGACCTGGTCCGGCACACCTCCGGTCTCCATGTCCGCTGGTCACACGGCCCCGACGCGGACCGTGACCTCGCCACGAGCAGGGACGGCCTCACCGGCGTACGGCTGCCGGGGCTGTCCGCCAACCCGCTCGACCTGGAGCCCTGGTGGGAGGACCGGCCGGTCGAACTCTGGGTGGCGCGCCGCCTGTACGACTACTCGCACCTTCCGCGCGAGAAGGGCCCGGGGGTCCGCCCGTGGATCCTGCGCGGCCGGGTGGAGGGCCGGGGGCCCGACAACGAACCGCTTCTAGGTGACATCGAGCCCGTCGGCTGGATCGACGAGGCGCTCATCAAGGAGGCCCAGGAGACGGTCGACCGCCAGGAAGGCGAATGGGGCCCGATGCAGCGTGACGGCGACGAGCCGTCCAAGGGCACCACCGAAGGCACCGACGTCGGTGACCACCGCGGGGAGACCTCCTACGGCTGAGGGATCTCCACAGCCCTCGCTGCGAGTTCGGCGAGGGGGGCTCCGGTCAGTCGGCACACCGTCCACTCCTCCAGGAGTTCCGCGCCGAGCGACTTGTAGAAGCCGATCGCCGGTTCGTTCCAGTCGAGGACCCACCACTCGAAGCGCTCGAAGCCGTCCCGTCGGCAGATCGCGGCGAGTGACGCGAGCAGGGCCTTGCCGTAGCCGCCGCCCCGGGCAGTCGGCCGGACGTAGAGGTCCTCCAGGTGCATGCCGCGCGTGCCGGTCCAGGTCGAGAACCGGGGGAACCACAGGGCGTAGCCCACGGTCCCGCCGGTCTCCTCGTCCTCGGCGATCAGGGCGTACGCGGCGGGGTGTTCGCCGAACAGGGCCTCGCGGAGCTGCTCCTCGGTCGCCCGGGCCTGCTCCACCGCCCTCTCGTACTCGGCGAGTTCGCGGATCATCGCGCGGATGTCCGCGACGTCGTTCACAGTCGCTGCCCGGATCATGCCGGAGATCATCGGTCACCGCATCGGGTGGTGTCCACCCTGTTTCGGGCGGGTCCGGCGGTGGGTTCAGACCAGCACGCAGTCCTGGATGACCTTGCGGGCCACCAGCCGCCGTGCTTCGTCCAGTTCGCTCTCGACGGCGTCGGCCTCCGGCCCGCCGAGGGTGACCACCGCCGGCCGTCCGGTGTCCCGGGGCAGCCGGGCGATACGCGGCTCGTCGGCGGCGGTACCGGCGTCGGTATCGGCCGTGCCGTCCGGCTCGCGGTCGGACAGGGCGGCCGTGTGGTCGACGATCTTCGTCCAGAAGCCCCGCTCCGCGTTCCGCACCGCCTCGCCGCGACCGAAGGTGCGGGTGGCGATGGCCAGGCGGTGCATCTCGGTGCGCACACTGTCGGCCGACCGCTGGTCGCGCAGCAGCGAGACCAGCGCCGGGGCGGAAGCGACACGGGCCGCCTCGGCGTCCGCCCGGAACTCCGCGTACCGCGCCGCCGGGACCGTGAGCCGGAGCAGCGCCCGCGTCAGGCCCTTCATCATCAGCTGCGGGATCCACAGCACGTAGTTGACGATCCGGCCGCGTTTCCTGAAGTCGCGTGTGGCCTCGGACATCTCGTCCGCGTGCGGGGTGCCGGGGGCCGCCGTCCAGATGCCCGCCGGTGCGTCGGCGCGGGCCGCCGCGAGTTCCATCCCACCGTTCAGGGAGGTGAGTGCCGTACCGACCAGCGAGCCCCGCCGGACGTCGCCGCCGAAGTACGCCAGCTCCTGGGCGAGCGCGGCGACCCGCTGCTGCGGGCGGGACGTCACCCAGAGCGGGAGCCCGATGTCCAGCACCCGCCGGCGCCGGACGCCGTACGTGCAGACCCGGACGGCGAAGTCCGAGGTGATCCTCACGGTGTCGACGCGGCGTTCGCCGACCTCGTCCGCGACGGCGTCCAGCAGGGTGAACAGCCCCGGGGCCTGGCCGCGGCGCAGGGTGGGCCAGTCGGAGGCGGGGGTGCCGTGGCGGGGGCGCAGTTGGGCGGCGACACCGAGCAGCACCAGCCCGATCAGCGGCTGCACGATCGTCGCCCAGCCGACCACGATCAGGGTCAGGCCGCCGATCACCAGCCCCGCCACGATGAGGTGCGCCGCGCACGCGACGCCGTAGGCGGCCGCCGTGGCCGCTCTGCCCTTGCCGGGCGGCGCGGTCCCCGCCGCGTCCGCCACCTGTGTCTGCCCCACCGCACCCTCCCCCGTCGGCTGCCGAGATCATGAGCGCGTGTACGGCGCCCCGGTACCCGAACGGGCGCCCCACGACGAGGGGCCCGGTGCTTCGTGCACCGGGCCCCTCGCTCGCGCAGTCCCCGTCCCCACGGGAAGGCGCGCTCACCACATGCCGCTCGCACGTGGGGTCGGAAATCGCCGTGACCGGGGGCCGTGGCCGTCCGCCGCGCAGGTCATCGCCGCTCCTGTGGGGACATCGTGGTACCCGTGGGGCCTGTGGGAAAAGAGGGGAAGGGAAGTTACTGAAGGGTCCTCACACCCCCTGCACACAAGGCGAGTTTGAACCGCCCCGGGCGAGCGGGACGCCGGTGGCGACCGGGGTGGCGAGGACCTGTCTAGGGGGTGAGTCCCGCCCGGTCGCAGGCGGTGCGGAGGGCCGGGGTGCAGATCTGGTCGACGGTGTAGACGCCGTCGTCGACGAGGGTCGGCTTGATGGTGCCGACCGTCACGGGGGTCGGCGCGAGGAGCACGGTGGGGATGTCCTCGGTGGTGGGACTGTCGGTCGTGGTGGTGGCGATGTCGTCGAGGTTCTCGCCGCGGCCCAGGGCGACGGCCATGCGGGCCGCCGCGGACGCCTCCGCCTGGAAGGGCTTGTACACCGTCATGGTCTGCTCGCCCGCGACGATGCGCCGTACGGCGTCGAGGTCGGCGTCCTGGCCGGTGACCGGTGGCATTTCGCGGACGCCGGCCTTCTTGAGGGCGGAGATGGCGCCGGCGGCGATCGCGTCGTTGGCCGCGAGGACTCCGTCGATGCGCCGGGGGCCGAGGGCGGCGATCGCGGCGTTCATGTTGGCGTGGGCGTTGTCCGTGCTCCACCCCTGGGTCTCGTACTCCCTGCCGATCTTCACCTCGCCCTTGAGGACGGACAGGGCGCCGTCCCGGTACCAGGCGGCGTTGGGGCTGGCCGGGTCGCCGTTCATCATGACGACGGTCCCGCCCCGCGCGTCGCGGCCCATCGCCTTCAGCAGCGCCGCGCCCTGGAGCCTGCCGACCTGGGCGCCGTTGAAGGAGACGTAACCCGATATCGGGCCCTCGGCGAGCCGGTCGTAGGCGACGACCGGGACGCCGGCACGGTGGGCCTCCTGGATGGAGGAGCGGACGGCCCGGGTGTCGGCGGCGTCGAGGATCAGCACCTTGGCCCCCTTGGTGATCATGGAGGTGACCTGGTCCCGCTGGCGGGCCGCGTCGTTCTCGGCGTTGGCGTACCGCGTGGTGCAGCCGGGGCACAATTGCTTGATCCGCTTCTCGATCAGCGGCTTGTCGAAGTGCTCCCAGCGGGGGATGGCTCCGCTCGGCAGGAGCAGACCGACGGTGAAGCCGCCGTCCCCGTTCGATGCGCCGTCGCCTCCGCAGGAGGCCAGGGACACCGCCATGAGCGCGGTGACGACGGCGGCCCCGACCTGTCCCGTACGTGTTCTCATGACAGGTCCCTCGGTTCCGTTCGGGTCCCCTGGTGCGCGGAGGCCGTGTCGTGTCGCGGTACGACGATCTCGCTCCACACCTGTTTGCCGCCCGCCACCGGCACCGTGCCGAAGGAGTCGGACATCGCCTCGACGAGCATCAGGCCCCGCCCGCCGGTCGACTCCCAGTCCACGATCACCGGCTTGGCCGGGGCGCGGGGCGAGGAGTCGCTGACGCAGACCCGTACCCGGTCGCCGCGCAGGGTGAGATCGATGCGTACGGGGCCCTGGGTGTGGACCAGGGCGTTGGTGACGAGTTCGGAGACGACCAGCAGCACCGCGTCGGCCACCTCCTGCGCGTGCCACCGGCGCAGGGTGCGCGCGGTGAAGCGGCGGGCGTGCATGACCGCGTCGGGCAGCCGCCACACCGCCCAGCCCGCCTTGACCGGCCGGGTGCGCATCCCGTCGTAGCGCAGCAGCAGCAGCGCCACGTCGTCCTCGCGGGGGCCGAAGTCGCCGAGGAGGGCGTCGGCCACCCGTCCGGGGTCCGCCGGGTCGGCGACGGTGAGCGAGGCGCGCATCCGGCGCATGCCCTCGTCCAGGGGCAGGTCGGCGGCCTCGACGAGGCCGTCGGTGACCAGCGCGAGCACCGCGCCGGGGACGATGGGCACGGCCGTCATGGGGAACTCGGCGTCCGCGAGGATGCCGAGCGGGGGCCCGCCCTCGACCAGGACCTCCTCGGTGCGGCCGTCGGGGTGGCGCATCATCGGCGAGAGGTGTCCGGCGCGGACGAAGAGGATGTTGTCCTCCTCCATGTCCAGTTCGGCGTAGCAGCAGGTGGCGAACAGGTCGGTCTCCATGCCGACGAGGAGCCGGTTGGCGTGCGAGATGACCACGTCGGGCGGGTGGCCCTCGACCGCGTAGGCGCGGACCGCGGTACGCATCTGGCCCATGATCGTCGCGGCGCCCGCGCTGTGTCCCTGGACGTCGCCGATGACGAGCGCCACCCGGTCCTCGGAGAGGGCGATGACGTCGTACCAGTCACCGCCGACCTGGAGGCCCTGTCGGGCGGGGACGTAGCGGGCGACGGCGATGCCGCCGGGCAGGTCGGGCAGGCGCCGGGGCAGCAGGCTGCGCTGGAGCATCGTCGCGAGTTCCTGCTCGGCGTCGTGCGCCTGCGCGCGTTTGAGCGCGTCGCCGACGAGCGCGGCGGTCGCGGTGAGCAGGGCCCGCTCCTCGGGCACGAACTCGTGCGGGCGGTCCCAGCCGATCAGGCAGACGCCGACGGCGCGGCCCTTGGCGGGCAGCGGCAGGACGGCCAGTCCGCCGTCGCCGATGCCGAGGAGCCCCGGTTCGAACTCGGTCCCGGCCGGCCACAGGTCCATGCGGCCGTCCCGCAGGGCGGTCTTGAGGGTGGGGAGGACGCTGATCGGCGCCTCGGGCCACTCGGTACGCCATTCGGCCCGCCATCTCTCGGGCCAGTAGGTGGTCTGGGGCGGGTCCAGCACGGTCACCACGAGCCGGTCGCCCTGGAGTTCGGCGAGCGCCACCCGGTCGGCGCCGAGGGGCTCCCGCAGCGCGCTGACCACGACGCGGCCGACGTCGCGGACGGTCGTGGCGTCGTCGAGGGCCGCCGTGAGCCACTGGATCCTGGCGACGTCGTCGGCGCTGCGGCGGAGTTCGGAGGTCGCCGTCACGATGCCCTGCACCCGTTCGGGCCGGCCGTCGGCTCCGGCGAGGACCCGGCAGCCGAGGCTCAGCCAGCGCATCCCGCCCGTGGGGCAGCGGACCCGGAACTCCAGTTCCCGGCGCTCGACGGCCTGGGTGGTGGGCTCCACCACGGACATCAGGGCGTGCATGTCCTCCGGGACGGCATGGGCCAGCAGGGTGTCCACCTTGCCGTCGAACTCGTCCGGGGTGATCCCGACCAGGTCGAGGAGGGTCTCGTCCGCCTCGATGAGACCGGTGTCCGGCACCAGGGTGAACGAGCCGACATGCATCCCGCGCAGGGCGGTGGTCAGTGGCGACGTCGGCATGGCACCGCCGTCCCCGGCACGCAGGACGTCGGCCACGGCGTCGGCGAACCGGCCGAGGAAGCCGCGCTGCTCGGGCTCGAAACCGGCGGTGGACGGCCCCACGACGACGAGGCAGCCCCGGCGGCCGCCCTCGGTCCGCAGGGGCAGGGCGCCCAGGGAGGCGCGGGTGTCCGGCGGCACCGGCCGGCCCTCCGGGTAGCCGGCCAGCCCCGCGGCGTCGAGCCAGAGCGGCCGGCCGGTGCGGACGGCGTGCGCGACGGCCGAGCCGCCGGACAGGGGCAGCCGGTCGGGCGGCGCGTACGCGGCGGTGGCGCGTCCCGCCGTCTCCACCAGCCGGAGTTCGGTGTCCGTGGGGCCGGCCGTGTAGACGGCGGCGAGCGCCGTCCCGGCGAACGTCAGCGCCCGTTCGCTCGCGGCGGCTTCCGGCAGCAGGGAGGGGTAGCGGGTGCCGGCGGCACCGTACCCGGACACCCGCCGCTCCGAGACCCCGGCCTGGACAGGGCCGTCATGGGACATGACCGCACCTTCCTCCCGTCCATGCCGCGAGCCCTGACAAGATCAGGCACTCACCTACCAGAATCGCATATACGGACCAACCGGACAGAACGGGCGGAGGGGTCGGCGGCTCAGCATTCGCAGAACATCGCGGCCGGTGACAAACTGACGACGTGGTCGCCCCGCCGCTTCCACGCGGTACGTCCCGAAGCCGGTGGCGCCGCTCCGCGACCGGACACGTCCCCGACCCCGCGGCGCACACGGGATCTGCCCCGCGCGCGGTGCGGGGCGACGCGGCGCAGGTCGAGGAGGTCTGTCACATGAAGGCCCGCATCCGGGACGCGGCCACCGCGGTGACCGCGGTCTCGACGGCCGTCGTCCTCAGTGCCTGCGGGGCCGACGACGCCTCCGACGACGCGTCGGGCGGGAGCGACGCCACGACGGTCGCCCTGCTGCTGCCGGACTCCACCACGGCGCGGTGGGAGACACAGGACAGTCTGCTGCTGGAGCGGGAGATCAAGGAGCGTTGCGCCGACTGCGCGGTCGAGCACGGCAACGCCAAGGGTGAGGTGGCCGCCCAGCAGGAGCAGATGGACTCGATGATCACCCGAGGGGTGGACGCCATCGTGCTCGTCGCCGTGGACTCCAAGGCGCTCGCGAGCTCGGTCGGGAAGGCGGCGGACGCGGGCATCCCCGTCATCGCCTACGACCGGCTCGTCGAGGGCCCCGTCTCGGGCTATGTCTCCTTCGACGGCGAGGAGGTGGGCCGGCTCCAGGGCCGGGCCCTCCTGACGGCCATGGGCGAGAGCGCCGGCGACAGCCAGATCGTCATGATGAACGGCGATCTCAGCGACCCCAACGCGGTGGCCTTCAAGAAGGGCGCGCTGTCCGTCCTCCAGGGCAAGGTGAAGATCGGCAAGGAGTACGACACCGCCCAGTGGCGGACGGAGACCGCGAACATGAACATGTCCACCGCCCTCGCCAGTCTCGGCGCCGAGTCCATCGACGGGGTCTACGCCGCCAACGACGGTCTCGCCGCCGGCAGCATCGCCGCCCTCAAGGCGAACAAGGTCGAGCCGCTGCCGCCGGTCACCGGGCAGGACGCCGAGCTGCGAGCGGTCCAGCGGATCGTCACCGGCGACCAGTACATGACGGTCTACAAGCCCTTCGCGCCGGAGGCCTCCGCCGGTGCCGCCATGGCGGTGGCGGCGGCCCGCGGGGACAGCCTCGGGGAGGTGGCCACGGACACCGTCACCACCGACGGCAGGACGGTGCCCGCCGTCATGCTCACCCCCATACCCGTGACCGCCGACACGATCGAGGACACGTTGGTGAAGGACGGCGCCTACACGGTCGAGCAGATCTGCACCCCCGCCGTACAGGCCGCCTGCGAACAGGTCGGCCTGACCTGACAGCCGGTCATGACCGGACCCCGCGCCCCGGTGAGGAGATGGTTGCCCGTGCCGAGTCCCCCGTTGCTGGCGCTGCGCGGTGTGTGCAAGCGCTTCGGCGTCGTCGACGTCCTCAAGGACGTCGAGCTGGAGATCCACGCCGGACAGGTCGTGGCCCTGCTGGGCGACAACGGGGCCGGCAAGTCCACGCTGGTCAAGGTGATCTCCGGGGTGGCCCCCGCGGACCGGGGGGTCATCGAGTGGGAGGGCGGCAGGGTCCACATCAGGCGCCCGCACGACGCCCGCGATCTCGGGATCGCCACCGTCTACCAGGACCTCGCGCTGTGCGGGAACCTCGATGTCGTCGGCAATCTGTTCCTCGGGCGGGAGATCCGCAGATTCGGGCTGCTCGACGAGGTGGAGATGGAGCGCCGCACCCGGCGTCTGCTGGACCGGCTGACCCGTGGCATCCCCGATCTGCGCGCCCCCGTCGTCGCGCTGTCCAGCGGTCAGCGGCAGACGGTCGCCATCGCCCGCTCCCTGCTGGGCGAGCCCCGTGTGCTGATCCTGGACGAGCCGACCGCGGCCCTGGGCCTGGAGCAGACCAACGAGGTCCTCGACCTCGTCGACCAGTTGCGCGACCGGGGTCTCGGGGTCCTGCTGATCAGCCACAACATGGGCGACGTCAAGGCGCTCGCGGACCGGGCGGCCGTGCTGCGCCTCGGCCGCAACAACGGCTTCTTCGACGTGAACACCGCGTCGCAGGAACAGATCATCGCCTGTATCACCGGGGCCACGGAGAACGTGCCCCGCCGGGTGGCCGCCCCCGAGGCGGGGTGGTGAGGGGGATGCGCGAGATGCGGGAGGAAGCGCGGACGGAGCCGACCGGATCAGGCACCGAGGTTCGTGAGCCACGACGCGGGCGGGCCGTCGCCGGGGCGACGGAGCGCGGGCTCGCCGTCCTCCGGCGCAAGCTGAGTTCGGGCGAGCTGAACTCGCTGCCCGTCGTCCTCGTCCTCGCCGCCGTCTGGATCACCTTCCAGATCCTCAACCGGAACTTCCTGTCGCCCCGGAACCTGTCCAACCTGAGCGTGGACATCGTGGGCACGGGGCTGATCGCCGTCGGCATCGTCTTCGTGCTGCTGATCGGCGAGCTGGACCTGTCGGTCGGCGCGATCAGCGGGCTCGCCGCCGCCGTCTTCGCCGTGCTGAACGTGAACAACGGTGTACCCGAATGGCTGGCACTGATCATCGCGGTGCTCGCCGGCACGGCCGCCGGCACCGTCCAGGGTTTCTCCTTCGCCAGGACCCGGGTGCCCGCGTTCGTCGTCACGCTGGCGGGCCTGCTCACCTGGAACGGGCTGATGCTCTACATCCTGGGCACCAGCGGCACCGTCAACCTCAGCGAGGACGGCATCGTCGCCCGGCTGACCAGCTACTACCTCAGCCAGGACGCCGTCGCCTACGGTGTGGCGGCGATCAGCGCCGTCATGGTGTTCGCCGCCGCCCATCAGGACCGACGGCGCCGTATGGCGGTCGGCATGCCGCACCGCTCGGTCACGGGCATCGCGGTGCGCACGGGCGTCGTGGCGGTGCCGGCGTTCGCCATCGCCTACGTCCTCAACCGCTTCCAGGGGCTGCCGCTCGCCCTGCTGGTGTTCCTGGTGGTGGTGGCCGGCCTCGACATCGTGCTCCGCCGCACCCATTACGGACGGCAGGTGTACGCGCTCGGCGGCGGCGTCGAGGCCGCGCGGCGCGCCAGCCTCAATGTGGCCGGCGTCCAGACGGCGGTGCTGGCGGTGTCGGGCACCATGGCCGGGATCGGCGGCCTCTTCCTCGCCTCCCGCATCACGTCGGTGAGCCAGAGTTCCGGCTCGGGCGTGCTGCTGCTCAACGCGATCGCGGCGGCCGTCATCGGCGGTACCAGCCTGTTCGGGGGCCGGGGCACGACCTGGTCGGCGGTGCTCGGCATGCTGGTCATCCAGTCGATCGCCTCCGGCATGGCCATCACGGACACACCGGTCGCCGTCCAGTTCATGATCACGGGCGGGGTGCTGTTCGCCGCCGTGGTCATCGACTCCTTCTCACGCCGCTCGCAGGAGGCACACGGGCGAGCGTGACGGCGTCGGGGCGGCCTTCGCCGTGCGCGCGGTTCGTGACGCACCCTTGACCGGGCCCCGCCCCACCCTGACCATGTTGCGTATTGTTCAATCCGTTGCTTCATACGCATCACGCTTCATCGGGGAGGACGTCGATGACCGTTCTGAACACGCCCCTGCACGAGCTGGACCCGGAGGTGGCGGCCGCGGTCGACGCCGAGCTGCACCGCCAGCAGTCCACCCTGGAGATGATCGCG
>NZ_JBVICQ010000025.1:0-65696 GCF_055572815.1 Streptomyces sp. NPDC030296
ATCAGCGCCGAGGAGATGGGCGTCTACAAGCCGCGACTCGGCGCGTTCGACTACATGCTCGACAAGCTTGGTGTGACACCCGACGAGCTCGTGCACGTCTCCGCCAGCCCGATGTACGACCATCGCTCCGCGGCGATCGTGGGCATCGAGAACAAGGTGTACATGGACCGCGGCTGGGAGCACGACGAGCACTGGCTCGGCTACGAGCGGATCACCGACATCGCCGACCTGCCCGTCCTCTTCGGCCTCCCGCGCCCTACTGTCTAAAACGGCGTCCTCACTGAGGCACTTGCGGCAGACCGCGGCGGCCAGCCTGAGAAGGCCGGGTAGTTGCGAGGATTACGCTCGTAGCGGTGGGTGAGTCTGAGGTAGCGGGACAGCCATGACAACGTCCACTCGACCACCCACCTACGGCGGCGCTGATCTGCGCGGTGCTGCTGATCGGGTTCGCCGCTGCCCTGTTCCCCCCTCCACCGGGCCATGCGCACATGCGGCCCCGGACCAGGCCCCACCCTGTTGACCTCGATCTCGCCTTGCGCGGGCCCAGAGGCTCTCTCACCAGAGCAGGCACGCACTGCTCACACTCGGGCTCCCGGAGACCGGCATGGCACGGGCTCTGGCCGACGACCCCAGCGGCGCGTCGCCGACGTCAGGGCGCGGGCTGCCCGTCCGATAGCCGATGACACCCCTCCGGGCGTCGCCGGCTTGGTGAGCCTCGGGGGAACAGTACAGTCGGAAATGTTTTCGCCTGCGGGAAACGAAAAGTACCTTGTGCTGCTGATCAGCTTTTTTCTTGCATGCGAAAGAGGATTCGCCGATGGGGCGTCCTGAACTACCGGTCGACCCGGCGGCGGGTCCGGTGCAGCGGCTCGCTCATGAGCTTCGGGAGCTGCGCCGTTCGGCGGGTGGGGTGTCGTACCGGGCCATGGCGGAGAAGGCCGGCTTCTCGGTGACGACCCTGGCGAAAGCGGCGAGCGGTGAGCGACTGCCGTCGTTGGCCGTGTTCCGGGCGTACGTCGAGGCATGTGGCGCCGACCCCGTTCCGTGGGAGGCGCGGTGGGCGGAGGCCGAGGCGCTGGCCGGGGAGGAGAGGCCGGAGGAGGCCGACGCCGCCCCGCCCTACCGTGGCCTGGCGCGCTTCGAGCCGGACGACCGTGAGCTGTTCTTCGGCCGGGACCGGCTGGTCGACGAGCTGAGCGAGCTGGCGTTGGGGTCCCCGTTCGCCGTGGTGTTCGGGGCGTCCGGCAGCGGCAAGTCCTCCCTGCTGCGGGCCGGACTGCTTCCCGTGATGCAGGAGAGGATCGCGCGGCCGGGACGTCGGGCCGTCGTTCGGATCCTCACTCCGGGAGACCGGCCCGCCGCCACCTACGGACATCTGCTGACACCGGAGGCCGACGATCCGGAGTGCTGGGTGGTGGTGGATCAGTTCGAGGAGGTCTTCACCCTCTGCCGCGAGCGGGCCGAGCGGGACCGCTTCCTCGACCTCCTGCTCGCCGCGCGGGCCCCGGGCAGCCGACTGCGCGTGCTCATCGCCGTACGGTCCGATTTCTACGCACGGTGCGCCGAGCACCCGCGCCTGGCCGAAGCGCTGCACGGGAGCGGGCTGCTGGTCGGATCCATGACCGCCGACGAGCTGCGCGAGGCGGTGATCGGTCCCGCGCAGGCGGCCGGGCTCATCGTGGAGCGGGCCCTGACCGCGCGGATCGTCGAGGACGTTCTCGACGAGCCCGGCGGACTGCCGATGTTGTCCCACGCCCTGTTGGAGACCTGGCGGCGGCGCAAGGGACGGATGCTGACCCTGGCCGCGTACGAGGCGGCCGGCGGGGTGCGCGGCGCGATCGCGGCCAGCGCCGAGAAGGCGTACGGAGAACTCTCATCGGCCCAGGCGCACGCCGCCCGGCACCTGCTCCTGCGGATGGTCGAGCCCGGCCAGGGAAACGCCGACACACGCCGCCCGCTCAGCCGGGAGGAAATGGCCGGATGGCAGGACGCCGACGTGCGGGCCGTCGCGTCGCGGCTGACCCGGGCGCGGCTGCTGACCACCGACGACGACGGAGTGCAGCTCGCCCACGAGGCGCTCATCACCTCCTGGCCCCGGCTGCGCGAGTGGATCGACGCGGACCGGGAGCGGCTGCGCCACCACCGGCAGCTGACCGACGCCGCCCGCACCTGGCTGGAGCACGACCGTGACCCGGGCACGCTGTACCGGGGCACCCGCCTGGCGCGGGCCGAGGAACTGTTCGCGGGCGACGACGGCGAGGACGGCGGCCACGACGGTCTGACGTCGCAGGAGACGGCTTTCCTGGTCGCCTCGGCGGAGCAGCGGGCGACGGAGGAGCGGACCGCCACCCGGGCCCGCCGTCGGAGCCGCACCCTCATGGCCTCGCTCTGCGCCGTGCTGGCGGTGGCGCTGGTCGTCGGCCTGACCGCCGTACGACTGCGGCAGGACAGCGAGAGGCAGACCACCGACACGGCGGCCCGCCGGGTGGCCGCGGTCGCCGACGCGCTGCGCTCCACCGACCCGCGCACCGCGATGCTGCTCGGCGTCGCCGCATGGCGTCTCTCTCCCCTGCCGGAGTCCCGCCGAGCCCTGCTGGGCTCGCTGGCCCAGCGCGAACTGGGCGACTTCACCGACCCGGCGTCCGGTGACGAACCGACGCGGTTCCTCGACAGCTCCGGGCACAGTCTGCTCAGCACCAGCGACAACACCTGGCGGACGTGGGACGTGGGCACCCACCGCCGTATCGCCTCGGGGCCGCTACCGCACGGGTCGGTGCTCAACGCGAGTCCGGACGGCCGGGTGCTCCTCATCTCGACCACTGACAGGACCCAGCGCCTGTGGAACACCCGAACAGGCCGCTGGATCGGGGGTCTCCTGCCGTTCAGGGACACCGTGAGCTTCGGGGCGAGCGGCCGCAATTACCTGGTGAGGAGCCTGTTGGACGACCGGGCCGGACTCTACTCCGTCACCGACGGCCATCTGATCTTCCAGACCCCGTCGGCCGGCAGCGGGGAGCTCGCCGACGCGGCGGCCGACGACGACCGGCTACTGGCCGTCTGCCCGCGCGGCCGATCCCCGCGGGTCTGGGACACCTCCACGCGCGGCGTCCGGTCCGGCGCCTGGACGAGCGCTCGCGGCGTCTGTGGTGACGGCACCCGCATCGGCCTCACCAGCGGTCGGCTCCTCGCTCTCACCGGGGACCGCCGGGTGCGCGTATGGGACACGACGTCGGGACGAGAACTCGCCGACGTCGCCCACCCGGGAGTCCTGTCGGCCGTCGTGAGCTCGGACGGCTCGTTCCTGGCGACCAGCAGCGGCCAAGAGATAAGAGTGTGGCGCATACCCAGCGGCGGCGCCCCCGTCCTCCGGCACCCCTTGCCCAGCTCGTCGCTCTCCGGTCTCGCCTGGGACTCCGAACGGCCCCTGCTGCGGTACCTCGAAGGAGGCACGGTCCACACCCTCGACCTCACCGCGACGCTCACCCCCGCCTGGCGCACGCGTCCGCTCGCCGGGGTCCGGCTCAGCCCCGACGGCAGGACACTCGCCACCGCCGAACGTATCGGCGACCGCTACACCTTCCAGCTGCGCAACACCCGCGACGGCCGACTGCTGCGAACCCTGCCGGCCCCGCCACGTCCCGTCTCCCGCGCCGGCGAGTCGACGGTCCCCGCAGAGGCCGTCGAGCCGTTGCTGTCCTTCAGCCCCGACGGGGGCATGTTCGCGTACGGATTCTCCGTCTTCGGCGGGGACGCGACGCCTCAGCGTCTGACGGTGTGGGACGTGACCGCCGGACGCGCGAAGACCACGGTGGACCTGGCGACGGCGTCCGGGGTGTCCGTGGACGAGATCGCCCTGGGACCGGGCGGCCGTACGCTCCTCACCGCACGTTCGACCGAGGACGGCTCCGTCAACGAGACATGGGACACCGAGCGGCAGCGGAGGACGGCGCTCCTCCCCGGCCCGGGCGGCTACAGTCTGGCCGTCAGCGGCAACGGCAGGCTCCTGGTGACCGACAACCGCGTCGTCCGAGCGGGCCGGTCCCAGACCCAGGACCTCGTCCAACGCGACCGCATCTACGCCGTCACCTTCGCCCCCGACGGCTCGACACTGGCGGCCGGCGCCGGGACAGGGCGAGTGGCCCTCTGGGACGGCGACCTCCGGCACCAGGCGGGCATCCTGAGGAACGTCTTCCCGGGGCCTCTGGATCCGTCCTCCGACTCAGGCGAGTCGATCACGGCTCTCGCCTTCAGCCCGGACGGCGACACGCTCGCCGTGGGTGGCGACGCGGGCACCCTCCAACTCTGGGACATCGCGACCCAGCAACCCCTCGGTCCGCCTCTGCCCACGCCCGGTGGCAGCATCGCCACCCTGGCCTTCAGCCCGGACAGCACCCTGCTGTACGCGGGCGGCAAGCGCGTACCGCTCCAGCGGTACGTCGTGGACCCCGATCGAGCGGTGTCCCTCGTCTGCGCCCGTACCGGTAACACGCAGCTGACCCGGGCGCAGTGGCGCACCTACGTCCCGGACCGGCCGTACCGGAGGGTCTGCCCCTGATCCTCTCCGTGGATCATCCAAGTGGCCCGCGCCGGTGGCACTCCGTCACTCGCGCGCACTGCACCCGTCCGCTCCGTCGCGGCCCTCGGGGTGAAAGCCGGTGGCCGGAGATGAGGGGCCATATCAACCCATCTCGGGACAAGGGATGTGGAAATCGATTCTCCGGAGTTGTACGCGGCGGCAAGAGGGACCTGTCAAACAACCTCCGGGCTGTGAGAGTCAGTGAGACTGCTGCACGTCGAACAGTCCGGAGCACACCTTGCCCACCAGCGTCCTGGCCGTGGTCGCCTTGTCCGTCCTTCTCGGATTTATGGTGATCACCTTGCACTGGGTGGACAGCCACAGGCAGGACCCGACGGCGGCGGATCATCCGGCGTCCCACACCGAGACCGCCGTCGACAAGAAGCGAACATCGACTTCACCGAGGCCGCCCGGTCCCGCCCCATCGCCACCCGCATCGCGAGAGGCATGGGCAACGGGCCCGCCGTCTTCCTCACCCCACAGCAGGTCGACGTGATGCGGAATTAGGACCTGTCCGGTCGGTCATACGACTACTGCGTACGCGGGTCATGAATCTGGACATGGGGCGGGGTGATCCGGCGGATGATGAGGGAGAACGACCGCGGCCGTACCTGCCCCACCGACCTGTTCCGCGCCGACAGGAGTTTCCAACCCGTCACGGGCTGGTCCTGAGTACCGGGCGGTGCGACGCACCCGGCGGTGGTCGGAGCAGTCACAGGGCAATGCGCCTGCGTGTCTTCAGTTGCGTTCAAGCCCGGGGCCAGGTGCTGGTCCGAGAGGACTGCTGTGTGACGCGTGCGCAACTCACCGCTGATGAGTGAGAGTTCATCGGGTCGTCCCTGCCGGTCGGCATGAGCGACCCGTACGGGAGCGGCTGCGTGAGCAGTTCGAGTGGGTTGACTGGCGGTTCCTCTGCCGACAAGGCACCGCCCGCCGCGGTCCCGCCGGTTTCTGCGCGACACCCCGCCGGCCACTGTGGCGGGCGCATCCTCCTCGGCCAGTGCCTCCAGATACTGCTCCACGCAGATCACCCGGTGCCTGAGCACCTCTTCCGCCTCCGCCGGAGCCGCCCGCACCCGCTCCAACCCGGTTTCGAGTTCTTCCACCCGCACCGCCACGGCCTTCTTGCGTGCTTCCGGGACCGCCCGCGTCGACGGCATCCGTCACCCCCGCGACATCTCGGCCGACCGCGAGCCTGGACTTCCGCGACGACGGAGAACGGCCTCTCAAGGTCTGGAAGGCGAAGAACAGGCCGGCGGAGACCAGTATCGCCGCCGGCCGGGTAAAGACCCTGGGTGTGCTTCGTGTTCTGTTGGTGCCGTGACGGGGTGGAAGCGGGTCGTCAGGAACGCGACCACTGGAAGCCGGCCGTCGTGCCGCAGGTGCGCTGTTCGAGCAGGGCGAGGTTCTCGGTCGAGGCGCCGGCGACGTGGACACACTTCCCGCTGTGGCGGGCCCTGAGCTGGAAGTAGCCGTCGGTGGCGACCCAGGAGAACTGCTGGTTCGCGCCGGTGTGGCAGCGGTACTGGATGACGCCGGCGCCGTCGGCGGTGGAGGCGGCGTTCACGTCCAGGCACTTGCCGCTGTTGAGGCTCTCGATCTGGAAGTAACCGTTGCCCGCATCGACGAAGCGCCACTGCTGCCAGGGCCTGCCGGTCCAGGTGTACTGGCCGATCTTCACGCCGTCGTCGGTGTTGGGCGCCTGGACGTCCATGACCTTCCCACTGTTGCGGTTGGCCAACCGGTAGTAGGTCACCGCCGGTTCACCGGAGGGCACGGTGAGCGCCGTGTTCGTCGCCACGGGCACGCCGAGGTTCGGCGATCCGTCCGGGTTCCAGGTGATCTTCTGGATCCGGGTGGTGCGGGTGGCGCCGCAGCCCTGGGTGGACGAGGTGTTGGCGTGGTAGACGATCCAGTCCTCGGTGCCGTCCGGGGACTTGAAGAAGCCGTTGTGGCCCGGACCGTACACGCTGTTCGCGTCGCTTCGCTGGAAGGCGGGCTCGCTGCCCTTCGTCCATGAACTCGCGCTCAGCGGATCACTTCCGGTGAGGGTGAGCAGACCCAGCTTGTAGTCCGGCCCCTGGCAGGCGCTCGCCGAGTAGGAGATGAACGTCTTCCCGTCGTGCTGCAACGCGACCGGGCCCTCGTTCATCGGAGTGCGCTGCGTCTCCCAGGCGAGGGTGGGTGTCGAGATCTGCGTACGCGGGCCTGTGACGGTCCAGGGGTTGCTCAACGCGACGATGTAGATGCTCGGGTTGGACCCCGCCCACTGCGGCGTCGGCACCCCCGACCAGACGAAGTACAGCCGGCCGCCGATGGTGACGACGCTGCCGTCGATACCCCACCAGTTGTTCGCGCCGAAGATCATGCCCTTGTACGTGTACGGGCCGAGCGGATCGGTGCCGGCGCTCTCCAGCACGTGTACGCGCTGGTCCTCGATGTCGCCTCCACCGGCGGAGTAGTAGATGTACCAGCGCTTGCCGTTGGGGCCGTCGAGCAGATGCATCTCCGGAGCCCAGACCTGGCGGTCACGACCGGCGGCGTGGGCACTGAACACCGGGACCGGCGCGGCCGACTTGAGCGCCGCGATCGTGGGTGCCTTCCGCATCGTCAGCGGCCCGCTGTACGGCGTCGTCATCAGGTAGTAGTTGCCGTTGTAGTAGGTCATGTACGGGTCGGCACCGGAACTGTTGAGCGGGTTCGTGAACGTCGACGTGGCCGCCTGCGCATCGGGCGCGACCACCGCGGTACCGACCGCGACGAGGGCGACGAGCGCCGTCGCCGTCGTGAAGAGTCGGCGGACGAGCGAGGGACCCCTCCGCACGTATTGCCAAGCACGCGGCCGTAGTTGTTCCACACCGGCCATTACGGGCGTACTGCTCATGACAGAGACATCCTTGTTTCGTGTCGTGGAGAGCGAGAAGGAAGAAGGGCGACGGAGCCGACGGCCATGCGTGCTGGGCGGCGTGCTCTGGGCAGCGTCGCGTCCGGCCGTCCCGGAGGTGTCGACGGCGGTCGGCCGGTCCAAGGCCTGGAACAGATGTGGCGGATGCGGGTTGCGCGGTCCACATCGCATCGCCCCCTGCCCCCATACGCGGAGCAAGGGAGCACCAAGGCCAACTTGTTCGAAATATGGCACAGTGTTCGCAAATTCGGCCAAAAGCTAGAGGGTGACGTGAGGGCATGTCAAGAGGAGTGCTGTCACCGCGTCCGGAAGGTTGGGTCGTACGCATGGGGGACGCGTCGGCACATCCACCCATAACGAAAAACACAGAACGGACACCACCTGTCCTGCCCCACCAGCGCGTCGGACTACCCGCAGGCATGACGCGGGACCTCAGCGACATCGATGACGCGGCCCAGGAGACGATGGTGCGACCCCTGGACCCATTGCCCGGACTGCGGTGACAGGACTCCTGTGCTGACTCGTCGTCATCACCATGGCGACCTGGCCAATCCTTCGGCTTGCACTGTCGGGCCATCGACGTCAACGACCGGAAGGCGGCCAACGGCTCACCGGTCCAGCCGTGGACGGGCCCTGGGATGGCGACCCTGAGCGCACACCGCCCGAGACAAGAGCCCTCCGGGTACGGCGATTCGGCTTCCGCCGCTCGCCGACAGCATCGGCCCCGCCCACACGGCGGGATGCGGCGCCTCGCCCGTCGGAAACGGTGTGACGGAACTGGCCGGTTCTCTTGACGTGGCTCTAACGGGAAGTTTACCTTCTGGCCGAAGTTCCGTACGGCGTTCGAAATAACGAATAGACGTTCTCGGGCGAGCCGACCCGTGTTGCGCACCCGTCATCGGCTCAAGGCGGGGCAGCTGCGCCCACGCTGCCCCTTCACTTCTCACCCGGCTACGGGCGACCGCGAGTGCCTCGACCCCGACCGCCACCTGATCGTCACACCCGCATCAAGGACAGGAGACGCACATGCCTGCGGTTCTCTCCCGGCCGGCGGCGATATCGGTCGCGGCCTGCCCGACCAAACAGCAGATGTCCTTCCGCACGGAGCGGACGGTTTGAACTGACCGATCTCAACGCCGCAGGCGCAGCGACGCCACCTTCCGCCTGACGAACTGAACCGACGGACCCGCGGCGCCCTCCCGCTCCTTCGCCTTCGGAGGGATGGCATCGGTGCCGCACGCCTGTGAGAACCGCATCGAGAGGAAAGACCTTGCTGGCAAGACTGATCAGGAGAGCGGCGTTCCTCGTCGCTCTGGTGGCGCTGGCCACGGGAGTGGCCGTGCCCGCGCAGACGGCCGCGGCGGCGGACGCCGACTCCGCCTATGTGATGGGCTATTTCAAGGAGTCGCTCAGCGGCGCGGGCAACGTCAACGCCGTGCACCTGGCGGTGAGTGGCGACGGCCGGGAGTGGACGCCGCTCAACGACAACAACCCGGTCCTCACTCCCACCGCGGGCACCAAGGGCATCCGCGACCCGTTCCTGTACCGGCTGCGCGACGGCAGCTGGGTCGTGCTCGCGACCGACATCCCCGTGGGCGGCAGCTTCACCAAGGCCAACCAGAACATCCACGTCTGGACCTCGCCGGACCTGGTGAACTGGTCGGCGGACCGGCTGCTGAAGGTCAACGCCACCAACCCGAACTCGTACAGCTGGGCCCCTGCGATCCACTGGGACCCGGTCCGAGGCGCCTACGGCATCACGTTCTCCACCGTCCCGCAGGGCAAGTCGTACTCGGTGATCGCCGTCTCCTACACGACCGACTTCGTCACCGCCACCGACCCCGTGGTGTTCCACGACGCGGGCTCCGGCATCATCGACTCCCACGTCGTCACCGGCGTCAACGGATCCAACTACCTCTACTACAAGAGCAACGCCACGGGCCGGCTGGTCGGTGCGCGCTCGACGTCGGTGGAACCGGGCAGCTTCACCAAGTACACCGACGGCGTCGCCGAGAACCGGTGCACCGAGGCCCCCACGCTGGTGAAGTCGCTCACCTCGTCCACCTGGTCGCTGTGGGGTGACACCTTCTGCCCCAACGCGAAGTTCGACCTGTGGGAGGGTGACCTGGTGTCGGGGGCGTGGACGAAGGTCGGCCGCCAGTCGTACACCGCGCCGCTGAACGCCAAGCACAACACAGTCCACCCGATCACCGCCGCCGACCGCGACCGCCTCCTCGCCCGGTACGGCGGCACCAGCTGGAACCTCCTGAAGTCGTACAACTTCCCCGGCCACTACGCCCGCCACGAGAACAACGCCGGCCGTATCAGCGAACTGCCCTTCGACCCCTACCAGGACGCGCAGTGGCGGCTGCGGCCCGGCCTGTCCGACCCCAACGGCGTGTCGTTCGAGTCGGTCAACTTCCCCGGCTACTACATGAAGCAGGAAGACTTCGTGATCAAGCTGGTCCGCAACGACGGCACGGGCGCCTTCGCCACCGACGCCACGTTCCACCGCGTCGCCGGCCTCGCCGACGGAAACTGGTCCTCGTTCCGCTCGGCCCGGTTCCCGACCCGATACCTGCGGCACTACGCGTTCGCCCTGCGCCTCGACGAGATCTCGACCGCGACCGGCCGCGCCGACGCCACCTTCAACATCGTCCACTGACCCACCGGACGAGTCCACCGCCCCGTCGCCTGGCCGCACCAGGCGGCGGGACGGTGACGACTTCAACGGGCTGGTCTTCCCCGTCCCGTGGGGCAGCCGGGACACGCTGGACGCGACGCTGGTGGAAGTCGGCGTCGACGCCGCCCGCGATCCCTCAGGTCGGTGGCGCCGCCCTGCACACCGGCACGTGCCCGCCCCGGCCTCTCCCCCGCCGACGTCCCCCGCATGACGGCGCCGCCCCGCCGAGTAGGGGGCAGTCTTGCCCGAGTCCCCGAGCGCACCCCAACCCACCCGTCCCGTGCCCTGTGAGCTCAGAGCCCGCCACGGCGGCAAAGCGTCGGCGCCTCGGCCGCGTACCCGACCCTGCTCGGGCAACGCTCCTGCGGCACAGTCACCGGCTTCCAGGGGTCGCGCGTACCGCACCCTGCTTCCACCCCGACGCGGCACCTGTAGAAAGGCAGGAAACGTACATGCGCACGCTTCTCTCGCGGCTGGCGGCGATACTGGTCGCCGCCTGCCTGCTCTTCACCTCTCAATCCCTGGCCGCACCCGAGCGTGCGGCCGCCGCCGACCCGGGCTACCTGATGACGCACTTCATCGGGGAGGGCTCGAACGGCCAGCAGATCTACTTCTCCTACAGCACGGACGGCCTGAACTGGACCGACCTCAACGGCGGCGGAATAGCCCTGCGTTCCACGGTCGGCACGAAGGGGGTGCGCGACCCCGCACTGGTGAGATCCCCCGACGGCAGCAAGTACTGGATCATCGCGACCGACCTGTGCATCAGCTGCGGACAGAACTGGGAAACCTCCATCAACAACGGCAGCCGCAACCTGGTTGTGTGGGAGTCGACGGACCTGATCAACTGGTCGGAGCCGTGGCTGCTCAACGTCGCCGGCGCGATCCCCGACGGACGCAACGCCTGGGCCCCCGAGGCGATCTGGGACCCCGAGACCAACGACTACATCCTGTACTGGGCGACGAACAAGCCCGTCAACGGCGTGAAGAAGCACCGAATCTACTACGCCCACACCAGCGATTTCCGCACCATCACCACCCCGCAGACCTACATCGAGCGCCCCGGCATGCAGGAAATCATCGACACCCAGATCGTCGAGATGCCGGCCGGCGTCGGCAACTACCGCTACGTGCGGGCCTCCGGCGACGGACAGATCACCCTCGAAGGCAGCAACTCGATCCTCGGGACGTGGACGAACCTCGGCAACCTGTCCGGCATCGGCCTGACCGGTGCCCAGGTCGAGGGTCCGATGTGGATGAAGTTCCGCGACCGCAACGAGTGGGCGCTCTACCTCGACCAGTACTCCTCAGGACGCGGCTACATGCCGGTCACGACGACCAACCCCTCCGCCACCGGCACCTACCGGCTCCCGGCGTCGGGAAGCTACAACATGGGCGCCCTCAAGAAGCGCCACGGCTCGATCCTGAACCTCACGGCCGCCGAGGACTCCCGCGTCCTCGCCCGCTGGAGCGACATCCCGGCCAAGCGGCTGCAGTCGTACAACTTCCAGGACCGGTACGTGCGCCACTACTCCTTCGACGTGCGCATCGACCAGAACATCACCGGCCCGGACGCCCAGTTCCGGCTGCGGCCCGGCCTGGCCGGCACCGGAACCGTCTCCTTCGAGTCGGTGAACTACCGCGGCTACTTCCTGCGGCACGCCAACAACGACTTCCAGCTGGTCCGCAACGACGGCACCGCCCAGTTCGCCGCCGACGCCACCTTCCGTCAGGTAGCGGGCCTCGCCGACTCCACCTGGTCCTCCTTCCAGTCCTACAACCACCCCGACCGGTACATCCGTCACTACGCCTACTACCTGAAGCTCGACCCGATCACCACCGCGGCAGGACGCAGCGACGCCACCTTCCGCGTGACGAACTGACCCGACAGCGACAAGGACGCCGGCGCCTCCACGGGAGAGCGCCGGCATCCGCTTCCTTTCGCCCCCATGCGCTCCGCATGCCCACGCAGGCGAGAGACACCACCACGCGCGGCAACCGATCAGTGGCCGTCGGCTGCTGTCGCGAGGGGGGAGAGCGCGGCGGAGCCGGGGTAGGACAGCGACGCGGCGGCCGGCAGTCCCAGATGACAGCCGACCACCGCGCCGGGTCGGCGGAGCAGCCATGGTTCCAGCTCCTCCCATTGTTGAGGCGGATCCCGCGCACGCCCGCCTCCGCGAGCGGGTCGAGTTCTTCCGCCGGCGTCCTGGGGTCGATGACGGCCACGCCGCGGAGGCGTTCCGGCGCCTTGCCGAGGGCCTCCAGCAGGTAGGAGTCGTCCGTTCCGAGGAAGCCCGGGTACGCGCGATGTCACCCACGCACCGCATCCAAGGTGCCATGCGGTGCTGAGCTTGGAGGGCTTCTCGAAACCGAGGGTGGTTTCGAGAAGCCCTCCAGTCCTGGGTGGGAGTGTCAGCCGAGGTGCCACTGCTGGTTGCTGCCGCCGTTGCAGTCCCACAGTGCGACCAGTGCGCCGCTGGCGGTGGAGGCGCCGGTCACATCCAGGCACAGTCCAGACTGGACGCTGGTGATGGTGCCGTTGGAGTTGCGGTTCCACTGCTGGTTGCTGCCGCCGTTGCAGTCCCAGATCACGACCTTGGAGCCGGCCGCGGTGCCGGCCGCGTCGAGGCACTTGGCGCCGCCGTAGACGGTGAGCTGCTTGGTCGACGTGCTGGTCCAGGTCTGGTTCGTCTGACCGTTGCAGTCCCAGATGTGCGTCTGGGTGCCGTTGGTCCGCGAAGATCCGGGCACGTCCAGGCACTTGCCGGCACCGGTGGCGCGGACCGGCCCCGTGGTGGCGCCGCCGGAGCCGTCGAGTCCGAAGAAGGTGATGGCGCGGGCCGCCATGCCGCTGGCGGGCAGGGAGTGCCCGACACCCTGGAAGCTGTTCGCCTCGACCGGTGCCTGCGCGCCGGTGGAGCCATAGCGGGTGCGAGTCCAGTTGGACCCCGGGGAGTCGGTGAAGACCGGGGTCCGGCTCACCCCGAGCACGTTGGTCCACTGCTTGATCTCTTCACCGAAGTTCGCGTAGTACAGCGCTTCGTCCTCGGTGCCGTGCCACAGCTGCATCCGCGGCCGGGGGCCGGTGTAGCCGGGGTACGCGTTCCGGACGAGGTCGCCCCACTCCTGCGGGGTCTTGCTGATCCTGCCGGTGGCGCAGTCGGTGTTCCAGCCGGAGCCGTCGGTGGTGGCGAAGCAGCCGAACGGCACGCCCATGAACGCCGCGCCGGCCTTGAACAGGTCGGGGTACGCGCCGAGCATGACATTGGTCGTCATCGCACCGGACGAGGCGCCGGTGACGTAGACCCGGCCGGCGTCGGCGTTCATGTTCTGCACGGTGTGGCGGACCATCTGGGCGATGCTCGTGGGGTCACTGCCCCCGTCGTGCTTGAGCGCCTGGGGCGAGGAGACGTCGAAGCACTGCCCGCTGACGTTCGCGTCCGGATAGACGACGATGAACCCGTACTGGTCGGCCAGGCGGGCGAACTCCGTGTTGGAGTAGAAGGCGGGCCCCGTGCCGGTGCAGTAGTGCACGGCCACCACCACCGCCGGGCGTGCCGGAGCGCTGTCGGGCTTGTAGACGTACATCCGCAGGTTGCCGGGGTTACTGCCGAAGTTGGTCACCTCGGTCAGGGACGCGGCCGACGCGGCGGTGGCCGACGCGCCGGTCAGCCCGAGCGCCCCGATCAGCGGCGAGATCGCCATCAGCAGGGCTATCAGTACATCTCTGACGCTTCTCTTCTTGGACTTCCGGGCCATGACGGTGTCCTTTCTGGCATCCGACGCGGCTGGGGGAGAACCGGTTGGTGAAGCGCTTCGACGCTCCCATTGGCTTGGATATGCTGTCAACGGCCGGGACAGGTAAGGTTGGTGGCCTATATGCCTCTTGCTTCCCCCGAGAAACCTCAAGGGCGCGGATTGGTGGGTGAAGCGCTTCGACACTCGGCGAAGGCACCACTGACCCCGTGGTCTGTGGTGAACGGCTTCGTCTGGACGCCGCCCCCGGTGGCTCGGCGCCTGACGTTCTCGCGCTGGGAGAACGCTCCAGAGGGCGCGAGGGGCCGCCGGTTCCTTGCGGCGGAGAGGCGGGGTGAGCAGGCCGTCCAGGTGCGCGCGGGACTGCGGGGCCGCGTCGAGGAGTACGTCGTGTCGACCACGTCGCGGTAGAGCTGCTGCGTTCTGCGCGATATGGCTCAGGCTGGGTGCCCCGGCGCCCAGTCGTGGAGGTCGCCGCCGTGACGGGGGTCCGTCTCATGTCCCACAGGGGGAAGCGCGGGCGGACCGCTGTTGAGGGCCCATCCGTCGCCGCTCGGGCACCGGCTGCGTGACCTTCGCTGCCGCAAGGCCGATACTGCCGTCAGCAGGAGCTGCAATCGTCACACGACCAACCAACCGCTGGACCTGACGGGCCGTCACCGAAGTCAGCAGCGGGTCAGCATGGGTTCCCTCAGGGCCCGCCCCGGACCGACACGAACCGCCAAGATCGAAAACCGACCTCGTGGACTCCGACCTGGCAAAAACGCAGGTCCAGAGCCTGAACGCTATCCTCTTCAGGAGGCACCTATGAAGATGCTCATCAACGTCGCGGAGACCGTCGTCGCGGACGCGTTGCGGGGTATGGCTGCTGCTCATCCCGAGTTGACGGTGGATGTGGAGAACCGGGTGGTCGTGCGGCGGGACGCGCCGGTCGCCGGGAAGGTCGCGCTGGTCTCCGGGGGCGGTTCGGGGCACGAGCCGCTGCACGGCGGGTTCGTGGGGCCGGGCATGCTGTCGGCGGCCTGCCCGGGGGAAGTGTTCACCTCGCCCGTGCCGGACCAGATGGTGCGGGCCGCGGCGGCCGTGGACAGCGGCGCCGGTGTGCTGTTCATCGTGAAGAACTACACCGGTGACGTGCTCAACTTCGACATGGCGGCCGAGCTCGCCGAGGACGAGGGCATCCAGGTCGCCAAGGTGCTCGTCAACGACGACGTCGCCGTGACCGACAGCCTCTACACCGCCGGGCGGCGCGGCACCGGCGCCACCCTCTTCGTGGAGAAGATCGCCGGCGCCGCCGCCGAGGAGGGGCAGCCCCTGGAGCGGGTCGCGACCCTGGCACGGCAGGTCAACGAGAGCTCCCGCAGCTTCGGCGTGGCGCTCACCGCCTGTACGACCCCGGCCAAGGGCAGTCCCACCTTCGATCTGCCCGCCGGCGAGCTGGAACTGGGAGTCGGCATCCACGGCGAGCCAGGGCGTGAACGACGCGCCATGATGACCTCCCGCGAGATCGCCGACTTCGCCGTCAACGCCCTCCTGGACGACATGAGCCCCCGCAACCCCGTCCTGCTCCTCGTCAACGGCATGGGCGCCACTCCGCTGCTGGAGTTGTACGGCTTCAACGCCGAGGTGCAGCGGGCCCTCACCGAGCGCGGTGTCGCCGTCGCCCGCAC
Organism: Streptomyces sp. NPDC030296; assembly: GCF_055572815.1. Classification (NCBI taxonomy): domain Bacteria; kingdom Bacillati; phylum Actinomycetota; class Actinomycetes; order Kitasatosporales; family Streptomycetaceae; genus Streptomyces; species Streptomyces sp. NPDC030296. Next base: position 15,591 of record NZ_JBVICQ010000025.1, read on the forward strand.
GCTCGTCGGCAACTACGTCACCTCCCTCGACATGGCCGGCGCCTCGGTGACGCTGTGCCAGATCGACGAGGAGACGCTCCGGCTGTACGACGCGCCCGTGAGGACACCGGGGCTGCGCTGGGGGATGTGACCCGTCGGCCCTCGCACGGTGCGTACGGTACGTGCGGGGGTACGGCCCTCAAGGCTCAGTCCGCTGATTCTCGTACCACGCAAGGAGATTCCGTGCTCGACGCCGACTTCTTCCGTCGTTGGATGACGGCCACAGCGGCCTCGGTGGAACGCGAGGCCGAGCGGCTCACGGCGCTCGACTCGCCGATCGGGGACGCCGACCACGGCAGCAACCTGCACCGCGGGTTCACCGCCGTGCGGTCCGCCCTGGAGAAGGAGGCCCCGGACACGCCCGGAGCCGTACTCGTGCTGGCCGGGCGTCAGCTGATCTCCACGGTGGGCGGGGCGTCCGGTCCGCTGTACGGCACGCTGCTGCGGCGCACCGGCAAGGCGCTCGGCGACGCGGCCGAGGTGAGCGACGCCGACCTCGCGGCCGCGCTGCGGGCGGGTGTGGACGCGGTGATGACGCTCGGCGGGGCGGCACCGGGAGACAAGACGATGATCGACGCGCTGGTCCCGGCCGTCGACGCGCTCGACCGGTCCTTCGCCGCGGCACGGACCGCCGCCGAGGAGGGCGCCCTGGCGACCACACCGTTGCAGGCCCGCAAGGGCCGTGCCAGCTATCTCGGTGAGCGCAGCATCGGACACCAGGACCCCGGCGCCACATCCGCCGCGCTGCTCGTCGCGGCCCTCGCCGACACCGCGGAGGGCTCCCATGCCTGACGAGAAGCCGGTCGGCATCGTGCTGGTCTCGCACAGCGCCGCCGTGGCCTCCTCGGTGGCCGAGCTGGCGCGGGGGCTCGCGGGCGCGGGTGCCGAGGTACCGGTCGCCCCGGCGGGCGGCACCGCGGACGGCGGGCTCGGCACCAGCGCCGAGTTGATCGCGGCGGCTGCCGCGTCCGTGGACCGGGGCGCCGGGGTCGCCGTCCTCATGGACCTCGGCAGCGCCGTCCTCACCGTGAAGGCCCTGCTCGCCGAGGGCGACGAACTTCCCGAGGGCACCCGTCTGGTCGACGCGCCGTTCGTCGAGGGCGCCGTCGCCGCGGTCGTCACCGCCTCCACCGGCGCCGACCTCGCGGCGGTCGCCGCCGCCGCGTCGGAGGCGTACACGTACCGGAAGGAATGACAGCCGCCGGGGCCCGCCCGCCCGCTCCGGGCGGGCAGGCCCCTGACGTACGCCTCACCTCTCCGCGCAGCTCTCCCCCGTAGGGCCGCGTCCGGTCACCGCCTTCAGGGTCGTACGAACTCGCGTGCCAACGCCTCCCCCTGTTCCACCGCCGCCTTGCGGTCCTCGATCGGGGAGACCTTGGTGTCCTCGAAGACGATGTAGGTGACCCCGGAGGTGACGCCGCCGGTGGTGGGGTCGGGGCGGATGCCCAGGCCCTCGGCCGTGGCGTACGAGGCCTCGCCGATGATGTTCTGCGGGCCGTTGTCACCGACGACGGCGTACTGGACGCGGTCCCCGTGGACGACGGCGGCGACCGAACCCCCCTTGATGCCGTGCTTGCGGTAGTCCCACCGGGAACTCGGGGCGGGGAGGACGACGAACGGCAGGTTCGCGGCATTGAGGTAGCGGCCGTCGGACTGCTGGTAGGAGGTCGTGGGCTGGAACCACGGATCGGTGGTCCGGTTGCAGCGGGCGTTCGGGCGGCCGTCGCAGTCGATGTCCATGTCGGCCTTCCAGAACACCGCCCCGTCGATACCACAGACCGGGATGTCGGCGGGAGCGTCGGCGTCGCTGCGGTAGAGCCCCGCCGACACCCGGACGCAGCCACGGACCTTCGCCAGCAGCTCCGTGGCCGTCACGGCACCCTCACGCTCTATGGACTGCTGGTGGGCCAGAGCGGGCAGGGTGACGGGGGCCAACAGGGCGGCGCCGGCGGCGGCCAGCGTCAACGACCGGACACGCACGATAAGGGACCCTCTCCTAGGGGACACTGACGGTCACTCACCACCCCACGGTGGAGTGGGCGGGAGAGGAAGGCCACTGGTAGGGGGCCGGACGGTGCACACCGTCCTCCGCACGAGGACGCGGCCGAGGGCCCGGCCCGGTGTCGGTCCCGGCCGCTCGGCCGCCCTGGTCGGCGCGGGGTGGGCGACGACAGCGGCCCGCACCGTACGACGCGAACTTCCCATCCGTGCGGGTGAGTTCACGCCGCGTCAGGACACCAGCATACGTAGCCCCGGGCGGCGCCGTGAACCGAGCGATCACCCCTTCACCTCACCCCCACCCTCTTGATGTGGGCGCGTCAGCGTGGCATACATACAGAAGATAGGTACAGACCAATCCGGTGGCAGGGGAGCGTCGTGACGCCTGCTCACCCGTACCGCCGGCGCTCCTTCCTCCGAGGAGCCGACGATCGAGGGGGCTGGATGGTGCGACGCGTTCCCGTGCCGGTGTCGTTGCCTGTTCTGGTGGTCTGCTGCTCGTTGCTCCTCACCGTCTCCTGCGGGACGCGGGAGAGCCCCGGTCGCCGGATGCCGCCCGCTCCCCCGGGGGTCACCGCCGCCGCGGGCAGCGCGACCAGCGTGCACGTCATGTGGAACCGGGTGTCCGGCGAGCCGGAGGTCGCCGGGTACGAGGTGTACCGCGGCGCGAGGAAGGTGAAGGACGTGCCCGGCGACGCGCACATGGTGGACGTCACCCGGCTGCGACCGTCCACCACGTACGTGTTCTCGGTCCGGGCCCGTAGCACCGCGGGGGACCTCGGGCCGCCCAGCGCCGAGGTGCGGGCCACGACTCCCGCCGACGGTGCCGCCGACCGGCGGGCCCCCAGCCGTCCCGCCCGCCTCGACGGCCGGGTGCTCGGAAGCACCGCGGTCCAGCTGTCCTGGGAGCGGTCGACCGACGACCGGGACGTGGTGTCGTACGACATCCTGCAAGGCGACTCGAAGATCCACAGCGTGGGCGGGGAGCAGACCGCGGCCGTGGTCACGGGGTTGCGGCCCGGCACCCGCTACTCCTTCACCGTGCGGGCGCGGGACGCGGCGGACAATCTGTCACCGGTGAGCAGGGCCATGCCTCTCACCACCGAGCGGAGAGACGGGCAGCACGAGGGCCGGCCGGGGACGGGCGCCGGGGCGGGCACCGCGCCGACCGCCTTCCGCGCCGCCACGCGTCTCACCGACGGGGCGTACGCCATCGAACTGTCGTGGGTGCCTCCGCGCGCCGACGGGGTGGTCACGGAGTACGAGATCCAGCTCGACGGGCGGCCGGCCACGACGCTCGTGTGGGGCGGGACCCCGCCGCGGGGCCGGGCCACGTACGGCTTCTACGCGGGCCGGGAGGCCGGGGTGACCCACCGTGTGCGGATCCGGGCGAGGCTGCCGGACGGCACCTGGGGCGGGTTCTCGGCGGAGCGGACGGTGACCACCGGAGGGTGAGGACGTCCCCCGCCTGGCGGAATCCGTCACCTGCCCGGTGGCTGTCCGCATGCGGACGCGGCGTGAGGGACGTTGGCTCGCCCTGAGGCAGCACGGGTCCTCCGTTCCCCGGCGGCGCAAGGGATGTGCCGCCGACCGTGCCGCCGGAGGGCAGACCCATGCGCATGTCTCAGCTACTCCTCCGCTCCGGCCTGACCATGGCGGCCGCCGCGCTGCCGATCTCCGTGGCCACGCCGTCGGCCGCCGTCCCCGCGGGGATCTCGGTGAGCACCACCGGGTCCTCGGTCACCGTCACCACCAGCGATTGCCCGAACAGCACCAACGGCGTGTTCGGTACGGCCTCCCTGCTCGCGAGCGGGCAGGCGAACTTCTCCCAGGGGCGCCAGGCGACCCTCGTGGGCACGAGCACCAGCCAGTCGGCCTCATGGACCAATGTGACCCCGGGGACCTACACCGTGATCGTGGTGTGCCGGGACGGGACCACGGCGGGCACCCAGTCCGTCATCGTCACCGCCGCCACGCCCACGATCTCCGCGACCGCCTCGCCCTCCCGGGGCGTCATGGGCGGTATGGGCGGGGCCAGCGAGGAGTACGGCACCGTCACCCTGGTGGGCGGTGGCGCGCTGGTGGCCGCCGGGACGGTGGCCGCGGTCCGGTACCTGCGCCGCCGGGCCAAGCCGCACCGGCTGTGAACACCGGGCGGGCGGTCGCCGTGCGACAACGGACGACCGCCCGCTCGCGCTCGCACGGCCCGGCCGGGCTACGCCCGCTCGGCCGCCGCTCCCCCACCGGCGTCCGGCACTCCGCCTCCCGACGCTTCGCCGTCCGGCACTCCGGCATCCGAGGTTCCGCCGTCCGGGAGGCGCTCGAACTCCGTCAGGGCGTTCCTCAGCCACTGGGTCCAGAAGGTCTCCAGGTCGATGCCGGCCCGCAGGATCAGATGCTGGAGGCGGTCCTGGGCGGAGTCCCTGCCCGGCCCGAAGTCCCGCTTCTCGATCTCCCCGTACTCCGCCAACTTCCGCTCGTGCAGGGTGAGATGGCGCCGCAGATCGTCCTCCAGGCCGGTGGTGCCGACGACGGCCGCGGCCCGCAGCCGTACGAAGAGGGCGTCACGCCATGGCTTGGGCTCCTGGGGGGCGGAGGTCCAGCGGGCCAGTTCCTCACGGCCCGCCGGGAGGACCTCGTAGCTCTTCTTCTGCCCCCGTGCGGGCCGTTCGGCGGGCAGGGCGCGGATGTAGCCCTCGCCCTCCAGTTTTCCCAGCTCGCGATAGATCTGCTGGTGCGTCGCCGACCAGAAGTAGCCGATCGACCTGTCGAACCGCCGGGTCAGCTCCAGGCCCGACGAGGGCTTTTCGAGCAGGGCGGTGAGGATCGCGTGCGGGAGTGACATGCGCTCATCCTAGGAAGGGCCGATGAGCATCGACCCCTCCACGCTTCCCCGTCCCGCTACAGCCGCGCCGCCAGTTCCGTCCCCTGCTTGATCGCGCGCTTGGCGTCCAGTTCGGCCGCCACGTCCGCGCCGCCGATGAGGTGCGCGGTCCGTCCGGCGGCGACGAGGGTGTCGTAGAGGTCGCGGCGCGGTTCCTGGCCGGTGCAGAGCACGACCGTGTCGACCTCCAGGACCTGGCGGACGCCGTCGACGGTGACGTGCAGCCCGGCGTCGTCGATCAGGTCGTACTGCACGCCGGGGACCATGACGACACCCCGGTGCTTCAGTTCGGTGCGGTGGATCCAGCCGGTGGTCTTGCCGAGGCCCGCGCCGACCTTGGAGGTCTTGCGCTGGAGGAGGTGGACCGAGCGCGGCGGGGACGGGCGCTCGGGGGCGGCGAGGCCGCCGGGGGCGCGGTAGTCCATGTCGACGCCCCACTGGCGGAAGTACGCCGCCGGGTCCTCGCTCGTCTTCTCCCCGCCGTCGGTCAGGTACTCGGCGACGTCGAAGCCGATGCCGCCGGCACCCAGGATCGCCACCCGGTCGCCGACGGGGGCGCCGTCCCGCAGGACGTCGAGGTAGCCGACGACCTTGGGGTGGTCGACGCCCGGCAGGTCGGGGGTGCGGGGGGTGACGCCGGTGGCGACGACGACCTCGTCGTACGCGGCGAGGTCGTCGGCCGTGACGGGGGTGTCGAGCCGTACGTCGACGCCGTGGGTGTCGAGCTGGTGGCGGAAGTAGCGCAGGGTCTCGTCGAACTCCTGCTTGCCGGGGACCTTGCGGGCCACGTTGAGCTGGCCGCCGATCTCGCTCGCGGCGTCGAAGAGGGTGACGTCGTGGCCGCGTTCGGCGGCGCTCACGGCGCAGGCGAGGCCCGCCGGGCCCGCGCCGACGACCGCGACCCGCTTGCGCAGCCGGGTCGGCGACAGCACCAGCTCGGTCTCGTGACAGGCGCGCGGGTTGACCAGGCAGGAAGTGATCTTGCCGCTGAAGGTGTGGTCGAGGCAGGCCTGGTTGCAGCCGATGCAGGTGTTGATGGCCTCCGGCCGGCCCTCGGCGGCCTTGTTGACGAAGTCCGGGTCGGCGAGCATCGGGCGGGCCATGGACACCATGTCGGCGTATCCGTCGGCCAGCAACTCCTCGGCCAGTTCCGGGGTGTTGATCCGGTTGGTGGTGACGAGGGGGACGGAAACCTCGCCCATGAGCTTCTTGGTGACCCAGGTGTACGCGCCGCGCGGCACCGACGTCGCGATGGTGGGGATGCGGGCCTCGTGCCAGCCGATACCGGTGTTGATGAGGGTGGCGCCGGCGGCCTCGACGGCCTTCGCCAGGGTGACCACCTCGTCGAGGCTGGAGCCGCCGGGCACCAGGTCGAGCATCGACAGCCGGTAGACGACGATGAAGTCCTCGCCGACCGCCTCACGCACCCGGCGCACGATCTCCACGGGGAAGCGCATGCGGTTCTCGTACGAGCCGCCCCAGCGGTCGTCGCGGTGGTTGGTCCCGGCGGCGATGAACTCGTTGATCAGATAGCCCTCGGAGCCCATGATCTCGACTCCGTCGTACCCGGCCTGCCGGGCTAGCCGGGCCGCCCGCGCGTAGTCGTCGATGGTCTGTTCGACCTCGCCGTCGGTGAGGGCGTGCGGCACGAACGGGCTGATCGGGGCCTGGAGGGCGCTCGGCGCCACCAGGTCGGCATGGTAGGCGTACCGCCCGAAGTGCAGGATCTGCATCGCGATACGGCCGCCCTCGCGGTGGACGGCGTCGGTGATCTCGCGGTGCTGGGCGACCTCGGCCTCGGTGGTGAGCTTGGCGCCGCCCTCGTAGGGGCGTCCGGCCTCGTTGGGCGCGATGCCGCCGGTGACGATGAGGCCCACTCCCCCGCGCGCCCGAGTCGCGTAGAACTCCGCCATCCGCTCGAAGCCGCGCTCCGCCTCCTCCAGGCCGACGTGCATGGAGCCCATGAGCACACGGTTGGGGAGCGTGGTGAAGCCCAGGTCGAGGGGGCTCAACAGGTGGGGGTAACGGCTCATCGGGGCCTCCATGCGTGGCGTCGTCACCAAGGTTGTAGACGACGCCACACGGTTTGTGCAACTAGTTGCACAATGGCTGAGGGCAAGGCCACACGAGGTGCCCATGGGCGGGGAGCCGGTCAGCTGCCCTCAGGTCTGGTGCCGGTCGGCTGCCCGTGGTCTGGTGCCGATCACCACGTGGGCGGCTCTCTCCTCCGAGACGGCCGTCGCGGCGATGAGGCCGGCACCGCGGAGGACCTCCACGGCGTGCGGTTCCTGGCGTTCGCTGGTCTCGACGAGCAGGCAGCCGCCGGGGGCGAGCCACCGCGGTGCCTCGGCGGCGACCCGGCGCAGGACGTCGAGGCCGTCCCTGCCGCCGTCGAGGGCGACGAGCGGCTCATGGTCGCGGGCCTCGCCGGGCAGCAGCGGTACGTCGCCGGTGGGGACGTACGGCACGTTCGCCGCGAGGATGTCGACGCGTCCCCGCAGCCCGGCGGGGAGCGCCGTGAACAGGTCCCCCTCGTGGGCGTGGCCGCCGTACGGGGCGATGTTGCGGCGGGCGCAGCGCACCGCCGCCGGGTCGATGTCGGCGGCGTGCAGTTCGACGCCGTCGAGCGACGCGGCCAGGGCCGCGCCCAGGGCTCCCGAACCGCAGCACAGGTCGACGACGACCGAGGCGTGGGGGACGGCGGCGAGGGCCCGCTCGACGAGGAACTCGGTGCGGCGGCGGGGCACGAACACACCGGGGTCGACGGCGATGCGCAGGCCGGCGAACTCGGCCCACCCGAGGACGACTTCGAGGGGGACTCCGGAGACGCGGCGGTCGACCATGGCGGTGACGTCGTCCGGGGTCCGTGCGGTGGCGAGGATCAACTCCGCCTCTTCTTCGGCGAAGACGCAGCCCGCGGCGCGCAGGGCCGTGACGACGGAGGCGATGGAGAGAGGTGGCATGACAGCCGAGAGCCTTTCGGTGGGCCGAAGGGCGCTCCCGCGGTGGCCTACCGGCCGTGCACCGCGCGGTGTTGAGGTGAGAGCACCCGACCTGACACAGCGGTAATGGGTCTCACCTCCTCGGTCCCGTGGCGACTGGCCCGGTCACCCTACCCCATGGTCACGACGGGCCGTCCGGAGCGCCGCGCCCCCGCGCGCGCGGTCCGCGACCACCCCCGTCACACGCCGACGCGCTCCTCCCCCGCCTCCACCGCGGGCACGCGGGCCGCCATGAACCGGGTCGTACGGCGCAGCCGGAAGCCGAGGGCCTCGTAGAGGCGGATGGCGGAGGTGTTGGTCGCGGCGGTGTGCAGGAACGGGGTCTCGCCACGCTCGCGGATGCCGTGGGCTACGGCGTGGATGAGCCGCGTGGCGAGCCCTTCGCCCCGGAAGGCCGGGTCGGTGCAGACCGCGCTGATCTCGGTCCAGCCCGGCGGGTGCAGCCGCTCGCCGGCCATCGCGATCAGCGCGCCGCCCCGGCGGATGCCGAGGTAGGTGCCGAGTTCGATGGTGCGCGGCAGGAAGGGGCCGGGCTGGGTGCGTTCCACGAGGTCGAGCATCTCGGGCACATCGGCCGGGCCCAGCGGTACGGCCTCGGCGTCCGGGGCGGCGGCGATCCCGTCGTCCACGAACTGGACGCCCTCCAGGTCGAAGGTGACCTCCCAGTCGGCCGGGAAGCTCCCGCTGTAGGCGGGGACCGCGACCTCCGTGCCGGGGCCGGCCAGGGCGGCCAGGTCGGCCCAGTCGTGGGCGTCGGGGTGGTGGGGCAGGGCGAGCCACGGCGAGACGTCGACGGGATAGCGCAGCACCCGGCCGGACCGCTCGGCGAAGTGGGCGTGCGGCCCGGTGAGGGAGGCGAGGGCGGGGTTGTCGAGGACGTGCGGCCGGGTGTCGGCGTCGTGCGGCACGGTGTCCGCGCCCCTGAGGTCGCTCGCGTACTCGGTCATGCGCTCTCCGTTCTCCTTTGCTGTCATCCGGCCACCGGCGCGCTCACGGCCGGGCCGGCCGATAGCGGCAAGGGGGATCGCGGAGCCGCTATTCCCGGTGCGGTGAGGAGTTCATACGGCCGCAATGATCACGGCCCGCCCCGGTGATCGAGCACGCGCTCCGGACACGTACGGTTGTATGACTCAAGCTGTCTCCGTCGTCGTCATGTTGGACTCGTATGAACGTCACCCGAGGTTTCACCGGGCGCCCCCGCGTCAGCGATCCGGGGCTGCCGCCCGGCCAGTACGACGCGGGCGACGACTGGCCGGTACTGTCCGCCGAGGTCACACCCGACCTGGCGCCCGCCGACTGGACGTTCCGGATCGACGGGCTGGTGGCGCGGCCGCACACCTGGGACTGGGACGCGGCGCACGCGCTGCCCGGGTCGGTGTACGAGGGCGACATCCACTGTGTGACGAGTTGGTCGAAGTTCGGGGTGCGCTTCGGGGGTGTCTCGCTGGACGTGTTCCTGGACGCGGTGCGGCCCGACGCCAGTGCCACGCACGCGGTCGCGTACTCGCACAGCGGCTACACCACGTACCTGCCGCTCGCCGACCTCACCGGCGGGCGCGCCTGGATCGCCTGGGAGTACGGGGGCGAGCCGCTGGCCGCCGAGCACGGCGGCCCGGCCCGGTTGCTGGTGCCGCACCTGTACTTCTGGAAGAGCGCCAAGTGGATCACGGGCATCCGGCTCCTCGACCACGACGAGCCCGGCTTCTGGGAGCAGAACGGCTATCACGCGCGGGGCAACCCGTGGGAGGAGCAGCGGTACTCCGGTGACTGAGACGGCGACGGCGGCACAGCCGGGGACGGCGGCACAGCCGGGGGCGGCCGCCCCCGGGTTCACGCCGCCCACGCGGTTCGCCGTGCCCGGGCGGATCGCCGTGAGCAGTGGGTCGGCGGCGCTTTGGCAGACCGCTACGTTGACGGACATCCGGCGCGAGACGGCTCGGGTCGCCACGTTCCGGTTCGCGGTGCAGAGCTGGGCGAGGCATCTGCCGGGCCAGCATCTGATGCTGCGGCTGACCGCCGAGGACGGATACCGGGCCCAGCGCCACTACTCGCTGGCGTCGCCGCCGGACGACACGGGCCACATCGAGCTGACCCTGGACCACGTGGAGGGCGGCGAGGTCTCCGGGTGGTTCCACACCGAGGCCCGGCCCGGCGACGAGGTGGAGGTGCGCGGCCCCCTCAGCGGGTTCTTCGCCTGGCCGGGCGACCGGCCCGCGCTGCTGATCGGCGCCGGCTCGGGTGTCGTACCGCTGATGTCGATGGTCCGCCACCACCGGGCGCACGGCCTCGACGTACCCCTGCGGCTGCTGGTGTCCGCGCGGGCGCCCGAGGAGCTGATCTACGCGCGGGAGTACGGCACGGAGACGACGCCCGTGTTCACGCGCCGGGCGCCCGAGGGCGTGCCGGTGGGCAGGCTGTCGGCGGCCCATGTGACACCGCTGCTGGCGGAGCGGCCACCGGGCGGCTGGGAGGCGTACGTCTGCGGCTCGAACGCGTTCGCGGAGCACGCGTCACGGCTCCTGGTCCAGGCCGGCCAGCCGGTGGACCACATCCGCATCGAACGCTTCGGCTGACCCCGGGCCACCGCGGCGCCGCCCCGGCGCGAGCTCCGACCGGCCCGGCGCCGCACCGGAGGGGCCGGGCCTCCGGCCCCGTGCCTCGGGCGTCGTGCCGGAAAGCGCCGCGCCTCACATCCGCGCCGTGGCCAGGCCCGTCAGCCGCGGCCCCCGCCCCCCTCCACCCCGGCTCCCGCCCGCTCCCACACCGTCTGCCCCGGCCTTCCACCCGGTCCCGTCGCCATGATTTCTGGCGCAAACCATGCCATCACGGCTTCTATCGGGTAGACCGGAAGTGCGGACCAGTCCTAACCGGGGTTCTCGTACTGAGGGCCGTACCGGTGAGGGAGGGTGAGATGCGAGGCCGGTTGTTCGGGTGGCGGTGGCGGCGCAATCCGCTGCGGCGACGCTCGGACGTCGTCGAGGCATGGACGGTGTTGATCGTCCTGATCCTGCTGGTCGTCGGCGCCCCGGCGGCCGGTTTCCTGGTGGGCCGGTGGGCGCACGCTGACGCGCGGGCGCACGCCGCGGCGCAGCGGGCCGAGCGGGACCTGGTCACCGCGGTGGTCGTCGAGAACGCCCCGGCCGCGACGCCCTCGGCGCACGGCGACAAGCCGCCCATGCACTGGGTGCGGGCCCGCTGGACGGAGCCCGACGGGGGTTCGCGGACGGGCGAGGCCCGGGTCCCGGCCGGCACGAAGCGCGGCGACCGCGCCGACGTGTGGCTGGACGCGGCGGGCCACAGCGTGCAGGCCCCGCCGACGAACACCGCCATCTGGCAGCACACCCTGTCCCTGGGGACGTGCGCCACGGCCGGCGTCGTCGGCATCGTGCTGGCCGGGCACTTCACCGTGCGGCGAATCACCATCAGGCGCCGGCTGGCCGAATGGGAACAGGAGTGGGCGCGCACGGGCCCCGACTGGGGACACCACCGGGCCTGAAACGCGGACGAAGCCGAACGCGGACATAGCCGCCGACAGTTGTGCGGTGAACGTCAGCCAGCTCGCCGCGGCGGCTACCTCTCGGCCGCGACCCTGCTCCGCGGCACCGGCTGCTCATCGCCGAGCTCTGCCGTCGCTGACTGCCGGGAGCCGAGGGGCTCTTGGCGGTCCGCGGCTGCCCACGTACGGTGTGATCATCCGCACCGAGAACTCAAAAGGTGGTCCTTCATGGCCCTGTTCGACCTGCCGTTGGACGAACTCCGTGGTTATCGAAGCGCTTCAACGGAGCCCGAGGACTTCGACGCCTTCTGGGCGAAGACGCTCCAGGAATCCCGCGAGCACGACCTTGACGCGCGTTTCGAGCCGGTCGACACCCATCTGACCACCGTCGACGTGTACGACGTGTCCTTCGCCGGTTTCGGCGGCCACCGCGTCAAGGGCTGGCTGGTGCTGCCCGCCGGGGCGAACGCGCCGCTGCCCACGGTCGTGGAGTTCATCGGGTACGGCGGCGGCCGCGGTCTGCCCCACACCCATCTGCTGTGGGCATCGGCCGGCTACGCGCACTTCGTCATGGACACCCGCGGCCAGGGCAGTGCCTGGGGCGGGGGCGGCGACACCCCGGACCCGGTCGGCGGCGCGCCCGCCTTCCCCGGCTTCATGACCCGCGGCATCGACGCCCCCGAGAACTACTACTACCGGCGGGTCTACACAGACGGCGTCCGCGCGGTGGAGGCCGCCCGCTCCCACCCGCTGACCGACGCCTCGCGCACCGCCGTCCACGGGGGCAGTCAGGGCGGCGGCATCTCCATAGCGGTCGGCGGACTGGTTCCGGACCTGCTCGCCGTCGCCCCCGACGTACCGTTCCTGTGCGACTTCCCGCGCTCCACGACGATCACCGACCGGGACCCGTACCGCGAGATCGGCAAGTACCTGAAGACGCACCGCGGTCGCGCGGCGGACGTCCAGCGGACGCTCGCCTACTTCGACGGTGTGCACTTCGCCGCGCGCGGCCGGGCACCGGCCCTGTTCTCGGCGGCCCTGGAGGACCTGACGTGCCCGCCGTCCACGGTGTTCGCCGCGTTCAACGCGTGGGCCGAGGACGACAAGCAGATCGAGGTCTACGAGTTCAACGACCACGAGGGCGGCGGCCCCTACCAGGAGGCGACCAAGCTGCGCTGGCTGGCCTCGCACCTCTGAGGGACCGCGGTCTCGTCGGGTCCACGTCGTGCGTGCGCCGAACGGGTACCCCTGAATGCGCGGTCCGGATCACGGGTACCCGCTCGGCGGAAGCCGCCGTAGAACGGCGATCACAACGAAAGAGCCCCGAATGGTCATCCCGCTTAGGAAGCAGGCGGCAGATGAGCAGGGCACGGACGAGCACATGACGCTGCGCTCCGGCGCGACCTGGGCCCCTGGCGCGGCCCACGCGGCCGATGCCCGGCGTCTGCTGCGCACGCTCCTCGCCCATGCCCCGCACACCGGCCGCACCCCCGTCCCGACGCCTCTGGCGCGGGACGCCGAACTCGTCGTCAGCGAACTGGTCACCAACGCCGTCCGACACGCGCCCGGCCCCTGCGGGCTCGTCCTGCGGCTCGGCGGGGACGCGCTGGCCATCACCGTGTGGGACACGTCGCCCGCACACCCCACGGTCAGAAACGGCGACCGGTATCGCGTCGGCGGCCATGGCCTCCGCCTCGTCCACACGGTCAGCGACCACGTCGCGGTGACACCGCACGGCCGGGGGAAGCAGATCACCGCTCACCTGCGTCTGCCGCGGTGCGCCGGTGCCGACGCCGGCAGATCTGCCTCGTCGGCGCCCCTCTTCGGCGCGGCGTGAGCTCCGGCCTTCGCCAGGTGAGTTCCTGTCTTCGCGCGGCGTGAGCTCCGGCGGCCCCTTCCCCGCCCGGTTCGGCGTGACGCGGCACCGCCTCCCTCCTGGATCCGGGCGGGTTCACGGGTTCCGCCCGGTCCGACCAGTCGGTATGTTCAGGGGGCCACGGGTGACGCCCGGGAGCTGTGCCGGCGGTGGAAGGGGTGGGTGGGTTCATGTCCCAGGTGCGAGGTCACTGCGACGCACGGTTCGCTGCCGTGCGCTCCGCGTTCGAGGAGAACTTCGGGGAGCGCGACGAGCTGGGGGCGGCGGTCACGGTGACGCTGCGCGGGGAGACCGTGGTGGACCTGTGGGGCGGCTGGGCCGACGGGGCCCGCACCCGGCCCTGGGAGCGCGACACCGTGGTCAACGTGTGGTCGACGACCAAGGGCCCGACCGCCCTGTGCGCGCACATCCTCGCCGACCGGGGGCTGCTGGAGCTGGACGCCCCGGTGGCCGCGTACTGGCCCGAGTTCGCGGCGGCGGGCAAGGACGGCGTCCTCGTACGGCATCTGCTGTCGCACCGGTCGGGCCTGGCCGGGCCGCGTGAGCCGCTCTCGTTCGCCGAGCTGTGCGACTGGGACGTGACCGTGGCACGACTGGCGGCGCAGGAGCCCTGGTGGGAGCCCGGTACGCGGTCGGGGTACCACGCGATGACATTCGGTTTCCTCGTCGGTGAGGTGGTCCGGCGAGTGTCGGGGCTGCTGCCGGGCGCGTTCCTGGAGCGGGAGGTCACCGGGCCCCTCGGCATCGACTTCACGATCGGGCTGCCGGAGAAGGAGGCCGGTCGGGCCGCCGAGCTGGTGCATCCGCCGGCCGCGACGACGAGCGAGCAGGCCGCCGTCTTCGCTCAGTTGACGCCCACCGCGCTGGCCGCCCTCGCCAACCCGCTGGTCGGCGCCGCCGAGGCCAACAGCGCCGAGTGGCGGGCCGTCGAGGTCCCCGCCGCCAACGGCCACGGCACCGCCCGCGCGGTCGCCGCGCTCTACGGGATCCTGGCGCTGGGCGGCGACTGGGGCGGGCACCGGGTGCTGTCGCCGGAGGCCGCCGAGCGGGTCCGCGAGGGGCAGGGCAGCTGCCGGGACCTGGTGCTCGGCGCCGGTTTCGGCCGGGACACGGAGGTGGCGCTCGGGGTGTGGCTGAGCGGCGCGCACGGCTCGTACGGCCCGAACCCCAGGGCCTTCGGCCACGACGGCTACGGCGGTTCCTGCGGCCTCGCCGACCCGGAGGCGGGCGTCTCCCTCGGCTATGTCATGAACCGGATGGGCCCGCACATCGCTGACGACCCGCGCAAGATGGCGCTCGTCGACGCCCTGTACAGCGCCCTCTGACCGGACGCCGCGACCGCTACCGCCCGGCCCCGAGGTCCGGGATGTCCGGGCGGGTGGCCACGACCATCCGGCAGCGTGGGCTGCCGTCGGGGCGGGAACCGAACTCGGGCAGGGCGAACAGCTCAACGTCGAACCCGGCCCGTTCCAGCTCGTGCCGTACGAGGCCGAGGCGGAACGGCCGGTAGTACATGACGAACGGCGGCCGCCAGACGGCGTTGCGGACCCGCATCGCCGCGTCGAAGCCGAGGGCCGCCCAGTACCAGGGCGACCGGGGCGGGGCGGGCGCCGGGAGCGGGAACGCGAAGCGGCCGCCCCGCCGCAGCACGGAGTGGACCTGTGCGAACAGGCCCGGAAGCTGTTCCGGCAGGAAGTGCCCGAAGGCGCCGAAGCTCACGGCCAGGTCGAAGACGGGCCCGAAGGGCAGCGCGAGGGCGTCGCCGCGCACCCAGGAGAGGCGGGGAGCCCCGGCGACGGCACCGTCCCGCTCGCGGTCGCCGTCGCGATCACCGTCGCGGTCTCGATCACCGTCGCGGTCGCGGTCACCGTCGCGGTCGCGGTCGCGGTCGCGGTCGCGGTCGCGGTCGCGGTCGCCGGACCCTGCGGTGAGCCGGTCCCTGCCCACCGCCAGCATCCCGGCGCTGATGTCGACGCCGGTGGCGCTCTCCCGGCACAGCTCGCGGAGCACCTCCATGCCCGCGCCCGTGCCACAGCACAGATCGAGGCCATGGTCGAAGGAGCCCATCGCGGTCAGGGCCCGCTCCACCGCGTCGAGGATGCTGTCCGGCGTGCGGAACGGGGTGTGGTCGAACTTCGGCGCGAGAAGGTCGTAGCCGTGTTCGACGGAGGAGAGTGCCTGAACGGCGAGTTCGCGGAGGCTGGGGCCTTGCGGGGTGAACATCGGCTCAGCTTAGGCCTTGGCTCGGGGCAGCGGTGGGCGGGTGCACTCGCCTAGTGTCGACGGTATGACTTCGTTCCGTCCTGCCCCGACCTGGCTGGCCGACGCCGTCTTCTACCAGATCTACCCGCAGTCCTTCGCCGACTCCGACGGAGACGGCATCGGGGACTTCGCCGGCATCACCGCGAAACTCGATCATCTGTCCTGGCTGGGCGTCGACACCGTCTGGCTGAACCCCTGCTTCGTCTCGCCGTTCCGCGACGCCGGATACGACGTCGCCGACTATCTGAACGTCGCCCCCCGCTACGGCTCGAACGACGACCTGGCGGTGCTCGTCGACGCGGCCCGCCGCAGGGGCATCCGCATCCTGCTGGACCTGGTCGCGGGTCACACGTCCGTCGATCACCCCTGGTTCCGGGCGTCCGCGGACGACCCGGACGACCACCGCTACATCTGGACGGCCGAGGGCCGGCCCGACGGCTTCGTCGACTCCCCCGGCACCCGGCCCGGCGCGTACCTGCCGAACTTCTTCGACTCGCAGCCCGCCCTCAACTTCGGCTACGCCCGTGAGGACCCGGCCGAGCCATGGCGGCTACCGGTCGACGCCGACGGTCCGCGCGCCAACCGTGCCGCCCTGCGCACGATCATGGACCACTGGCTGGGTCTCGGTGTCTCGGGCTTCCGCGTCGACATGGCCGCGTCCCTGGTGAAGGACGACCCCGGCAGGACCGAGACCGCCCGTGTCTGGACGGAACTGCGGCACTGGCTGGACACCGCCCACCCGGACGCCGTGCTCCTGGCCGAGTGGGGCGAGCCGGAGGTGTCGATCCCGGCGGGCTTCCACGCCGACTTCTTCCTCCACTTCGGCGGCCCCACCGACGGCCTGGCCCTCCGCTCGCTGTGGAGCAACGGCGAGGGCACCGTCAACGACACCTGGGACCCCCTCGACTGCTTCTTCGACGCGGATGGCAAGGGCTCACCCCGCCCCTTCGTCGAGGCGTGGCGGCAGGCGACCACGGCCGTCGACGGCTCGGGCACGATCTCCCTGCCCACCGCCAATCACGACTTCTCCCGCCTCAACTGCGGCCCCCGCACGGCCGAGCAGCTCCCCGCCGCCTTCGTCTTCCAGCTGACCTGGCCCACGCTCCCGGCGATCTACTACGGCGACGAGATCGGCATGCGCTATGTGCCCGGCCTGCCGGACAAGGAGGGCAGCGTCCTCGGCCCCCGCTACAACCGGGCCGGGTCCCGCACCCCCATGCAGTGGGACGACAGCCCGAACGCGGGGTTCTCCACGGCCCCGGCCGACCACCTCTACCTGCCGGTCGACCCGTCCCCCGACCGCCCGACCGTCGCCGCCCAACGCGCCGACGACACGTCCCTGCTCCGCCTCGTCCGCCGTCTGATCGCCCTCCGCCGCCACACCCCCGACCTGGGTTCCGGCGGCTCCGTGGAGGTGCTGCACCTCGGGTACCCGTTCGTGTACCTGCGCGGCGGACGGTACCTCGTCGTGATCAACCCACAGCGCAACGACGTGAGTTGCCCCTACAAGCCGGACGCCGGCACGCCCCGTCCCTTGGAGGCGCGGGGCGTGGAGGTCACCGACGGCGGTATCACCGCGCAGGGCTTCGGCTACGGGATCTTCGAACTCGGCGGCTGACCGCCGGGGCCGTAGGCGGTGAGGAAGCGGTCGCG
Source organism: Streptomyces sp. NPDC030296 (assembly GCF_055572815.1). Classification (NCBI taxonomy): domain Bacteria; kingdom Bacillati; phylum Actinomycetota; class Actinomycetes; order Kitasatosporales; family Streptomycetaceae; genus Streptomyces; species Streptomyces sp. NPDC030296. Next base: position 32,801 of record NZ_JBVICQ010000025.1, read on the forward strand.
GAAGGCGTCCATGCGCCAGACCGGGGCGTCGTCGCCGGGCTTGAGGCCGTCGGTCCAGCCCCAGTCGTCGATGCGGTCGAGGACCTTCGGGTCATGGGCGACGACGGTGACCGGTACGTCGTGGTCGGCGCCGTTGCCGCTGACGCTGGCCATGGGCTGGTGGTCGCCGAGGAAGACGAGGACGGTGTTCTCGTCGCCGTACTTCTCGACGTACTCGAGGAGGCTCCGCAGGGAGTACTGGACGGACTTGCCGTACTCCTCCTTCACCTTGACAGGGTCGGTGAAGACGTCCGCCGGGTCCTTGCCGGCCTTCTCGACGGCCCGGTAGACGGAGCCGTCACCGACCTCGTCCCAGCCGACCATCCTCGGCAGGGGCGCCCAGGGCTGGTGGCTGGAGGTCAGGATGATCTCCGACATCAGCGGCTTGGCGCCCCGCTTGGCCGCCTCCAGGCGCTCGAACGCGGTCAGGGCGTACTGGTCGGGCATGGTGGACCAGCTGAACTTCGGGCCGCGGTAGCCGAGATCGCGGGAGTCGTACACCTTGTCGAAGCCGTAGAAGTCGCCCTCGGGCCAGTTGTACTGGACGCCGGGCACCACCCCGACCGTCCGCCAGGCGCCCGACTTGTGGAAGGCACCGGGCAGGGTGAGGCGCTCGCCCGCGGTGACCGTGCGGTAGCGGTTCTGGTTGTCGATCCACAGCCCGGTCAGGAAGGTGGAGTGGCCGAGCCAGCTGCTGCCGCCGTAGGTCGCGGAGGTGAGCCAGCCGCTCCTCGCCGCGAACCCGGCCTTGCGCAGCGCCTCGTTCCGCTCGTCGAGCGTCGCCGTCACCCCGGGTGCGATGGCCGGGTCCTCCAGGGCGACGCGGCCGTAGCTCTCGATGAAGGTGATCATGACGTCCTTGCCGCGCAGCCCGGTCAGCAGCCGGTCGGCGGGCACGTCGGCGAAGGCGTCCTTCTTGGCCTCCTGGGCGAACGCCGCCTCGTCCGCGAGGGTCTCCCGCGCGCGGGCCCAGCGGTCCTGCACGAACCCGATGGTGTTCCGGGAGGCGACCGGCGTGTCCTGAAGGGGTGTCAGTCCGAGGGCCGCGCAGGTGATCCACACGGTGCCCGCGACGACCGTGCCGCGCATGGCCCGCTCCCGGTGCCCGACCAGGAGGTTCGCGAGCCGGACCACCGCCAGCGCCATGACGGCGAACAGCGCGACGACGAGGGTCACGAGGCCGATGACGGCGGCGAGCGCGCCGGAGCGGCCGAGGGTGTCCTCCACGTATGACTCGGCGTCGTCGAGGAGCCCCCAGTCGAGGACGATGTTGAAGCCGCGGCCGAGGAACTGGTTGAAGCCGATGTCCAGGGACTTCACGACGATCAGCGCGGCCAGGCCCGCCCCGATGAGGACCGCGAGCGCCAGGCGCGGACGGCGCGGCAGCGCCATCAGCAGGGCGGCGCCGAGGATCGGCTCCACCGGGATCCGCAGGAACTGCGCGGCCGTGAAGTACTCGACGCTGCCGGGCATCAGCAGGGCGAACAGCACGAGGGCCGCGGCCAGCGCCGTGACCGTCCACGACACGCTCCGCGCGGCGACCGGATACCTCCGCCGGAACTCCCGCGGGGCGCCCCGGAGCCGCCGCCACAGGCCGACACCCGCGGCGGGCGCCTCGGTCGACACGGACGGCGCTTCGGTCGATGCGAGGTCGGTGTCGTCCTCCGGGTTGGTGTGGCTGGCCGTGTCGGTGTCCGGCAGTCGACCGGAGCGCGTGAAGAGCGACACCCGACGTTCCTTCCGTGCGAAGACCGCTGGTGGGACGGCGGTCCTGACTCGGGTGGGCGGGGCCGCCCCCTCCTGTACGGGGGCCGGTTCAGGTGAGTTCAAAGGCAGTCGGTTAGGAAATCCCCAACGTTTGGTGACGGGGAGTGGTACGCTGCGTTTGGCACGTGCGTATCGCCCACTCCCGGGCGCCGGTGCCGCTCTCTCAGTTCCTGAGATCTCCTCAGCTGAATCGACCGCCCGTCGATGTCCGACCGGCGTTCAGCTTCTCCGCACCACCTCGCGCAGGGCTCAGCCGTACCCGCGGGTGTGTGCCTTCCCCTCCCCCTTCCTCATGCGTCTCTCCCAGGAAGTCCGCGAAAGGACACCCATGACCACCACCACACTCGAACGCACGTCCACTGATCGGCAGTCCCCCACGCACGTCACCGGCGTCCTGGAGACCGTGCAGGGCGGGCAGGGGTTCCTGCGCGCCGAGAACGGACAGTCCACCGCTTCCGACACCCAGGTGCCCGCCGCGCTGATCCGCCGGTACGGGCTGCGCAAGGGCGACACCGTCGAAGGCGTCCGGGAGGGCCGGCGGGCCCTGACCGAGGTCGAGCGGATCAACGGGCGCACACCCGACGAGCTGCTCGGCCGACCGCACTTCCACGACCTGACACCGCTGCATCCCCGTGAGCGGCTGCGGCTGGAGCACCGGGCGAGCGGTCTGACGGGCCGTCTCGTCGACCTCGTCGCCCCCGTCGGCAAGGGCCAGCGCGGGCTCGTCGTGGCACCGCCGAAGACCGGCAAGACGGTGCTGCTCCAGCAGCTGGCCGCCGCGATCGCCGCCAACCACCCCGAGGCCCACCTGATGGTGGTGCTGCTCGACGAGCGGCCCGAGGAGGTGACCGACATGCGGCGATCCGTGCGGGGCGAGGTGTACGCCTCCACCTTCGACCGGTCCCCCAAGCAGCACATCGCGCTCGCCGAACTGGTCGTGGAGCGCGCCAAACGGCTCGTCGAACAGGGCGAGGACGTCGTGATCCTCCTGGACTCCCTCACCCGGCTGTGCCGGGCGCACAACAACGCGGCCGCCGCCGGTGGCCGCACCCTCAGCGGCGGTGTCGACGCCGCCGCGCTGCACGGCCCCAAGCGCCTCTTCGGCGCCGCCCGGCTCACCGAGGAGGCCGGCTCCCTCACCATCCTCGCCACCGCCCTGGTGGAGACCGGATCCCGCGCCGACGACTTCTTCTTCGAGGAGCTCAAGGGCACCGGCAACATGGAACTGCGGCTCGACCGCGCACTCGCCGACCGGCGGGTCTTCCCCGCCGTGGACATCACCCCGTCCGGCACCCGCCGGGAGGAACTCCTCCTGACACCGGCCGAGTTGACCGCCGTACGCGGACTGCGGCGGGCCCTGCGCCCGCGCGAGGGACAGGCGAGCCTGGAAACCCTGCTGGAGCGGCTGCGCGCCACCCCGGACAACGCGGCCTTCCTGCGGCAGGTGCAGCCCACCCTGCCCGCCGTGTGACCCCACGGCGTGTGCGGCATCCGGGTGCTCGGTCCGCTCTCCCGGCCCTGGCACCCCGCTCCACGGCGCGACCGTTCCTACGTTTGCGGTATGACCATCGGATCTTCACCTCGCGCTGCTCGCTTCTCCCGTGCCGCCGTCTGCTGCTCCGTCGTCTGTGTGATGGGCGCCCTCGCGATCGCGTCGCATCCCGAGGGCGTCGGCGGCTCGGTCGAGGTGGGCGCCCAGGACGCCAAGTCCTCGCAGGAACCGGCCTCCCTGTACCGGTCGGGAACCCATGTGAGACCGCGGGCCGGGGCGCCCCGCGTTCCCCGTGACGTCTCCGCCGTGGCCTGGGTGGTGGCCGACGCCCGCAGCGGAGAGGTCCTCGCCGCGCACAACGCGCACCGCAAACTGCCCCCCGCGAGCACCCTCAAGACCCTGTTCGCGCTGACCGTGCTGCCGAGACTCCCCGGAGGGCTCAAGCACACCGTCAAGAGCAAGGAGCTCGCGGGCGTCGGCGAGGGAAGCAGCCTCGTCGGCGTCCAGGAGAACCGCACCTACCGCGTGGCCGACCTGTGGCGCGGTGTCTTCCTCAGCTCGGGCAACGACGCCGTGCACGTCCTCGCCTCCCTCAACGGCGGCTGGCGGGCCACCGCCGAACAGATGCAGGACAAGGCCCGCGCCCTGGGCGCCCACGACACCCACGTCGTCTCCCCCGACGGCTACGACGCCCGCGGCCAGGTCTCGTCGGCGTTCGACCTGGCGGTGTTCGGGCGGGCCGGACTGCGCAACGCGGAGTTCGCCGCGTACTGCGCCACCGCCACGGCGAAGTTCCCGGCGAGCGGCCGCTCGGGATACGGCATCCAGAACACCAACCGGCTGCTGACCGGCGCCGGCGTGGACCGCTATCCGGGCCTCATCGGCATCAAGAACGGCTACACCACCAACGCGGGCAACACCCTGGTCGCCGCCGCCGAACGGGGTGGGCGCACCCTCGTCGTCACGGTGATGCGGCCCCAGTCGGGCATCGGGTTCGCCGTGTACGAGGAGGCGCGCTCCCTGCTCGACTGGGGCTTCCGGGCCGCAGGGCGCGTCGACCCGGTCGGCTCCCTCCTGCCGCCGCGTCCGGCGGCCGCGCCTCAGCCCCGCCGCGCGTCGCCACCGCCCGCCCGCGAGAAGGACCAGGCCGCGGGGCTCGGCTGGTCGGAGGCGGGGGTGATCGCGGGCGCGGCCGGGGTCGGCGCGGCGGCCGTGTCGCTGTTCCTGCGACTCAGGGGGCGCCGGCGGCCGGGGGACTGACCGACGGGCAGCCCCAGCAGTAGACCCAGCGTGATCCACACATAGGTGTTCGACCCGACGAAGCCGGCCACGCCGGACGCGTCGTCGAACCACAGCCAGACGACGCTGCTGCACAGCAGCCCGTACAGGGCCGCCGTCAGAGGCAGCAACCGGCGGTGCCTCAGCAGCACCGCGAACGACGGCAGCAGCCAGACCAGATGGTGGACCCAGGTGATCGGGCTGACCAGGCACGCGGTCAGCCCGGTGACGGCGAACGCCGCCGTCCAGTCCCCGGCCCGCACCGCCGCACGGGCCCGCACGGCCCAGACGCCGAGCACCGCGAGCACGAGCAGCGCCCAGAGCGCGCGACTCGGTTCGTGAGGTGCGACCAGCCGGGCCAGGACGCCCTGCAAGGACTGGTTGGAGACGTAGTCGAGGCGGCCGACCCGGCTGGTGTCCCACAGCGCCTCGGTCCAGTAGAAGCGGGAGGGGGCCGGGGCGACCCAGGCCGCCGCCGCGGTGGCGGCCGCGGCGACGGCCGTCGCGAGCCCGGCGGCACGCCACCGCCGGGCGAGCAGGAGCAGCCCGATGAAGATCGCGGGCGTCAGCTTCACCGCCGCGGCCAGCCCGATCCCCGCGCCCGCCCACCGGCCCCGGCCGGTGGACAGCAGCCAGGCGTCGGCCAGCACCAGCGCCAGCAGCAGAAGGTTGACCTGGCCGAAGCTGACGGTGTCCCGGAACGGCTCGAACAGGGCGAGGGCGCACAGGACGAGGGAGGTGCCGAACCAGCCGTGGCGGCGCAGACGCGGCCCGGCGAGCACGAACAGCACCACCCCGAGCGCCACCAGATCGAGCCCCAGGCACAGCACGATCGCGGTGCGCAGCCCGACCCACGCCATGGGGAGCATCGCGACGGCGGCGAACGGCGGATACGTGAAGCCGTACGTCGTGCCCGGCACCCGGTAGTCGTAGACGCGACCACCGTGGTGGACCCAGGTGTCGACAGTGCCGTAATAGACGCGCAGGTCGAACCAGTCCCGCAGCAGCGGCACCGTCGCGGTGAACACGGTGACCGCCAGGGCCAGGCCGAGGACCAGCGCGACCCGGGCGCGGTCGGTGCGGGGCAGCAGCCGGTGCCGGCCGTCGGGGGCGCTCACGCGGTCCGCTCCAGCGCCGGTGCCAGGGACGCCTGGTGTGCCTGCCAGAGCACGACCACCGCGAGGACTCCCCCGCACACCGCCAGGGCGAGTTGCTCGGCGTCCGCCGGGTTCCCGCTCGGCAGGACGGCCAGCGCGAGCACCCCGGTGGCGGCCACGAGTCTGTGCTGCGCGGAGGTGTTCCGGGCCGCCGCGGCGATGAGGAACAGTCCCCACAGCGCGTACCAGGGGCGTATCGCCGGGCCGAGCACGGCCACCGCGGCGAGGCTGAGGCCGAGCGCGTGGACCGGGCCCGGCCGCAGACGGAGCCAGATGAAGAGGACGACGGTGAGCGTCACCACGAGGCCGGCGGCGCGCCAGACCGGGAGCGCGAACGGCGCCAGGTCGCTGCCGAGTCCGTGCAGCAGGTTCGTGGTGGCGCGGCCGAGGAGGGTGGTGGGCGACCAGTTGTGCGGGGAGACCGGGGTGCGCAGGGCGGCGATCCAGCCGTATCCCGTGCCGGTGAGGGCGGTCACGCCCGCGGTGGTGGCCGCGGCGACGGCGACCGTCGTGACGGTCGTCCGCACCCAGCCGGTCCGGCCGCGCATCACGACCACCGCGAGCAGGCCGAGCGCGGCGGGCGCCTTGACCAGCGCGGCGAGGGTGACGAGGACGACGCCGAGTGCGTAGCGGCGGCCCCGCGCGGCCACGAGGCCCACGCCGAGCAGGCCGAGCATCATGGCGTCGTTGTGCGCGCCGGCCACCAGATGGAGCAGAACGAGGGGGTTGAGGGCGCCGAGCCAGAGGGCGACGGCCGGATCACCGCCGTGGTGCCGGGCCAGCCGGGGCAGCGCCATCGCCATCAGGGCCACACCGAGCAGCGCCACCATCCGCATGCCGATCAGGCCCTCCGGTATCCGCCCCTCCGTCAGGGCGGACAGCGCGGAGGCCACGGCGAGGAAGACCGGGCCGTACGGGGTTGCCGTGTGCCGCCACACCGGGGCGACCTCCTCGGCGAGGGGTCCGCCGAGCCGTGCCGGCCCGTGGGCGTAGACGTCCATGTGGGCGTCGACCATGGCGCCCTGCGCGAGGTAGCTGTACACGTCCCGGCTGAACAGGGGCGGGGCCAGCAGCAGGGGGGCCGCCCAGACCAGCAGGACGAGCAGCAGGGCCCGGGGTGTGGGGGGTTCGGGGCCCCGGACGACCTGCCCGAGCAGGGCCCAGGCGGCGATCAGCAGGACGACGCCGAAGTACACGCAGACCAGGCCGAGCGCGCCGCGTCCGGAGGCCGGTGACAGCAGGTCGCGCGTGGGCAGGGCGCCGGCGGTCTCGCCGCCCAGGGCGAGGAAGGCGGTGCCGGCCAGGCCCAGGGCCTGGCAGCGGCGGAGATCGACGGGGAAAGCGACGGCCAACACTCGGGCAGCGTGTCAACGCCGAGTGGCGTCGAGGCGACGCCCTGTCTGCGGGACGGGGACCGCGACGCGACCGGCGGGTGATCTCGCGCGGACGGGACCGGGTGGTGCGCGGAGCGGCGGAACCGGGTGGTTCAGAAGACGGTGACCGGGTGGTTCGCAAGACGGTGACCGGGTGGTTCGCAAGACGGCGTGGCCCGGCCGTTCAGAAGACTGACAGGCCCGTCAGCGTCGTGAAGCGGTCCAGGGCCGCGACGCCCGCGACCGAGTTGCCCCGCTCGTCCAGCCCCGGGCTCCACACGCACAGGGTGCAGCGGCCCGGTACGACGGCGATGATGCCGCCGCCCACGCCGCTCTTGCCGGGCAGGCCGACGCGGTAGGCGAAGTCGCCCGCGGCGTCGTACGTGCCGCAGGTGAGCATGATCGCGTTGATCTGCTTGGCCTGGCTGCGGGTGAGCAGACGGGTGCCGTCGGCGCGGACGCCGTGGCGGGCGAGGAAGGTGGTGGCGAGGGCGAGGTCGGCGCAGGACGCGGTGAGGGAGCACTGGCGGAAGTACTGGTCGAGGAGGACCGGCACCGGGTTGTCGATGTTGCCGTACGACGCCATGAAGTGGCCGAGGGCGGCGTTGCGGTCGCCGTGCGCGGACTCGGAGCGGGCGATCTCGGCATCGAAGTCCAGCTCCGGGTTGCCGCTCTCCGCGCGGAGGAAGGCGAGCAGCTCGCCGGCCGCGTCGCCGGTGCGGCTGAGGAGGCGGTCGGTGACGACGAGGGCCCCCGCGTTGATGAACGGGTTGCGGGGGATGCCGTTCTCGTACTCCAGTTGCACCAGGGAGTTGAAGGGGTTGCCGGACGGCTCGCGGCCGACGTGCTCCCAGAGGGTGTCGCCCTCACGGGCCAGGTCGAGGGCGAGGGTGAAGACCTTGGTGATGGACTGCGTGGAGAACGGCTCCCGCCAGTCCCCCACGCCGTACACCGTGCCGTCGAGTTCCGCGACGGCCATGCCGAAGCGACGCGGATCGCGGGCCGCGAGCGCCGGGATGTAGTCGGCGGGGCGACCGCGGCCCGGGGTCCGCTCGATCTCCTCGGCGATGCGCTCCAGGACCGGCTGGAAGGTGAGGGACGACGTCGTTGTCATGATCACCATTGTGCCTCCTTTGTACCGGTCCCGGAGCATAGACCCAGGTCAGGGCCGTTCCCGCACGGGGTCAGGAGCGAAGGGCTCCACTGCCCGCGAGGACCTCGGGCCGCAGCAGCTGCTGGAGCCGTTCGGCGGGCAACAGGCCCTTCTCCTGGACGAGTTCGGCGACGCCCCGGCCGGTGGCGAGGGCCTCCTTGGCGATGTCGGTGGCCGCCGTGTAGCCGATGTGCGGGTTGAGGGCGGTGACCAGACCGATGGAGTTCTCCACCGCCGCGCGCAGCTCGTCGACGTTGGCGGTGATGCCGTCGACGCAGCGCTCGGCCAGGGTGAGGCAGGCCGCGCGCAGATGCGTGATGGACTCGGACAGGGAGTGCAGGATGATCGGTTCGAAGGCGTTGAGCTGGAGCTGGCCCGCCTCGGCGGCCATGGTGATGGTGACGTCGTTGCCGATCACCTCGAAGGCGACCTGGTTGACGACCTCGGGGATCACCGGGTTGACCTTGCCCGGCATGATCGACGAACCGGCCTGCACCGGCGGCAGGTTGATCTCGTTGAGCCCCGCGCGCGGCCCGGAGGACAGCAGCCGCAGATCGTTGCAGCTCTTGGACAGCTTCACCGCGATCCGCTTGAGCACCCCCGACATCTGCACGAACGCGCCGCAGTCCTGCGTCGCCTCGACCAGGTTGGCTGCGGTCACCAGCGGCAGCCCGGTGATGTCCGCGAGGTGCCGGCGCGCTGCTTCGGCGTATCCGGCGGGCGCGTTGAGGCCGGTGCCGATGGCCGTGGCACCGAGGTTGATCTCATGGATCAACTCGACCGCCTCGGAGAGCCGGGACCGGTCCTCCTCGATCATCACGGCGTACGCGGAGAACTCCTGCCCCAGCGTCATGGGGACCGCGTCCTGCAACTGGGTCCGGCCCATCTTGAGCACGTCGCGGAACTCGACCGCCTTGCGGGCGAAGGCGTCCTGGAGGACGGCCATCGCCTTGAGCAGTCCCCGTACCGCGAACACCGTCGCGATCTTCACCGCGGTCGGGTAGACGTCGTTGGTGGACTGGCCGAGGTTGACGTCCTCGTTGGGGTGCAGGAACCGGTACTCGCCCTTGGCGTGGCCGAGGAGTTCCAGCGCCCGGTTGGCGACGACCTCGTTGGCGTTCATGTTCGTCGACGTGCCCGCGCCGCCCTGCACGACGTCGACCACGAACTGCTCGTGCAGCTTGCCGTCGCGGATCTCCCGGCACGCGGCGACGATCGCCGCCGCCTTCTCGGGGGCGAGCAGGCCCAGTTCCTCGTTCGCCCGGGCGGCGGCCTCCTTCACCGCGGCCAGCGCCTCGATCAGATGCGGGTACGCGGAGATCGGCATGCCGGTGATCGGGAAGTTCTCCGTGGCGCGCAGGGTGTGGACACCCCAGTACGCGTCGGCGGGAACGTCCCGGTCGCCGAGCAGGTCGTGTTCGCTGCGGGTGACTGCGGCGGTCATCGCGGTACGGGTCCTCTTCTTTGAGGTTTGAGGTGGATCAGACGTACGAGGTGTTTCGGGCGTACGAGGTGGTCAGGCGTACGCGGAGGGGGTGAGGGGGTCCAGGGCGCGGGCCGGGCGGAGGTGGCCGACCACGTGGCCGCCGCCGAGCAGCGGGGCGCCCGCGAACTCGGCGAGGGCGACCGGGTCGACGCCGGCGCGGGCGAGGGCCGCCGCGGTGACGGGGACCCGGGCCCGGTCGGCGCCGTCGGCGATCTTCACGGCGACGGCGCGGCCGTCGGGGAGGGCGGCGACCTGGACGCCCTCGAAGCCGTCCTTGCTGAGCAGTCCGGACACGGCCCGCATCAGCGCGGCCACGTCGCGCCCGGCGCCGGAGGCCATCTCGGCGTGCTCGCGCATCGCGTCGGCGACCTGGCGCTCGGGGGTGCCCTCGGCGGCGGTGGTGATCCGGGCGAGGGCGCGGGCCAGGCCGTGCAGGGAGACGGAGAACAGGGGGGCGCCGCAGCCGTCGACGGTCACCCGGGCGATGGCCTGCCCGGTGAGGTCCTCGACGATCTCGGCGATGGCCTGCTGCAAGGGGTGCGCGGGGTCGACGTAGTCGTCGAGGGACCAGCCGTTGAGCTTGCAGGTGTGGAGCATGGCCGCGTGCTTGCCGGAGCAGTTCTGCGCGAGCCGGGAGGGCCCGCGCCCGTCCCGGATCCACGCGTCCCGCACGGCGGGGCCGTACGGCATGTCCGCGACGTTGCGCAGGTCGTCCTCGGTGGCGCCGGCCAGCTCCAGGATCTGCCGGGCTCCGGCGAGGTGGCGTTCCTCGCCGGAGTGGCTGGCCGCGGTCAGCGACAGCAGTGCGCCGTCCAGGGGCAGCCCGGCGCGCAGCATGGCCACGGCCTGGACCGGCTTGAGCGCCGACCGGGGGTAGAACGCCGCCTCGATGTCACCGAGTTGGAGTTCCACCTCCCCGTCGGCACCCAGCACCACGACGGAGCCGTAGTGGATGCCCTCGATGACCCCACCGCGTACGAGGTGGGCGACGGGGGCGTGGAGCGGCTCCCGGATCGCGGGGGCCGCGGCCACCGGAGCCGCGGGGGTACCCGGGGCGCCGGTGGTCGTGGGGTGGTACGTCACTGCCTGGTTCACGCATCCGCTCCGGTCGACTTCCGGGCGACACGGCCGCGTATGCCGTACCAGCCCGCCACGAGCGCGCCCACGATCAGCGGGACGCACAGCACCGTCGTGCGGCCCGCGCCGCCGTCGGCGTACATGAGGACCAGTACGGACGCGAGGAAGAAGAGCGTCACGAGTTCGGTCCAGGGGGAGCCCGGGAGCTGGTAGCTCGGCCGGGTCAGTTCGCCCTTCTTGGTCTTCTGCCAGAAGATCAGGTGGCAGATCATGATCATGCCCCAGGTGGAGATGATGCCGATCGCGGCGAAGTTGAGCACGATCTCGAACGCCTCGGCGGGGACCACGAAGTTGAGGCCGACGCCCAGGACGCAGATTCCGCTGGTGAGCAGGATGCCGCCGTAGGGGACCTGGCTGCGGCTCATCACGCCGGTGAACTTCGGGGCGGAGCCGGACATCGCCATCGAGCGCAGGATGCGGCCGGTGGAGTACAGACCCGAGTTGAGGGAGGACATCGCGGCGGTGAGGACGACCAGGTTCATGATGCCGCCGGCCGCGGGGACTCCGATGTTGGAGAGCACCGTCACGAAGGGGCTCTCGCCGGCCTTGTAGGAGGACCAGGGCAGCAGCATGGAGAGCAGGACCACGGAGCCGACGTAGAACAGGCCGACACGCCACATGATCGAGTTGATCGCCTTGGGCATGATCTTCTCGGGGTTCTCGGTCTCACCGGCGGCGACGCCGACCAGCTCGACGGAGGCGTAGGCGAAGACGACGCCCTGGATGATCAGCAGCATCGGCAGGATGCCGTTGGGGAAGACACCGCCGTTGTCGGTGATCAGGGCGGGGCCGGGGTTGTGGCCGTCGACGGGCTGCTGGGTGACCAGCAGGAAGATGCCGATGCACATGAAGACGACGAGCGCGCCGACCTTGATGATCGCGAACCAGAACTCCAGTTCGCCGAACATCTTCACCGAGATCAGGTTCACGGTGAGGACCACCGCGAGGGCGATGAGCGCGATCACCCACTGCGGTACGTCCGAGAACATGCCCCAGTAGTGGGTGTAGACGGCGACCGCGGTGATGTCGGCGATACCGGTGGTGGCCCAGTTCAGGAAGTACATCCAGCCCGCCGTGTACGCGCCCTTCTCGCCGAGGAACTCCCGGGCGTAGGACACGAAGGCACCGGACGAGGGCCGGTACAGGACCAGCTCGCCGAGGGCGCGGACGACGAGGAACGCGAAGACGCCGCAGACGGCGTACGCGATGAACAGGGAGGGGCCGGCGTCGGCCAGTCGGCCGCCGGCGCCCAGGAAGAGGCCGGTACCGATGGCACCGCCGATGGCGATCATGTTGACGTGCCGGGCCTTGAGGGACTTGCTGTAGCCCTCGTCGCCCGCGTCGACATGGGGTGCGGCCGGTGTGCGCGTCTCTTCTTTGAGGTGCTGCTCGCTCACGCCTCGGGTCCGCCTTCCGTGGAACTGGTCGTGCGTGGGGACCGCACGATGTCGGTGAGGGTGGTCTCGACGCGGTCGAGGTGGTGGGACATGGCCTCCACCGCGTCGTGTTCGGAACCGTCGATCAGTGCCTCGACGATGGCCCGGTGCTCCCGGTTGGACTGCTCGCGACGGCCGCCCAGTTCGTTGAGGAAGGCCGACTGACGCGCCAGTGCGTCCCGGATCTCCTCGATGACCCGGCGGAACACCGGGTTCTGGGCGGCCTCCGCCACGGCCAGGTGGAACAGCGTGTCCATCGCGACCCAGGCGGTGGTGTCGGTCTCCCGCTCCATCCGGTCCAGGAGGTGCGCCAGATGGTCCAGGTTCTCCGGGGTGCGGCGGACCGCCGCGTACCCGGCGACCGGGATCTCCACATGCCGACGCACTTCCAGCAGGTCACTCGCCGCGTAGTCGCCGAAGGTGGGGTCCTCGACGGCGTTCGCGATCACGAAGGTGCCCTTGCCGGTGCGGGACTGGGTCAGTCCCATCACCTGGAGGGCGCGCAGTGCCTCACGGAGCACCGGGCGGCTCACTTCGAGCTGCCGGCACAGCTCCGCCTCGGAGGGGAGCTTGTCACCGATGGCGTACTCGCCGCGCTCGATGGCGCCGCGAAGGTGGGTGAGCACCGCTTCCATGGCGCTGACGCGCCGGGGTGCCGAGCCACCTGTCTGGCTGTCTGACAGGTTCACGGGGGTGATCCTGCGGGTGACGGGACGGGGCTGTCAAGGGGTGCCGGGGTCGATCTTGGCGCTGGTCGGAGGGTGGGTCACCCTCCGACGGTCGGGCGCCGGGGCGTCGTCAGCCGAGGCCACCCGCCGCGAGCAGCCCGAACAGCAGCACACCGACGACGATCCGGTACGCCACGAAGACGTTGAGGGAGTTGTGGGTCACGAACCTCAGCAGCCAGGCCACCGAGGCGTATGCGACCGCGAACGAGACGGCCGTTCCCACGAGGAGCGGCGCGGCGCCCACGCCGGCCCCGAGGGCGTCCTTCAGCTCGTAGAGCCCGGCACCGGTCAGGGCCGGGATGCCGAGGAAGAAGGAGAGCCGGGTGGCGGCGACCCGGTCCAGGTCGAGCAGCAGCGCGGTGGACAGGGTGGCGCCCGAGCGGGAGAAGCCGGGGAACAGCAAAGCGAGGATCTGCGAACCGCCGACCAGCATCGCGTCCCGGAAGGAGGTGTCTGCCTCGCCGCGCTTGTGCCGTCCCACCCGCTCCGCGGCCCACATGGCCGCGCTACCGCCGATCAGCGACCCGGCCACCACCCACAACGAGGCGAGCGGCCCCTCGATCAGCGGCTTGGCGAGCAGCCCGACGAGCACGACGGGAACGGTCGCGGCGATCACCCACCAGGCGAACCGGTAGTCGTGGTTCTCCCGCTCCCCCGCGTCGCGAAGTCCCCGGAGCCAGGCTCCGCAGATCCGCGCGATGTCCTTGCGGAAGTACACGAGCACCGCGGCGATGGCGCCGACCTGGATGACCGCGGAGAACCCGACGACCGCGCGGTCCTCGACCTGGATCCCCATGAGCCCCTCGGTGATCTTCAGATGGCCCGTGGAGGACACCGGCAGGAACTCGGTCACCCCTTCCACCGCTCCGAGGACGACGGCCTGACCGACGGTGATGGCGCTCATGTGGTCCAGTTCTGCTCAGCGGAGGACGCGACGACAGGCAGTGTCGTACTACAGCCGGGTAAGGGCCCCGAACAGCTGGACGAGTGCCCGGCTCAGGTCCAGAGGGCCTCCGCCAGTGCCACGCCGGCGAAGGCCGCGCCCAGCCCCGCCGCGACGCTTCCGATCACGTACAGGGCGGCGTGGAGGCGGGCGCCGTCCTGGGCGAGCCGTAGGGTCTCGTAGGAGAAGGTCGAGTAGGTGGTGAGCGCCCCGCAGAGTCCGGTGCCGAGGAGAAGTCGCAGGTCGGAGCCGGCGGCGCCGGCGGCCACGGCGCCGGTGAGCACACCGAGGACGAGGGAGCCGGCGACGTTGACGGTGAAGGTGCCCCAGGGGAAGACCGTGTCGTGCCGGGACTGCACGGCCCGGTCGGTGAGATAGCGCAGCGGTGCGCCGACCATGCCGCCGACGACGACCAGCACCCAGTTCACGACGTTCTCTTACCTTCCTCATGTGTTCCGGAGGGGCCGGCCGGGGCGACGACCTCGCACGCGTCGAGCGTCACCAGCCCGTCGGGGACCAGGTCCGCCAGCTCCGGCAGGAAGGCCCGCACGCGTTCCTCGGTGTCGACGACGACCACCGCGACGGGAAGTTCCTCGCTGAGCGACAGCAGACGTGAGGTGTGGACGACCGAGGAGGCGCCGAAGCCCTCGATACCCCGGAACACGCTCGCGCCGGCGAGACCCGCCGTGTGCGCCCGGTGCACGATCTCGCTGTAGAGCGGCCGGTGGTGCCAGGTGTCCTGCTCACCGATCAGGACGGTCAGGCGCAGGGCCGGTCCGGTGAGCCGGGGCCGCGTCCGGTGGTCCGCCCTGTCAGGGGTGTCAGGGGTGCCAGGGGTCATCGTCGCCTCCGTGCCAGGATCAGGCGTGCCGTGGTGGCCGCGAGCCAGACCGCCGCGAGGGCGGCCAGGAGGGTCGCGGCGAGATAGGCGAGGGCGGTGCGGGGGTTGCCCTCGCCGACCAGGTTCCGGATGTCGACGGCGTAGGTCGAGAAGGTGGTGAAGCCCCCGAGGACTCCGGTGCCGACGAAGGGCCGGACCAGACGGTGGGCCGCCCACACGTCGGTGATCACCACCATGAAGAGGCCGATGACGAAGCAGCCGACGACGTTCACCCAGAACGTGGTCCAGGGGAAGCCGGTGGCCTCGGTGGGCCAGAGCAGGGAGGCGCCGTAGCGGGCGGTCGCGCCGATGCCGCCGCCGACGGCGACCACCGCGACGACGGGCCCCTGGCCGTGCCACGGGGACGGCCGGCGGGCGGGGATCCGCGGGGCGGCGGGGGCCTCGGCGGCTTCGGCCCTGCCGGAGTGCGGGACTGTCATGTGCGTACGTCTCCTACTCGCGTCCGCACCGCCGCGCCGCCCGGCGGATCGCGGCTGATCGACAGCGTAACGCGGGTGTCGGACGGCGGCTCAGTCGCCCGCCCCCGGCAGCTCGCACACCGCGACGCCGCGTTCCCACAGGCTGCCCAGGACGAGGCGGCCGTCGGCCACGCAGGCACTGGTGACCATGCGGAACCGGGAGTGGCGGTCGACGGCCGTGTGGACGATCCCGCCCCGGTCGTCGACGGTGACGACCCCGGCGAAGCCGAGGGGGCGGTACGGCGCCCGCACCGCGACCCGGCTCGCGGCCCGGCGCACGGCGGGTCGGGCGCGGTGGAGCAGGTCGAGCGCGGCGATGCGCGGGCCGGCGAGCGCCACCCGGATCAGCCCGTCGGGGCCGCGCCACATGTTGTCGGGCGAGCCCGGCAGGTCCTCGACGAACGGTTCGGCGGTGCCCGCCCCCGGTCCGGTGAGCCGGTGGCGGAGGAGCCGCCGGGCACCGGTCTCCGCGACCACGAGGAACGACTCGTCGGCGGAGGGAGCGAGGCCGTTGGCGAACTGCAACCCGTCGAGGACCACCTCGGGCTCCTTCTCCCCCGGTGCGAGGCGCAGCAGTCGCCCGGTCCCCGTGTGTTCGACGATGTCGCCGATCCACCGGTCGAGGGGGTAGCGGCGGGTGGAGACGGTGAAGTAGACCGTTCCGTCGGTGAGGGCCACCACGTTGCTGCAGAACCGCAGCCGCTCGCCGCCCGCCTCGTCGGCGAGGACGCGGACGGTGCCGTCGCCGGTGGTGACCCGGAGCAGGCCCCGCTCGGCGTCGCACACCAACAGGTCCCCGTCGGGCAGGAGTTCGAGGCCGAGCGGCCTGCCGCCGGTGTCGGCGATCGTCTCGACGCGGGCCCGCCCCGGTTCGGCGAGGCCCTCCAGCCTGAGGACGCGGCCGTCCTCGACGCCGGTCAGCACCCGGCCCCGGTCGTCGGCGACGACGTCCTCGGGTCCGCGTCCGCCGATCCCGACGAACGCGCGCGGTACGAGGCCGGTGCCCCCTCCGTGCGTGGTACGCGTCGTACCCGCCATGTCGCCTCCCGGTGGTCGTCCGTTGTGGTGAACCGGTCATGGTGAACCGGTCGTGTGGACCGGTCGTGTGGACCGGTCGTGTGGACCGGTCACGGTCGTCCGGTTGTGGTGGTCCTGAGGTCGGTGGCCCATCCTCGCAGGCGGTCGCTTCCGTGTCCGCCACCTCGGGTTAGGTTGGGCCCCACCGATCGAAGAGGTTGTGCCGTGCCCGCTCGCCCCCGCCTGCTGTACGTGACGGATCTGGCCTACCCGGCCCGCGGCCGGCGTTACGGCGACGAGGACGTCTTCCTCACCTCACGGTTGCGCGCGCAGTTCGACCTCGCCCTGTGCCACCCGCTGGACGCGGCGGCCCTCATGGACGGCTTCGACGCCGTCGTGGTCCGCAACAGCGGGCCCGTGCTGCACTACCGGCGGGAGTACGACGCCTTCCGCGAGCGGGCGGCGGCCAGTGGCACCCCGGTCTACAACCCGCTGACCGGCCGGGGCGACATGGACGGCAAGCAGTATCTGCTCGACCTCACACGGGCCGGATTCCCGGTGATCCCCACCGTCGACCGGCCCGAGGACCTCGTCCGGCTGCCCGAGGCCGACGTGTATGTGGCGAAGCCGAGGGCCGGCGCCGACTCGATCGGCCTGCGCTTCGTGCCCGAAGCCGAGCTGGCGGACCTGACCTGGGACGACGTGCTGGTGCAGCCGCGCGTCGACTTCCGCTACGAGGTGTCCTTCTTCTACGTGGACGACACCTTCCAGTACGCCCTGCACGCCCCCGACCCCGAGCGGCGCTGGGTGCTGGAGCCTTATGCGCCTACGGAGGCCGACCTGGCCTTCGCCCGGCGGTTCATCGACTGGAACACCCTCGACCACGGCATCCAGCGGGTGGACGCGTGCCGGATCCGGGAGGGCGATCTGCTGCTGGTCGAGTTGGAGGACCTCAACCCGTATCTGTCCCTGGACCGCGTCCCCGAGTCCACCAGGGACGCCTTCGTCGAGGCCGTGGCCGGCTCCCTGCACGGCTTCCTGCGCGCCGCCGGCCGCTGAACGGCCGGAGGGGGCCGTACGTCGAGACGCCGGGCTTTCCCGTCCGGCGACGGTGCTGCCGGCCGGTCCGGGGTGGCCGGGAGTCGACGTCCAGGTGAACTCGCGACCCGCACGGAACCGCGTCCTGCCACAGTGGTGTAACAGCGGCTCCGCGGTGCAACTCCCGCCCCACCCCGTCGGTCGAACCCGGTGTGTCGCACACCTGCGCCGCGGCGGAACCGGTGCCGCCCGGCGCGACTCCTCCAGTCCCGACCGAACTCGGAGTTGACCCGTGCCCAGGAAGTCCCCGCACACCCGGCTCGTCGCCACCGCCGCCCTCCTGCTCACCGCGGGCGCCCTGTCCGCGCCCGCCGCCGCGGCAAAGCCCTCGGGCGCCTCTCCCGGCGACGCCTACGTGCTGAACGTCAGCACCAACCCGACCAGCACCGGCTACGACAAACGCCGCGTCGACGTCACCGGCACCGTCACCAAGGCCGACGGCACCCCGGCACCCGACATCCCCGTCACCGTCCAGGAGGTCATCCGCTTCACCACCTGGAACCCGTGGGGCGACCCGATCGACCCCAACTACTACGAGCCGCGTGACCTGGGCAAGCCGGTCACCGACGCCAACGGCAAGTTCACCATCCGCAACGTGAACATCGACCACATGTCCGGCAGCAGCCTGCTCAACGCCCAGCGCAACGTGGACATCACGGCCTTCTACGACGAGGACGGCGACCTCAACACCCCGCAGGACGGCTACTACGCCGACACCGGCGTGACCACCAGAGCCAAGACCAGCTCCGTCAGTTACAAGGTCAACAAGAAGAAGGTGAAGGCGGGCGACATCCTCACCGTTCAGGGCAAGGTCACCCTGCCCAAGGGGATCGAGCCCGGGGGCACCGAAGTCTTCCTGCAGACCAACTGGGAGAGCCAGTACGACGTGAGGACGACCACCGAGGACGACGGCTTCTTCGTGATGTCCGTGCGCGTCTCGGGCTACGACGACACGTTCGCGCTGCGCACGGCTCCGCGGGACTTCTACGTGGCGGGCGCGCACAAGAAGCTCCCGATCACCAACACCTCGCTGCCGCGTCCGTAGCCCCGGCGACGGGTCACCACCGCGCACGGTGGTGACCCGTCTCTCCTGGAACGCGGTCCGAGGGGCCCTTCCGGCCGTCAGTTGAAGATGTCCAGGAGGTCCGTCCAGGAGCCGGCGTCGTCCGCTGGGCGGGCCCGTATCGGACGCGGCTGCGGGTACGTTTCCGCGGCCGCCCTCGCCCGGACGATGTCCGGTCCGCCGCACGCCGCGACCGCGAAGGCGCCGAAGACCTTGGCGAACGCGGCCGGGTCGCGAAACTCCACGCCGAACGCCCGGCCGTCCTGCAAGGGGACCCACACCACCCGGTCCAACCGTGGCCAGTCCAGCACCGGCCGGTCGTCCGCGGTCGACCGCCCCTCCAGCCACAGCCTCGCCACGTGCAGCAGGTTCACCTTCTCCATCGGCAGCCGCTTGCGCCTGACCCGCAGTTCACGCGTCGTCAGCACGACCCGCTGGTCCTTCTTCGGATACCAGACGACGCCGACCCCGAACGGCACCCACAGCAGGACCCCGATCATCGGCCAGACGAGGGCGTCGCCCCATGACCGGACCAGTCCGCCGTCCAACAGGTACAGGGCCCCGAAGACCAGCACCCACTTCATCGTCATCCGCCAGAACCCGGTCCCCTGCCGGTAGAGGACCCGCCGCTTCGTCGTCATCGCCATACCCGCACGCTATCCATCTCCCCCCGGCCACCGGCAAAGCCGACTCCCCCGCGGCAGCCCCGGTTCGATCCCTCGTGCTAGCGGTGGCTGAACCACGCCATCGCCGGGAGCGGCCTGTCGTCGTAGCCGAACAGCGCCTGGTTCTCCCAGCCGTTCCCGGAGGACGCGTCCGTGGGGTCCCAGCCGTTGCCGTTGACGGCGGTCCAGGTCGACTCCCAGTAGAAGACCCCCAGGCCGCGGCCGTTCGGCACGGCCTCGACGATGCCGGCGACGTCCTTCATCCACCGCGTCTGACCGGCGGTGGTGGCCGGGTAGCCGGACACCAGCTCGCTCGGCACGTCGATGATGTTCTCGTGGGCGTCCTCGCTGTCGAGGCGGAACGGGTAGGCCGTCTCGGCGAGGAACACCGGCTTGGCGTAGCGGGAGGCCGCGTCGTCGAGGGTGCTCTGGAAGTCGGCGAGGGTGCCGTGCCAGTAGCCGTAGTAGGACAGGCCGATGACGTCGAACCTCACGCTGTTGGCTACGGCGTTGTCGAACCACCAGCGGGTGCCGGACAGGTCACCGCCCTTGGCGAGGTGCAGCGCCACCTGGGTGGAGGAGTCGACCGCCTTGACCGCGTCGTAGCCGGAGTTGAGCAGTCCGGCGAGCTGCGGCCAGTTGGCGGTGGAGCCCGCGTTCCACAGCATGCCGCCGTTGATCTCGTTGCCGATCTGGACCATGTCGGCCGTGGTGCCCTGGGACTTGAGGGCGCTCAGGACGTCGTGGGTGTGGTGGTAGACGTCCGTCCGCAGCTGGCTGTAGGAGTGGCCGGTCCACGCGGACGGCACGGTCTGGGCGCCGGGGTCGGCCCAGGTGTCCGAGTAGTGGAAGTCGACCAGCAGCTTCATGCCCTGCGCCTTGACGCGCTTGGCGGCGGTGAGCACGCGTGCCTTGTTGTTGTAGCCGTCGGCGGGGTTCACCCAGACCTTCAGGCGCGCCCAGTTCTGGCCGGCGCCCTTGAGGATGGCGAGGGCGTCGCCCGCGGTGCCGTAGCTGTTGCGGTAGACGCCGCCCTTGGCCTCGCTCTTGACGAGCGACGACACGTCGGAGCCCTTGATGGACAGGCCCGTCCTGCCGGAGGTGAAGGTGAGGTCGTCGACGTTGAGCCAGTTGCCCGCGTTGGCGTCGGAGTTGACGCTGATGGTGCACTGGTTGTTGGTGACCGCGATCGAGGTGACGATCCGGATCCAGCCACTGGCGGAGACCGGGATGTCGGTGCGCTGCTCGGCGCTGCCGCAGTTCTTCAGGGCGAGGTACGCGGATTTCTGGCCGCCGCCGGACCGCACCCAGGCGGTGAGCTTGTAGTTCCCGTTGGTCAGCCCGGACAGGTACTGGTAGGTCTCCACCTTGTACGCGGACGGCGACCAGTGGGAGAGGCGGTAGCTCCCGCCGTGGCCACCGGGCTCGGTGAAGGAGGCGGAGTTCTGCCCGGCCGCCGAGTACGTGGACCAGCCGGCCGGGGTCGCGGTGCCCGTGCCGTCGGACTCGAAGCCCCCGTTGGTCAGGGTGGAGGCCGCGTGGGCGGAACCGGCGGGCACTGCAGTGAGCGTCAGGCCCGCGAACAGCGGTATGAGCAGGGCCCTGAGGGCGTGTCTCGCGTGGAACATCGTCGTCCCTTCGACGAAGGCGGGGACCCGGTCGCGCGGTGCGAGGGGCGGCGTCGCGCCCGAAGGCCGTGGGCGCGGCGCCGCCGTGACCGACCGGACGTCCCCAGGAATCCGGCCGGTGTTCGGGGGGCGGTCAGGGGCCGAGTCGGACGACCCTGACGCCGCCGGCGGGGACGGCGAGGTGGCCCGCCGCGCGTTCGCCGGTGAGGAGTTCGGTGCCGTCGCCGTCCAGCGGCACCTTCGCGTCGAGCGCGGTGTGGTTGACCGCGAAGAGGAAGTCGCCCGACTCGCCGGTGCGGCGCACCACCTCGACGTCGCGCGGCAGTTCGGCGGGGGGCGCGATGCCCGCGTCGTCGGCGGCCCAGCCGAGCAGCGCGTCGAGGCCGTGCGCGTCGAGGCGGGTCGACACGTACCAGGCGGAGCCCTCCCCCAGCCGGTGCCGGGTGACGGCGGGCCGGTCGGCGGTGAGCCCGTCGGCGTACGTCCAGACCGTCTCGGCGCCGTCCGGCACCACGAACTCGGTCCACACGTCACCGGTCAGCTCGGAGCCGTCGGGCCCGGTGATCCGTACGCTCTCCCCGGCGAGCAGCGGCGAGAACTCCTCCACCGTCAGGCCGAGGACCTCGCGCAGGGCGCCGGGATAGGGGCCCTCGTGGACGGCGTCGTGCTCGTCGACGATCCCCGAGAAGTACGACACGACGAGGGTGCCGCCGTTCTCGACGTACGCCGTGAGGTTGTCCCGCGCGGCCTCGGTCATCAGGTAGAGCGCGGGAACGACGACAAGGGGATAGGCCGACAAGTCGGCTTCCGGGTGGGCGAAGTCGACCGTCAGGTGGCGGTCGTAGAGGGCCTCGTAGAAGGCGTCGGCGCGTTCGCGGGCGTCGTGGTCCACGCTGGGGCGCCACTGGAGGTTCTGCGCCCACCAGGAGTGCCAGTCCCACAGGACGGCCACGTCGGCGACGGTGCGGCTGCCGCGGATCCGGCTTAGCGAGTCGAGGGACGCGCCGAGTTCGACGACCTCGCGCCACACCCGCGAGTCGGTGCCGGCCTGCGGCAGCATCGCCGAGTGGAACTTCTCGGCGCCGCGCCGGGACTGCCGCCACTGGAAGAACATGGCGCCGTCGGAGCCGCGCGCCACATGGGCGAGGGAGTTGCGGGCCATCTGGCCGGGTGCCTTGGCGGGGTTGCGGGCCTGCCAGTTGACGCCGGAGGTGGAGTGCTCCAGGAGCAGCCAGGGGGCGCCGCCGGCGACGGACCGGGTGAGGTCGGCGGCCATCGCGAGGTTCACATGGGTGCGGCGGCCGTCGGTGATCAGGTAGTGGTCGTTGGTGACGAGGTCGACCTCGCGGCCCCAGGCCCAGTAGTCGAGGGAGTCGCACTGGCTGAGGGCGGTCATGAAGTTGGTGGTGACGGGGATGCCGGGGGCGAGGCGGTGCAGGATGTCCCGCTCCCGGACGAAGTTCTCGCGGATGGTGTCGTCGGCGAACCGCTTGTAGTCGAGGGCCTGGCCGGGGTTGCCGACGGTGGGCGACACGCGCGGCGGGTTGATCTGTGCGAAGTCGGTGTAGTGCTGGCCCCAGAAGGCGGTGCCCCAGGCCTCGTTGAGCGCCGCGACGTCGCCGTACCTGCGCTCCAGCCAGCGGCGGAAGTGCGCGGCGCACGTGTCGCAGTAGCAGGCGGAGACGGGCACGCCGTACTCGTTGTGCACGTGCCACAGGGCGAGCGCGGGGTGGCCGGCGTAGCGCTCGGCGAGCCGGGTCGTGATGTTGGCGGCGGCGGCGCGGTAGTCGGGGTTGCTGTGGCAGATGGCGCCGCGCGAGCCGAACTCGTAGCGGGTGCCGTCGGCGGCCACGGGCAGCGCCTCGGGGTGCTCCCGGTAGAACCACACCGGCGGTACGACGGTGGGGGTGCCGAGGTCGGCGCGGATGCCGTGCTCGTGGAGCAGGTCGAGCAGCCGGTCCAGCCAGGCGAAGTCGTACACGCCTCGGGAGGTCTCCAGCAGGGCCCAGGAGAAGATGCCGACGCTGACCATGGTGACGCCCGCCTCGCGCATCAGCCGCACATCCTCGTGCCAGACGGTTTCCGGCCACTGCTCCGGGTTGTAGTCCCCACCGAAGGCGAGCCTGGTGAGGCCCGTGGGGGTGGTCTCCGGCATGGATCTCTCCCGTTTTGGCAATCGTATGGGAACGTGCACACACAGCGGTGACGGCGTGAGCCCAACATAACCGCACAGCAACAACCATTGACAAGTGTCCTGGATGTTTCTCTACTGTGAACGCTCACAGAAGCATGGCACGGTCTTCGCAACAGGTGAGGACCCAGGTCAGGGGAGAAACATCCATGCCCAACATCACGAAGCAGCGGCGCTTTGTGGCCACTGCCGTCGCCGTGACGCTCGGGGCGACCACACTGGCCGCCTGCGGCGGGTCCGACGACGACGGCGAGGCAGAGTCGGGGCCGGCGAAGCTGACGTACTGGACCTGGACGCCGGGCATGGACAAGGTCGTCGACCTGTGGAACAAGGGTCCCGGCAAGGAGCAGCGGATCACCGTCACGGTGAAGAAGCAGGCGTCCGGCGACACCCTCGTGACCAAGATCCTCACCGCGCACAAGGCGGGCAAGGGCCCCGACCTGGTGCAGGCCGAGTATCAGGCGCTGCCCACGCTGGTCAGCAATGACGCGGTCGTCGACATAGCCAAGGAGTCGGGCGACGCCAAGGGCAAGTTCGCCGACGGCGTCTGGCAGCAGACGACGCTGGGCTCGGACGCGGTCTACGCGATCCCGCAGGACATCGGGCCGATGATGTTCTACTACCGCGAGGACCTGTTCAAGAAGTACGGCCTGACCGTCCCGAAGACCTGGGACGAGTTCGCCGCGACCGCGCGGAAGTTGAAGAAGGAGGAGCCGGACGTCGATCTGACCACCTTCTCCGCCAACGACTCGGGCCTCTTCGCCGGTCTCGCCCAGCAGGCGGGCGCGAAGTGGTGGACCACCGAGGGCCAGAAGTGGAAGGTCGGCATCGACGACACGGCGACGCGGAAGGTCGCCGACTTCTGGGGCGGTCTGGTGAAGGAGGGCGCCATCGACAACCAGCCGATGTACACCCCGGCCTGGAACAAGGCGCTCAACACGGGCAAGCAGATCGCCTGGGTCAGCGCCGTGTGGGCGCCGGGCACCCTGACCACGGCCGCGCCCGACACCCAGGGCAAGTGGAAGATGGCCCCGCTGCCGCAGTGGTCCGACTCCGAGAACGTCACCGGCAGTTGGGGCGGCTCCTCGACCGCCGTCACCACCGACTCGAAGCACAAGGGCGCCGCCGCGAAGTTCGCCACCTGGCTGAACACCGACCCGCGGGCCCTGACCGCACTCGCGAAGGAGGGCGGCATCTACCCTGCCGCCACGACCGCGCAGACCAGTGACGCGTTCGCCCAGCCGCCGGCGTTCTTCTCCAACCAGGCGGACTTCTACACCGCGGCCTCCGACATCGCGAAGACCACGGCGCCCTCCGCGTGGGGCCCGAACGTGAACGTCGCGTACACCAGCTTCAAGGACGCCTTCGGCGCCGCAGCCAAGGACAAGTCCGACTTCGGTGCCGCCCTGCGGAAGATGCGGGACGACACGGTCGCCGACATGGAGAAGCAGGGCTTCGAGGTCTCCGAGTGACCAGCGCACGCCGGACGTCGTACGGGGTCAAGGGGGCCCCGTATGCCTTCCTCCTCCCCGCGACGGTCCTCTTCGCCCTCTTCTTCGCCCTGCCCATCGGCTACGCGATCTGGCTCAGTCTGCACAAGGTGCGGGTCAAAGGGCTGGGCCTGGGCTCGGGCGCCCGGCAGGAGGTGTGGGCGGGGCTGGAGAACTACACCGCCGCCCTCAGCGACTCCGAGTTCCTCGACGGCGCGCTGCGCGTGCTGGGCTACGGCGCGATCGTCGTCCCCGTCATGCTCGGCCTGGCGCTGCTTCTCGCCCTGATGCTGGACAGCGACAAGGTGCGGCTGGCCCCGTTCACCCGGCTCGCGATCTTCCTGCCGTACGCGGTCCCGGGCGTCGTGGCGGCCCTGCTGTGGGGCTTCCTCTACCTCCCGGACGTCAGCCCCTTCTACTTCGTGCTGGAGAAGCTGGGCCTGCCGCAGCCGGACCTGCTCGACGGCGGCGGTCTGTACGCGGCGCTGTCGAACATCGCCGTGTGGGGCGGCACCGGATTCAACATGATCGTCATCTACACCTCGCTCCAGGCGATCCCCGTCGAGGTGTACGAGGCGGCGAAGCTGGACGGCGCGACCCCGGTGCAGATCGCCCTGCGCATCAAGATCCCGATGGTGGCGCCCTCGCTGGTGCTGACCTTCTTCTTCTCGATCATCGCCACCCTCCAGGTGTTCAGCGAGCCCACCACCCTCAAGCCCCTCACCAACTCCGTCTCCACGACCTGGAGTCCGCTGATGAAGGTGTACGTGGACGCCTTCGGCAAGGGCGACATCCACGGGGCGGCGGCCGGCGCGGTGGTGATCGCACTGGCCACGCTGGTGGTGTCGTTCGGCTTCCTCAGGGCCGCGAACTCCCGGAACAAGCGGGACGTCAGTCAAGGAGCCGCACGATGAGTTCTCTCGCCGTCCGCAAGACCACCCCGGCCGCGGGCACCACGCCCGGCACGGCCCAGGGCCCGCCGCCGCGCCGCCGGATCGCGCTCGTCCCGACGCTGACCCTGCTGCTCGGCGCGCTGTACTGTCTGCTGCCGGTCGCCTGGGTCGTCATCGCGGCCACCAAGTCCGGCAGCGAGCTGTTCTCCACCTTCACCTTCCTCCCGGGCAGCGGCTTCGCGGACAACCTGTCCGACCTGAACGCCTACCGCGAAGGCGTCTACTGGCAGTGGATGGGGAACTCCGCGCTGTACGCGGGCCTCGGCGCCCTGCTGTCCACCGCCGTCTCCGCGATCAGCGGCTACGCGCTGGCGATCTACCGCTTCCAGGGCCGCGAGGCCGTGTTCAGCGTCCTGATGGCGGGGGTGCTGATGCCACCGGTGATCCTGGCGATCCCGCAGTACCTGCTGCTGGCGAAGGCGGACCTCGCGGACACGTACTGGTCGGTGCTGCTGCCGCTGGTGCTGTCGCCGTACGGTGTCTACCTGGCCCGGATCTACGCCGCCGCCGCGGTCCCCGCCGATGTGGTCGAGGCCGGGCGGATGGACGGGGCGAGCGAGTGGCGGATCTTCACCCGGATCGCGCTGCCGATGATGGTGCCCGGTCTGGTGACGGTCTTCCTGTTCCAGTTCGTCGCCGTGTGGAACAACTTCCTGCTGCCGTACATCATGCTCAGCGACGACGAGAAGTTCCCGATCACCCTGGGCCTGTACACGCTCCTGGAGCAGGGCTCCAACACCCCCGCGCTCTACACCCTGGTGATCACGGGCGCCCTGCTCGCGGTGCTCCCGCTGATCGCGCTGTTCCTGGTCGTCCAGCGGTTCTGGAGCCTCGACCTGCTGTCCGGGGCCGTAAAGTCATGACCATGAGCAACACGGGGGGCAGGCGCAGACCGCCGACCATTCACGACGTGGCGCGGGTGGCGGGGGTCTCCCGGGGCACCGTGTCACGGGTGCTCAACGGCGGTCGCTACGTCAGCCCGGCTGCCCAGGAAGCGGTCAACGCGGCGATCCGCAAGACGGGTTACGTCGTGAACCGGCACGCCCGCTCGCTCATCACGGGCCGCTCCGACTCGGTCGGGTTCCTGCTCACCGAACCGCAGGAGAAGCTGTTCGAGGACCCCAACTTCAACGTCCTGCTGCGGGGTTGCACCCAGGCGCTGGCCGCGCACGACATCCCCCTGCTGCTGATGGTGGCGGGCACGGAGGACGAGCGGCGCCGGATCATGCGATACATCACGGCGGGCCATGTCGACGGGGTGCTTCTGGTGTCCAGCCACTCCGGTGACCCGGTCGCCGAGCAGCTCCGGGACGCGGGGGTGCCGCTCGTCCAGTGCGGCAAGCCCATGGGGCTCGGGTCCAAGGTGAGCTATGTGGCGGCGGACGACCGGGACGGCGCCCGGGACATGGTGCGCCACTTGCTGTCGCTGGGCCGCCGCCGCGTCGGCGTGGTCACCGGACCGCTGGACACGCCGGGCGGTGTGGACCGGCTCGCCGGCTACAAGGAGGTGCTCACGGAGGCGGGCGTCGAGATCGACGAGCGGCTGATCGTGTCCGGCGACTACAGCCGGGCCAGCGGTGAGGCGGGCGCCGAACGGCTGCTGGAGCGGGTGCCGGACATGGACGCGGTGTTCGTGGCGTCCGACCTGATGGCGCAGGGCGCGCTGACGGCGCTGCGCCGGGCGGGCCGCCGGGTGCCGGAGGACGTGGCCGTGGGCGGCTTCGACGACTCGGCCGCCGCGACGGAGTCCGTGCCCGCCCTCACCACGATCCGCCAGCCGTACGACCGGATCAGCAACGAGATGGTCCGGGTCCTGCTGGCACAGATCGGCGGCGAGGACCCGGCCGCGGTGATCCTGCCCACGGAGCTGGTCCGGCGGGACTCCACCTGAGGCGCCGCCGCGCCCGGGCGGCGGACCTCAGTGGTGCGCGGGCTGCCGCCGGGGCGTGGGCGTCTCCGAGCAGATAGGCGTTGACCACCCACTGCATGCCCGAGGAGGACAGGTCGAGTTCGTCCACGATGCTCGGGGCGGCGATGGCGACGATCGTCTGGTCGATGAAGGTCATCGACACGGCGAACAGCATCGCCGCCAGGGCCAGGGCCGGGTGGGGCGCGGCGGAGCCGGTGGTCGCGGACCCACGAGGAGAACGTTCCTTCATGTCGGCCATGTGCCGCGTCCTCCCCTCGCCGGACGCGGAGCGCATGTGCGCGGTGTCGCGCCGTAAGTTCCGGAACCCGCACGTCATCACCCGAACGGTCGCCCGAGAATCGCGTCGTCACCGGCATCGGAACGCCGACTCGGGGGTACTCGGCAGGCGCCGACTCCGGTTCCGGTTGGACACTGGAGTGCGGCCGGTGTGTGCCGGTGGACTAGACCAGGACGCGACTGCCATGAACAGCGAGACGAAACCCAGGGGCACGACGAGTGTCGTGTCCACCCGATCCGTGTGCGGAGCACCCTGCTGGGTGAGCCTCACCAGCCGGGACCTGCCGGCCACGGAGGACTTCTACGAGGCCGTGCTGGGCTGGACATGGCGCACGGCGAAGCTCGGCGACCACTTCCGGATCGCACTGGCGGACGGTGTGCCGGTCGCGGGGATCGCCGGGGTGGCGACCCTCTGGCAGATGGCGGTCGCCTGGACGCCCTACTTCGCGGTGTCCGACGCGGACGCCGCCGCCTCACGGGCCCGTGAGCGCGGCGGCACCGTCGCGGTCGGCCCGCTGTCCTTCCCGCCGGGCCGGGCGGCCCTGCTGGCCGACCGCCACGGGGCGACGTTCGGCATCTGGGAGGGGGAACTCTTCACGGACTGGGAGGCCTGGCACCGCGCCGCGCCCGCCTTCGTCCGCCTCCACACCCGGGACGCCTTCGACGCGGCCATCTTCTACGGCGAGGTCCTGGAGTGGGCCTCCGGGAAGCCGGGCTGCTGCGAGGTCCGCTACGAGGCCAACGAGGTCGTCCTGCGCAGCCAGGGCGACGTCGTCGCCCGGATCACCTCGGGGGCGCTGGAGGCGGCGCCCGACCCCACCATCCGGCCGCACTGGCAGGTCCACTTCTCGGTCTCCGACG
Organism: Streptomyces sp. NPDC030296; assembly: GCF_055572815.1. Taxonomy (NCBI): domain Bacteria; kingdom Bacillati; phylum Actinomycetota; class Actinomycetes; order Kitasatosporales; family Streptomycetaceae; genus Streptomyces; species Streptomyces sp. NPDC030296. The sequence goes on from NZ_JBVICQ010000025.1 coordinate 61,321, forward strand.
TGGCGGCCTGCGTCGAGGCCGCCCAGCACCACGGCGGCACCGTCCTCACCCAGGGCCCGCACGAGGCGGTGCTGCGCGATCCGGACGGCGCCCAGTTCACGATCACCTCGGACCGCGAACCCTGACCGCCTCGATCGACCGCGAAACGTCCACCCCGATCGGACCGCGACCCTGACCGCCCCGGCGACCCGCCGGGGCGGTTCCGTGCCCGTCGTTCAGGCCGTCCTGGAGGGTCGTGACAGTACGACCAGGCCGCGGGCGGCGACGACGATCTCGGTGCCCGCCTTGTGCTCCGTCTCGTCGGGGGTGCCGTCCGGCTCGGCGGCGGTGTCGACGCGGGTGGTCCAGCGCTCCCCGTAGGCGGTGCCGGGCAGGCGGAAGGCGACGGGCTCCCAGTGGGCGTTCAGCAGCAGCAGGAAGGAGTCGTCGACGACGGGCCTGCCGTACGGGTCGGGTTCGGCGATGGCGTCGCCGTTGAGGAACACGGCGACGGAGTGGGCGTCGGGGCGCGCCCAGTCCTCGTCGGTCATGTCGTGGGCGTCCGGCGTCAGCCACACAAGGTCGGGCAGCGGCTGGTCCGCGCAGGTGACGGTGGAGCCGCGGAAGTACCGGCGGCGGCGCAGCACCGGGTGGGCGGCGCGCAGGGCGATCAGCCGCCGGGTGAAGTCGAACAGCGCGCGCTGCTCGTCGTCGAGCCGCCAGTCGACCCAGGAGACCTCGTTGTCCTGGCAGTAGGCGTTGTTGTTGCCCCCCTGGGTGCGGCCCAGCTCGTCGCCGTGGCACAGCATGGGGATGCCCTGGGAGAGCAGCAGGGTGGAGAGCAGGTTGCGCTGCTGGCGGGAGCGGAGCGTGAGGACGCGCGGGTCGTCGCTCTCGCCTTCGGCACCGCAGTTCCATGAGCGGTTGACGCTCTCGCCGTCCCGGTTGCCCTCGCCGTTGGCCTCGTTGTGCTTGTCGTTGTACGAGACGAGGTCGCGCAGGGTGAAACCGTCGTGCGCGGTGACGAAGTTGACGCTGGCGCGGGGCCGGCGCCGGCTGTGCTCGTACAGGTCGGCGGAGCCGGTCAGCCGGGAGGCGAACTCGCCGAGCGTGCCGGGCCGGCCGCGCCAGAAGTCCCGTACGGCGTCCCGGTACCTGCCGTTCCACTCCGACCACAGCGGTGGGAAGTTGCCCACCTGGTAGCCGCCCTCGCCGACGTCCCACGGTTCGGCGATCAGTTTGACGCGGCTGATCACCGGGTCCTGCTGGATGAGGTCGAAGAACGCCGAGAGCCGGTCCACCTCGTGGAACTGCCGGGCCAGCGTGGCCGCTAGGTCGAAGCGGAAGCCGTCCACGTGCATCTCGGTGACCCAGTACCGCAGCGAGTCCATGATCAGCTGAAGCACGTAGGGGTGCCGCATCAGCAGGCTGTTGCCGGTGCCGGTGGTGTCGTAGTAGTGCTGCCAGTCGCCGTCCACCAGCCGGTAGTACGAGGCGTTGTCGATGCCCCGGAAGGACAGGGTGGGGCCCTTCTCGTTGCCCTCGGCGGTGTGGTTGTAGACGACGTCGAGGATCACTTCGAGGCCGGCGGCGTGCAGCGCCTTCACCATCGTCTTGAACTCGGTGACCTGCTGGCCGCGGGTGCCGTGGGCGGCGTAGCCGTTGTGGGGCGCGAAGAAGCCGATGGTGTTGTAGCCCCAGTAGTTGGCGAGGCCCCGGTCCTGGAGCACCCCGTCCTGCGCGAACTGGTGCACCGGCATCAGCTCGATCGCCGTGACGCCGAGCGAGGTGAGGTGCTCGATGATCGCGGGGTGCGCCAACCCGGCGTAGGTGCCGCGCAGATCGGCGGGGATGTCGGGGTGGGTGCGGGTGAGGCCCCGGACGTGGGCCTCGTAGATCACGGTGTCGGCGTACGGCCGGCGGGGCCGGCGGTCCTCGCCCCAGTCGAAGTAGGGGTCGGTGACCACGCCGAGCATGGTGTGCCCGGCGCTGTCGGCGGTGCGGTCGTACAGCGAGGGGTGGTTGTCCACCTGCCCGTCGACGGCGCGGGTGTACGGGTCGAGCAGCAGCTTCGCGGGGTTGCAGCGGTGTCCGGCGGCCGGGTCCCAGGGGCCGTGCACACGGTAGCCGTAGCGCTGTCCCGGTCCGATGCCGGGGAGGTGGCCGTGCCAGACGAAGCCGTCGACCTCGGTGAGCGGGACCGTGCGGGAGCCGCCGTCGTCGTCCACGAGGACGAGGTCGACTCCCTCGGCGACCTCGCTGAACAGCGCGAAGTTGGTGCCGGTGCCGTCGTAGGAGGCGCCGAGCGGGTAGGGCTGCCCGCTCCACACGGTGACGGGCTTGCGCGAGTGCGGCCGCGCGGACGGCTCCTTGTCCGCCCGCGCGTTGTCCTTCTGCGCGTTGTCCTTCCGCGCGTTGTCCTTGTGGGCCGGACGCGCGGACCCGCTCCCGCCGGATCGCGCGCGCCCGTTCCGTTTCCCCCGCCCCGTCACCGCGCGGCGTCGCAGGTGCTCGACACGGTCGACACCCGGCTCGCGGGCCGGTCCGCGGTCGCGGCGGCCGCGGCGGTGTCCGGCGCGTCGGCCGGGGCGTCGCCCTGCGGGCCGGCGAGCGCGACCACCCGTACCTCGCGCGGCACCTGGAGGACCTCGCGCAGGGTCGGCGAGGGGGCCGTGGGGACGAGGGGGACGCTTTCGTCGACGGGGGCCCGCTGGGTGAACCAGATGACCGTGCTGCCGGTGTCGGTGGCGCAGCAGCCCCAGCCGTCGCTGAGCGCGGCGATGCGGGTCAGGCAGGGGCGCAGCTCGCGGTCGGGGCGCAGCTCGCGGTCGTTCTCCGCGATGGCGGCGATGAGGTGCTGCCCGTTCCACCACATCTCGACCGAGGTGTTCTTGTCCGACGCGTGCTCGTCGATCGCGTGCAGCAGCAGTTCGGCGCTGTGGCAGACGGGTTCGACGAGGGTTTCCAGGTCCCAGAACCGAAGGTGGGCGGCCAGGATGCGCCTGACCTGTCCGACCCGTTCCGGACTGACTTCCACGTCGAGGTGGTAGTAGCGAGGCACTGCGGTCTTCATCGTCGTTGGCTCCTCACCGGCGAAGCTCCCGCCCCGCTCCGTTCCTCCTGGAACGAGCCCCGGAACGGTCCGCGGGACGCATTCAGGGACACGGAGCGTGAGCACCGATCACTTCTGAGTCAGCTCCAGCGTGGGGTGGCTACGCCATTCGTGCAACACGAGCGACGGACGAGGTGGTTGAAGCGCCAACAAGACGCGTCGTCGCCGTCCGTGCACCATGAGTGAAGGCACCGGCTCCTCATTGCGTCGGTGCTCCTCAGCGCACGGCCTCCCACGGGAAGCGTGCTCCACCGAGAGTGCCGGGAGGTGATCAGCACATGTTGCTGCCCGCCAAGAACGAGGTGGCCAGACAGCTGCGGCGCTACCGCATGTGGGAACGCGTGATGCTCGCCGCCCCCGCGGACAGGGCCGCCCGGGACCATTTCGAGGACTCGGGCTACACGCTGTGCGTGCTGATGGGGAAGCGCTGCGCCCGGGAGGCGGTGGCCGCCGCCGAGCGCTATCTCCAGACGACTCTGCCCGCGTACCTCAAGGAGCAGACCGGTCAGACCCGCAAGAGCCGTGCGGTGCCCCACGGCCCTCCGCCCGAGCGGCGTTCCGCCGCGGGGTGGTAGGGCGCGTCGCCACCCGTTCGGCGCAGTTCCCATCCCGAGTTCGGCGGAGGTGAGACCCATGAGCCAGACCCCGGCCATCGGCCGTATCCCCATCAGGGACGTCCGCCCGCTCGTCGAGTGCGGGAGACGTCCCGCGAAAGCGGTGGTGGGAGAGACCTTCGAGGTCACCGCGACGCTCTTCCGGGAAGGGCACGGCGTCATCGCGGCCAATGTGGTCCTGAAGGACCCGGAGGGCCGCCCCGCGCCGTGGACGCCGATGCGGGAACTCGGATCCGGGACCGACCGGTGGGCCGCCTCGGTCACTCCGACGTCGGTGGGCCGGTGGACGTATCGGGTGGAGGCCTGGAGCGACCCGGTCACCACCTGGCGCCGGGTCGCGCACATCAAGGTCCCGGCGGGCATCGACGGCGGTCTCGTCCTGGAGGAGGGCGCCGAACTGTACGAGCGTGCCGCCGCCGGGGTTCCGGAGGCGGACGCGCACGCCGTGCTGATGACCGCCGTGCGGCGGCTGCGGGACGACACGCTGCCTGTCGCGGAGCGCTTCGCGGCGGCGTTGGCGCCGGAGGTGGACGAGGTCCTGGCCCGGCATCCCCTGCGGGAGCTGGTCACCTCCTGCGACCCGCTGCCCCTGCTGGTCGAGCGCGAACGCGCCCTGTTCGGCTCCTGGTACGAGTTCTTCCCCCGCTCCGAGGGCACCGCCGAACAACCCC
>NZ_JBVICQ010000026.1:0-30604 GCF_055572815.1 Streptomyces sp. NPDC030296
ACCGCGATGGGTGAGGCGAGCACGGTGTGCCCGAGGGCGATGGCGATCGGGCTGCCCAGCATCGCGGCCGGCTCGAACAGGAGGAACAGCCCCAGTGCGGTGACGATCTGCGGGATGAGCAGGGGGCCGAGGACCAGGGCGAAGACCGCTGAGCGCAGCGGGAGTTCGCTGCGGACCAGGGCGGTCGCCGCGGTCACGCCGATGATGAGGGAGAAGACGGTGCTCAGGGCGGCGACCAGGGCGGACAGGGAGAGTGCGGCGGGCCATTTGCTGCCGTCGGCGAACAGGGCCTTGTACCAGTTCAGCGTCCATGCCTCGGGGGGGAAGGAGGCGAAGGCGTTGTTGCTGAAGGAGGTGACGAGGATGACGACGATCGGCAGGGCCAGGAACAGCAGGATGACGGTGGCGACGGCGGTCAGCGCGATCTTGCCGGTGAGGGTCTTGCGCAGCTCCATCATGACGCGTTCCTCTTCTTACGGCTGGCGCCCAGGGAGCTGACGACCTTCACCAGGAGCAGTCCGGCCAGGGTGAGGACCAGCAGGATGACGCCCTGGGCGGCGGCTCCGTTCCACTGGTTCTCCTTGGTGACCTGCTGGTTGATGAGGGTGGCGATCATCGTCTGGTTGGGGCCGCCCATCAGGGCGGGGGTGATGTAGTAGCCCAGCGAGAGGATGAAGCTCAGCAGCCCGGCACTGGCCAGACCCGGCGCGACCAGCGGCAGATACACCCGCCGGAAGATCGTCACCCGGCCCGCGCCCATACTCGCCGCCGCCGCCAGCAGACGCCGGTCCACACCCCGCATCACCCCGTACAGCAGCAGCACCGTGTAGGGGAGCATCATCGAGGTGGTACCGATGACGACACCGAGCTCGTTGTAGAGCAGCTGGAACGGCGCGCCGGGGACGGACATGGCGGTGAGGGTCTCGTTCACCAGGCCCTTGTCGCCGAGCATGATGATCCAGCCGTAGGTGCGCACCAGCGCGGAGACGAAGTGCGGGACGACCACGACCAGCATCGCCAGACCGGCGAGCATGGGCTTGAGCCGGGTGATCGCCTGGGCCAGGACGAACCCGAACACCAGGCTCAGCACGGCCGTTTCGGCGGAGATCCGCAGCGTGGTGAACAGCACCGACAGGTTCACGCCCGTCAGTGCATCGGCGTACCAGTGCAGGGTGAACGATCCGTCCGCGTCCTTCAGGCTGAGCAGCAGCGTGCTGAAGATCGGGTAGACGAACAGCACCAGCAGATACACGACGACCGGGAGCGCGTACAGGATTCCCACGCGGGTCTTGCGTGAGGCCAGGAGCTTGCGCGGGCGGGCGGGAGCGCCTGCGGTGAGGGTGGCGGCCATGACTCACCCGCCCTGTTCGTCGGCGAAAAGGTTGACATCCTCGGCATCGGCGGTGATCCCGACCCGCTCACCCGCCACCGGGCCCCGGCCTGCCGGTACTTCCAGGCGCAGCAGCGGCCCGTCACCGCCGTCGATCCGCACGCCGGCGCGTACCAGGGTGCCCACGTAGGTGGCGGTCTCGACGGTGCCGGTACAGAAGCCGTCGTCGGCGGCACTGGCGCGCAGCCGGCCCGGCTGCACCGCGACCTTCACCTGCGTGCCGGGGGCCAGCTGGTGACGGCGGGCTGTCAGCAGGCCACCGGACTGGGTGAGGCGGACCAGGGTGTGCTCGCCGTCGTGCTTCTCCACCCGGCCGGGCAGGAAGTTCGCCGCGCCCAGGAAGTCCGCCACGAACGGCGTCTTGGGCCGTTCGAACAGCTCGCGGGGGGTGTCGAACTGCTCGATCAGACCGTTGCGCATCACCGCGATACGGTCCGACATCACCAGCGCCTCTTCCTGATCATGCGTCACATAGATGACGGTCAGGCCCAGTTCCTGCTGGATCGACTTGATCTCCACCTGCAACTGATCGCGGAGCTTCTTGTCCAGCGCGCCCAGCGGCTCGTCCATGAGGATCACCGGCGGGCGGTAGACCAGCGCCCGGCACAACGCCACACGCTGCTGCTGACCGCCGGACAGCTCACGCGGCTTGCGACCACCGAACCCGGACAGCCCCGCGATCTCCAGCGTCTCGCCGACGCGCCGGCGGATCTCGTCCTTCGGCACGCCGCGCAGGGTGAGGGGGAAGGCGACGTTCTCGCTGACCGTCATGTGGGGGAAGAGCAGGTACTGCTGGAAGACGAAGCCCAGGCCCCGCTTCTGCGGCGCCAGCCGGGTGACGTCCCGGCCGCCCACGGTGATGGTGCCGGAGTCGGGTTCGCAGAACCCGGCGATCATCATCAGCGTCGTGGTCTTGCCCGACCCGGAGGAGCCGAGGAAGGTGACGAACTCCCCCGCCGCGATCTCCATGGACGCCTCGTCGACGGCGACCACGTCGCCGTAGGTCTTGCGCAGGGCCACCACCGACAGCGCTTTGCCACTCGCGGTGGCCGGCTTGCCGCCGGCCACCCCGACAGACGGTGTGGCGACACCGAATTCAGCCACGAGCCCACTCCAACCAGCGCTTGGTGACGGCCGACTCGTTCTTCAGCCACCAGTCGACGTCCGTGTCGAAGCCCTTGTCGTAGTACTTCGGCGCACCGGCCAGAGCGTTGCGCTGCTCCTCGGTCAGCTTGGCGTAGGCCAGCGGAGAGGACGGGTTCGACGGGAAGGCCTTCGCCAGGTTGGCCTGGCTCTCCGCCCGCAGCGAGAAGTCCATGAGCTTGTAGGCGTTGTCCACGTTGGCCGCGCCCTTGGCGATGGCGTAGCCCTGGAACTGGCGGCGCATGCCGTTCAGCTGCCTGGTGACCGGGACGCCCTGCTTCTCCAGGTCGGCGATCCGGCCGTCCCAGACGGTGGACATCGTCACTTCCTGGCGGCTGAGGAGCACACCGGGGAGCGGGCCGCTGTCCCAGAACTTCTTGATGTCGCCTCGCAGTCGGGTCAGCACCTTGAAGGCGCGGTCGACGTCGAGCGGGTACAGCTTGTCCATCGGGACACCGTCGGCCAGCAGCGCGAACTCCAGCTCCGGCAGGTCACCGTCGGGGCTACACATCGCGCGGCCGCCCTTGAACGCCTTGGTGTCGAAGAAGTCCGCCCATGACTCGGGCTTGCGGCCGCCGAAGGCGTCGGTGCGGTACGCGATGCACTGGCCGTAGAAGCTGCTGCCGATGGCATGGTCGGTGACCTGGGCCTCAGGGATCTTCGCGCTCTTCACGCTCTTGATCCGGTCGTGGTCCAGCATCTCCAGGGCGTTCTGGCCCAAGTACTTGAGGTGGGACATCATCGAGTTGTTGATGAGGTCGCACTGCGGGCGGCCCTGCTTGATCTGGGCCAGCAGCGGGGCGTCGTCCAGGTTGAGCACCTTGACCTGGATACCGGTCTCCTGCGTGAACGGCGTGTAGATCGCCTTCTGCAGGGCCGCGCCGTAGGAACCGCCACTGTCACGGACGATGACCGTCTTGCTGCCGCCCTTGCCGCCTGAGGACGAGACACGGCTGGTGCCGGTACCGCAGGCGGAGAGGGACGGCAGAGCGGCGAGGGCGGCCAGGCCGCCTGCTCCGCGCAGGAGCGCTCTGCGACCGATCATGGGATTACTCATGACAAATCTCCTGGAAGTAGCGCAATGGGGGACCAGCTCGGGAGAGTTGGGGGGTGGGGTCTGTGGACGGACACGCGGTCCGTGGGCCGGTCGACGGGCAGCCGTTGCCGCCGGCCGGTCAGTTGTGGGGCGTGGCGATGGCGGCGAGTTCGGTGCCGGGGCGGACGGTGAGTCCGTTCATGCCGTAGATGATCGTTCCGGTGGCGTTGGCGGTGACCTTGTGTTCGGTGCCGTGGACCGGGTCGATGATGCGGCCGATGGTCTGTCCTTCGGTCACCTCGTCGCCGGTGACCGCGTCCGGGTACCACAGGCCGGTGGTCTCGGAGGCGGCCTCGCCGGTCCAGATCCAGTCACGGGGCCGGGCGGTGGGCGGCTTGACGTGCTCGGAGGCCTCGATGACGCCGAGGTGGTGCAGGATCCGGTGGAGGGCGTCGAGGAGCCTGCGTACGGTGGCCGGGTCGCGGTCGCCCAGTTGGCCGGTCTCGACGAGGATCGCGGGAATGCCCTGCCGGTTGGCGGCGGCATGGCTGTTGCCGCCCTCGGGGCTGGTGCCGAAGATGACCCGCTCGTATCCGACCGCGTGCGCCAACGCCTTGTTCTTGGCGTCGAGTTCGGGGTCGCCGGTGCGGCGGTAGCCGACGAAGTCGAGCAGGTGCTGGTCGATACCGCCGCTGTGCAGGTCCACATAGGCGTCGGCGCCGTCGACGACGTGCGCGAACAGCCAGGCCGCCATCCGGTCGGTGGGGCCGCCGTCCGGGTCACCGGGGAAGACGCGGTTGATGTTCACGCCGTCCAGGGGCGAGATGTTGAGCCTGCCGCCGTAGACGGCCGGCGGGTTGGCGACGGGGCAGATCACCACCTGCCCGGCGATCTCCTCCGGTTCCAGCAGTCCCGCCAGGCGGGTGGTGGCGTCGACACCGATGAACTCGCCGCCGTGGACGCCACCGGTGATCACCACCCGGGGGCCGGGACGCGATCCGTTGACGAGGATCAGGGGCACCTCGACCGTGGTGGTCCCGAGGTCGGCGGGCAGAACCCCGCGGGTCTTCCGGCCGGGCTCCGCATGCAGCGTACCGATGGTCAAAGTCATGGCGTACCTCGTTCGGACTCAGGCCGCGGCGCGGTCGACGGTGGATATGAAGTCGATGGGCTGGGCGGAGGAGCCGTCCAGCGCGAGGTCGGCGGCGATGTCGCCGAAGGCGGGGGCGAGCTTGAAGCCGTGGCCGGAGAAGCCGGCCAGCAGGACGACGTTCTCGGCGCCGGGCAGCGGGCCGACCAGCGGGCGGCTGCTCTTGGTGTAGCCCTCCATGAAGACGGACAGGCGCGTCGGGTCGGGATGCAGGTCCGGCGCGTAGCGGCCGATCAGCTCGGCGAAGATCTCCAGCTCCTCCGGCTGCACCGTCCGGTCCAGCTGGTTCGGGTCGCCCGCGGGCTTGTGCAGGGCCTGGGAGAGGCCGAGCTTGACCGACACTCCGTCCGGGGAGGGCAGGCCGTAGCAGTGGGTGGGCGCGGTGCGGATGAACGCGGGGCGCTCCTCGCCGAACCAGGCGTCGGTGGTGGGCACGAACCAGGCGCTGATCAGGCGCCGGACCTCCACCTCCCACGGCAGGTCGGGCAGCAGGTCGTTGACCCAGGGGCCGGGAGTGACCACGGCCGCGTCGAAGCGCTCGCTGCCGGCGTCGGTGCGGATCTCGACACCGTTCGTGACGGGGACGATCTCACGGACCGTGGTGTAGCGGTGGATGACGGCACCCAGCTGCTCGGCGTGGCGGGCGGCGGTCTGGATGGTCAGCTCGGGGCGGATGAGCCCGGCGCGGCGGTCGAGCACGGCCGCGTCGCCTTCCTCCAGCCGGTACTGCGGGAACCGCTTGGCGAGGACCTCGGCGTCCAGGACCTCGTGGTCGAGGCCGTGCTCGGCGATGGACTGCAGGACGGTGGCCATCTGCTGGTGCTCGGTCGGCCCCATCAGCAGGCATCCGGTCAGGCGGCGCAGTTCGCGGCCGGTTTCCTGCTGGAGCTGCTCCCACAGGGTGTCGGCGTGCTTGAGGAGCGGGACGTAGCGGGAGTCCTCGAAGTGGGCGCTCCGGAAGATCCGGGTCTCACCGCCGGCGGCGCTGCGGTCGTGGCCGGGGGCGTACCGGTCGTATCCGACGACTTCGGCACCGCGGGCGGCCAGCCGCCAGGCGGCCTGGCTGCCCATCGTTCCGACGCCGACGACGGCGACCCGCTTCCTGGCAGCAGACACAGGACTTTCCTTTCGTACCGTCGAGGCGCATGCTGACCTCGACGCGAGGATGTTCGATTCGAGTGGGTTTGGACGGGGGCTTGGTCCTCCCGGACCCACGGCTCGCATCCGTCCGCTTCTCGGAGTCGCTCCGGCTCACCTCGGGACCTTCACTCGGAGAGCCGTGCCACAATGTGGAACGCTGTGCTAGAATCTGGCACAGACAATGACAGTGGCGCGAAGGGGAGTCAAGAGGGTGTTCACGAGAAATTTCGAGTATTAACGGGGGGAAATCGGATGGAAATGAAGAGCGTCACCCGGTCGCTGCGCATCCTGGAGGCCGTCGCGCAGCATCAGCCGGTGACCGTGGGGGAGTTGACGAAACTCTTCGGCCTGCCCAAGTCCACCGTGCAGCGCACACTGGTCACACTGGCCGAGGCCGGCTGGCTGCGGGCCAGCCGCAAGGACACGACCCGCTGGGAGATCGGGGCGCGCGTCCTCGCCGTACGACCGGCAGCACTGCAGGGCTCCAGTCTGTTCGCCGCCGCCCGCGAGCCCATGGTGCGCCTACGGGACCAGGTGAACGAGACGATCCACCTCTCGGTGCCCGACGCGCTGGACGGCATGGTCGTGGTCGACCGCGTGGACTGCGCGCACGCCGTGCGCACCTTCCATGCGATCGGCGACCTCTCGCCGCTGCACGCGACCGCCGTGGGCCGCGCCATTCTCGCCCACCTCCCCAGGCAGGACGTCGAGGAGCTCCTCGCGGCCGGCCTGGAGCGCTTCAGCGACACGACGCCGGTCGATCCCGCGGAGCTGCGCGCCGAGCTGGGGCGGATCCGCACCGAGGGGTACGCGGTCAACCACAACCAGTTCCGTCCCGGCGTCTGCGCCATCGCGGCGCCCATCCTGGACGAGGACGGCACCCCGCTGGCCTCCGTCGCCATCTCCATGCCCGACTCCCGGTACGACGCCGAACGGACCCCCGAGTGGGGCCGACTCGTCACCGAGACGACCACGGAGATCGCACGGCGCCGCCTGGGCGTCTGACACAGCCACCGCCCTGCGCCCGGCCGGGGGGAGCCGGGCGCAGGGCGATCGCATTCCCGCGGCACGGTACGGCCTGGTCGGGGCCGTCGCTGCCCATCGCCGCGAGGGCACCGGATTCCCGCTCCCCGTCGACGCCGATCCGAACCTCGGACAGCCGACGAGCGTGCGTGCCATATTGTGGAACGCCATGCTAGAATCCGGCACGATCTTTGTGGGCCAAGAAGGGGTCAGGACATGAACAGGACGACCTCACCGACCTGAGGAGGCATCGGATGGAGATGAAGAGCGTCACCAGGTCGCTGCGCATCCTGGAAGCCGTCGCCCGGCATCAGCCGGTGACGGTCGGGGAGTTGACGAAACTCTTCGGGCTCCCGAAGTCCACCGTGCAACGCACCCTGCTGACCCTCAACGAGGCCGGCTGGCTGCGGGCCAGCCGCAGGGACACCACCCGCTGGGAGATCGGCGCGCGGGTCCTCGCCGTACGACCGGCCGCGCTGCAGGGCTCCAGCCTGTTCGCCGCCGCCCGCGACCCCATGATCCGGCTCCGAGACGCGCTCAACGAGACCATCCACCTCTCGGTGCCCGACGCGCTCCAGGGCATGATCGTCGTCGACCGCGTCGACTGCGACCACGCGGTGCGCACGTTCCACGCCATCGGCGACGCCTCGCCGCTGCACGCCACGGCCGCCGGCCACGCGGTCCTCGCCCATCTCCCCGCGTCCGATGTCGACGAGTTCGCGACGGGCATCCTCGAGGGCTACGGCGAGGAGACCATCACCGACCCCGGGGAACTGCGCGCGGAACTGCGCCGCGTCAAGGACCGCGGATACGCCGTCAACCACAACCAGTACCTCCAGGGCGTCTGCGCCATCGCCGCCCCCGTCCTCGACGCTGACGGCGTCCCGCTGGCCGCCGTGGCGGTCTCCCTGCCCGACTCCCGCTTCGACGCCGGCCGGCTCGCCGAGCTGGGACGTCTGGTGACCGACACCGCGGCGGAGATCACCGCCCGCCACCCGGGCTGACGCGCGGGCGCGGACGGGGCGCGGCGCCGCGGTAGTCGTCCGACGGTGCCGCGCCCCCGCGGTCATCCGACGGGCACCGCGAGGTACTGGTACTCCAGGAACTCGTCGATGCCGACCCGGCCGCCCTCACGGCCGAGCCCCGACTGCTTGACGCCGCCGAAGGGCGCCGCCGGGTTGGACACCAGACCGGTGTTGAGGCCGACCATGCCGACCTCCAGGCGCTCGCTGACGCGCAGGGCGCGGTCCAGTCCCTCGGTGAAGACATAGCCGACGAGCCCCCACGGGGTGTCGTTGGCCCGGCGGACCACCTCGTCCTCGTCGTCGAAGGTGAGGATCGCCGCGACCGGGCCGAAGATCTCGGTGTCCATCAGACGGCTGCCGGGGTCGACGCCGGTGAGCACGGTCGGCGGGTAGAAGCAGCCCGGACCCTCCGGCGTACGGCCGCCGACCAGCACCCGGGCGCCGCGCTCGACCGCGTCGGCGACCAGTTCCTCGACCTTGCCCCGGCCGTTCCGGTCGATCAGCGGGCCGACGTCGACACCGTCGCGCGTACCGGGGCCCACGACCAGCGCGCCCATGCGCTCGGCCAGCCGCCGCCCGAACTCCTCCACCACGGAGGTGTGCACGAAGAAACGGTTGGCGGCGGTGCACGCCTCGCCCATGTTGCGCATCTTGGCGACCATCGCGCCGTCCACGGCCTTGTCCAGGTCCGCGTCCTCGAACACGATGAACGGCGCGTTCCCGCCCAGTTCCATGGACGTGCGCACCACCGCGTCCGCGCTCTGGGCGAGCAGCAGGCGGCCGACGCCCGTGGAGCCGGTGAAGGACAGCTTGCGAATCCGCCCGCCGCGCAGGAGCGGTTCGCACACCTCCCCCGCACGGGAGGTGGTGACGACGTTCAGCACGCCGTCGGGCAGCCCGGCCTCCTTGAGGATGGCGGCGAGGGCGAGGCTGGAGAGCGGGGTCTGCGGGGCCGGCTTGAGTACCATCGTGCAGCCCGCGGCGATCGCCGGGCCGATCTTGCGGGTGCCCATGGCCAGCGGGAAGTTCCACGGAGTGATCAGCAGACAGGGGCCCACCGGGCGGCGGGAGAGCAGCATCCGGTTGCGGCCGTCGGGCAGGGTGCCGTGGCCGCCGTCGATCCGGACGGCCTCCTCGGAGAACCAGCGGAAGAACTCGGCGGCGTACGCCACCTCTCCCCTGGCCTCGGCGAGCGGCTTGCCCATCTCGGCGGTCATCAGATGGGCCAGCTCGTCGGTGCGCTCGACGATGATCTCGTAGGCCCGGCGCAGGATCTCGCTGCGGGCCCGGGGCGCCGTACGGGCCCACTTCTCCTGCGCGGCGACGGCCGCGTCCTCGGCGCGCTGCGCGTCCTTGGGGCCCGCGTCGGCGACATGGCAGAGGATCTCGCCGGTCGCGGGGTCGTCGACGGCCATGGTGGCGCCGTCCACGGCGTCGACCCAGGCGCCGCCGATGAACAACTGTGTGGGTGTGTCGGTCATGGGGTTCCTCCAGGTTGATCGGCGGCGGGGTCGAGCAGTTCCGCGAGGTGCAGGGCGCGGACGCCCCGGTCACCGGCGAGGTGGTCGATCTGGGTGGCGCAGCTGAAGCCGTCGGCGACGACCACGGCCGGTCCCTGGGCGTCGACGGCGTCGAGGCGCGGCTTCAGGGCGAGGTCGGCGACGGCCATCGAGGTGTCGTAGTGATCGGCCTCGAAGCCGAAGTTGCCGGCGAGTCCGCAGCAGCCCTCCGCCTCGTCGACCTTCCGCACCCCGAGGCGGCCGAGCAGGTCGCGCGGGTGGTGGCCCTTGAAGGTGGCGTACTCGTGGCAGTGGGTCTGCAGGACGACGTTCTGAGGCAGCTCCGGTGGCGTCCAGCCGGGCTCGGCGAGCTCGGTGAGCGCTCCGGTGAGGGTGTGGACGCGGGCCGCGACCCGCCGGGCGGCGTCGGTGCCGAGCAGCTCGGGCACATCGCGCTTGAGGGCGGCGGCGCAGCTGGGTTCGGCGACGACGACGGGGCGGTCGTCACCGTTGTCGAGGCGGGCGACCGTACGGGCCATGACGCGGCGGGCGACGGACAGCTGGCCGGTGCTGACCCAGGTCAGGCCGCAGCACAGGCCCTCCTCCGCCGTGCAGGGGATGCCCGCGTCGGCCAGGACTCGGCTCGCGGCCCCGGCGACCTCGGGCCGGAAGGCGCGGGTGAAGCTGTCGACGAAGAGCAGCGTCTTCGCCGGTTCACCGGTCCGCGCCCTCCGCAGGGCCTGCCGAAGCGCGTGCCGGGAGGCGAAGGCCGGGATGCGGCGCTTCACCGTCACCCCGCCGAGGCGGGCGAGCAGCCTGCCGACCGGGCCGCGCAGCAGCGCGTTCAGCGGGCGGGCGGCGTAACCGGCGAGGGCCGAGGTCAGCGGCAGCCAGCCCAGCGAGTAGTGGGAGCGGGGCCTGAGCCTGCCCTTGTAGTGGTGGTGCAGGAACTCCGCCTTGTACGTGGCCATGTCGACGCCCACCGGGCAGTCGCTGGAACACGCCTTGCAGGACAGGCACAGGTCGAGGGCGTCGCGCACCTCGGTGGAGCGCCAGCCGTCCTCGACGGTCCCGCCGCGCACCATCTCCTGGAGCAGCCGGGCCCGGCCCCGCGTGGAGTCGCTCTCCTCCCCCGTCGCCCGGTAGCTGGGGCACATCACGCCGCCCGCGTCGCTGCGGCAGCGGCCGACGCCGACACAGCGGCGGACCGCGCCCGCGAAGCCGTCCTCGTCGTGCGGGAAGGTGAAGAGGGTGTCGACGGGCACCACGTCGGCGGGGGTGTGCAGGGCGAGGTCGGCGTCGAGGGGGGCCGGGTCCACGATGACACCGGGGTTGAGCAGCCCCTCGGGGTCGAAGATCTCCTTGAACGCGGCGAACGCCCGGATCATGCGGTGGCTGTACATGACCTCCAGCAGCTCACCCCGCGCCCGCCCGTCGCCGTGCTCGCCCGACAGGGAGCCGCCGTGGGAGACCACGAGGGTCGCCGCCTCGCCGAGGAAGCGGCGCGCGGCGGCCCGGCCGGGACCGGTGGCGAGGTCGAAGTCGATGCGGACATGGACGCAGCCGGCACCGAAGTGGCCGTAGAGCACCCCGGTGAGCCCGTGGGAGGCCATCAGTTTGCGGAAGTCGCGCAGATAGGCGGCGAGGTTCTCCGGGGCGACGGCCGCGTCCTCCCAGCCGGGCCAGGACTCCCCGCCGTCGACGAGCCGGGCGGCGAGCCCGGCGCCGTCCTCGCGGACCCGCCACAGCGAACGCCGCTCCTGCGGGCTCCGCACGACCCGCCCGCCGGTCATCCGGCCGCGGGCCCTGAGCACGTCGAGGAGTTCGGCGGCGCGGGCGTCGACCGTCGCCTGGTCGTCGCCGTCGAGTTCGACGTACAGCCAGGCCCGTCCCTCGGGCAGTCCGGTCACGGAGTCCGGGCCGCGGCGGGCGCGCATGGTGGCGACGATCGCCTCGTCCATGCCCTCGACGGCGGTGGGATTCCAGCGCAGGATCTCGGGCACGTCCTCGGCGGCGTCGACCACGTCGCCGTAGCCGAGGGTGAGGAGCGTGGATGCCTGTGCGGTCGCCACCAGGCGGACCGTCGCGGCGGTGACGACCGCACAGGAGCCTTCGGTGCCGACCAGGGCACGGGCCATGTCGAAGCCGTGCTCGGGCAGCAGGTGGTGGAGCTGGTATCCGGACACGTGTCGCGGGACGCGGCCCAGTTCGGTGCGGATCGGCGCCAGGTTGGCGTCGATCAGGGCGCGTACGTCGGCGCGGAGGCGGGCGACACGCCGGACCGCGGCCGTGTCGTCCGGGTCCGCCGCGCGCAGGCCCTGGTGGTCGGCGACGGCCCGCACGCCGTCGGCCGTCACGAACTCCAGGGCCTCGATGTGGCTGCTGGTGCGGCCGTGCCGCACCGACCGGTTGCCGCACGCGTCGTTGCCGATCATGCCGCCGAGGGTGCAGCGGCTGTGCGAGGACGGGTCGGGGCCGAAGGTCAGGCCCTGGAGGGCGGTGGCGCTGCACAGCGCGTCGAGGACGACGCCGGCCTCGACCCGTGCGGTGCGCGCGACCGGGTCGATGTCGAGGATCCGGTTCATGTACCGGGAGAAGTCCAGGACCACGCCGGGGCCGACGGCGTTGCCCGCCATGCTGGTGCCGCCGCCGCGCGCGGTGACCGGGATTCCGGTCTCCCGGCAGGCGCGCAGCACCGCGACGACGTCGTCGGCGCTGCGGGGGAACACCACGGCCCGCGGGGGGACCCGGTAGTTGGAGGCGTCGTAGGCGTAGGGGCCGGTGGAGCCGGGGCCGGTCTCCACCCGCAGGCCGGGAGCCGTCCCGGTGAGCAGCGCGACCAGCCGGTCCAGGGCGGGGGTGGTGCGCGCCGACCGCTCCGGGGCCGTGGTGGTGTCCGTCATCGCTCCGCCGCTCCACATGTACCCGCTTCGACGGCCGTCGCCCAGGCCTGGAGGCCCTCGTCCACCGCGGCCTCGTCGATGACGAGGGCCGGGATCATGCGGACGACCTGGTTCCAGGCGCCGCACAGCAGCAGGAGCAGGCCCTCGTCGACGGCGGCGCGCTGGACGCGGGCGGCGGTCTCGGGGTCGGGGGCGCCGTCCTCCGTGACGAACTCGGTGGCCAGCATCAGTCCGAGGCCGCGTACGTCGCCGATGCCGGGGGTGCGGTCGGCGACCGCTTCCAGGCCCTGGCGCAGCCGCTTGCCCATGGCCTCGGCGTTCTCCACGAGCCGCTCGTCGCGGACGACGTCGAGGGTGGCGCAGGCCGCGGCGCAGGCGACGGCGTTGGCGCCGTACGTGCCGCCCTGCGAGCCCGGCCAGGCCTTCGCCATCAGTGCCTCGGAGGCGGCGATGCCCGACAGCGGGAAGCCGCTGGCGAGACCCTTGGCGGTGACGAGGATGTCGGGGGTGACGCCGAAGTGCTCATGGCCCCAGAAGCGGCCGGTGCGGCCGACACCGGTCTGCACCTCGTCGAGGATGATCAGGAAGCCGTGGCGGTCGGCGCGTTCCCGCAGCCCTTCGAGGAAGGCGCGGGTGGCGGGCACGTAGCCGCCCTCGCCGAGCACCGGCTCGACGATGATCGCGGCGGTGTCGGCAGGCGAGGAGATCGTCTGGAGCGTGTAGTCCAGCTCCTGGAGGGCGAAGCGGGTCGCGGTGTCCTCGTCCCAGCCGTAGCGGTAGGCCGCCGGGAAGGGGGTGACGACCACGCCGCTCATCAGCGGGGAGAACCCGGACCGGAAGCGGGTGCCGGAGGTGGTCATGGAGGCGGCGGCGACGGTTCGGCCGTGGAAGCCGCCGTGGCAGACGATGACGTTGGGGCGGCCGGTGGCCTGGCGGGCCAGGCGCAGGGCGGCCTCCACGGCCTCGCTGCCGGAGTTGGTGAAGAAGAGGCTGTCGAGGCCGGTCGGGAGCACCTCCCCGAGCTTCTCGACGAGCTGCCGCAGGGGCTGGTGCATCACGGTCGTGTACTGGCCGTGGACGAGGGTGGCCACCTGTTCCTGGGCGGCCGCCACGACCTTGGGGTGGCAGTGCCCGGTGCTGGTGACGCCGATGCCGGCGGTGAAGTCGAGGTAGCGGCGGCCGTCCTCGCCGTAGAGGTGGACGCCCTCGCCCCGGGTCGCCACCACGGGCGTGGCCTGGCGAAGGTGCGGCGACAGTGCGGTCATGTTCGTCTCCCGGCCTCGATCTCGGTCTGCTGCGGCCCTTCGAGCATCTCGGGGGGCCCGGCCGGCGCCAACGCGCGAAGTGTCCGGACGGGACGCGACATCCGGACGTTGTGTCAGCGCCACCGGGGCGGCGCCGTCTGTTTGCCTGCGGGACCTCTCTTGCGCAGGTCAGCGACGCTTGTCACAGTGGCCGGGCACTCCCCGCGGGCACGGCCCGGTGCGAGCGGGGCACCCCCTGGAGGCACCGTGGACGACAACCATCCGGCCGCTCAGGGGCCTGCCCGTCCGCTCACCGTCGCCGATGCGCTGGCCCTGCCCGTGCTGGCGGCCGGGCAGCCGCGGGTCGTGACCGGTGAGGCGGGGCTGGACCGGCCGGTCCGCTGGGTCCACATCACGGAGCTGACCGATCCCGCGTCCTTCCTGAAGGGCGGCGAACTCGTCCTCACCACCGGGATGCCACTGCCGCAGGACACCGCCGGGGTGCGCCGCTACGTCGACGAACTCGCCGACGTCGGGGCCGCGGCGCTGGTCATCGAACTCGTACGCCGCTACCACCGCCCGCCGGACGCACTGGTCGACGCCTGCCGTACCCGGGGCCTGCCCCTCGTCACCCTGGCCAAGGACGTCAACTTCCTGGAGGTCACCCAGGTCGTGCACGCCCTGCTGCTCGGCAACCAGGCGGACGCGATGCGGCGCACCCAGCGCGTCCACGAGGCGTTCACCACTCTCACCCTGCGCGGGGCGGGGCCGGAGGACGTGGTGCGTGCGGCGGCGGAGATGAGCGGCCGCACGGTCGTCCTGGAGAACCTGGTGCACCAGGCCCTGATCTGCGAGCCGTCCGGCGGCACCGTCGAGGAGGCGCTCACCGGCTGGGAACACCGCTCACGGGCCACCGGGACGGGCGAGGGGACGATGGTCCAGGGACCGGAGGGCTGGCTCACGGCGCCCGTCACGTACCAGGGGGAACGCTGGGGGCGGGTGGCGATGCTCCCGGCCGGACCGGGCGGGCCGGCCTTCGGGCCGGAGGACCGCACCGTGCTGGAGCGGACCGCCATGGCCCTGACCGTGGCCCGGCTCATCCACCCCACTCCCTGGGAGCACACCGCCCATCGCAACGCCCTGCGCGACCTGGTCGAACATCGCCACCGCTCGGCGGAGGACGCCCGCGCCCGCTGCGCCGCGCTCGGGCTGCCCGCCGACCGGAGCCGCTTCGTCGCGGTCCTCGTGGACCTGCCCGCGGGCGGCGGGGGCCAGGAGGCCGAGGCCCGACTGCTCCAGGGGCTGCACGCGACCGGTGTCGCGGGCCTCGTCGGTGAGCTGGCCCCCGGCCGTGTCGGCGTCCTGCTGGCCCTGCGCGCGGCCCAGCCCTGGCGGCCGGTCGTCGAGCAGTTGTGCGGCGCCGTGCCCGGTGGGGAGCCCCGGCCGGTCGTGAGTGTCGGTTCCGAGGTCATGGACCTCGCCGACACCGCCCGTTCCTTCCGGGAGGCGGCCCGTGTCGCCGAGGCCACCCCCCGCGGCCTGCCGCTGCCCGAGGGCCGCTCCTTCCACGAGCTGTCCGACATCGGTCTGCGGCGCCTGCTGTACGCCCTGCGTGAGGACACCCGGATCCAGGAGTACACCGAGCGGCAGCTCGGCCGGCTCATCGCGCACGACACCCAGCACGGCTCCGACCTGCTGACGACACTGCGCCACTACCTCGACGCCGCCGGCAACAAGACGACCGCGGCGCGCCGGGGCGGCCTCGCCCGCGAGACCATGTACCAGCGTCTGCGCACCATCGAGCGGCTCCTCGGCCGGGACCTCGAGTCCGGGGAGGAGCGCACCGAACTCCATGTGGCCCTCGCCGCGCTCGACGCACTGCGGGCCCGGTGACGGCGGGACGGCCCCCGTACAGGCCCCCCGTACTCGCCCACTGCACCAGGGTTGTCAGGGGCATGGCCGCGCTCCTACAGTCCACAACGGAACAGGATTTGGGAGCGCTCCCATCATGGCGGATCACCGGAGCGCCCGCGCGACCCCACCTTCCCGGCCGTACCTCCGAAAGAGGTCCCCCATGCGACCGTCACCACGTCTTCCGCGCGTCCCGCGCGGCCCGCTCGGCGCGTTCGTCACCGCCCTCGTCACCGTCGCGGCGCTCTTCGCCGCCACACCCCGGGCCCAGGCCGACACGACGGTGTGCGAACAGTTCGGCTCGGCCGTCATCCAGGGCCGGTACGTCGTCCAGAACAACCGCTGGGGCACCAACGAGCCCCAGTGCGTCACCACCACGGGTTCCGGTTTCCGGGTCAGCCGGGCCGACGGCTCGGTCCCGACGAACGGAGCGCCGAAGTCGTACCCCTCCGTGTTCAACGGCTGCCACTACACGAACTGCTCGCCGGGGACGAACCTCCCCGCGCAGCTCTCCCGTATCTCGAGCGCGCCGAGCAGCATCTCGTACGGGTACGTCGGCGACGCGGTCTACAACGCCTCGTACGACATCTGGCTGGACCCGACGCCCCGGACCGACGGGGTGAACCGGACCGAGATCATGATCTGGCTCAACAAGGTGGGCCCCATCCAGCCCATCGGTTCGCAGGTCGGCACCGCCACCGTGGGCGGGCGCAGTTGGCAGGTGTGGCAGGGCGGCAACGGCTCCAACGACGTGCTGTCCTTCGTCGCCCCGTCGGCCATCGGCAGCTGGAGCTTCGACGTGATGGACTTCGTCCGGCAGGCCGTGTCCCGTGGAATGGCGCAGAACAGCTGGTATCTGACGAGTGTTCAGGCCGGGTTCGAGCCCTGGCAGAACGGCACGGGGCTGTCCGTGAACTCGTTCTCCTCCAGCGTCGAGACGGGCGGCGGGCCGGGCAGTCCGGGCGGCGGCTCCGGGTGCGCGGTGTCCTACGCCACGAACGTGTGGCCGGGCGGGTTCACCGCGAACGTCACCGTCTCCAACACCGGTTCGTCGCCCGTTGACGGCTGGCGGCTCGCCTTCACCCTGCCGTCCGGTCAGCAGATCACCGGAGCCTGGAGCGCGTCCGTGTCGCCGTCGTCGGGTTCCGTCACGGCGAGCGGCCTGGCGCACAACGCGAGCATCTCCCCCGGCGGCAGTCAGACGTTCGGCTTCCAGGGCACCTACAGCGGCGCCTTCGCCTCGCCGGGCGCGTTCAGCCTGAACGGCACGGCCTGCACCAGGGCGTGACACGGCCGGCGCCGGACGCTCGTACGGCGTCCGGCGCCGGCCGGTCACGGTCGGCCGGTCCCCCGTGGTCGGCCCGCCCCGGGTCAGGGCGCCGTGGTCTGACCGAACTGGGTGAAGAACTTCCAGATCTCGCCCGGCAGCCAGGTCCGCGAGCCGCTGTCACCGCCGCGTCCGTCCTGCGGCGCGGCGATGTGCCCTTCGTCGAAGGCGGCCCAGGCGACCGGGTACCCGGCCGCGCATCCCGAGTAGGTGGTGACCCGGTGCTGGAGGCTGCCCTGCGCCGGCTCGGGCGGGTTCTGGGCGGCGCAGCCGTTGTTCCTGACGAACCTGTCCCGCATCGACCGTCCGCCGGAGATGTTCAGGACGCTGTCCCTGAGGCCGTGCACACCGAGGTAGGCGATGCGCTGGTTGCCGCCGTTGCATCCGCTGAGGACGCCGCCGCTCTGGACGGCGACCGCGCGGAAGACGTTCGCGCGGGAGCACGCGATCGAGTAGGACATGGCGCCGCCGTAGCTGAAGCCGAGGGCGAAGCGCTGTGTCGTCTCGACGCACAGGGCCCCTTCGATCCGCCTGAGCATGTCGTCGACGAGGGTGATGTCCTCGCCGCCGGAGTTGGCCCAGCCGTTGTTGAGGCCCTGTGGCGCCACGAAGATCGTGCTGTTGTTCGCCAGCCGCTGGAGCCCGTAGTACGCCCAGGTGCCGGTCTCCACGGTGCGGCCCGTGGCGACGTCGTTGGAGGTGCCGCCCAGCCAGTGGAAGCCGAAGACCAGCCGGTAGGCGCGGTTGCGGTCGTAGCCGTCCGGGACCCGCAGGATGAAGTTCCGGTTCTTGCCGCTGCTCTGGATCGTGTGGGTACCGCTGGCCAGGCCGGGCGCCTTGCCGCAGCCGGGGCTCCCGGCGGCCTCTCGGGCGGGTCCGGCGGCGGCGTCGGAGGCCGCGAGCGCGGAGCCCGCGCCGGGGCCCGCGGTCAGGGCCGTGCCGGCCATGGTCAGGACGAGCAGGACCGCGACCACGGCGGGCCGTAAGAGGTTCTTTGTCCTGGTGATCATGCGACTCCCTCTGTCTCGGAATACGGCTGCGCGGGGAGGGCGGGGCCGATGCGGGCGCCGCACGCGTCCGTGAGCGCCTCACCGCCGAAGCGGTCACGAACCGATGAATGTCGTGCACCTGACATAGATGAACGGGCGCAAGATTCGAGCTCGTTCACGATCGAACCACATCGGCCGCCCGGTGGTAGTCCGGGAGCATAGAGAGGCAGCTGCACATGTCAACACCTCTCGACCGACACACCTCGCGCCCCACTCCGCTCGATTCCAGCCCCTGATCGAGCGAAAGGTTTCGAGTACAAAGGCGAATCATGCGAGAGGTATTGACTCGGTTCATCGTCCTCCTATCATCCAAAGTGCTCGATGAGTCGGCTGGTGTCCGAGAGGGCGAACGGGATTGACCCTCCCGGTCGCCGCACACCGCGAGAAGAGACAGAGCACCCCCACGCACGCGCACATCGCCGCACCCACACCCCGCTCCGGCGCCAGCCCCCCACCACCCGGCCGCAGGCGGTTCACCCGCCGTCCCCAACGGCCCGGCCACACAAGGAGACCGACATGGATATGTCATGCCCTCGTCACCAGTGGGGCCGTCGTCGAGCGCTGACCGCGGCCGCGGGACTGGCGTCGGGTGCCTTCCTCCCGCTGACCGCGGCGGCCCGCGGCGTCGCCGCCGAGGGGCCGGACAGCGCCGCGGCGAACTTCACCAACCCGGTCGTCTGGCAGGACTTCGCCGACATCGACGTCATCCGCGTCGGCGACACCTACTACGCCTCGGCCTCGACGATGCACTACTCGCCGGGCGCCCCCGTCCTGCGCTCCTACGACCTGGTGAACTGGGAGATCGCCGGCCACTCGGTGCCGAGCCTCGACTTCGGCGCCAAGTACGACCTGAACGGCGGCCGCGGGTACGTCCGGGGCATCTGGGCGTCGTCGCTGGCCCACCGGCCGAGCAACGGGACCTTCTACTGGCTGGGCCAGATCGACTTCGCCAGGACGTACATCTACACGGCCACCGCCGCCGAGGGGCCGTGGAGCAGGCTCACCACCATCAACACGCCGTACTACGACGCCGGGCTGCTCGTCGACACCGACGACACCCTGTACGTGGCGTACGGAAACACCACGATCAGCGTGGCGCAGCTGTCGCCCGACGGGCGCACCCAGGTCCGTAACCAGCAGGTGTTCACGACCCCGTCGAGCGTGGGAACCCTGGAGGGCTCACGCTTCTACAAGATCAACGGGCAGTACTACATCTTCCTGACCCGCCCCGCGAACGGGCAGTACATCCTCAAGTCGTCCAGCGGCCCCTTCGGTCCGTACACCATGCGCCAGGTCCTCCTCGACCTGCGCGGGCCGATCCCCGGCGGGGGCGTCCCGCACCAGGGCGGGCTGGTGCGGACGCAGAACGGCGCCTGGTACTACCTGGCGTTCGTGGACGCCTACCCGGGCGGCCGGGTGCCGGCGCTGGCGCCCATCACCTGGACCTCGGACGGCTGGCCCGTGGTGCAGTTGGTGAACGGCGCGTGGGGTGCCTCGTATCCGGCCCCGGTGGTGCCCGCCCCGCCCCGCCAGGTCACCCCGATGATCGGCGTGGACACCTTCGACGGGACGACCCTCAAGCCGAAGTGGGAGTGGAACCACAACCCCGACAACACCAAGTGGTCGGTGAACAACGGCCTCACCCTGCGGACGGCGACGGTCACGAACGACCTGTACTGGGCCCGCAACACGCTCACGCACCGCATCCAGGGCCCGACCTCCACCGCCACGGTCCTGCTCGACCACTCGGCGATGCGGGACGGCGACCGGGCCGGACTCGCGCTGCTGCGGGACTCCTCCGCGTGGATCGGGCTCAAGCGGGACGGCGGCGTGACCCGGCTGGTGATGGTGGACGGGCTGACGATGGACGGCAGCTGGAACACCACCGGCACGGGTGTGGAGCGGGCGAGCGCGAACGCGCCCGGCGGTCGCGTCTGGCTGCGGGCCACCGCCGACATCCGTCCCGGAGCGCCCCGGCCCGCCACCTTCTCCTACAGCACCGACGGCGTCACCTTCACCCGCCTCGGTCCCGCCTTCTCGATGGGCAACGACTGGCGCTTCTTCATGGGCTACCGGTTCGCCCTCTTCAACCACGCCACGCAGGCACTCGGCGGCGCGGTCCGCGTCACTCGGTTCGAGCTGTCCACGCCCTGAGGCCGTCGCACCCGCGACACCATCACCCGCACCCCACCCGCACCCGACCGTACGAGGAGAACGATGAACCCGTCGAAACGGCTCGGCCGGCGCCGCGCCTCGGTCCTGGGCCTGGCAGCCGTCGTGTCCCTGGTGACGCCCGGCATCGCGAACGGCGCGGACCGCGCCCCGGACGCGCCGAGGGCCAGCACGCTGGGCGCCCAGGCAGCCCAGTCCGGACGGTACTTCGGCACCGCCGTGGCCGCGGGCCGGCTCGGCGACGGCCAATACACCGGCATCCTGGACCGCGAGTTCAACCAGGTCACCCCCGAGAACGAGATGAAGTGGGACGCGACCGAGCGCAGCCGCGGCCAGTTCACCTTCGGCTCCGCCGACCAGATCGTCAACCGCGCGGCGTCCCGCGGCCAGAAGGTCCGCGGTCACACGCTGGTGTGGCACTCCCAGTTGCCCGGCTGGGTCAGCTCCATCAGGGACGCGAACACGCTGCGCAGCGTGATGAACAACCACATCAACACCGTGGCGGGCCGTTACAAGGGCCGCATCCACTCCTGGGACGTGGTCAACGAGGCCTTCGCCGACGGGGGCAGCGGCCAGATGCGCAGTTCGGTCTTCCGGGACGTGCTGGGCACCGGCTTCGTCGAGGAGGCGTTCCGCACGGCCCGGGCCGCCGATCCGTCGGCCAAGCTCTGCTACAACGACTACAACATCGAGGACTGGAACGCCGCGAAGACGCAGGGCGTCTACCGCATGGTCCGCGACTTCAAGGCGCGCGGCGTCCCCATCGACTGCGTGGGTCTCCAGGCCCACTTCGGTGCCGGCGGCCCTCCCGGCAGCTTCCAGACGACGCTGTCGAGCTTCGCCGCTCTCGGGGTGGACGTGCAGATCACCGAGCTGGACATCGCTCAGGCCCCGCCGAACGCGTACGCCAACACGGTCAGGGCCTGTCTGAACGTGGCGCGCTGCACCGGCATCACGGTGTGGGGCATCCGCGACAGCGACTCGTGGCGCAGCGGCGAGAACCCGCTGCTCTTCGACCGCGGCGGCAACAAGAAGCAGGCGTACCGGTCCACGCTCACCACGATGGGCGGCACGCCCTGACCTCAGCGGTCGACCGCCGGGGCGCACCGGACCGACTCCGGTGCGCCGACGCCGGATGCTGACGGCCGCGGGCCCCCGGCGTGGTTCGCCGGGGGCCCGTCCGTCGTGGCCGGCCCGTGGAACGGGGGAAGGCCCCTCCGCCCGGGGGCGGCGGAGGGGCGCCCGCCGGCGTCGGAGGACGTCCGCGCAAACCCCCGCCTGTCGGCCGGAGTTCGTGCCCCGAAGCCGTCTCCGACCGGTCAGAGGGCCGTGAACGTCCACTGGAGGTTGGTGCTGCTGCCGTTGGTCCACTGCTTGGTGACGGAGCCGGAGGAGACGTTGCCCCCTCCGTCGAGGACCAGGCCGGTGGCGCGGTTGGCGATGGTGTAGCGGTCACCGCCCCGGTTCGTGATCTTCCACTGCTGGTTGGAGCTGCCGCTCCAGGACGCCTGTCTGGCCGCGGAACCGTCGGAGGTGGCGCCCCAGCCGTCGGCGACCATGCCGTTGGTGCGGTTGACCAGCCGGTAGTAGCCGCCCGCGATCGGCTCGGCGTGCCACTGGAGGTTGTTGTGGCCGTCCCACGTCCACTGCTTGAGGTTCGACCCGGAAGCGACATCGCCGCCGCTGTCCAGGGCCAGGCCATTGGTGACGTTGGTGATCCGGAAGTACGTCGCCGGGTTGAACTGGACCCTCAGGGAGGTGATCTGGTCGTTGTTGCCGGTGTTCCTCAGGTCGGGGTTGTTGGCGGTGAAGGTCCACGAGGTGCCGGTGAAGTTGTCTCCCGAGTATCCGATCACCTGGTGGCCCGTACTCAGGCGGAGGGAGGAGATGGTGCGTGTGCTCAGTCCGGCCGCGGTCAGGTCGGCCGCGGTGTAGTCGCCGAGGGCCAACGGGGCGGAGTTTCCGGAGTAGTTGACGTCCGAGAAGGCGGTGGCGCCGGCGGGCGGCGCCACGGCCGGGATGGTGCCGGAGAAGGAGAGCTTCAGGACGTAGGCGTTGGCGCTGTAGGGCGCGGAGGACGGCAGGGCGACCGTGAGACCGGAGGAGTTCTGCGTCGGTGCGGGCAGGTCGATGGTGGTGCCGGCGGTGGAGCCGAGCAGTTTCACCGAGGTCAGCGAGGAGAGGTTGATGCGGTCCGAGCTGAGCGTCTTGATGGTCAGGGAGCTGCCGGGCCAGCCCAGGACGGTGGCGTACAGGACGTTGTCGGCCTTGTTGCGGGTGAAGCGGATGTCCTGCGCCGTGCCGGCCGTCGGATTGGTGAACGCACCACCGCCCATCTTCGTCGGGCCCTCGCCGTAGACCGTCCAGGCACGGGTCGCGTAGATCGACTCGCCGAAGCGCTTCAGGTGGTCGCCCATGCCGAGCAGGATGTCCTTCTGCGCCTGCGGGATGGTGCCGTCGGCCATCGGCGCGATGTTGAGCAGCACGTTGCCGTTCTTGCTCACGCGGTCGATGAACGAGTGCAGCATCTGCTTGATGCTGTAGTAGCCGATGCCCTGCGTGTAGCACCAGCTGCTGTTGGAGATGCTGTCGTCGGTCAGCCAGTACGGGGTGGTGATGTCGGCCGGGCCGCCGCGCTCGTAGTCGAAGACCTCGCCCTTGCCGTTCATGCCGTCCTTGTAGGTGGCGACGACCTCACGGCCCCAGCTGTTGGCCTGGTTGTAGTAGTAGGCCAGGAACTTCAGGCGCTGCTGCTCGTCGACGGCGTCCAGATTGAAGTCCTGCCACAGGATGTCGGGCTGGGCGCGGTCGATGACCTCCTTGAGCTTGTCGTACCAGAGCTGGTTCTCCGCGGTCGAACCCAGCTGACCGTAGAGCTTCTTGAGGCTGGGGTCCGTCTGTGCGGGGGCGGCTTCGTAGAAGCCTGTGAAGTTGTACGCGTGGTGCATGGCCACCAGCAGCTTCAGGCCCTTGGCGCGGATGGCCGTGGAGAACAGCTTCAGCAGGTCAAGACCTGGGCCCTTCTTCACAGAGTTCCACTCGTTGACCTGGCTGTCCCACATGGAGAAACCGTCATGGTGCTCGGCGACCGGGCCCGCGAACCTGGCCCCGGCGTCGACGAACAGCTGCACCCACTCCTCGGGGTCGAACTTCCCGCCGGCGGACTTCAGCTTCGGTGCGAACTGCACGAAGTTGCCCGACAGATCCTGAGCACCGTTGATGAAGTTGTGGTACGGCCACGCCGAGGGCTGACCGTAGGTCGCGATGTGGTGCTGGTTGGCGGAGTCGCCGGCCCGGTACATGTTGCGCGGGTACCACTCGTTGCCGAAGGCCGGGACGCTGAAGACGCCCCAGTGGAAGTAGATGCCGAACTTCGCGTCCTGGAACCACTCGGGGGCCGGCGGGTGCTGGTCGACCGAATTCCAGTCGGGCGTGTAGGTGCTGGGCGCCGCCTGGGCCACGCCGGCGCCGAGGACGTTTCCGGCGACGGCCGCGGCGGCCACCCAGGTGGCGCCGGCCAGGAGCCGGCGTCTGCTGATCGAACTCGACATGGTCACTTCCCTGATGCGGAGGGGGAGGGGGGAACGCAGGGGAACACGGTCGAAGTTCGGGCACGTCGCCTCGCGATGTCAACCAGCGTGCAGGGATGAAAAGCACTAGAGGGAAGCGCCATCGCCCCTGATTGTCACGCTCTGTCCCGCTATGCACAGGCACAGACATGGTATGTATTCGCTGCCAGCCTCGGCGTGTCCACAAGGACCCGCCAGCCACATTCATGGGATGGATCTTGCACTCACCCGGCCATCCCCACCATCAGGACACTCTCTGAACTGCCCGTTTCTCAGGAGTTACGCAAGAGGCTGGACAGCCGGGCCGGAACGAGCCTATAAAGACATCCCATCTCTACTCCGCCGCGATACACGGATGTCGTCGAGGCGAAACAACTCCTGCTACGGGACCAGCGCGAGGAAGCCCTCATGAGACTCAGAACAGCCCTCTGTTCCGCCGTATCCGCCCTGTCCGCACTGGCGCTGCTCACTGCGTGCGGCAGCGGCTCCACCGACTCCTCGGCGTCGGGCGGCAAGCCGCTGGTCGGCGTCGACTACCCGCGCTCCGACACCGACTTCTGGAACTCGTACATCAAGTACACGCCGGAGTACGCCAAGGAGCTGGGCCTGTCCCTGAAGACCACCAACTCGCAGAACGACGTCGCCAAGCTCACCGCCAACGCTCAGACGTTCATCAGCCAGGGCGTCAAGGGCCTCGCGATGGCCCCGCAGGACACCGCCGCCATCGCCCCGAGCCTGGCGCAGCTGGAGGCGAAGAAGATCCCCGTCGTCACGGTCGACACCCGCCCCGACAGCGGCAAGGTGTTCATGGTGGTGCGCGCCGACAACCGCGCCTACGGCGAGAAGGCCTGCCAGTTCCTCGGTACGAAGCTCGGGGGCAAGGGCAAGGTCGTGATGCTTCAGGGCGGTCTGGACTCCATCAACGGCCGTGACCGCACCGAGGCGTTCAACGAGTGCATGAAGAAGAACTACCCGGACGTCACAGTGTTCGGTGAGGCCACCAACTGGGACGGCGCGGTCGCCGCGCAGAAGCTCCAGACCCGGCTGACCCAGCACCCGGACATCAAGGGCATCTACATGCAGTCCAGCTTCGCGCTGTCCGGGACGCTGCAGGTCCTCAAGCAGAAGGGTCTGCTGGTGGACCCGAAGGACAAGAAGCACGTGTTCGTCGTGTCCAACGACGGCATTCCCGAGGAGCTGAAGTCCATCGGCGCGGGCAAGATCGACGCCACGGTGTCCCAGCCGGCCGACCTGTACGCCAAGTACGCCCTGTACTACCTCAAGGCCGCGATCGACGGGAAGACGTTCAAGCCCGGCAAGACCGACCACGACAGCACCATCATCAAGGTCCGCGACGGCCTGCTGGAGGACCAGCTCTCCGCCCCGCTCGTCACCGCCGACGGCGGCTCCTACGGCGGTGTGCCCAGCGTCAAGAGCGACGACAAGTCGTTGTGGGGCAACAACCTCGGCTGATCCCTCACCGGAACGCGAAGGCTCACGAGAACAAGGCGGTTGAGATGAGCGACGGGGAGCGGACAGTCACCCCCGCGCCCGCCCCGGCGGACGGCGGACGGGCCCCCTCGGACCCGCCCGTCGTCGAGGCGGCGGGCATAGTCAAACGATTCGGGCCGACCGTGGCCCTCGACGGTGCCCGGATCACCATCCGGCCCGGCGAGACCCACGCCCTCGTCGGCCGCAACGGAGCCGGAAAGTCGACCCTGGTGTCGGTCCTCACCGGTCTCCAGGCCCCCGACGAGGGAACGGTGACCTTCGGGGGCCGGCCCGCTCCCCGGCTCAGCGACCGGGACGCCTGGCGGCGCCACGTGGCCTGCGTCTACCAGAAGTCGACCATCATCCCCACCCTGACGGTCGCCGAGAACCTCTTCCTGAACCGGCACGACCGGGCCCGCGGCCGGCTCATCAGCTGGCAGGCCACCCGGCGCCGCGCACAGGAACTGCTGTCGACCTGGTCGGTGGACGTCGACCCGCAGACCCCCGCCGGGGAACTGAGCGTCGAGCAGCGGCAGTTCGTGGAGATCGCCCGGGCCCTGTCCTTCGGGGCGCGGTTCATCATCCTCGACGAGCCGACCGCGCAACTCGACGGTGCCGCCATCAACCGCCTCTTCGACCGCATCCGCGATCTGCAACGCCAGGGCGTCACCTTCCTCTTCATCAGCCATCACCTCCAGGAGATCTACGAGATCTGCGACATGGTGACGGTCTTCCGCGACGCCCGGCACATCGTGACGGCGCCGGTCGCGGACCTCGCCCGGGCCGACCTGGTCGCCGCCATGACCGGCGAGGCCGCGACCGACCGGCGCGCGGAACGGGCCGGCACCCTCGACGCCGCCGCCCCGGCCGCACTGCACGTCAACGCCCTGCGGGGCGACGGCTACGAGGACGTCACCCTCCGGGTCGGGGCCGGCGAGATCGTCGGGCTCGCGGGCGCCGCCGGCAGCGGACGTACGGAGGTCGCCGAGACCGTCGTCGGCCTGAGGGCCGCGGTGGCGGGCGAGGTGGAGATCGCCGGGACGCGGCCCCGGCCGGGCAGTGTGCCCGCGGCGCTCGCCGCCGGTGCCGGGTTCGTCCCCCAGGACCGGCACCACCAGGGCTTCGTTCCCGACATGTCGATCGCGGACAACGCCACCCTGTCCGTTTCCCACCGGCTCGGCACGAACGGCTTCCTCAGCCGTGACCGACGGGACCGGCTGGCCGGCAACATGATCGAGAAGCTGGCGATCAAGACACCGGGACCCGAGCTGCCCGTCTCCGCGCTGTCGGGCGGCAACCAGCAGAAGGTCGTCATGGCCCGCGCCCTCGCCGACGACCCCCGGCTACTGGTGCTGATCAACCCGACCGCGGGCGTGGACGTGCGCTCCAAGGAGTTCCTCCTCGGCAAGGTCGAGGAGACCGCGGAGACCGGCACGGGGGTGCTCATCGCCTCCGACGAACTCGACGACCTGCGTATGTGCGACCGGGTCCTGGTGATGTTCCAGGGCCGTGTGACCTCAGAGATCGCCCGCGGCTGGCACGACCACGAACTCGTGGCCGCGATGGAAGGAGTGGACCTCAATGCCTGAAACCGTCCTCGCGGACACAGCCGCCCAGGCCGCGGAACCCAAGCCCAGGCGGACGGCCCTGCTCGGCGGCCGGATCCCCCTGGCCCGGATGCGCGACCTCGCCCTCGTCCCGGCCATCGTGGTCATCGCGATCGTGGGACAGGTCGTCAACCCGGTCTTCCTCCAGGCCGACAACCTCGTCAACGTCCTGCAGACGATGTCCGAGATGGCCCTGCTGGTCCTCGCCCAGACGATGATCCTGATCGTCAAGAAGATGGACCTGTCGCTGGAGTCCACCATGGGCCTCGCGCCCGGAGTCGCGGCCTGGCTGGTGGTGCCGACCGGCGCCGGCCACGGACTCGGACTGCTGCCCGGCGCCTGGGCCGTGCCCGTCACCCTCGCCGTGGGCGCGCTCGTCGGCGTGATCAACGCCCTGCTGATCATCCGGTTCGGCCTCAACGGCTTCATCGTCACCCTCGGCATGCTGATCGTGCTGCGCGGTGTCCTCACCGGCATCTCGGGCGGCCAGACCTTCTTCCAGCTGCCCGAGTCGATGCTGTACCTCGGCACCGCCGAATGGTTCGGGATGCCCGCCTCCATCTGGATCTGCCTGGCGCTGTTCGCCGTCGCGATC
Organism: Streptomyces sp. NPDC030296; assembly: GCF_055572815.1. Taxonomy (NCBI): domain Bacteria; kingdom Bacillati; phylum Actinomycetota; class Actinomycetes; order Kitasatosporales; family Streptomycetaceae; genus Streptomyces; species Streptomyces sp. NPDC030296. The sequence continues at coordinate 27,275 of NZ_JBVICQ010000026.1, forward strand.
GTCGTCCTCGGCTGGACCGGTTTCGGCCGCTCCCTGTACGCGATCGGCGGCAACGTCGACGCGGCGAAGGCGGCGGGCATCCGCACCGACCGGGTGCTGTGGATCGTCATCGTGACCGGCAGCGTGCTCGCCGCGCTCGCCGGGCTGATGCTCTCCGGGCGCCTCGCCTCGGTCGCCTCCGCACAGGGCAACGGCTACATCTTCACCGTCTTCGCCGCCGCCGTCATCGGTGGGATCAGCCTGAACGGCGGCAAGGGCACCATGTTCGGCGCGTTCTGCGGCATCCTGCTGCTTTTCATGATCCAGAATGTGCTCACCCTCGCGGGGGTCCCCGCCCAGTGGATCGGTGCCCTCAACGGCCTGATCATCCTGGTCGCCCTCGCCATCTCCCGCATCACCGGCGGCAAGGTCCAGGAGTGACCCGGGCGGCCGTCGTCGGCCGCCCGACCTCCGCCGCGTTCACGTCTCGTCGCACGGGGACCAGTGTCCCCTTGCCCCTCACAGGAGTTGCCGCCCATGTCCTCCACCGTGCCCTCATCCGCCCGCATCACCGCCCTGGACGTCCTGGACGTGCGGTTCCCCACCTCCGAACACCTAGACGGCTCGGACGCCATGAACCCCGAGCCCGACTACTCCGCCGCGTACGTCGTCCTGCGCACCGACGCCGGTGACGAGCTGGAGGGGCACGCCCTGGCCTTCACCACCGGCCGCGGCAACGATGTCCAGGCCGCCGCCATCGCGGCCCTCGCACCCCATGTGGTCGGCCTGTCCGTCGAGGAGGTCTGCGGCGATCTCGGGGCCTTCTCCCGCTCCCTCGTCCACGACCCCCAACTCCGCTGGCTCGGCCCGGAGAAGGGCGCCATCCACATGGCCACCGGAGCCGTCGTCAACGCGGCCTGGGACCTCGCCGCCAAGCGGGCCGGGAAGCCCGTCTGGCGCTTCCTCGCCGAGATGACGCCCGAGGAACTGGTCGCGCAGGTCGACTTCCGCTGGCTGTCCGACGCCCTCACCCCCGAGGAGGCGCTGGAGATCCTGCGCCGCGCCGAGCCGGGCCGCGAGGAGCGGATCGCCCACCTGCTGGAGCGGGGCTACCCCGCCTACACCACCACCCCCGGCTGGCTCGGCTACTCCGACGAGAAGCTGTCCCGCCTGGCCCGCGAGGCCGTCGCCGACGGCTTCACCCAGATCAAGCTGAAGGTCGGCGCGGACCTCCAGGACGACATCCGGCGCATGCGCACCGCCCGCGAGACCGTCGGCCCGGACATCCGCATCGCCGTCGACGCCAACCAGCGGTGGGACGTCCAGCCCGCCATCGACTGGATGCGCGAGCTGGCCCCCTACGACCCGTACTGGATCGAGGAGCCCACCTCCCCCGACGACATCCTCGGCCACGCCGCCGTCCGCAAGGCGCTCACCCCCATCAAGGTCGCCACCGGTGAACACGTCGCCAACCGGGTCGTGTTCAAACAGCTCCTCCAGGCGGAGGCGGTGGACATCGTGCAGATCGACTCCGCCCGCGTCGGCGGGGTCAACGAGAACCTCGCCATCCTGCTGCTCGCCGCGAAGTTCGGCGTGCCGGTGTGCCCGCACGCCGGCGGAGTGGGCCTGTGCGAGATGGTCCAGCACTTGTCGATGTTCGACTACGTCGCCGTCTCCGGCACCACCGAGGACCGCGTCATCGAGTATGTCGACCATCTGCACGAGCACTTCGTCGACCCGGTGCGCATCGCCGACGGCCACTACCTGGCGCCGACGCTGCCGGGGCTCGGCGCACAGATGCACCCCGCCTCCCTCAAGGAGTACACCTACCCCGACGGCCCGGTCTGGTCGGCCCGTGTCTGACGTGCCCGGGCTGGTCGACGCCCACCACCATGTGTGGGACCTCGACCGCCGTCCCCAGCCCTGGCTGAGCGAGCCGGGCCACGCGCCGATCCACCGCACCTTCGGCACGGACGACCTGCGGGCGGCCGCCACCCGGCCGATCGCCGGGCGGCGGTTGCGGCGCACCGTCGTCGTCCAGTGCGTCACGTCCGTGCCGGAGACCCGCGACCTGCTCGCGCTGGCCGACCGGGACCCCCTGGTCGGCGGGGTCGTCGGCTGGGTCGACCTGACCGAACCGGCCGTCGGCGACGTCCTCGACGAGCTGCGGGCCGGACCCGGTGGCGGGTATCTGCGGGCCGTACGCCACCTCGTCCAGGGCGAGTCCGACCCTCGGTGGCTGCAACAGCCGTCCGTGGAACGGTCGTTGCACGCGGTGCGGGAACGCGGGCTGGCGTACGACATCCTCATCCGTGATCACCAGTTCGACCAGGCGGTGCGGCTGGCCGAGCGCCTCCCCGATCTGCCGCTCGTCCTCGACCACGCGGGCAAACCGCCCATCGCCTCAGGTGAACTCGACGCCTGGAAGCAGGGGTTGAGACGGCTCGCCGCCCAGCCGCAGGTGCGGTGCAAGGTGTCGGGCCTGGTCACCGAGGCCGACCACGAGAAGTGGACCGTCGAGGACATCCGGCCGGTGTGGGAGCTGTTGCTCTCCGTCTTCGGCCCCGACCGGCTGATGTTCGGCTCGGACTGGCCGGTCTGCGTCCTCGCCGGCGGCTGGAACGCGTGGGCGGCGACCGTCGAGGAACTGCTCGACGGCTGCTCCGCGACCGAGACGGAGGCGATCCTCGCCGGCACCGCGACCGCCTTCTACCGCCTCGGCCCCCTTGAACCACCCACCCCCGAGAGGAAGGAGGGAACACCGTGCTCCTGACCGATCTGCTGCACCCCGGCATCCTCGAAGCGCTGGCAGGCGCCGGCCACGGCGCCCGTGTCCTGCTCGCCGACGGCCACTACCCGGCGAGCACCGCCACCGGCGACCGCGCCAGGACCGTGCACCTGAACCTGGCCCCCGGACTGCTGGACGTCACCACCGTCCTCGACGTCCTGCTGACCGCGCTGCCCGTGGAGTCGGCCCAGGTGATGGTGCCGCCCGAGGGCGAACCGGAACCGCCGGCCATCGCCGAGTACCGCGCGCGTCTGGCGCCCGCCCCGGTGGAGACCCTCGACCGGTTCGCGTTCTACGACGCCGCCCGCTCCCCCGACCTCGCGCTGACCGTCGTCACCGCCGACATCCGCACCTACGCCAACCTGCTGCTCACCATCGGCGTCCGCGCCGTAGAGACCACGGGAACACGATGACTCTCGCCGTCCGCTACACGGCTGCCCGCACCCTGGACACGGCTCCCGCACCGACCGTGGAGCCGGGCCCGGGCGAGGTGGTACTCGCCCCCGCCTACGTCGGTATCTGCGGCACCGACCTGCACATCTTCCACGGCGACATGGACGCCC
>NZ_JBVICQ010000027.1:0-30556 GCF_055572815.1 Streptomyces sp. NPDC030296
ACTCGCGGCACAGGGCGGGGAGTGTGGGGATCTGGTCGCCTGGTCCGTACTCGCCGGAGGAGATGCGTCGCCGCAGGTCGGCGGCGATTCGCAGGTACTCGGGCTGTGCCACCGAGACACCCCCACTTCGAATGATCGAGTCAATCTGAGTACACATACTCTCCCGTCCCGCTTGACCGGCGCCAATCTCGACGACAATCTGAGTACAGATAAGCACTACCTGTACTCAGATAACCAGGGATTGCGGGGGTCAGCCATGCCCGAGTCCGGTCATACGTGGCAAAAGCCATTCAAGGGCTTACCGATCGAAGCGACCCACGTCCGGCTGTGGACCGCTGGCCGCGTCCGCCACCCCGACGCCCCGCAGATCGCGCACGAACTCTTCGTGTCCGTGCTCGGCACCGGGGCCGACGTCATCGAGATGACCCTCTCCACCGCCGGCCCCCGCATCCGCATCACCGCCCGCGGCACCGACCCGATCCCCCTGATCTACAGCCACGGCCCCGGCTGGCTCATCGTCAGCGGGCTCGCAGCCCAGTCCGGGATGACGACCGACGAGTGCGGGCTGTGGGCGCAACTAGGGGGCACGCAGTGAACGAACCACCGCAGCACCAGGGCAACTCCGGCGCACGCCCCGTCCGGGCGATCGGCTGGTGCCACTGGCACAACGGACTCAGCGACACCATCCGCCTGGTACAGGCCGTCGAGCAGGGCACGGGCTTCGGCGGCGACCTCTTCGCCTGCGCCTCCTGCCGACAGAAGCACCGGCTCACACCGATTGGGGACCAGCCATGAGCAAAGCGTCTCGACCCACAGTCCGCGGCCTGCGTCCGCTGCGCGTGCCGGACCAGCTTCCTGGCGAGGACGAGTACGGGATGTTCATCAACCACCTGACCGGATGCGCGGACTGCGGGTACGGGCAGATCCACTGCCCGACGGCGACCGATCTGTGGCAGGCGTACAAGGCCAAGAAGCGCACGAAGAAGCGCCGCTGACCCCCGCCCGCCCCTGCACCCCGTGAGTTCCTGGGGGTGGGCGGGACCAGGCCCCGACCGGCACGCGTCTCCCGATCGGGGCCCCGAGCAGAGGCACTCCACCGTGCAGTACGACGCGGAGACCCGCGACTACAGTGGGGAGCGCCCCTGCGAGTAGCACTGATCCCGGCAAGGATCAGACCAGCTGCCAGACCACGAACGCGATGATCGTCAGTGCCGCGATGGCGCTAACGATCAAAGCTCGTGTCAGCAGGATGGCGATGTAGCGGGCGGTCCGGGCATTCCCGTCCAAGGTCTCCCGGACCGTCCGTTCCTTTTCCTTCATGATCATCGCTAGCCATTTCATAGAACCAACTCCGCTCGACAGTTCGGAGTCAGCGCGGGATGCGCCTCAGCACCGACGACGGCAAAGCCTTCCTCGGCCGGTTCGAAAACATCCGGGCAGGTCACCCTGCCGACGTCGTCCTGGATGCACCGGGACACAACGAACTGCCCCTGAAGAGGGGGCTGATGACTCCTTCGGCGGGGAGGACGATACGCACTTGCTCCGAGATCGGCTAAGCGAAAGGAACCAAAGCACCGTAAGTGACACCAGGATTTACAAACAAAGCAACCCGACCTGCGGGTTTTGCCTTCTCGTGACATCGCCCGGACTACGCCTACGAGGAGCAGAAGACGTCGGCTCGATGTAACGCCACGTGACCATTACGGAAAGGCGTTATAGATAGATATTGGGGTTGCCGGTGCCCGTGCCGCCGCTGATGACGTACGACAGCCGGGCGCGGATCAGTGCCCGCAGCACCCGGTCGCCGCCCGGCGGCACCGTGCCCGCCGCCGCCAGTTCGTCGAGCGTGAACGCCCGTGGTCGGACGACCCGCAGGGACAGGCAGGTGGAGCCCACCGCCACCGGGGGCAGTACCGCGTGGAGACGGGTGCCGTCGGGGAGCCGCGCGTCGACCCACGGCCGGGCGTCGTCGAGGCGGCGTCCGGCGACGGCCGCCAGGCGCTGGGCGAGCCGCCGTACGGCAGCCGCGTCCGGGAAGGAGATCCCGGTCAGCTCCAGGCCGCCACCGCGGTCCACCCACACCCGGTCGGGTGCCGACACCAGCACGTCGGTGACCGACGGATCGGCGAGCAGCGGCTCCAGCGGTCCGCTCCCGACCAGCTCCGACCGCAACCGCTCGGCCGCCCCGAGCACCTCGGCGTCGCCGAGCACCCGGCCTCGCTCCCGCAGCGCCTGCGCCACGCGGGCAGGTGTCGGCTCTGCCCCGCTCTCGACGAGCCACTGCCGCACACCGTCCAGAAGCCCGTCGTCGAGCACCCCGCTCACCCGCCCTCACCTCCGCTCCACGTCGTCCCGCGCCCGAGCCGCCGGCCAGGGCCCTGACACCGCCGTCCGGCGCCCCACATCGGGCGCCCGACTCCCGCCGCTCCCGCGTTCACGCCGCCTCGCTCCCCACGGCCACCCGCTCCCAGAAGCCCTCGCAGAAGCGGGCCAAAGGGCCGCGGGCGATGCCTCCCGGTGGTTTCGCGGTGTCGTGGAGGTCCGGTTCGGCGGGGACCTCGCCGGCGAGTGGCAGGCCGAGGAGGCGGGCGATGTCCTGGTCGTCGAGGCCCGGCGCGTACGGGCCCCGGACCGCCACGCGCAGGTCGCGCAGGACCATGCCGAAGGCTGAGGCGACCCGGGAGGCGGCCGCGACGGCACGCAGCTCGGCGGGGACCACCAGCAGGCCGATGTCGATCTGGGCGAGGGCCTCGGCGACGCCTTCGTCGATGCGGCGCGGCAGGTCGACGACGACCGCCCCGCCGCGCCGCCGGCCGGCGGCGAGGACCGCGCGCACGGCCTGGGGCGGGATGGCGACGGAGTCGCCCCGGTCCCAGCTGAGGACCCGCAGGGAGTGCAGTTCGGGAAGGGACTCCTCCAGGGCACCGCCGCCGACCCTGCCGCGCGAGGCCGCGAACGCGGGCCAGCGCAGCCCTTCGGCGTTCTCCCCGCCGAGGAGCACGTCGAGACCGCCGCCCAGTGGATCGGCGTCGACGAGGAGGGTGCGCCTGCCCTGCCGCGCCGAGGTCACGGCGAGCGCGCAGGCCAGGGTGGACGCCCCGGCGCCGCCGCGCCCTCCGATCACACCGACGGTGAGCGCGGGCCTGCCGACCCCTTCGGCGACATCGGCGATGCGGTCGACGAGCCATTGCTCGCCGTCGGGCAGCATCAGCACATGGTCGGCGCCGATCTGCACGGCACGCTGCCAGACCCCGGAGTCGTCCTGGTCCTTCCCGATGAGCACGACCCCCCGTCGGCGGACGGCTCCGCGCAGGCGCCGCGCGGCGTCGTCGCCGACGAGTACGAGCGGTGCCGCCTCCCAGCGGCCCCGGCCCTCCGGCACACCGTGGTGGACCTCGGGTCTGGCGCCGGCGGCCGCGCACAGGCGCAGCAGGTCGTCCAGGAGGTCCACGTCCTCGGTGACGATCAGCGGCCTGCCCTGCCGCCCGTCGCCGGCCGGCCGCCGGTCGTCGGTGATGGCTCCCGCCATGATCTCCATCCCCCTTCGCCGCGTCCGGGACGGTGCGCGAGGCCGCGCCTCGGCGCTCGTCGGCCCCGCCCGTGTCCTGGACGCCCGTGTTCAAGTCCTGTGTGAAGTGCCGGCCGTGGGCCGCCGAATGAGCGGTCGGCGAAAACCGGCCGACGACGCCCGAGAAACCGGACCGGCCAGGAACTCGCCGCCGTCGGACGCCCTGGAATCACGGTGCAGCGATCCCGGAAATCGTGTGGATCTTGGTCGAAAACTGTGGACGACCCGACCGTTGTGAATATCGCCGTCACCCGGACAGGCGAGACCCGCACGGCCCCCACAGCGCAGCGCGATGACTACGGAAAGTGACGATTCCTATGGGAGGACAGAGAAATGCCCGCGAGGACACAGGGCGGCCTCGCGGGCGGCAGAAGAGGAGGGAAAAAGTATCCGGACATGCGACGACCCCCGCCGGGGGGGAGAGCGGGGGTCGTCCCCACGGCCGACTCGGGGGGGGGGGAGGAGTCGGACCGGGTTAGCACGGTCGCGAACGATCCGTGACTTCCATGGTGTACCCGAGAGCCTTCTCAGGCAAACCCACGCGCCCCACACTAGCCCGAATGGCGGGCGCATATGCTCAGCCCCGTGGATAACCACTCCTTGCCCCGCACAGCGGCCTTCTTTGACCTGGACAAGACGGTCATTGCGAAGTCGAGCACGCTCACGTTCAGCAAGTCGTTCTACCAAGGCGGTCTGATCAACCGCAGGGCCGCCCTGCGGACCGCGTACACCCAGTTCGTGTTCCTCGCGGGCGGCGCCGACCACGACCAGATGGAGCGGATGCGGAAGTACCTCTCCGCGCTGTGCCGGGGCTGGAACGTCCAACAAGTGAAGGACATAGTCGCCGAGACCCTTCACGATCTGATCGATCCGATCATCTACGACGAGGCCGCCTCCCTGATCGAGGAGCATCACACCGCCGGGCGGGACGTCGTGATCGTCTCCACGTCCGGCGCCGAGGTCGTCGAGCCGATCGGCGAGCTGCTCGGCGCGGACCGTGTGGTGGCGACCCGGATGGTCGTCGGTGACGACGGCTGCTTCACCGGCGAGGTGGAGTACTACGCGTACGGCCCGACCAAGGCCGAGGCGATCCGGGAACTGGCTGAGTCGGAGGAGTACGACCTGGCGCACTGCTACGCGTACAGCGACTCGGCGACGGACCTGCCGATGCTGGAGGCCGTGGGGCACCCGCACGCGGTCAACCCGGACCGGACGCTCCGCAGGGAGGCCCTCGCGCGCGGGTGGCCGATTCTGGACTTCCACCGCCCGGTGCGACTGAAGCAGCGGTTCGCCGTCCGGCCCCGGCCCGCGCTCCTCGCGGCGGCGGCCATAGGTGCGGCGGCGGCCACCGCGGGACTCGTCTGGTACGCGAGTCGGCGCCGGGTGGCGACCGCCTGACCCACGCCGGATGACCAGGGCCGATTCACCCTCTTTGCAGGCAAAAGTAAAGAAGCACAGCGAGGGGTTCCACTTGCTCCGGTCGTGGAGTAGAAAGGATTCAAGGCCCGCGAGACCAAAGGACGTCCGAGAGGATCACCTTTAATAACTCATTTTGGCCCCACGGACCTAGCATGAACACTGGGCACCCACGCGACGTCGACCCGTCGATTACGGGCCAGCCGCACCAGGTGACGGGCACAAGTTCCCGACCTGATGGGCACATATCGAGGACGCTTGGTAACCCGGTGGACATGCCAGCGGCGGTACGAATTCTCGTACCGCCGCAACTTATTTCCGGCGGTTTCTACGCCGCTCCGCGCTGCAGTGCCTCACACACCGCCGTCGACTCGCGCGCACCCAGTTCGATCGCCCTGCCGCAGTGGGCGATCCAGGCGGCCATTCCCTCCGGGGTGCCGGAGACGTAGCCGTCCAGCGCGGCGAGATAGGCGGCGCGGCCGAGTTCCGCGTGACCGACCTCCGCCGGGCAGACCGACTTGGGGTCGAGGCCGCTGCCGATCAGGACGATCCGCTCGGCCGCGCGCGCGACGAGGCCGTTGTGGAAGCCGAAGGGCCGCACGGCGACCAGCTCGCCGTGCACGACGGCCGCCGTGACCAGGGCGGGCGCCGCACTGCCCCGGATGATCAGCTCGGCGAGGCCGTCGAGACGGCCGGAGACCTCCGCCGCGCTCGGCAACGGCAGCTCCACGAGGGGCTCGTCGACCGGTTCGCCGTCCTGGCGGGGACGCCCCACGCGCGCGTGGTCCTCGCCGGCCGCCACCAGGTGCAGCCGGGCCAGCACCCGCAGGGGCGACTGCCGCCAGATGGACAGCAGTTGCCCGGCCTCGGCTGTCAGCCGCAGCGCGGCGCCCACGGTGCGCGCCTCGCCGTCACCCCCCTGCCCGCTGAAGTCGCTGCGCCGTCGCACCTCTTCGAGCGCCCAGTCGGCGCCGGACAGCGCGGCCGAGCCGCGCGCGCCGCGCAGGGCGGCCTCGGAGGTGACCGCGTTGCTGCGCCGCCGCATGACTCGGTGGCCGTAGACCCGGTCCACGGCCTTGCGTACGGACTCCACGGACTCGGCCACGCCGGGAAGCTCGGCGAGGGCCGCGAGCGGATCGGCGGTCGCACCTGTCGTACTCATGAGTACGACCCTACGCGCCTCTGCCGCCGACCCCTCGAAGGAGTGGTCTTCCCTTCGGTCGACGCACCGTCGGCGATCATCCGACTACCGTTGGTGAACATGAAAATTGCTTTCGTCGGGAAGGGCGGGAGTGGCAAGACCACGCTGTCCTCCCTGTTCATCCGCCATCTCGCCGCGTCCGGGGCCCCGGTCGTCGCCATCGACGCGGACATCAACCAGCACCTGGGACCCGCTCTGGGGCTGGACGAGTCGGAGGCCGCGGAGCTTCCGGCGATGGGCGAGCGGCTCTCGCTGATCAAGAACCATCTCCGCGGTTCCAACCCTCGGATCACCTCCGCCGAGACGATGATCAAGACGACACCGCCCGGCGAGGGCTCCCGGCTGGTGCGGATCTGCGACCCCAACCCGATCTACGACGCCTGCGCCCGGCCGGTGGAACTCGACGGCGGGGCCATCCGTTTGATGGTCACCGGCCCCTTCACCGACTCCGACCTGGGGGTCGCCTGCTACCACTCCAAGACGGGAGCGGTGGAGCTGTTCCTGAACCACCTGGTGGACGGCCGCGACGAGTACGTGGTGGTCGACATGACGGCCGGTTCGGACTCCTTCGCGTCCGGCATGTTCACCCGCTTCGACATGACGTTCCTCGTCGCCGAACCGACCCGGAGGGGAGTCTCCGTCTACCGCCAGTACAAGGAGTACGCCGGTGACTACGGCGTCGCCCTGAAGGTCATCGGCAACAAGGTGCGGGGCGACGACGACCTCGACTTCCTCCACGCCGAGATCGGGGACGACCTGCTGGTCACCGTCGGCCACTCGGACTGGGTGCGCGCCCTGGAGAAGGGCCGCCCGCCCCGCTTCGAGCATCTGGAGGAGTCCAACCGCCGCGCGCTGCGCGCCCTGCACGAGGCGGCGGACGCCACGTACGAGCTGCGCGACTGGGAGCGCTACACCCGTCAGATGGTGCACTTCCATCTGAAGAACGCGAGCGGTTGGGGCAATGAGCGGACCGGGGCCGACCTGGCGTCGCAGATCGACCCCGGCTTCGTCCTCGGCGAGCAGCTCGCGGCCGCGGTCTGACCCACGGCTCGCGGCCGTCCGCTACTTCGGTTGGCCCGTCCGGGCACCCGGGGCCTCCTCGGGGGCGGGCGCCGGCCCACTCGCCGAAAACGCGTCCCAGCCCTCCTTCGGGGCCTGGCCGACACCGAGGGTGCGCAGCTTGTCCAGGACCTCCGGGTCCTGGGCGTCGAGCCAGTCGACGAGCTGCCGGAAGGAGACGCAGCGCACGTCCGGCTTGCCGCAGACGGTCTTGATGGTCTCCTCGACGGCCCGCATATAGATGCCGCCGTTCCATGACTCGAAGTGGTTGCCGATGATCAGGGGCGCGCGGTTGCCCGCGTAGGCGCGTTCGAAGCCGGCGAGCAGCCCGTCCCGGAACTGGTCGCCCCAGTACTGCCGCTTGGCCTCGGAGCCCGCACGGGCACCGGACTGGTTGACGTAGAAGTTGTAGTCCATGGTCAGCGTCTCGAAGGCGCGGCCGGGCATCGGGACCAGTTGCATCGACAGGTCCCACAGGCCGTCCTTCTTCTCGGGCCAGACCTGGTCCCTCACGCCGCTGGTGTCGTAGCGGAAGCCCAGTTCGCGGGCGGCCCGCATGAAGTTGGTCTGGCCCTCCAGGCAGGGGGTACGGGCGCCGATCAGCTCCCTGTCGTAGTCGAAGGGCAGCGGTTCGGCCTTGCCGGTGCCCGTGTTGGTCTTCCATTCCTTCACGAAGGACTTGGCCTGGGCGATCTCGCTCTTCCAGTCCTCGACCGACCATTCGCCGACCCCGCCGCCCTTGCCGCAGAAGTGGCCGTTGAAGTGGGTGCCGATCTCGTTGCCCTCAAGCCAGGCTCCGCGCAGCTGTTCCACGGTGTCCTTGATGCCGCGGACATCGTTGAAGCCGATGTCGGAGCGGCCCGGCGAGTGCTGCGGCGGACGGTAGAGGTCCCGCTTCTCCTCCGGGAGCATGTACACGCCGCTCAGGAAGTACGTCATGGTCGCGTTGTTGGCGCGGGCCACCTCGCGGAAGTGTGAGAAGAGGCGCTGGCTGTCCTCGCCGGCGCCGTCCCAGGAGAACACCACGAACTGCGGAGGCTTCTGACCGGGCTTCAACCGTTCCGGCCTGGGCAGATGCGGCTGGGTGCCGGTGTACGCGGTGGACCCGTCGCCGATGAGCCGCACCGCGGCCTTGGGCGGGGCGGGAGCGCCCCCCTCCACTCGGGGCGCCGCCTCCTTGCCGCCGCGCGCGCCCTGCATGCCTTCCTTCCAGGTGTTGCTCGCGCCGGCCGAACCGGCGGCGCCCGTGTCGCCGGAGCCACAGCCGGCGAGCGCCGCGGCGCAGGTCGCGGCGAGTGTCACGCCGACGGCGATCCTCTGGGTGACGGCCATGTTCCGCCCACCTTCTTCCTTTGCTCAGGGGCAGAGGGGCCAAGATCACACAGAGAGCCGATCAAATTAATATGACAAGCCGAAGAAATGCCTGATTCATCCTCCCGAGTGATCCGATCACCCATTTGCCGCGAATGTCCTTGCGTGACCTTTACTCTGCATTACGATTCATTTACTGAGCGTTGAGAAATCCCGCCGCTGTACGCCGTGACCCACGGCCGCGACCCGCCCCCCGCCCAAGCGGGGGGACCACCTGTTCCGCGACCGCGCAGCCCCGGAGGAGACGGGAAACATGTCCGCCTGCGTCCCCACCCACGCCCCCGACTCCAGCCCGCATCGGGCGGAGTCCGAGCACCAACCGCACAGCCCGCCCGAGGGACCCCGCCGGTTCCGCGTCGCGGGCGCCGATGTGTCCGCGTCCATCGCGGTCTTCCTGATCGCCCTTCCCCTGTCCCTGGGCATCGCCCTGGCCACCGGCGCACCCCTCCAGGCCGGCCTCGTCGCCGCCGCCGTCGGGGGGCTCGTCGCCGGACGCCTCGGCGGCTCACCACTCCAGGTCAGCGGCCCGGCCGCCGGTCTGACCGTCGTCACCGCCGACCTCATCCACCAGTACGGCTGGCGCACCACCTGCGCCATCACCGTGCTCGCCGGGCTCTCCCAACTGGGCCTGGCGCAGCTGCGCGTGGCCCGCTCCGCGCTCGCCGTGAGCCCCGCGATCGTGCACGGCATGCTCGCCGGCATCGGAGTCACCATCGCCGTCGCCCAGCTGCACATCGTGCTCGGCGGCACCCCGCAGAGCGCCGTCCTCGACAACGTCGGCGCGCTGCCGGCCCAGTTGGCGCATCTGCACCCCGCCGCCGTCTCCATGAGCGCGCTCACCCTCGCCCTGCTGTTCGCCTGGCCCCGGCTCCCCGGCCCCGTCGGCCGGCGGCTGCGCAGCGTGCCGGCCGCCCTCGTCGCCGTCGCGGGCGCCACGGCGGCCGCCGCGCTCGCCGGACTCAGCCTGCCCAAGGTCGAACTGCCGTCCTGGCGCAGCCACGCCCTGGCCGGGCTGCCCGAAGGTCCCGTGCTCGGCCTGGTCGCCGCCGTCCTCACCACGACCCTGGTGTGCAGCGTGCAGTCGCTGCTCGGTGCCGTCGCCATGGACAAGCTGGCGGCGGGCCGGACCGACGTACGGCGCTCGGACCTCGACCGCGAGCTGCGCGGCCAGGGCGCGGCCAACGTCATCTCCGGAGCCCTCGGGGGCCTGCCCATCGCCGGCGTCGCCGTCCGCAGCACGGCCAACGTCCGCGCCGGCGCCGTCAGCCGGAACTCCACGATGCTGCACGGCGTCTGGGTGGTGGCGGCCGCGCTGTTCCTGGTCCCCGCCCTGGAGTTGATCCCCCTCGCGTCGCTCGCCGCGCTGGTGATGGCCGTCGGGCTCCAGATGGTGTCCCTGCACCACATCCGCACGGTCACCCGCCACCGAGAGGTGCTCGTCTACGCGGCCACGACCCTCGGGGTCGTCCTCCTCGGGGTGCTGGAAGGCGTCACGCTCGGCATCGCCGTGGCCGTCGGCGTGGCCCTGCACCGCCTCACCCGCACCCGCATCACCCACGAGGAGAAGGACGGGGTCCACCACGTCCATGTCCGGGGTCAGTTGACGTTCCTCGCCGTGCCCCGGCTCAGCCGTGCCCTGCACCAGGTCCCGCAGGGTGCCGAGACGGTGGTGGAGCTGGACGGGTCGTTCATGGACCACGCGGCGTACGAGTCCCTCCAGGACTGGCAGCACGCCCACCGCGCACGTGGGGGCTCCGTGGAGATCACCGGACGCGCCGGGACCCGGATCGCCGAACCCGCGGGCAGCTCCGCGGCCGGCTGCCGCTGCCGGCCCTGGACGGCATGGCGCAACCACCAGTGCGCGACCCCGGCACCCGCCCCCGCCGGCAGCCCGGCCGAGGAGCCGGACGAAGGGCCGAGCAGCCATCAGCTGGCCCGCGGGATCAGCGCGTTCCAGACCAACACCGCTCCCCTGGTGCGCCGCGAGCTGGCACGGCTGGCGCGGGAGGGCCAGCAGCCCTCGCAACTCTTCCTCACCTGCGCCGACTCCCGGCTCGTCACCTCGATGATCACGTCCAGCGGCCCCGGTGACCTCTTCGTCGTACGCAATGTCGGGAACCTGGTGCCCATGCCGGGCGAGGAGAGCGCCGACGACTCGGTGGCTGCGGCCATCGAGTACGCGGTGGAGGTGCTGAAGGTGCGGTCCATCACCGTTTGCGGGCACTCCGGTTGCGGTGCGATGCAGGCCCTGCTCACCACCGACCCCCGCGGCTCCCAGACCCCTCTCAGACGATGGCTTCGGCACGGCCTGCCCAGCCTGGAGCGCGCCACCGACAAGAACCGGCCCTGGGCGCGTATCGCCGGACGCGAGCCGGCCGACGCGGTCGAGCAACTGTGCCTGACCAACGTCGTCCAGCAGTTGACGCATCTGCGAGCGCACGAGTGCGTCGAGCGCGCCCTGCGTGAGGGCACCCTCGAACTGCACGGCATGTACTTCCACGTGGGCGAGGCCCAGGCCTACCTGCTCACGGAGGACGCCCCGGACAGCGGCGTCTTCGACCGAGTGGCCGGAACGACGGGAGAGGCAGGGGCGAAGGGGACGGTTCTGCACGACACGCGCGTCTGAACCGTTTCTCCCGCCGGTCCGTGACAACGGGTGGCCCCACGCGCGTGGGGCCACCCGCCCACAGGTCTAAACCAATCCCGGGAAGGCCCTTGTCATGGGGGGTCCGGGTCTGATGAGCTGTGGCCTGGGACACAACGGTCGCCCGGCAAAGCACCGCGAGGGAGATGTCGTGAGCAACGAAAGCCTGGCCAACCTCTTGAAGGAGGAGCGACGCTTCGCGCCGCCCGGTGACCTGGCGGCGAACGCCAACGTCACGTCAGAGGCGTACGACCAGGCCAAGGCTGACAGGCTCGGTTTCTGGGCGGCTCAGGCCCGGCGGCTGACCTGGGCCAAGGAGCCGACGGAGACCCTGGACTGGTCGAACCCGCCGTTCGCCAAGTGGTTCCAGGACGGCGAGCTCAACGTGGCGTACAACTGCGTCGACCGCCATGTCGAGGCCGGCCACGGCGACCGGGTCGCCATCCACTTCGAGGGCGAGCCCGGGGACAGCCGGGCCATCACCTACGCCGAACTCAAGGACGAGGTGAGCAAAGCGGCGAACGCCCTGCTGGAGCTGGGCGTCCAGGCCGGTGACCGGGTCGCCGTCTACATGCCGATGATTCCCGAGACCGCCGTGGCGATGCTCGCGTGCGCCCGCATCGGCGCCGCGCATTCCGTCGTCTTCGGCGGCTTCTCCGCGGACGCCCTCGCGACCCGCATCCAGGACGCCGACGCCAAGGTCGTCATCACCGCCGACGGCGGCTACCGGCGCGGCAAGCCCTCCGCGCTCAAGCCGGCCGTGGACGACGCGGTCGCGAAGGCGGGCACCATCGAGCACGTCCTCGTCGTCCGCCGCACCGGCCAGGACGTCGCCTGGACCGACGGCCGCGACGTGTGGTGGCACGACATCGTCGACCGGCAGTCCGCCGAGCACACGCCGCAGGCGTTCGGGGCCGAGCACCCGCTGTTCATCCTGTACACATCGGGCACCACCGGTAAGCCGAAGGGCATCCTGCACACCTCCGGCGGCTACCTCACCCAGACGGCGTACACGCACCACGCCGTCTTCGACCTCAAGCCGGAGACGGACGTGTACTGGTGCACGGCCGATGTCGGCTGGGTCACCGGCCACTCGTACATCGTCTACGGACCGCTGGCGAACGGCGCGAGCCAGGTCATGTACGAGGGCACGCCCGACACCCCGCACCAGGGGCGCTTCTGGGAGATCGTGCAGAAGTACGGCGTGACCATCCTGTACACGGCGCCCACGGCCATCCGCACGTTCATGAAGTGGGGCGACGACATCCCCGCGAAGTTCGACCTGAGCAGCCTGCGCGTCCTGGGCTCGGTGGGCGAGCCGATCAACCCCGAGGCGTGGATCTGGTACCGCAAGCACATCGGCGCGGACCGCACGCCCATCGTGGACACCTGGTGGCAGACCGAGACCGGCGCGATGATGATCTCCCCGCTGCCGGGCGTCACCGAGACCAAGCCGGGCTCCGCGCAGCGGCCACTGCCGGGCATCGCCGCGACCGTCGTGGACGACGAGGCGAACGAGGTGCCCAACGGCGGTGGCGGCTATCTGGTGCTCACCGAGCCGTGGCCGTCGATGCTGCGCACCATCTGGGGCGACGACCAGCGCTTTCTCGACACCTACTGGTCGCGGTTCGACGGCAAGTACTTCGCCGGTGACGGGGCGAAGAAGGACGACGACGGGGACATCTGGCTCCTCGGCCGCGTCGACGACGTCATGCTGGTCTCCGGCCACAACATCTCCACCACCGAGGTGGAGTCCGCGCTCGTCTCGCACCCGTCCGTCGCGGAGGCGGCCGTGGTCGGCGCAGCCGACGAGACCACCGGGCAGGCCATCGTCGCCTTCGTCATCCTGCGCGGCACGGCGGCCGAGACCGAGACCCTGGTCGGCGAGCTGCGCGACCATGTCGGCGCGACCCTCGGCCCGATCGCCAAGCCCAAGCGGATCCTGCCGGTGGCGGAGCTGCCGAAGACCCGCTCCGGCAAGATCATGCGGCGCCTGCTGCGTGACGTGGCGGAGAACCGTCAGCTCGGCGACGTCACCACACTCACGGACTCCACGGTCATGGACCTCATCCAGACCAAGCTGCCGGCGGCGCCCAGCGAGGACTGAGATCGCGTTCATCGAGGGCTGAACCCGCGTAGGGGCGGTGGCCGGGTGGCCGCCGCCCCGTCGAGGCCGGGCGGTGGCCAGGTGGCCCCCCGTCGAGGGGCCGAAGATGAGGTACGTCCTGAGGGGCACCCGGTGATCGACGCACCAGGTGCCCCGAGCCGTGCCCTTAGGTAGACTAAGCAATCAGGTGTGCCGGGAAGTCTGGTCGGCGAGCGTTCCGTCCTGCCCTCGACCGGAGGTCCCCGCCGTGGCCGCATCCCGCCCCACCCCCGCCCGGAAGATCCTCGACCGGCTCTCCCTGCCCGAGCGGACCTACGTGGCGGACGCGCTGCGCACGGAGACCGTCGGCGGTGTGCTGCTGCTCCTCGCCGCCGTCACCGCGCTGGTCTGGGCGAACGTCCCCGCCCTGCACAGCGGTTACGAGAGCGTCAGCGACTTCCACTTCGGGCCCGAGGCCCTCGGCCTGAACCTCTCCGTCGCCCACTGGGCCGCCGACGGACTCCTCGCGATCTTCTTCTTCGTCGCCGGCATCGAACTCAAGCGCGAACTCGTCGCCGGTGACCTCCGGGACCCCAAGGCAGCCGTGCTGCCCGTGGTCGCCGCCCTGTGCGGCATGGCCGTACCGGCGCTCGTCTACATCCTCACCAACATCGGCGGCGGCGGATCGCTCGCCGGCTGGGCCGTGCCCACGGCCACCGACATCGCGTTCGCGCTCGCCGTGCTGGCCGTCATCGGAACCTGGCTGCCCTCCGCGCTGCGCGCGTTCCTGCTCACCCTCGCCGTCGTCGACGACCTCTTCGCGATCCTGATCATCGCGATCTTCTTCACCGACGGCCTCGACTTCGCGGCGCTCGGTGGCGCCTTCGCGGGCCTCGCCCTCTTCTGGCTGCTGCTCAGGAAGGGGGTGCGCGGGTGGTACGTGTACGTTCCGCTCGCCGTCGTCGTCTGGGGGCTGATGTACAACAGCGGTGTCCACGCCACCATCGCCGGTGTCGCGATGGGCCTGATGCTGCGCTGCACCCGGAACGAGGGTGAGGAACACTCCCCCGGCGAGCGCGTCGAGCACCTCGTGCGGCCCCTCTCGGCGGGGCTGGCCGTGCCGCTGTTCGCCCTGTTCAGCGCGGGTGTCACGGTGTCGGGCGGGGCGCTGGGGAAGGTGTTCACCCAGCCGGAGACGCTCGGCGTGGTGCTCGGGCTGGTCATCGGCAAGGCGGTCGGCATCTTCGGCGGGACCTGGCTGACCGCCCGCTTCACCCGGGCCTCCCTCTCCGAGGACCTCGTCTGGCCCGACGTCTTCGCCGTCTCCTCCCTCGCCGGGATCGGCTTCACCGTGTCGCTGCTCATCGGTGAACTCGCCTTCGAGGGCGACCCGGCGCTCACCGACGGCGTCAAGGCGGCCGTGCTCACGGGGTCGCTCATCGCGGCGCTCCTGGCGACCGTCCTGCTGAAGCTGCGCAACGCGAAGTACCAGGCACTGTGGGCCGAGGAGCACCGCGACGAGGACCGCGACGGCATCCCCGACATCTACGAACAGGACGACCCGGCGTACCACCTGCGCATGGCCGAGATCTACGAACGCAAGGCCGCCGAGCACCGCAGGCTTGCCGAAGTGGCGGGCGGGGCAGGCGACGGGGACGACGGTCCGGCATGATCTGACAGGACCGTACAAAACGCAGGGCGCCCCCGGCACCGTACGACGCGGCCTTCGAGCCGAGGCCCGTACGGGGCGGGGGCGCTTCCGGACGCAGATGAGGGAGACCCCGATGAGCGCACCCGACGGCAGCCCGGTCGGTGCCGAACGCAGTGTCGGCCAGCTGTTCGCCTCGGCGACGGCCGAGATGTCCGCACTGGTGCACGACGAGATCGCGCTGGCGAAGGCCCAGCTCAGGCAGGACGTCAAGCGCGGTCTGGTCGGCGGCGGGGCGTTCACGGCGGCCGGCGCGGTGCTGATCTTCTCCCTGCCGATGCTCAGCTTCGCACTGGCGTACGGCATCCGCACCTGGAGCGACTGGAACCTGGCGATCTGCTTCCTTCTGTCGTTCGCGGCGAACGTGCTGGTCGCCGTCGTCCTGGCGCTCATCGGTGTCGCCTTCTCGAAGAAGGCCAAGAAGGGGCAGGGCCCGCAGAAGGTCGCCGCGTCCATGAAGCAGACCGCCGGAGTGCTCCAGAACGCCAAGCCGCACCCCCGCCGGCCCGCCCGGACCGACGGCGGCGTCGACGCTGTGGCACGCTCGACCTCATGACGGACCCCGCCACCTCAGCCGCCTCCGGCCAGCCCGCCTCGGTCGTACGACTCGACGTGCCCGGCGCGAAAGAGGTGATCCACCGGGACGTGGCCGCCAACGGTGCCCGCTTCCACATCGCCGAAGTCGGCGACGGGCCGCTGGTGATGCTGCTGCACGGCTTCCCGCAGTTCTGGTGGACCTGGCGGCACCAGCTGGTCGCGCTCGCCGACGCCGGGTTCCGCGCCGTCGCCATGGATCTGCGCGGCGTCGGCGGCAGCGACCGTACGCCCCGCGGCTACGACCCGGCCAACCTCGCCCTGGACATCACGGGCGTCGTCCGGTCCCTCGGCGAGCCCGACGCCGCGCTGGTCGGGCACGACCTCGGCGGCTATCTGGCGTGGACGGCGGCCGTGATGCGCCCCAAGCTCGTGCGACGCCTCGCGGTCTCCTCGATGCCGCACCCGAGACGCTGGCGCTCGGCGATGCTGTCGGACGTCAAGCAGACCGCCGCCGGGTCCTACATCTGGGGCTTCCAGCGGCCCTGGATCCCCGAGCGGCAGCTGACCGCGGACGACGGTGCCCTGGTGGGCCGGCTGATCAGGGAGTGGTCGGGACCCCGACTGCCCGACGACGAGGCCGTGGAGGCGTACCGGCGGGCGATCTGCATCCCGTCGACGGCGCACTGCTCGATCGAGCCGTACCGGTGGATGGTGCGCTCCCTCGCCCGCCCCGACGGCATCCAGTTCAACCGGCGCATGAAGCGGCCGGTGCGCGTGCCGACACTCCATCTGCACGGTTCACTCGACCCGGTGATGCGCACACGCAGCGCGGCGGGCTCCGGGGAGTACGTCGAAGCCCCGTACCGCTGGCGGCTGTTCGACGGACTCGGGCACTTCCCGCACGAGGAGGACCCGGTGGCGTTCTCGTCGGAACTCATCAACTGGCTGAAGGACCCCGAACCCGACCGCTGAGCCTGTCCGCTGAACCCGCCACCTGAGCCCGCCCCGCCAGCCGAACATGAACACCTGTTCCAGGGGCAGCCACTTGCCCGGCGCATAGGCCGATTGGGGGGCGCGGGGGAGGTTACTGACCTTGGGGCGGGGGCACACGTCGGGGTATGGGCTGGACGCACGACTACAGTGACGCAGCACGCAATCGCCGCTCGGCCGCAGGCCTGAGCTCCCACCAGAGGGGCACCCCGCAGGGGCCGGGCACCGACCCGGACGCGGACCCCCGGCTGGGCATTCCGTTGATCCTGCGCCGCCGGGCCCGCTGGGTCTCGGCCCGCCTGCGCCACCCCCGGCCCTGAGGCGCCCTCAGAGCGCGCAGCTGTCGCTGTCCACCTGCTGGTTGGCCGTACGCCCCTGGACGATGTCCTCCTTGATCTCGTCCGCGGTGAGCGCGTAGCCGGTGTTGGGGTCGTCGAGGGACTTCGCGAAGACCACGCCGTACACCCTGCCTTCGGGCGTGAGCAGCGGTCCGCCGGAGTTGCCCTGGCGGACCGTCGCGTACAGCGAGTAGACGTCACGGCGGACCGTGCCCCGGTGGTAGATGTCGGGGCCGTTGGCCGTGATGCGACCACGCACGCGCGCGGGGCGGACGTCGTACGCGCCGTTCTCCGGGTAGCCGGCGACGATCGCGTTGTCGCCGCTGACGGCGTCGTCGGCGGTGAACCGCAGCACCGGCGCGTTCAGGTCCGGCACGTCCAGGACGGCGATGTCGCGCTCCCAGTCGTAGAGGACGACCTTGGCGTCGTACTTGCGGCCCTCGCCCCCTATCTGGACGGTGGGTTCGTCGACTCCGCCGACCACGTGCGCGTTGGTCATCACACGGCGCTCGTCGAAGACGAAGCCGGTGCCTTCGAGGACCTTGCCGCAGCTCTCGGCGGTGCCCATCACCTTGACGATGGACCGCTTGGCGCGCTGGGCGACCGGGCTGTCGGCGAGCGCGGGGTCGGGGGGCTGGACGTCGGTGATCTGTTCGTTGGCGAACGGGCTGAAGACCTGCGGGAAACCGTTCTGCGCGAGGACCGAGGAGAAGTCCGCGAACCAGGTGTCCGCCTGGTTGGGCAGGGCCCGGGCCACGCCCTGCAGCACCTTGGAGTTGCGGACCTCCTTGCCGAGCGTGGGCAACGTCGTGCCCGCGAGCGCGGAACCGATCAGCCAGGCGACCAGGAGCATCGCCACCACGTTGACGAGGGCGCCGCCGGTGGCGTCCAGGGCGCGGGCCGGGGACCAGGTGATGTACCGGCGCAGCTTGTTGCCGAGGTGGGTGGTGAGGGCCTGGCCGACGGAGGCGCAGACGATCACGACGACCACCGCGACGACGGCGGCCGCCGTGCTGACCTCGGAGTTGTCGGTCATCCAGTCCCAGATGACCGGGAGGGTGTAGACGGCGACGAGGCCGCCGCCCAGGAAACCGATCACCGACAGGATGCCGACGACGAAGCCCTGGCGGAAGCCGACGATCGCGAACCAGACGGCGGCGACCAGCAACAGGATGTCCAGCACGTTCACCGCTTCAAGCCTCGCCTCGTCACTTCGCGATCACTACAGGTCGGCCCGGAGTACGGCCCGCCGCACGGCGACCGGGGGACGGGACGCTCCCCACGAGACGCGGCACGGCAGACACCCTGTCATGAGCGCCAGTCGAGCGGGACCTGCTTCCCCCTGTCCCAGGGGCGCTCCCAGCCCGAGTAGTGCAGCAGGCGGTCGATCACTCCTGCCGTGAAACCCCACACGAGTGCCGATTCGACCAGAAATGCCGGACCCTTGTGGCCGCTGGGGTGGACGGTGGTGGCGCGATGGGCGGGATCCGTGAGATCCGCCACGGGAACGGTGAAGACGCGTGCCGTCTCGTTGGGATCGACGACGCGGACCGGGCTCGGCTCGCGCCACCAGCCCAGCACGGGCGTCACGACGAAGCCGCTCACCGGGATGTACAGCTTCGGCAGCACACCGAAGATCTGGACACCCCGCGGATCGAGGCCGGTCTCCTCCTCGGCCTCGCGGAGCGCGGCCCGCAGGGGGCCGTCGGTCTGCGGGTCGCCGTCCTCGGGGTCGAGGGCGCCGCCCGGGAAGGACGGCTGTCCGGCGTGCGACCGGAGGGAACCGGCGCGCTCCATCAGCAGCAGCTCGGGGCCGCGGTCGCCCTCGCCGAACAGGATGAGGACCGCGGACTGCCGGCCCGAGCCGTTCTCCGGCGGCAGGAAGCGGCTCAGTTGCAGCGGCTGGACGGTCTCGACGGCGCGGACGACCGGGTCCAGCCAGGAGGGCAGACCGGTCCTGTCGAGGCGCGGCTGCGGCACGCGGTGCCCGGATGCCGCGTGGCGCCCCGGGTCCGTGTCCGTGTGCGTACCGCCGTCCGTCCGGCTCGCGCGTGTCATAGCCACCCCCGTCGTTCTTCCCGTGCCAACGCCCGGAGGCCGGCCGATCGTTCCGCTGTGGGCGAGAGTCCCTCGTGTGGGTGGCTCGGGGCTCGCACCGCGCGATGACCGGCCGTTCCGGGTGGATGGTTCGGGCCCGGACGGGAAGGGGGCGGCGCGATGCGCTCCGGAAGGGACGTCATCCGGCGGCTCCCAGCGGCGGGGCCGGGATGCCGCCCGCGTCCAGGTACGACTGCGGGGGCTTCAGGCGCTGACCGGGGAAGCCGCCCTTCTCGTACTTGAGCAGCTTCTTCGCCTTCTCCGGGTCCGTCTCGCCCTCGCCGTACGCCGGGCAGAGCGGAGCGATGGGGCAGGCGCCGCAGGCGGGCTTGCGGGCGTGACAGATACGGCGGCCGTGGAAGATCACGTGGTGCGACAGCATCGTCCACTCGCTCTTCGGGAACAGCGCCCCGATGGCCGCCTCGATCTTGTCCGGGTCGGTCTCCTCGGTCCACTTCCAGCGCCGTACGAGCCGCTGGAAGTGCGTGTCGACGGTGATGCCGGGCCGGCCGAAGGCGTTGCCCAGCACGACGAAGGCGGTCTTGCGGCCGACTCCGGGCAGTTTGACCAGGTCCTCCAGGCGGCCGGGGACCTCGCCCTTGTGGTTCTCCACGAGGGCCTTCGACAGCCCTATCACCGACTTCGTCTTCGCCCGGAAGAACCCGCACGGCCGCAGGATCTCCTCGACCTCCTCCGGGACGGCCGCGGCGAGGTCCTCGGGGGTGGGGTACTTCGCGAAGAGGGCCGGCGTCGTCTGGTTGACCCTCAGATCGGTGGTCTGGGCGGACAGGACCGTGGCGACGATCAGCTGGAAGGGGTTCTCGAAGTCCAGTTCCGGGTGGGCGTACGGGTACACCTCGGCCAGCTCACGGTTGATCCGCCGGGCGCGGCGGACCAGCGCGGTCGGAGACTCGGGCTTGGCGGTCTTGGCAGGCTTGGCGGTCTTGGGGGATGCGGCAGCCTTGGCCGCTTTCCGGGCGGGCGCGGCCTTCCCGGCGGCGGGCTCCGTCGCCGGAGGCATGCGCTCCGCCGAAGCCTGGGGCGCCGACGTGTTCGTCTTCTTTGCCGTTTTCTTCGCTCCCGAGGGGCCCTGTTCGCCCACAGCGGAATCGCGACGTACAACCACCCGTCCAGCCCCCTTGGCCTGTGCTCTCACCGGCGATTTGGACACTCGGCCAGCCTAAAGCCCGGCACCGACATCCGCCCCGGGCCCTGAAGACCGGCCCCCAATTGGACCCCTGCCGCTTACCTCGGGACATGTGTGCGGCATCCTTGTGACAGATCACACTGTTTGGACCGTCCGGCTAAACGGGGAACACGGTCCCCTGGTACTACGGGGAGCAAGATCCCCTGAGCAGGTCGACAAGGAGAGAACTCGTGGACGACGTTCTGCGGCGCGCCCCGCTCTTCGCGGCGCTCGATGACGAGCAGGCCGCGGAGCTCCGCGCCTCCATGAGTGAGGTGACCCTCGCGCGCGGTGACGCTCTCTTCCACGAGGGCGACCCCGGGGACCGCCTCTATGTGGTCACCGAGGGCAAGGTCAAGCTGCACCGCGCCTCGCCCGACGGCCGCGAGAACATGCTCGCCGTGCTCGGACCCGGTGAGCTGATCGGCGAGCTGTCGCTGTTCGACCCGGGGCCGCGGACGGCCACCGCCACCGCGCTGACCGAGGTCAAGCTGCTCGGCCTCGGCCACGGCGACCTCCAGCCGTGGCTGAACGCGCGCCCCGAGGTGGCGGCCGCGCTGCTGCGCGCCGTCGCGCGGAGGCTGCGGAAGACCAACGACCAGATGTCCGACCTGGTGTTCTCGGACGTCCCGGGCCGTGTCGCCCGTGCGCTGCTGGACCTCTCCCGGAGGTTCGGTGTGCAGTCCGAGGAAGGCATCCACGTGGTGCACGACCTCACGCAGGAGGAACTGGCGCAGCTCGTCGGGGCGTCCCGCGAGACCGTCAACAAGGCGCTCGCCGATTTCGCGCAGCGTGGCTGGCTGCGGCTGGAGGCCCGCGCGGTGATCCTGCTGGACGTGGAGCGACTGGCGAAGCGGTCTCGCTGACCTTCGCCGATCCCCGGTGACCGGTCGCCGGTCGCCGACAGCGGTTTCGAGTACGTCGCTGGGGTCCGTCCCGTACGTGGGGGCGGGCCCCAGCGGTTTTCGGTGCCCGTGCCACGCCCTCGACGACCTGCCTCGCTCCGCCCCTGGAGGCACAGTGGTCGTATGGCTGTGAGAGGGGCCCGGAAAGGGCTGGACGCGCGGGGGTACATCGAGCGGGAGGGGTCGCTGGGGCGGGTCGCGGAGGGGTTTCGGGGGGTGGTGGCCGCCGCTCGGGACCGGGTGCTGGAGCTGTTCGGGGCGCGGCTGCACAGCGCGTACCTCTACGGGTCGATCCCCCGTGGCACCGCCCGCCCCGGCCTCAGCGACCTCGACCTGCTGGTGGTGCTGCGGGACGAGCCCACCGACGCGGACCGGGCGGAGGCCCGGGCACTGGACGAGGCGCTGGACCGGGAGTTCCCGCAGATCGACGGGGCGGGGACGCTGCTCGTCAGCCGGGCCAGGGTGCTCAGCGATCCGGAGCGCTACGACCTGGGGTGGTTCGTGGCCTGCCTGTGCACCCCGTTGCTGGGCCAGGACCTCGCCGAGGACCTGCCCCGCTACCGGCCCGACTCCCTCCTCGCCCGCGAGACCAACGGCGACCTGGCACGGCTGCTGCCCCGCTGGCGCGAACGCGTCGCCGACGCCTCCACCCCCGAGGCCCGGCGCTCCCTCGTGCGCTCCTGCTCCCGCCGCCTCGTCCGGACCGGGTTCACCCTCGTCATGCCCCGCTGGAACGGCTGGACCAGCGACCTCCACGAGATGGCGGAGGCGTTCGGCGAGTACTACCCCGAGCGGGCCGACCGGATGAGGGCGGCGGCGGCCGCCGCGTACGCCCCGGACGCCGACCCCGAGGGGCATGAAGCCCTGCTGCGGTCCTACGTCGATGACCTCGGGCCCTGGCTGGCCGAGGAGTACGCGCGCGTGCACGGCGTCAAGGCACCCCGTCCGGACGACACGTCGGGTGCCGGCCGAGGGGCGGGGGCCAGGAGCTGACCGGCGGGTTCCGGCGGCTCGGTCGACTCCAGGGCCAGCAGGGGCCTCGCTGGACCCTCGTGAGCCTTTCAGCCGTGCTCTCACCCCCAGAGGCCCCGTCAGGCCTCATGGGGCCCCTCAGGCCCCTCCCGCCCTTCCGATGGCACCCGGCGGCCTCCGGCGCGCTTCCGGGCCACAGCGGGCCGCTCATGCCGCCGGGAGGCCGTCCGGGCCCGTGCTCTCAGATCAGGCCATGATCGGTCAGGTACTCCATCTGCGCGCGTACCGACAGTTCCGCGGCCGGCCAGAGGGAGCGGTCGACGTCGGCGTAGACGTGGGCGACCACCTCGCCGGGCGTGCCGTAGCCGTTCTCGACCGCTGTCTCGACCTGGGCCAGTCGGTGGGCGCGGTGAGCGAGGTAGTACTCGACGACCCCCTGGGCGTCGTCGAGGACGGGGCCGTGGCCGGGCAGGACGGTGTGGACGCCGTCGTCCACCGTGAGGGACCTGAGGCGCCTCAGGGAGTCGAGGTAATCGCCGAGACGGCCGTCGGGGTGGGCCACGACCGTCGTACCGCGGCCGAGGACGGTGTCGCCCGTCAGGACGGCCCGGTCGGCCGGGAGGTGGAAGCAGAGGGAGTCGGCGGTGTGGCCGGGCGTGGGGACGACGCGGAGTTCCAGACCGTCGACGCTCACCACGTCGCCCGCGCCGAGTCCCTCGTCGCCGAGCCTCAGGGCCGGGTCGAGGGCCCGTACGTTCGTCCGGGTCAGCTCGGCGAAGCGCGCGGCGCCCTCCGCGTGGTCGGGGTGGCCGTGCGTGAGCAGGGTCAGCGCGACGCGCTTGCCGGCCCTCTCCGCCGTCTCGACGACCCTGCGCAGGTGCCCGTCGTCCAGGGGACCGGGGTCGATCACGACCGCCAGGGCGGAGTCGGGCTCGGAGACGATCCAGGTGTTGGTTCCGTCGAGGGTCATCGCGGAGGCGTTGGGCGCGAGGACGTTCACCGCGCGCGTGGTGGCGGGCCCCGAGAGGACGCCGCCGCGCGGCTGTCCGGGGAGGGCTGCTGCGTCGGTCATGCGGGGCCTCCCCCGGACGGTATGCGTTTGGTGAACTCGTCGTGGCCGGGCCAGGAGAGGATCACTTCGTCGTTCTCCAGGCGGGCCTTGGCGAGCACCGGGGTCAGATCGCGGCCGGGTGCCGCGGCGAGCGCCCCGGCGGCCGTGTCGTACGCCGTGAGCTGGCGCAGGGTCGCGATGGTGGGCGGCATCATCAGCAGCTCGCCCTTGTCGTAGCCGTCGGCGGCCTCGCGGGGGCGGATCCACACGGTGCGGTCGGCCTCCGTGGAGGCGTTGCGCGTGCGCTGGCCCTGCGGGAGGGCCGCCACGAAGAACCAGGTGTCGTAACGGCGGGCCTCGAACTCGGGGGTGATCCAGCGGGTCCAGGCGCCGAGCAGGTCCGAGCGCAGGACCAGGCCCCTGCGGTCCAGGAACTCCGCGAAGGACAGGTCCCTGGAGGCCACGGCGGCGCGGTCCGCCTCCCAGTCGTCGCCGGTGGTGTCCCCGACCACCGTGTCGGGGGTGGGGCCGGCGAGCAGGACCCCGGCCTCCTCGTACGTCTCGCGGACGGCCGCGCAGACGATCGCCTGGGCGCCGGCCTCGTCGACACCGAGCCGGTCGGCCCACCACGCGCGCGTGGGGCCCGCCCAGCGGATCCGGTGGTCGTCGTCGCGCGGGTCGACCCCGCCGCCCGGATACGCGTACGCGCCCCCGGCGAAGGCCATGGAGGCGCGTCTGCGCAGCATGTGCACGAGCGGGGTGTCGGCCGTGTCCTTGAGCAGCATGACGGTGGCGGCCCGCCTGGGGGTCACCGGTGTCAGCGTGCCGGCCGCGAGTCGGCGGATGCGATCCGGCCACTCGGGTGGGTACCACTGCCCGTTTGCCATGGGCGGAGGCTAACCCGTGACGGCCAGATGTTCGAGTGAACCCCCGCGATCTTGTGGCTGCCGAGGGGGCACGGGGACGGTCACGCCGACGTGAGCTCCACCTGGATCTCCACCTCGACCGGCGCGTCCAGCGGCAGCACGGCCACACCGACCGCGCTGCGCGCGTGCACGCCCTTGTCGCCGAGGACGGCGCCGAGGAGCTCGCTCGCGCCGTTCAGCACGGCGGGCTGGCCGGTGAAGTCCGCGGCCGAGGCGACGAAGCCGACGACCTTCACGACGCGGGCCACACGGTCGAGGTCGCCCGCGACCGACTTCACGGCGGCGAGGGCGTTCAGGGCGCAGGTGCGGGCCAGGTCCTTGGCCTCCTCGGGGGTGACCTCCGCGCCGACCTTGCCGGTGACGGGCAGCTTGCCGTCCACCATGGGGAGCTGGCCCGCGGTGTACACGTACACCCCGGACTGCACGGCCGGCTGGTACGCGGCGAGCGGCGGGACCACCTCGGGCAGGCTCAGCCCGAGTTCCGCGAGCTTGGCCTCGACGGCGCTCATGCCGACTTCTCGCGCTTCAGGTAGGCGACGAGCTGCTCGGGGTTGTTCGGCCCGGGCACGACCTGGACGAGCTCCCAGCCGTCCTCGCCCCAGGTGTCCAGGATCTGCTTCGTGGCGTGGACGAGCAGCGGCACGGTCGCGTATTCCCACTTCTTGGTCATGCGGCCGACTTTAGCCCCTGGCCGGCACCGGTTCCGCCGCTGCCCCGGGGAGGTCCGGACGGCCATGTGGGGCGGAGTTGTCCACAGCCTCCCGCGTATGCCGCGCGCGGACTGGTTAGGCTCGAATACGTGAGCAGGCTCCAGGTCGTCAGCGGCAAGGGCGGGACCGGAAAGACCACGGTCGCCGCCGCACTCGCGCTCGCCCTCGCGACCGAGGGGAAGCGCACCCTCCTGGTCGAGGTCGAGGGCAGACAGGGCATCGCACAGCTCTTCGAGACGGAAGC
Source organism: Streptomyces sp. NPDC030296 (assembly GCF_055572815.1). Taxonomy (NCBI): domain Bacteria; kingdom Bacillati; phylum Actinomycetota; class Actinomycetes; order Kitasatosporales; family Streptomycetaceae; genus Streptomyces; species Streptomyces sp. NPDC030296. The sequence continues at coordinate 25,010 of NZ_JBVICQ010000027.1, forward strand.
CCTTCCGTACGAGGAGCGGAAGATCGCGGTGGCTCCCGGGGGCGGGGAGGTGTACGCGCTGGCCATCGACCCCGAACTGGCCCTGCTGGACTACCTCCAGATGTTCTACAAGCTCGGCGGTGCGGGCCGGGCCCTGAAGAAGCTCGGCGCGATCGACTTCGCCACCACCATCGCGCCCGGCCTCAGGGACGTCCTCCTGACCGGCAAGGCGTGCGAGGCGGTGCGCCGCAAGGAGAAGAGCGGGCGGTACACCTATGACTACGTGGTGATGGACGCCCCGCCCACCGGCCGCATCACGCGCTTCCTGAACGTGAACGACGAGGTGGCGGGGCTCGCGAAGATCGGCCCGATACACAATCAGGCCCAGGCGGTCATGCGGGTGCTGAAGTCGCCGGAGACGGCGGTGCACCTGGTGACGCTGCTGGAGGAGATGCCCGTCCAGGAGACGGCCGACGGGATCGCCGAACTGCGGGCGGCGAAGCTGCCGGTGGGGCGGATCATCGTCAACATGGTGCGGCCCGAGCTGCTGGACTTCGACGAGCTGGAGCTGGCGCGCGCGGTGCCGCGTACGGCGGTCGCCAAGTCGCTGTCCACGGCCGGCCTCGGCGGCGCCCGGCGCGGCGGCAACGCCGAGCGTCTGGTGGAGCCGCTGCTCGCGCAGGCCGAGGAGTACGCCGAGCGGTACACGCTGGAGCACGAGCAGCGGGGTGTCCTCGGCGAGCTGGGCCTGCCGCTGCACGAACTGCCGCTGCTCGCCGAGGGCATGGACCTCGCGGGACTGTACGAACTGGCCACGGAACTGCGTCAGCAAGGGATCTCATGACTTCGGACCCGGCCGCCGCCCCGCACGAATCGGCCCACGCCCCTGACGGACCCCGCGCGATCAACTCGATCCGCCCGCTGGAGATCGACCCGCTGCTCGACGACCCCGAGACCCGCATCGTGGTGTGCTGCGGCGCGGGCGGCGTCGGCAAGACGACCACGGCGGCGGCCCTGGGACTGCGGGCCGCGGAGCGCGGCCGGAAGGTGGTCGTGCTGACCATCGACCCGGCCCGGCGGCTCGCCCAGTCCATGGGCATCGACTCGCTGGACAACACTCCGCGCCGGGTGAAGGGCATCGAGGACCGGCGAGAGGTCCCGCCCGACGGCTCGGCCGAGGACGGCGGGCGACAGGCGGGCGGCGAACTGCACGCCATGATGCTCGACATGAAGCGCACGTTCGACGAGATCGTCGAGGCGCACGCGGACCCCGACCGGGCGTCGGCGATCCTCAGCAACCCCTTCTACCAGTCGCTCTCCGCCGGCTTCGCGGGCACGCAGGAGTACATGGCGATGGAGAAGCTGGGCCAGTTGCGCTCGCGCGACGAGTGGGACCTGATCATCGTCGACACGCCGCCGTCGCGTTCGGCGCTGGACTTCCTGGACGCCCCCAAGCGGCTGGGCTCGTTCCTGGACGGCAAGCTGATCCGGGTGCTGCTGGCGCCCGCGAAGGTCGGCGGGCGGGCCGGGATGAAGTTCCTGAACGTCGGCATGTCGATGATGACGGGTGCCCTGGGCAAGCTGCTCGGCGGTCAACTGCTCAAGGACGTACAGACGTTCGTGGCCGCGATGGACTCCATGTTCGGCGGTTTCCGTACCCGCGCGGACGCCACGTACAAGCTGCTCCAGGCGCCCGGTACGGCGTTCCTGGTGGTGGCCGCCCCGGAGCGGGACGCGTTGCGGGAGGCGGCGTACTTCGTGGAGCGGCTGGCCGCCGAGGACATGCCGCTGGCCGGTCTGGTGCTCAACCGCGTCCACGGCAGCGGCGCGGCCCAGCTGTCCGCCGAGCGCGCGCTCGCCGCCGCGGAAAATCTTGACGAGCCCCGCATTGTGGATCAGATGGACGGGAAAGCAGTTCGTAACTCTCCCGAAACGTCCGGCAGTTCAGAATCTCCCGCATCCACCGGCGCCCAGGACGACTCCCCCGCCCCGGACCGCGCCGTCGAGACGTTGACCGCGGGTCTGCTCAGGCTGCACGCCGAGCGGATGCGGCTGCTCTCCCGCGAGCGGCGCACGCGTGACCGCTTCACCGCGCTGCATCCCGAGGTGGCGGTGGCCGAAGTGGCCGCGCTGCCCGGCGATGTCCACGACCTGGCTGGCCTGCGGGACATCGGGGACCGACTCGCGACCGTACGGCCGGAACTGCCCACCACGCACGACTGACCGACGAACGATCAGTGACCGACGGCTGAACGGTGTCTCGGGGCACCCGAGAGCCGGCACACCTGCCCGACGCGCCGACACCTCAAGGGCGCCCTGGACGGACGGGACCCACAAGGGGTCTCGTCCTCTAGCTCACCGCCGCGTAGTTCTCGTACATCTCGTCATCGTCGAGCGGCAGGATCCCCGCGCCACGCTCGTACTCCGTGCGCGCGGTCTCGAGGAGACGGCGCCACGAGGTGACAGTCGGTCGCCTGCGCAGCAGTGCGCGGCGCTCGCGCTCCGTCATTCCTCCCCACACGCCGAATTCGACGCGGTTGTCCAGCGCGTCCGCCAGGCACTCCGTCCGCACCGGGCATCCGGTGCACACCGCCTTGGCCCTGTTCTGCGCTGCTCCTTGAACGAACAGTTCATCCGGATCGGTAGTGCGGCAGGCAGCCTGCGCACTCCAGTCGGTTACCCAGCCCATACCGGCGCCGTCCTCTCCCGAATCGAGGCTCCCCCACGGCGGCAGCGGCATATTCACCGCCGCCAGTTGAGGACGTTACGGAAGGAGGGCACAGCGCAACACCCCCTTCGGGCCCAATCTTGAATGGCCCGAACGGACTATGCGTAAGCGGCAGATCACCCGCGGGAGTGACCCGAGGGCATACGTGACTATCCCGACAGATCGGGACAGTTGACATCCACCACAACGGACACCGAATGACACGCAAGGCGAATTCGGACGCAGCCCCGGAAAAAAATCGGAAGAACGTCGGAACGATTCGGGCTCGCCGGACGTACTTGATACAAGGGCCAACGGTTGTGACAGTTGAGAGCAGCTTAGGCCAAGGCCTATACGTGTGTCCGGCGAATGAGAACGTAGGCTGCCTCCATGCCAAACAAGCGCTCGGGCGGTGGTCTGTCCTCCATGCAGCAGGCCGCCAAGTTCCTCGGTGTCAGCGTGCTCGCGGGCGCCGTCATGGCGGGCATCGCGCTGCCCGCGGTCGGTGCCCTGGGGCTGGCTGCCAAGGGGTCGGTCGAGGGGTTCGACGAGCTCCCGGCCAACCTCAAGCAGCCACCGCTGAGCCAGCGCACCACGATCCTGGACAGCAAGGGCGACCAGATCGCCAGCGTCTACTCCCGCGACCGTACGGTGGTCGATCTCAAGGAGATCTCGCCGTACATGCAGAAGGCGATCGTCGCCATCGAGGACGCGCGTTTTTACCAGCACGGCGCGATCGACCTGAAGGGCGTGCTGCGCGCGCTCAACCGGAACGCGCAGGACGGCGGCGTCACCCAGGGCGCGTCCACGCTGACGCAGCAGCTGGTGAAGAACGTGGCGGTGGAGGAGGCCGGTGACGACCCGACGAAGGTCGCCGAGGCCACCCAGCAGACCCTCGGCCGGAAGATCAACGAGCTGAAGAAGGCGATCCAGCTCGAGGAGGAGCTGGGCAAGAAGAAGATCCTGGAGAACTACCTCAACATCACGTTCTTCGGTCAGCAGGCCTACGGCGTCGAGGCGGCCTCCCGCCGCTACTTCTCCAAGTCGGCCAAAGACCTGGATGTCGACGAGGCCGCGCTCCTCGCCGGCATCGTGCAGTCACCGAGCCGCTACGACCCGGTGAACGACCCGCAGGAGGCCACCAAGCGGCGCAACGTCGTGCTGCAGCGCATGGCCGATGTGGGCGACATCTCCCAGTCGGAGGCCGACAAGGCCAAGAAGAAGCCGCTCGGACTGGACGTCAGCAAGCCGAAGAACGGCTGCATCACGGCCGTCAAGGGCGCGGGCTTCTTCTGCGACTACGTCCGTGAGGTCTTCCTGAACGATCCGGTCTTCGGCAAGACCAAGAAGGACCGGGCCAAGACCTGGAACCAGGGCGGCCTCACGATCCGGACGACCATGGACCCGAAGGCCCAGAAGTCCACCCAGCGGTCGATCAAGGACCACGTCTACCAGAAGGACGAGGTGGCGACCGCGGCCACCGTCGTGGAGCCCGGCACGGGCAAGATCCTCGCGATGGGCCAGTCCCGGCCGTACGGCATGGACGTCAAGCAGAACGAGACGACGATAAATCTCTCGGTCGACAAGAGCATGGGCGGTGGCGCGGGCTACCAGCCCGGTTCGACGTTCAAGCCGATCGTGGCCGCGGCGGCCCTGGAGGGCGGCATGTCCCCGGGCAAGACGTACTCCGCGCCGTACGAGATGGAGTATCCGAGCCCGATCTCGGTGTGCGGCGGCAAGAACTGGGTGAACACGGACGGCACGAAGCTCAGCAACGAGAACACGGCCGAGGTCGGCCCGTACTCGCTGCGGAAGGCGACCGCGCTCTCGGTCAACACCTACTTCGTCCAGATGATCGCGGACATCGGCATCTGCCCGGTGACGGAGATGGCCGGGAAGATGGGCGTCGACCGGGCCGACGGCGCGAAGATGGGCCAGAACCCGTCGATCGCGCTGGGCACCCAGGAGATGTCCCCGCTGACCATGGCCAACGCGTACGCGACGTTCGCCGCGCGCGGCATGTACTGCACGCCGATCGCCATCGAGTCGATCACCCAGCGCGTCGGCGAGAAGTCGAAGTCGCTGGAGGTCCCGAAGTCGACGTGCTCCCGCGCGATGTCGGAGAACACCGCCGACACCATCAACACCCTGCTGAAGGGCGTGGTCGAGGACGGTACGGGTACGGAGGCGGGTCTTGGCCCGAGCCGCCCGAGCGCCGGTAAGACCGGTACGACGGACGGCCGTTACGCGGCCTGGTTCGTGGGCTACACCCCGAACATGGCGGGCGCGGTCTGGGTCGGCGACCCGGCCCACGAGCGCCGCATGGTGAACATCACCATCGGCGGTGTCGGCTACGGCAAGGTCTTCGGCGGCAAGGTGCCGGGTCCGATCTGGCGCGACATGATGGCCGGTGCGCTGGCCGGCGAACCCGCCCCCGGCTTCACCACCGTCCCGCTCCCCGAGGACCGTCCGCGCGACCGCGATCGCGACCGCGACGACGACAACGGGAACGGCGGCCGGGGCGGCAACGGGAACGGCGGCGACGACGGGTTCATCGGCGGCACCGACGGCGGCACGTTCCCGACCCCCGAGTTCACGATCCCCGAGGGCTGGATCCAGGGCCAGACGAACGGCGGGAACAGGGGCAACGGGAACGGCGGAGGCGGCGGCTTCGGCGGCTGAGTTCTTCCGCCGGGGCCGACGGGCCCCGGGCACGCACCTGTGGATACGGCGGTGGGGGGGCCCCCCTTGGGAAGGGGGGCCCCCCCCCCCCCCGCTGGGGTTAGCACAAACCCCCCCCCCCTTGAGAAAAACCCCACAGGGGCCACAAAAACCCAAGCCCCAGGCCCGGAACCCCGCAG
>NZ_JBVICQ010000028.1:0-13340 GCF_055572815.1 Streptomyces sp. NPDC030296
GCAAATCCGGGGAGTACAACAGACGAAAGATCGTCTAGGACAGACGTCAAGCATCACCCGACGCCGAACCGTCAACCATCACCTGAGACCCGACATCGTGCTGCCCTGTGGTGTAGAACCCTGAGCATGGGGAGTGAGCGGCGGGACCGGATGCGGGCGCTTGGCGCGCGTCTTCGCGTTCTTCGGACAGAAGCTGGGCTGACGGGTGCTGTGCTGGCGCAGCGTGCCGGGGTGGGACAGCCGACTGTGTCCAAGGTCGAGACCGGGCGCATGGTTCCGAGCGTTGATGTGCTCGACCGCCTCTCACGTGCTCTCGGCCTCGATGAGTCGACCAAGCGTGAGGTCCGTGAGCTGCTGCATGCCGTGATGGTGGCTCCGGGCGGAGACCAACAGGCAACCGACGAAACTCCGTCCGCTGGTAGCACCGTTGACGAAGAAGTGCGGTCCGCGCAGTTGGTGAGGTCGTTCCAGTGCGTTGTGCTGCCGGCTCTGCTTCAGACCGCGGAGTACGCCCGGCACGTCTTCGCGAGTGCGCCGAACTCGATGCCTGATGCCATCGGCCGGGCTGTAGCTGCCCGCATCGAGCGGCAGAGCGTGTTGTACGAGCCGGGTCGGGAGTCGGTGTTCGTGCTGACCGAAGCCGTGTTGCGTACCTGGCCGGGGACTCCGGCGCTCATGCTCGCCCAGCTCGACCGGCTGCTGGCTGTCGAGAGCCTGGACACGGTGCGGCTCGGTGTCATCCCCTGGCGTCGGCGGGTGCCGGTGCTGCCTCGGCACGGGTTCACCCTGTGCGACGAGCGGGCCGTTGTCGTCGAGACCTTCGACCGTGAGCGTGTGTCGGCTGACTCCGCTGAACTGGCCGCCTACGAGGAGACGTTCGCCCGCTTCAAGGAAGCGGCCATCTTCGGCGACGAGGTGCGGGAGCTGCTGGTGCGGTCGATGGCGGACTTCCGCAGCTTGGGCGACACCCTCACCCGATAGAGGAATAATTCCTCTGAATGCCTAGCTTGCCGCTTGGTCATGGGAATACCCTGCCGTTGCGCTGTCTAGCCCCCTAGACGTAGAGTGAGGGATCTCCCATGCGTACCAAGTGGTGCCGCGCCTTTCCCGGCCTGGCCGAGGAGGTGGGTCATGCTCGACGCTTCGTCGCTGCTCTGCTGGAGGAGCGAGGACCGGTTGACGACGCGGTCCTGGTCGTCAGTGAGCTTGCGACAAACGCTGTGCGGCATTCGTTGAGCGGCGCGGCCGGCGGCTGGTTCGTCGTGGTCGTCAGCTTCGGCGACGACAGTGATCTTGTGCGCATCGAGGTAGTCGATGTGGGCGGTGAACGCGAGCCTCGCCTGTGTGACGTGACGGACCGGGATGAGGGTGGTCGCGGCCTGGCGCTGGTGGCCGCGTGCGCCAAGGACTGGGGTATCAAGAGCTGGCCCGACGGGCGGACCGTGTGGGCGGACCTGGTGCGGGAGGGTGCGTGATCGCGCCCGCCTCGACGGTCGTCTCTGGTCGCCTCGCGGGCGGTGACGGGTGAGCCCTCGGGGTGTGCCCGGCAGGCGGTCGCGGTTCTACGTGGTCGGCGTAAGTACGGGCCGCCGTCTCCCGCCCGTTCCGTCTAGGGCCCTAGACTCCTGGTTAGTGCTAGGAGGTGAAGTCATGTCGGACGAGTTGCAGCGGATCATGGCGATTGATGATCCGTACCGGCTGTTGCGCGAGGTCACGACCCGGTTGGCTGATGCACAGCAGGAGGTGACTGAACTGGCTCGCCTTCGTCGACGCGTGGTCCAGGACCTGCATGCGCAAGGGCTGTCGTATGCGCAGATCGCTGAGAAGGCGGGCCTGAGCCGCGGGCGGATTCACCAGATCCGGCACACCGGTCCGGCGCCGGAAGGTGCCTTCCTCGGCCGGGGCTCCGTCGTCGTCGCCACCCCTCTGCGGCGTGATGACGAGCACGGGCGGACGGTCGTCGCCATGGACGACGTCAGCTCCGGCAAGCGGCTGGAGGACCTCGCGCGCACATACGGGCTCGAAGTCGCCTCCGAGCATGTGTCGGTCGGTGGAGAGATCGACCTCAATCGAGACGGCCTGGTCGTCGTCTGCGGCCCACGTATGTCCCAGGAGATGTGGGACACGTACGCGCAAGATCCCGTTCTGAGCTGGGAGCGCGCGGAAGACGGGCCCTGGACGGTGGTGGACCGGCGCACCGGCACCGTGTACCGGTCGGGCCAGGACAGCGACCCGGCCCGGCCGTACGACGTCGGATACCTCGGCCGGCTGCCGCGCCCGGACGGCAAGGGTTCGCTGCTCGCCATCGCCGGTATCCACACTCAGGGTTCTCTTGGCGTCGTGCAGCTGCTCGCCAGCGACCTGAATGCGCTGTGGGGCCAGGTCGGTGACCGCCGGTTCTCCACGCTGGTCGGCGTCGAGTACGACCCGGAGACCAGCGAACCGCAGTCCGCCGAGCTGCTCTGCCCTCTCTACCGGCACGACGAAGAGGCGACGGAGGCAGCGGGGTGAGGTTCGCCCTCACCACACTGCCCGCCGAACCCGACCGCGAGAACGAGGACTTCGCCGCTGCTGCCCCCGGCGCGGCCGTTGTCCTTGACGGTGCCGGTGTGGGTGGGGCTGAGACCGGTTGCACGCACGGCGTCGCCTGGTTCTCCGCAACCCTGGGCGCTCTGCTGCTGCGCGGCATGACTGCGTGTCCCGCCCGGCCGCTCGCCGACTGTCTCGCCGACTCGATCAGTCTTGTCAGGTCGCTGCACGAGGACAGTTGCGACCTCGCCTACCGGGCCAGTCCCACCAGTACGGTCGTCGCCGTGCGGCTCGGCGGGGGAGTTCTTGAGTACCTCGTTCTCGGCGACTCGTCCCTGCTGCTGGCAGACAGGGAAGGCCGTACGACCGTGGTCACCGACCGGCGCCTGGACGAGGTCGGCAAGCGGCTGCGCGGGGCCGTCGACCAACTGCCCACCGGATCGCCGGAACACACTGCCGCGCTCGCCGAGTACCGGGATGCCTTGACCGGGCTCCGTAACCGGCCGGGCGGCTTCTGGATCGCCGGCCCCGATCCACGGGCGGCCGGGCATGCTCTGACCGGGACGGTGCCGCTGGACTCGCTGGCGTCCGTGACGCTGATGAGCGACGGTGCCACGCGACTCGTCGACCGGTTCGAACTCGCGGACTGGAGCGAGACGTTGTCTCTCCTCGACTCGTCGGGGCCGGATGAGCTGATCCGCCGTGTACGGGAAGCCGAGGCTGGCGACCCAGAGGGCCGGCGCTGGCCGCGGGGCAAGGCTCGCGACGACGCGACCGCCCTCCACTGGGCCTTGGACTGACGCACGCAACTCACGCGAGCGGTGAGGCCGCGACCCAACTCGTATACCCCCCTAGACAGTTCGAGCGACGGTCGTTTACCTTAGCTGTAGACCCCCCTAGACAGCTCAGACGGCGGTCACCCTCCCTTCGTGCTGTCTAGGGGGGTATCCAGTTGGAATGGTGCTGCTCAGCGAGCAGGCGCCAACGACCCTGTGAGGTACAGACAATGCGTGTCATCCCCGTGGACACCTCGGCCGCGACGCTGCTCATCACCAAGCTGCCGGAGGTCAAGGTGAGGGACCGGCAGACCGGTGAGGTGGCCGTTGACCCGGTGACCAACCAGCGGCTCATGACGGTGGAGTTGGTGTTCATCGCGGCCGGTGGCTCGGACATGATCAAGGTGACCGTTCCCGAGCAGGGCATCGGTGACGGTCTGGTCATGGGCGCCCCGGTCATCCTGTCCGGTCTGGTCGCTCGGCCCTGGGAGAGCGAGTTCGGGGGGCGGGCCCGGCACGGCATCGCCTACCGGGCCGACGCCGTCATGGTCAACGCCCCGGCTCCGGTTCAGGGTTGATCGCCGTGACGGAGGGATTTCGGGTTCCGCTGTCGATTCTGCTGCCGGTCCTGCTGGGCCTGGTCGTGCTACTGGTCGTGCGCCGTCGTATGCCGGTCGTGTTCTGGTGGGCCATCGGCTATCCGGTCGCCGCGCTGCGGGTGCTCGTGTCGTACTGGGACACGATGGACGCGTGTGGTCTGACGGTCCCGGCCTCGGCCATCCGTCGGGCCACCGCCCGGATGGTCGGGCGCCAGGCCGCGCCGGTACCGCCTCGGCGGTCGTTCCCGCTGCCGACCGGGTCCGGTCTCGTGATGCGGCTGCGTATGGCGGCGGGTCAGGCTCCCGAGGACTTCATGGCCTCCGCCGACCGGCTGCGGCATGCCTGGGGCGTCCATGCCGTTTACGTCCGCACCACAAAGCCGGGGCGGCTCGAACTGCGGCTGGTCGGCTGGGACGTGCTCGCCGAGGTCAAGCCGGCCCGTCGGCGGCCGGGGGCCGATCCGCTCTGCCTGCCGCTGGCGCTGCGGGAAGACGGCGAATGGCACGTACGGGACTTCCGCACCGTGCCGCACGAACTGATCCTCGGCGCCACGCAGTCCGGCAAGTCCGTCTACCTGCGCAACCTGCTGTGCGGTCTGGCCCGGCAGTCGGTCGTGCTCGTCGGCATCGACTGCAAATGGGGCGTGGAACTCGCCCCGTTCGCACCCCGATTGTCCGCCCTCGCCGACACTCCCGACCGGGCTGACGAACTCCTGGACGCGCTGGTGGACGAGATGGAGGCACGATTCCGGCTCATCGGGCTCCGTAGTGGTGCGGGCAGCGGGGCCGGTCCGGACGCCGTGCTCACCTCGGACGTGTGGGGGCTGCCGGAATCAGCACGGCCGGTGCCGGTCGTGGTCGTCGTCGACGAAGTGGCGGAACTGTTCCTCGCCGCGAACCGGGACGACGAGAAGCGACGAGACGCCATGGTCACCAAGCTCATCCGACTCGCCCAGCTCGGGCGTGCGGCCGGCATCTACCTGGAGGTGTGCGGGCAGCGTTTCGGATCCGAACTCGGCAAAGGGGCCACCATGCTCCGTGCCCAGCTAACCGGCCGCGTCTGCCACCGCGTCAACGACGAAGCCTCGGCGAACATGGCACTCGCCGACGTCTCCCCGGAAGCGGCCCTCGCTGCTACCGCCATCCCGGCCGAACGCCCCGGCGTCGCCGTCGTCGGTGACTCCTCCGGCGGCTGGTCCCGCGTCCGCGTACCACACTTCACCCTCGCCGAAGCGGCGGCCGTCTGCCGTGACACCGCCGCCCTGATGCCAGACCTGCCCCGGCTCGACTCCTTCCGGCCCGCCGTCGCCGTGGAGTCCGCCGTCCCGTCCTCTGCCACCGCTGCCGTTCCCACCGCCCAACCGGTGACCGAGTAGCCCCCCTCACCCGGTCGGCGCGACCGTCTCGCGCCACGCCCCTACCCCTCCCATGCCAAAAACCGGAAGGAGCACCAATGTTCTGCGAGCGCTGCGGTGACATCGACGGTGATGAAACGGGCGTCGACCACGACGAACGCGACTGCCCTTGGTACGGCATCGACGACACCCCGGTGACCGTCGATGCCGCCGAACTGGCCGACACCTTGGCCGCCAACGCTGACGGCTCGCCCGCCCTGCGGGCCGCGATCGGTCTCCTGGCCGGTCACGGCCTGTGGATCAAGCGGCTGGCTGAGCGGCCCGGTCTGCTGCTCATCGACTACTCCGGCCCGCTTCCGCAGCCGTACGGGATCGACTGGCGCAAGGTCGCTCAGGCCCTGGAATCCAAGGAACTGCCCGCTTCCGGCGGGGAGCTGCGCATCCTGGCCCTGGCTGCATCGCTCGCCGACACCGCGGCCCCTGTCCGGCTCGGTGACGCTGTCAGCGGCCTGGATGCGGCCAACCTCGACCTCGTCCTTCGGGCCGTCGCCGCTGCCAACGGCCGCACACTGACCCGGTGACCACCATGGTCAAGCGCCTGCGGGTCGACGCCGTGATCGTCCAGGCCGTCATCGCGGGTGCCCTGTCCTTCTCTCACCTGCACGACCTCGCCGCAGCGGCCGGACAGGGCGGCTGGAAGGCGTGGGCCTACCCCGTCAGCGTCGACCTGCTGCTGGTCGCCGCCTGGCGCCGGATGCGGCAGGCACAACGAGCAGGCCTGGGGGCGGGAGGTCCGCGGCTGTGGTTCCTGGTGGCCCTGACCGCCTCCCTCGGCGCCAACGTCGCCACCGCCGGGCTCCTCGACCTTGACCACGTCCCCGCCTGGCTCCGCGTCCTGGTCGCGGGCTGGCCAGCCGTCGCCTTCTTCGGCGGCACGCTCCTCGCCCACACACCACACCACCCCCAGGAAGCGCACGAGGTCCTGGCCTCGTCGACGACCGACCCGCACGAGGAATCACTCTCCGCCCCGACTGCCGTCGACATGCCCGACCCGGTCGCGCTCCCCGCCCCCGACCTCGTCCCTGAGCCCACCATCAGCGAACCAACCACCGTTGCCGATCCGGTGGCGGAATCCACCCCCGCTCGGGCCCCGGCGGCCGTTCCCGCCGTCGCCCTCCCTCCCGCTCTCGTCGACCGCGTCCGGGCCCTCGCCGACGAACACCACTCGGCCACCGGCCACCCCGCCGACCCCGAAGCCATACGCGCCCGGCTCGGCCTGCCCCCCTCCATGACCGCTTCCGTCGCCGCTCACCTCTGAGAAGGGACCGCCATGCATCGCCGCTTCCGCAACGTCCGCCGTATCGGCCCCGTGAACGTCGCCTCCTACCTCGAACGCGGCAAGCACCGCCACCTGGCCGCCTGCACCGCGCCCCGCTGCGACTTCTCCGCCGAGTACGACTCCCGCGCCGCCGCCGAACTCGCCGCCCGCACTCACCGCTGCGCGGCCTGACAGGAGGCCACCCCTCATGGACGTACCGCTCTGGCTCGCCCTCCTCTGCATCGGAGTCCTCGGCGTCAAGCTCATCCGCCCGCCCTGGTGGCTCATCACCGTGCTGCTCCTCGGCGGCTACCTCATCGCCGACAGCCTGCTGGCCCCCGTCATCAACTCCCTCGTCAAGTAACTGAGAAGGAGACCCGCTCATGCTCCGGCCCAAGATCCCGACCATGCCTCAGCCCACCGGCCTGGTGACCTCGCCCGCAGTCATCGAGTCGACCGTCGGCACCCCGGCCCCCCTGCCCCCGCAACCGGCCCCCGCCACCCCCACGCCTTCCCGTCCGGCTGTCCAGCTCACCCCCGGCACCGCACTCGCCCTCGTCGGCGGCGGCACCGCCGTGGTCCTGGTCGTCGGCGCCGTCCTCGTCTCCATGCTCCTCGCCGTCGCCGTCACGGCCACCTCGACCGCCGTGTGCGCCGTCGTCATCCGCGCTCTCCTCACCCGCCGCGACCGCTGACACGACAACTCCAAGCGCCCGGCCCTACCCACACTGTCTATCCCCCTCGACAGGCGGATCGGGCGCGCCAGACCTGCAACCCCTGCAAGGAGGAACCCGCAGATGCGTCCCCCGGCTCCCCTCGGAGCCATCCGCCACCTGGCCGCCCTCGCCCGCTACGGCGACCTCGGCGCCTACGCCCGGCAGATCCAGCGCCTGGGCGGCTGTGAGCGGCCCGTACGGATGGAGGGCCACCGGCTCGACGTCCACGCCGCAACGGGAGAGATTGTCCGGGAGATTACCGACATCGACCTTCCGGCCGGACAGCTCCTCATCCGCTGCAACAACCGTCGGGCCACCAGATGCGCTGCCTGTGCCGAGGTGTACCGCAAAGACACCTTCCACCTCGTCACCGCCGGACTGAGCGGCGGCAAGGGCATCGGCCCGGCCGTCGCGCAACACCCCCGCGTCTTCGCCACCTTCACCGCCCCCTCCTTCGGCCCTGTCCACAACCGCCCCACGGGCGGCCGCTGCCGCTGCGGCCGGGCCCACCTGGAGGATGACCCCGCCCTGGGCACCCCCCTCGACCCCGACCGGTACGACTACCGCGCCGCCGTCCTGTGGAACGCCCACGCCGGTCCCCTCTGGGCCCGCTTCACCACCTACCTGCGCCAACAACTCGCCTCACGAGCGGGCATCACCCGCACGGCACTGCGCCACAGCGCCAAGGTTTCTTACGCCAAGGTCGCCGAGTACCAGCGACGCGGCGCCGTCCACTTCCACGCCGTCATCCGCCTCGACGGCCCGGAAGGCGCCGAGGACGCCCCACCGCCCTGGGCCACGACCGAACTCCTCACCGACGCCATCCGCACGGCGGCCTGCCTCGCCGAGACTCCCGGACCCGTCCTCGACGGACGCTCCTTCTCTTTCCGCTTCGGCAAACAGCTCGACATCCGACCCATCCGCTCGGCGGATTTCGCGGGCACCTCGGAGCTGTCGAGCCGCGCCGTCGCCGCGTACATCGCGAAGTACGCCACCAAGGGCGCCGAGACCGCCGGCACCCTCGACCGCCCCATCCGCAACCCGATCACCGACCTCATCGGCACCCAGGTCACCGACCACGCCCGACAACTCATCCTCACCTGCTGGCACCTCGGCGCCCTTCCCGAACTCGAAGCCCTGCGCCTGCGCAAGTGGGCCCACATGCTCGGCTTCCGCGGCCACTTCTCCACCAAGTCCCGCGCCTACTCCGTCACCCTCGGCGCCCTCCGCCAGGAACGCGCCGACCACAACGAAGCCCTCACCCGCGCCCGCGCCGCCGAAGCAGGCCACCCCCTGCCCGACCCGGACACCGTCCTCGTCCTCTCGCACTGGCGCTTCGCCGGCACTGGCCTCACCGATGCGGAAGCCCTCTTCGCGTCTTCGCGTCCCACCTCCCTCGACGGACAAGGAGATCCCGACCATGCGTGATGACGAACTCCTCACCGTTGCCGAGGTGATGGCCCGTCTGAGACTCGGGCGGTCCAAGGTGTACGACCTCATCCGTACGGGTCGGCTCCCCTCGGTGACCATCGGCCGGTGCCGACGCATCCCGGCCTCCGCCCTGGGCGCCTTCATCGAGGGACAGATGGAGCGTGCGGCCTGATGTCCAAGCGTCGAAGCCGTGGTGACGGCGGCCTGCACTGGGACGAGAAGAGGCAACGGTGGATCGCTACGGCGAACCTCGGCTTCGATCCGAGCGGCAAGCGGATCGTCAAGCGGGGGAGTGGCAAGACCAAGACTGAGGCGAAGAACAAGCTCAAGGAGGTACTACGCGACCACGAAGACGGCCTCGCGATAGCGCCTACCAACTACACGGTCAAGGACGCCGTGACGGACTGGCTCACGTACGGCTTGGTGGACGTCGACCCCAGCACGGTCGAGACCTGCACGCTTCTGAGTCAGAAGCACGTCATCCCGTCACTCGGGGCCCGCAAGCTCCGTGACCTGAGCGCGGAGGACGTAGACCGTTGGCTCGCCGCCAAGGCGAAGACGCTCAGCACGCGCACCCTTCAATCGCTTCACTCGTGCCTGAACCGGGCGGTCAAGCGGGCCATGGCGCGGGACAAGGTGAAGCGCAACGTCGTAGAGCTGTGTTCGGTCCCCCAGGGGCAGACAGGGCGCCCCTCCAAGGCCGCTCACCTTCGCTCAGGCTGAGGCCGTGCTCAAGGGCGCCGAGGGGACCTCGATGTACGCCTACATCGTCCTCGCCCTGCTGACTGGTGCGCGTACTGAGGAACTGCGGGCCCTCACCTGGGATCACGTCTTCCTGAAAGGGCGCCCCGACCTCGACCCGCCGCAGCCTCCCCACATCG
Source organism: Streptomyces sp. NPDC030296 (assembly GCF_055572815.1). NCBI lineage: Bacteria > Bacillati > Actinomycetota > Actinomycetes > Kitasatosporales > Streptomycetaceae > Streptomyces > Streptomyces sp. NPDC030296. The sequence continues at coordinate 9,606 of NZ_JBVICQ010000028.1, forward strand.
CCGTGTGGCGTTCGGTCCGGCGGACCGGGGACACCAAGACCCGGAAGTCCCGGCGCACGCTCGCCCTGCCGGCGCGCTGCGTCGAAGCTCTCTGGCAGCAATTCGAAGATCAGGGCTGGGACCGGCTCGCCGCTGACGAGAAGTGGGAGGAACACGGACTCGTCTTCTCCTCGGCCGTCGGCAAGCCCCTCGACGCGGCGAACGTCCGCCGTGCCTTCCGCCAGGCGCTCAAGGGCATCGAAGGGATCAACGCCGACGAGTGGACGCCTCGGGAGCTCCGGCACAGCTTCGTGTCTCTGCTCTCAGACCGGGGCGTCCCGTTGGAGGAGATCTCGCGGCTCGTCGGTCACTCAGGTACGGCCGTCACCGAGGAGGTCTACCGTAAGCAGATCCGGCCCGTGATCCAGACCGGAGCCGTGGTCATGGACGGCATCTTTGGAGCCGCGCGGCAGCAGCCGTAGTCACTCAGCACGCACTCAAGAATCGATAGTCACGCAGTTAGACACGCAGCAACGCCAAAGGGCCCTTACCTAGTCGGTAAGGGCCCTCTGACCTGCTACTTAGCTGTCGGGGTGGCGGGATTTGAACCCACGACCTCTTCGTCCCGAACGAAGCGCGCTGCCAAGCTGCGCTACACCCCGATTGTCGCTGCTCGTCGCGGCGACGTCGTTTACTTTAGCCCACCGGGGGCTGGAGACGAAATCCGGTTTTCGGGGCGGCGGTCATGGCGGCCCGGGCGGCCTCGGCGGGGGCGGACGAGGTCGGGGCGGAGGTGGTCGACGCCGACCAGGACGAGGGCGAGGGCGTAGAGGGCGAGGCCCATGAGCAGGGCGTTTCCGAGGACACTCTTGTAGCCGTGCCGGTCGACATCCAGGAACGGGTAGAGGTACGGCGCCGGCCAGTCGGGGGTCAGCAGCGCCGCGCGGCCCAGCGTGAACGCCAGGAACGCCATCGGGTAGAGCGTCCAGGCCACGGTGTGGCCCAGCCGCAGGGCGGCCGGGCGGGTCAGGAAGAGCCAGTCCGCCACCACCGCCGCGGGGATCACCGTGTGGAACGCCAGGTTCGTCAGGGCGTGCCACCCCGTCGGTGTCACCGGAGCCCCGGTCGGCGTCATCATCATCGAGAAGGACGTCGCGTCCCTCATCAGGACCAGGTGGTAGACCAGGGCCGCGACCATGACGTACAGGACCGTGCCCCCCGTCACCAGCGGCGGCAGCGGGCGGCGCGCGGCCCACGCGCGGCGGGACGACGCGGCGAAGACCAGCGCCACCAGCACCGTGCACTGGACCGAGTAATGGCTGAGGACGCGCAACGGGCTGCCCGCGACCATCTCGATCAGCACGGTCACGGCCGCCGCCAGCGCCACCACAGCGCGGAACGCTGCCGCCGTCCGGCGTCGAGTCGGTGCCACCACTGCCGTCGCGGGCACGATGGACGTCACCGGTGCGGGGATGCCCGAGATCGCGGGCAGGTCTGGGATGTCCCTGGGTATCGGTGCGGTCATGCGATCACGCTAGGCCGCGCCCACATACCGGGCGATTCGGGCGACCCGTATGGGTGGTGGTCGGAGGCCCGAGGCCGAGGCTCGCGGTCAGAGGCCAGGGGGCGGTGGTCAGTGGTTAGTGGGCGCTGGTCGGCTGCGCGCTTCCTGTTACCGGACGATGGCCGATCGCCGGCCGGGCGCGCCGACCCGTTCCCTCTCCCCCCACGATCACCGCAGCCTCGATCGACCCATTCGCCCAGCCCTGCTCCCGGCCCACCAAAACGCCCCCGACCCCGTCCCGGCCCCCCGAGCCAGGCCGCCCAGCCCTACGCGTCCCTCTCCACCAACGTAAGCAGCGACGCCTCCGGTGGGCAGGCGAAGCGGACCGGGGTGTAGCGGTTGGTGCCGCAGCCCGCGGAGACGTGCATGTAGGCCGTGTGGTCGCCGACCGTGTGCGTGGAGAGGCCCTTGACGCGGTCCGTGTCGAGGTCGCAGTTGGTGACGAGCGCCCCGTAGAAGGGGATGCACAGCTGTCCGCCATGGGTGTGGCCGGCCAGGATCAAGGGGTAGCCGTCGGCGGTGAACGCGTCCAGCGACCGCAGGTACGGCGCGTGCACCACGCCGACGGAGAAGTCGGCCGACTCGGAGGGGCCGCCGGCGACCCGGTCGTAGCGGTCCCGCTTGATGTGCGGGTCGTCCAGGCCGGTGAGTTCCACCGACATGCCTTCGATCTTCAGCGTGCCGCGGGTGTTCGTGAGGTTGAGCCACCCCGCGCCGTCGAAGCCGTCCCGCAGGTCCTCCCACGGGTTGTGGATCGCGCCGACCACCGGTTTGTTGCCGTTCAGGCCGTGGCGGCCCTGCACCTTCTCCATCAGGTACCGCGCGGGGTTGCGGAGCTTGGGGCCGTAGTAGTCGTTCGACCCGAAGACATAGGCGCCCGGGAACTCCATCAGCGGGCCCAGCGCGTCCAGCACCTCCGGTACGCCCTCGGTGTCCGACAGGTTGTCCCCCGTGTTGATCACGAAGTCGGGGCGCAGCCCGGCCAGGGAACGCAGCCAGCGCTGCTTCTTGCGCTGCCCGCTCACCATGTGGATGTCGGAGACCTGGAGTATGCGCAGTGGTCGCATGCCCGGTGGCAGTACCGGCACCGTCACCCGTCGCAGCCGGAACGAACGGGCCTCGAAACCCGCCGCGTACAACACACCGGCGGCACCGGCCGCCGCGATCCCCAGAGGTACTCCGTAACGCGCTCGCATGCGTCCATCGTGTCAGACCCCGGCGAGGCGCCGCGCAGCCTGTGGACAACCGTGCCACGGCAGCACCGATCGCCAACTCGGCCTGTGGACAACCGACTCCGCCGCGCCCTTCCGGACCGCCCCCGTTCCGCACACACCAGCGAAATCAAGGCGCGCCTTCCGCACCACACCTGCGACAATCAACCGCATGACCACGCTCAAGTCGAAGCTGCAGGAAGACCTCAACGCCGCGATCAAGGAGCGCGACGAGCTCCGCTCCTCGACGCTCCGGCTGACGCTCGCCGCGATCACCAAGGAGGAAGTCGCCGGTAAGGAGAAGCGCGAGCTCTCCGACGACGAGGTCCTCAAGGTGATCACCAAGGAGGCCAAGAAGCGCCGCGAGGCCGCGGACGCGTTCGCCCAGGGTGGTCGGGCCGAGTCGGCGGAGCGGGAGAAGGCCGAGGGCGAGATCCTCGCCGAGTACCTGCCCAAGCAGCTCTCCGACGAGGAGCTGAAGCAGATCGTCGTCCAGGCCGTCGAGGAGGCTAAGGCGGCCGGCGCCGAGGGCCCGCGCGCCATGGGTCAGGTCATGAAGATCGTCAACCCGAAGGTGGCCGGTCTCGCCGAGGGCGGCCGCGTCGCCGCGATCGTCAAGCAGCAGCTCGCGGGCTGAGCAGGAGCACTCGAGCCGTTCCAGCCGCTCCAGCCGCTCGAGCGGCTGGGCCTTTAAGCCCCGCTCCGAGTCCTTCGTGGCCTCCAGCCCCCGACTGGCTGTGTCTCCGAGCCCGGCCTCAGCCCCCCACGCACAGAGCGGTGAGCCCTCCGGAGCTCCGGGCCCGGGATCCGGGCTGTCCGGGCCCCGCGCGGCTGTTCCTCCGAGCGACGGAGCCTGCGGTCACGCCAGCCATACGGCGGTGGGGGGGGCCCCCCCCCAAAGGGGGGACCACCACCACCCCCCCCAACGCGTTCCCCGGGGCCATCTGCCCCCGCGGAAAAAACCAAACCCCCCAACACCCC
>NZ_JBVICQ010000029.1:0-8007 GCF_055572815.1 Streptomyces sp. NPDC030296
GGTGTCGTCGTCGGCGTGGCGCTGGTGGATGGCGGTGAGGTCCGACAGCAGGGCGTAGGCGGTCTCGATGCGGCCGGCGCCCGGCCCGGACACCGTGACGGTGCCGAGGAGGTCGGTGTGGAAGGCGACCGCGTTGACCGGGCCGCAGATCCCGGCGAGCGGGTGCTGGGCGGGCAGGGCGAGGGGGGCGACGCGGGCGTCGACGCTGCCGTCCTCGTGGCGGGTGGCGGAGCCGACCAGCTTCCACCGCAGCCCCTTCGAGGCGGCGTCCCGGACCTCGTGCGGGGTGAGCGAGGAGATGCCCTCGCAGAAGACGTCCTCGCGGCGCAGGTCGGCGCCGAGGACCTCGTTGGCAAGGATCATCACCTTGAGCTGGACGTCGTGGCCCTCGATGTCCGCCGTCGGGTCGGCTTCGGCGTACCCGAGTTCCTGGGCCTCGGCGATGGCCGCCGACAGCTCGACGCCCTCTTCGAGGCGGCCGAGGACGTAGTTCGAGGTGCCGTTCATGATCCCCTGGACGCCGGTGATCTCCAGGCCGCCGAACATGCGCTCGGCCGTGCGCAGGACGGGGGTGCCGCTGAGTACGGAGCCCTCGAACTCGAAGCCGACCCCACGTTCGGCGGCCATCCGCTTCAGGGCGCGGCCGGCGAGTGCGACCGGTCCCTTGTTGGTGGTGCACACGTGCTTGCCCGATTCCAGGGCCCAGCGCACATGGGAGAGGGCGGGCTCGCCGTCGGTGGGGTTGGTGAACGTCGCCTCCACGACGATGTCGGCCGGGACCTCGCGGATCACCCACTCGTTGCGCGGATCCGCGCTGCCGCCGGCCAGGCCCGCGAAGCTCAGCTCCCCCGGGTCGGCTTTCAGCAGCGGCGCCAGATCGATGCCGTCGGTGTCCACCAGGGAACCGGCTCGCAGATCGGTGATCGCCACCACCCGCAGGGCGAAACCCAGCTCCTCGGCCAAGCGGTCCCCGTTCTGGGACACGAGTTCGGCGAGCGCGCGGTTGACGCCGCCGAATCCGATGAGGGCGAGATCGTATCGGCCCATGAGATCGCTCCTTCGCAGTCCGCCGCCTTCACGGTGCGGCTGCTGAGGAGCCTCGCCGCTGTGCCTGTCACCCGAGCCATGTCACAACGGCCACGACACATGCCGATCTGCTCGGTCCTCCGGCGATTCGCCCGCCGCGCCCGGCCTCCGGCAACGCCTCGGCTCCGGTCCGGGGGCCGTTGTCAGTGGTGGCAGGCAGGATGACGGTCATGACGACTCCTGTTGCACAGATCGTGGATGCCGCCGCCTACGCGCAGGCGGTCGAGGACGCGGTGAAGGCCGCGGCCGCCTACTACGAGGGCGGTACCTCGGCGCTGGACGACGACACCTACGACCGGCTGGTGCGTGGCATCGCCGTGTGGGAGGCCGAGCATCCCGACCAGGTGCTCCCGGACTCGCCGACGGGGAAGGTCGCGGGCGGCGCCGTCGAGGGCGATGTGCCGCACACCGTGGCGATGCTGAGCCTGGACAACGTGTTCTCCGCGGAGGAGTTCACCGCGTGGGCGGCGTCCCTGGCCCGTCGTGTCGGCCACGAGGTGGAGCAGTGGAGCGTCGAGGCGAAGCTGGACGGTCTCGCGGTCGCCGCCCGCTACACCCGTGGCCGCCTCACACGGCTGATCACCCGGGGGGACGGGACGGCCGGGGAGGACGTCTCGCACGCGACGGGCACCATCGAGGGCCTGCCCGAGACCCTGTCGGAACCGGTGAGCGTGGAGGTGCGTGGCGAAGTCCTCATGACGACGGCCCAGTTCGAGCACGCCAACGAGGTCCGCACCGGGCACGGCGGGCAACCCTTCGCCAATCCCCGCAACGCGGCCGCGGGCACACTGCGCGCCAAGGACCGCGCCTATACGGTGCCGATGACGTTCTTCGGCTACGGCCTGCTGCCCCTGCCCGACACCGACACCGCCCTCGCGGCGCGGCTGGGCGACCTCGCCCACAGCGATCTGATGGTCCTGGCCGCCGACCTCGGGGTGAACACCACCGCCTCGACCGCGGTGCCCGGCAGAGTGGCCCGCAGCAATGAGCAGGTGCTGGCCCGGGTGCAGGAGATCGCGGCGCTGCGGGCGCAGTTGCCGTTCGGGATCGACGGGATCGTCATCAAGGCCGACCTGGCCGCCGACCAGCACACGGCCGGATCCGGATCACGGGCTCCCCGGTGGGCGATCGCCTACAAGCTCCCGGCGGTGGAGAAGATCACCCGGCTGCTGGAGGTGGAGTGGAACGTGGGCCGCACAGGCATCATCGCCCCGCGCGGCGTGCTGGAGCCCGTCGAGATCGACGGCGCCACCATCGCCTACGCCACGCTGCACAACCCCGCCGACATCACCCGCCGTGACCTCCGACTGGGCGACCATGTCATGGTCCACCGGGCCGGCGACGTGATACCGCGGATCGAGGCGCCCGTCGCCCACCTGCGCACCGGCGACGAACAGCCCATCGTCTTTCCCGAGGCGTGCCCGCGCTGCGGTTCCGGCATCGACACCAGCCAGGAACGCTGGCGCTGCGAGCAGGGCCGCAACTGCCACCTGGTCGCTTCCCTCTCCTACGCCGCCGGCCGCGACCAGCTCGACATCGAAGGTCTCGGCGCCACCCGTGTCGTCCAACTCGTCGAGGCCGGCCTGGTCGCCGATCTCGCCGACCTGTTCACCCTCACCCGCGAGCAACTGCTCGGCCTGGAACGCATGGGGGAGACCAGCACCGACAACCTCCTCACCGCGATCAGCACCGCCAAGGCGCAGCCGCTGTCCCGCGTGCTGTGCGCGCTCGGCGTACGCGGCACGGGCCGGTCGATGTCACGGCGCATCGCCCGCTGGTTCGCCACCATGGACAACATCCGCGCCGCCGACGCCACGGCCATGCAGCAGGTCGAGGGCATCGGCACCGAGAAGGCCCCCTCGATCGTCGCCGAACTGGCCGAACTCGCCCCGCTCATCGACAAACTCGTCGCCGCCGGAGTGAACATGACCGAGCCCGGCGCCACACCGCCGAGCCCCGTCGGCGCCGACGCGGGAAGCGACGCGAACGCTGAGGGCGGGCCGCTCACGGGCATGACCGTGGTGGTCACCGGCGCCATGTCCGGCCCGCTGGAGAAGCTCAGCCGCAACCAGATGAACGAACTGATCGAACGGGCCGGAGGGCGCTCCTCCTCCAGCGTGTCGAAGAAGACCACCCTGGTCGTCGCCGGGGAGAACGCCGGGTCCAAGCGGGCCAAAGCCGAAGACCTCGGCATCCGCCTGGCCACACCCGACGAGTTCGCCACCCTGGTGGCCGACTATCTGCTCTGACCCTGCCTGATCGGACGCCGACTCCGGGTTCTCAGCCGGAGCGGTAGAGGGCCGTCAGCAGCTCGATGGCCGCCTGAGCGGCGGGATGCGGGTCGTCCCGCCACCAGGCGAGCCGGACGGCGATCGGCTCGGCGTCGCGCACCGGCCGGTAGACGACACCGGGCCGCCGGTACTGATGGGCTGTGGACTCCGGGGTCACTCCGACGGTGCGGCCCGTGGCGATCACGGTGAGCCACTCGTCCACGTCGTGGGTCTCCTCCATCGCCGGCCGGGAGCCCGGCGGCCACAGCTCGGCGGTGGTCGTGCCCGTCCTGCGGTCCACCAGCAGGGTGCGTCCGCACAGGTCGGCGAGCCGGACCGAGCGGCGGCGGGCCAGCGGATCGTCGGCGGCCATCGCGCACATCCGCCGCTCCAGGCCCACGATGGCCGACTCGAACCGGCGGTCGTCCAACGGTCTGCGGACGACCGCGAGATCGCAGGCGCCCTCCGCGAGCCCCGCCGTCGCGGAGTTGACCCGGACGAGCCGCAGTTCCGTCTCCGGGTGCGCGGCGTCCCAGCGGCGCTGGAAGTCCAGGGTGTGCCGGCCGAGCGCCGACCAGGCGTACCCCATGCGCAGCCGGACCTGGCCCGACGTGGCCTCCCGGACCAGATCGTCGACCTCGCCCAGCACCCGCCGGGCGTGCGACACCACCCGCGACCCGGTCGGCGTGGGCGTCACCGCACGGGACGTACGCCGCAGCAGCCTCACCCCCAGGGCCCGTTCGAGGGAGGCGAGGGTGCGGGACACCGCGGCCTGGGACACGCCGAGCGCGATCGCGGCATCGGTGAACGTGCCCTCGTCGACGATCGCGACGAGACAGCGGAGCTGGCGCAGCTCGACATCGGGAACCGCCGGCGGCGGGTCCACACGTCCGGGGTCGTCCATGGGTACGGGGCCATCCATGCGTCCAGCGTATAGATCGCCTGGCTTATGCATTTTGCGCAACCGGGGCCGCGGCGCACGATCGGCGCATGAGTGCCGCTCCCGCCACCGCCGCAGCCCCGACGACCCCGCTCCACGAGCCCGCTGCCGCGCGGCCGGCCGGGATCGCCACCATGGTCGGCAGCGGCCTGTCCAACCAGGTGGGCGCCGCGCTCGGGGCGCTGGCCTTCCCGGTGCTCGGGCCTGTCGGGGTCGTGGCGATACGCCAGTACGTCGCCGCGCTCGCCCTCCTGGCCGTCGGCCGGCCGCGGCTGCGGTCGTTCACGGCGGAGCAGTGGCGGCCCGTGGCGCTGCTCGCGCTGGTCCTCGGGACGATGAACCTGTCGCTGTACACCGCGATCGACCGTGTCGGCCTGGGACTCGCGGTCACCCTGGAGTTCCTCGGACCGCTCGCCGTCGCCCTGGCCGCCTCGCGACGCCGCGTGGACGCCGTGTGCGCGGTGGTCGCCGGCGCGGGCGTGGTCACGCTGATGCGACCCCAGCCGTCCGCCGACCATGTGGGCATGGGCCTCGGTCTGCTCGCCGCCGTCTGCTGGGCGTCGTACATCCTGCTCAACCGCACCGTCGGCCGCCGGGTTCCCGGCGCGCAGGGCACCGCGGCCGCCGCCGCGCTCTCGGCGCTGGTCTTCCTCCCCGTCGGCGTGGTCGTGATGGTCCGTCAGCCGCCGACCGCCGGGGCGGTGGGGTACGCCGTCGCCGCCGGGATCCTCGCCTCGGCCGTCCCCTACCTCGCGGACGTGTTCACCCTGCGCCGCGTCTCCGCCCAGGCGTTCGGACTGTTCATGAGCGTCAACCCCGCCCTGGCCGCCCTCGTCGGCCGGATCGTGCTCGGCCAGCACCTGGGCGTCGTCGAATGGACCGCCATCGGCGCGATCGTCACCGCGAACGCCCTGAGCATCCTGGCCCCCCGCCGCTGAATCGGTCCGGACGCACGAAGTCCAGCCCGTCGAACGTCTGCTTGCCGAGCGCCTCGTGTGCGGCGATGTGGCCGTAGCCGGTGGCCATCTTGAAGCCCTTCCCGGAGAAGCCGGTGGCGCAGTAGATGCTGCTGTTCTGATCCAGCCAGCCGATGAGGGGATGCCTGTCCTGGGTGAAGAGGTCGGGGAAGGCGTCGGCGCGCGCGATGGTGGGGATCAGGCCGGGGAAGAACTCGGTGACGATCTCGGTGGCCTTGTCGATTTCTTCCCGGGTGAGTTCCCTGGGCACGGAGTCCGGGTCGGGGGTCGCCCTCGCGCGCCCGGCCAGCGGTCCGTCCACCGATGCCTTGACCGTCACGCCGTCGACGGCGGGTGCGCCGTACATGGAGCGATCCTCGTACCACCGGCTGAAGGCGGGGAAGTTCTCCGGCGAGAACTGGGTGCCGTCCTGGGCGATGAACCAGGTCAGGACGATCCGATGGGTTTCGGTGACGGCCTTGAGGTGGTCGGGCATGAGCTTTCGGGACCAGCCGCCCGAGGCGACGATGACCTTTTCGAACGTCCAGGTCCTGTCGCCCGAGGTGACGACGACGCCGTGGTCGGTTTCGGTGATGCTGTCCACGGGTGTGTTCTGAAGGACGGTGGCGCCGTTGGCCTGGGCCGCCGCGACGGCGGCGCTGACGGCGCGGTCGGTGCGCAGAACGCCGGCATGGGGGTCGTAGACGGCGCAGTCGTCGGGGCGGAGGTTGTGCTGGGGGTAGCGTTCCGCCATCTCCAACCGGCTGAGGACGTGGTGCTCGGCGCCGGTGACGCGCGTGGCCTCGAGGAGGCTGTTGATGTAGCTGCCGTTCGCCGTCCCGATGGACAGGCCCCCGGTGGTGGTGAGGATGTTCTGCCCGGTCTCCGCTTCGAGCTCGGCCCACAGGCCGCGGGAGCGTTCGATGATGGGGTAGTACTCGGGCCTGCCGAGGTAGATCATGCGGAACAGGCGGGTGTCTCCGCCGACGGCGCTGCGGCCGTGGGCGGGGGTGGCGGCCTCGAAGCCCACGACTGAGTCGGACAGCCGGGAGGCCTGCCACAGGGCCATGCTTCCGATGCTGCCCAAGCCGATGACGGCGAGTCGCGCGTCCATGAGGGCGGTTTCCTTTCCTGGTTCGTGAAGGCCGGTGTCTACTCGTGGAGTCCGGCGAGACGGCTGCCGAATCTGGCCAGGAGTGAGGTCTTGCTGGAGCCCCTGCGCTCTTCCCACTGGTCGGCGATACCGAAGAGCCGGTACATGGCGTGAACGCCCAGCCAGCGAACGGGTTCCGGCTCCCACTTCCGTGCCCGGTAGCCGACCCAGGGGAGGGTGGTCCGTTCGGTTTCCCTCTCGAAGGCCAGCTCCGCGAGGGTCCTGCCGCCGACATAGGCTGCCGTGACGCCGTGTCCCGCGTAGCCGGTGGACGATCCGATCCCGGACGCCGGGTCCCAGTGCACGCCGCCGTTCCAGTCCCGCGTGACTCCCAGGACGCCCGACCAGGCGTGGTCCACCTCGAAGGGGATCCCCGGGAAGAAGGATCCGAGCTTGTGCGAGATCAGGTCGATGGTGGACTGGGCGGTCGCACCGGCTCCTCCCGTACCGGACCCGAAGCGATAGGGGACACCACGGCCCCCCATGGCGATACGGCCGTCCGCCGTCCGCTGGGCGTAGATGAATGTGTGCGCGGAGTCGTTGAGGCACTGGGGCCCGTCCCAGCCGATCTGCTGCCACGCCTCCTGCGGCAGGGGCTTGGTCACGATCATCGAGGAGTTGACAGGGATCAGGGTCCGGTTGCCGAGCAGCGGTCCCGAATAGCCTTCGGTGCAGATGAACGTCTTCGCCGCGGTGACGCGTCCGTCGGCCAGGGTGAGGGTCCTGCCCTCGACACTGTCCACGCGGCTGCTCTCGTAGATCGTCACCCCCATGGAGGTCAGGGTGTCGGCGAGGCCGTGGACGAGTTTCGCGGGGTGGATCCGCGCGCAGTGCTGGTAGAAGAGCCCGCCGTGGACGGTCGAGATGTTGATCAGGCTCCGGAACTCGTCCCGGTCGAGCAGCCGGCTCTCGTCCTCGGTCAGCCCGTACTTCAGGTCGGCGTCACGCCTGGTGACAAGTCGCCCCAGGCCCGCCCGAGTGTGGGCGGCGACGAGTGCGCCGCCCTTGTGCTGATCGGCGTCGATGCCCTCGGCCCGGAGGATGTCCAGGACCGCGTCGACGCCGGCGACGAACTCCTGCTGCAGTGCCCGGCTCGCCTCCAGTCCTCCGCCGGCGCGGGCGAAGGCGGCACGGTTGCCCGGAGGCATGGCCGAGAGCCAGCCACCGTTGCGTCCCGATGCGCCGTAGCCCACCTGTTCGGCCTCGAAAACGGCGACCGAGAGCGACGGTTCGAGCTTCTTGGCGAAGTACGCGGCCCACAGGCCGGTGTAGCCGCCGCCGACAATGGCCACGTCGACGGAGTCCTGGCCGGTGAAACGGGGGAACGAGGGCTTTGTGTCGGCCAGTTGGGCCACCCAGAAGCCGAGCTCTCCGTTCCGGGGTGGTGCCGCGAGGGCGTTCATGGTGTGTCCTGCTTCTGGGTTCACGGCCGTACTGTTCTCCTAACCGGTTCGCCGCCGCACCGCGTGCGGATGACGGCAGTTCTCCGCTCGGGCTCGGACGTCAGGGGCGCGGGAGGCCGAAGAGGACGGGCAGGTCGGCGATGTCGGTGATCCGCTCGTAGCCGAGCCAGTGCTCGTCGTGCTCCCAGCCGCGGTCCAT
>NZ_JBVICQ010000030.1:0-5156 GCF_055572815.1 Streptomyces sp. NPDC030296
CCTTGTCGTAGTACTTCGGCGCACCGGCCAGAGCGTTGCGCTGCTCCTCGGTCAGCTTGGCGTAGGCCAGCGGAGAGGACGGGTTCGACGGGAAGAACTTGACCAGGTTGGCCTGGCTCTCCGCCCGCAGCGAGAAGTCCATGAGCTTGTAGGCGTTGTCCACGTTGGCCGCGCCCTTGGCGATGGCATAACCCGAGAACTGGCGGCGCATACCGTTGAGCTGCCGCTCCACCGGCACACCCTGCTTCTGCAGATCGGCGAGGCGGCCGTCCCAGACGGTGGACATCGTCACTTCCTCGCGGCTCAACAGCACACCCGGGAGCGGGCCGCTGTCCCAGAACTTCTTGATGCGGGGCCGCAGTCGCGTCAGCACCTTGAAGGCGCGGTCGACGTCCAGCGGGTACAGCTTGTCCATCGGGACACCGTCGGCCAGCAGCGCGAACTCCAGCTCCGGCAGGTCACCGTCCGGATGGACCATCGCGCGGGCGCCCTGGAACGCCTTGGTGTCCCAGAAATCCGCCCACGACTCCGGCTTCCTGCCCCCGAACGCGTCCGTGCGGTACCCGATGCACTGACCGTAGAAGGCGTGGCCGACGGCGTACTCGGTGATCTGGGCCTCAGGGATCTTCGCGCTCTTCACGCTCTTGACCCGGTCGAGGTCCAGCGCCTCCAGCGCGTCCTGCTTGACGTACTTGGTGTGCGACATCATCGAGTTGTTGATGAGGTCGCACTGCGGGCGGCCCTGCTTGATCTGGGCCAGCAGCGGGGCGTCGTCCAGGTTGAGCACCTTGACCTGGATACCGGTCTCCTGCGTGAACGGCGTGTAGATCGCCTTCTGCAGGGCCGCGCCATAGGAACCGCCACTGTCACGGACGACCACCGTCTTACTGCCGCCCTTGCCACTGCCGGACGAGACACGGCTCGTGCCGGTACCGCAGGCGGAAAGGGACGGCAGAGCGGCGAGGGCGGCCAGGCCGCCTGCTCCGCGCAGGAGCGCTCTACGACCGATCTGGGCATCACTCATGGCAATACTCCTCATCTGGGGACGCGTGGGACCAGCTGTGCGGGGGCTTTACCTCGCAGGCGGGGGGATCGTTCAGGGCGGCGCACGCGGACAGAGCATCGTCCGGCGCCGGTGACAGGCGGTGATCAGCAGAGCGGGGGCGGTCCTGGTCGCGCGGTGCCGATGCGCGGAGGCCGGCAGAAAGGCGCGGCGGAGAGCAGGTCGTTCAGCCCGTTGTTGGTGGTGATGCCGGCAGGGATTCAGCCGGCGGTGTACCCGCCGTCGACGGTCAGGACCGATCCGGTCACGTACGACGACTCCGACGACGCGAAGAAGAGCACCGCGTCAGCGACCTCTTCGGGGGTGGCCAGGCGCTGGAGCGGGATCGTGCTCTCGCGCTGGCGGCGGTAGGCCTCGGGGTCGGGCCTGCGCTGGAACGCCGCTTCGATGATCGGCGTGGCGGTCAGGCCCGGAGCGACGACGTTGACGCGGATGTTGCGCGGGGCCCACTCGATCGCCGCACCCTTGGCGAGCATGATGAGGCCCCCCTTGGCGGCGGAGTACAGGACCTGCCCGGCCATGCCGACCATGCCCAGCCGTGAGCTGACGCAGACGAACGAGCCGCCGGTCTCGGGCATCAGCGGCGCGAAGTGCTTCATCACCAGGAACGCGCTGAGCAGGTTGCTTTCCAGCACGTTCCTCGCGTCGTCGCAGGCCATCTCGGTGAGTGGACCGTCGGCCTGCAGACCGTGGTTGAGGACGACGACGTCGACGGTGCCGAAGGACTCCGCGGCCTGCTTGGCCAGGTGCTCGACGAACGTCTCGTCGTTGAGGTCTCCGGGAATGTACAGGTCGTCGGGCTGAGCGCTGTCGAGCCGCTCCTTGCGGCCGGTGAGCAACAGCCGCCCGCCCTCCCGGCGGAAGTGGGAACTCACCGCCTGCCCTATGCCACTGCTGGCGCCTGTCACCAGGGCCGTGGCGTTCTTGAGTCTCATGTCAGGCACTCCTCTTACGGGGGAGGTCGGTCGGGGGTGGGGGCTCGGGGAGGACCGGAGTCTCGTCCCATGCCGGTCAGTTGAGGAATCCGCGAGCGTCGACGGGCCAGCGCTCCAGCGATGTGCCCGTGCTGTCGGTGACGATGAGTTCCTCGAAGCCGAGGACGACCGGGCACACGTGGTTCGGCACGACCGGTACGACGCTGCCGACGCCGGGGCGGAACTCTCCATCCGGCAGCGGGAGGAACCCGTGGTACTCGTTGACCTTGGACAGGACCGCTTTCGTGCCGGCGATGCCGCCGTAGCCGATCTCGGGGCTGCCTTCTTTGCTGAGGGCCTTGTTGCCCACATCCAGGATGACCTGGCCGGGGACCCAGTCGCTGACCACGGTGCCGGCGACGAACAGCGCGATCTGGTCCTCCGTGCAGGCGCCCAGTCGGGCGTTGTTCAGATCGCCGAAGACATACTCGCCGGGACGGATCTCGGTGATCACACTGCTGGTGGAGAACTCGAGGGTCGGAGTGGAGCCCGCGCTGACCACCTCCGCCGTGACCCCGACACCTTCGAGGCCGCGTACCGCAGCGGTGAGCGCGGCCTCCTGATCCCGCGCCGCACGTCGGCGAGCGTCCGGGCCGGTGCAGCCGTGACCGGGATAGGTGAAGACACCCACCGGCACCAGACCACGCTTGCGGGCGGCGAGCGCGAGATCGCCCGCGGCCTCGGGCGGCGCCCCGGAACGACGGGCACCGCAGTCGACCTCGACCACGACCTGCAGCCGGTCCGGTTCGTCTCCCATCGCGTCGGCGAGAGCCTCGATCGCCGCGACGTTGTCGACGCCGACCCGGAGCCGGGCGGACTCGGCGAGCCGGCGGATCCGGGCCTTCTTCGATCCCGCGGCCCAGATCGGATAGGCGAGGAAGATGTCGTCGAACCCTGCCGCGACGAAGACCTCGGCCTCACCGACGTTTCCCGCGGTGATTCCGACCGCGCCCGCCTCGATCTGGCGTCGCCCGATCTCCACGCACTTGTGCGTCTTGACGTGCGGCCTGACCTGGAGGTTGTGCTGGTCGGCGAAACCCTGGACGCGGTCGATGTTGTCCTGCATGACATCGACCAGCACGATCGGCGCGGGGGTGTCGATCCGCTCGACCAGAGCGTCGAGGGCTCGTTGCAGCCGGTTCACGCTGCCCTCCTCGGGACGGCGGTGCACACCATCTGGATCTCGACGGGGCTGTTGAGCGGCAGCCCGGCGACACCGATCGCGGTGCGAGCGTGTCGTCCGTTCTCGCCGAGCACCTCGATCAGCAGGTCACTGGCCGCGTTGGCGACCTGCGACTGCTGACCGAAGTCCGGCGTACTGGCGACGAAGACCAGCATCTGCACGATCCGGACCCGCTCCAGCTCGCCCACCGCCTGCACAGCGGCGGCGAGAGCGTTGAGCGCGGCATGGCGGGCCAGTGACCGCGCCGTCTCCAGCTCGACGTCCCGGCCGACAATGCCCTGACCCAGCAACCAACCGTCCTTGTAGGGCAGTTGGCCCGAGATGTGGATGCTGGAGCCCACCGACCGGTGGTGCACGTAGTACGGGTTGTCGGCGAGTTCGGGAAGGGCGAGGCCCAGGGCCTGCAGCCGAGCGGACGCCGAACCGGTGCTCGCTGCCGACGTCACGGACTGGCTCATCGCGTCACCGCCGCGGCCGGCACGCGGAGCAGACCAACACGGTTGGTGACAAGCACCTGTTTCACAGGAATCTTGATCATCTGCACTCGGCTCTCTCCTCGAGCAGCAGGGGCGACAAAGCGCCATATCGTGGCTTAAAACCGCCAGCTATTGTCGTTTGTCGACCATATGGCCGCCCGTAGAGCACTGTCAATACAAACTTCAACGCTCGGATGCGGCCTCAGAACGGGTGCGGGAACGCACCTGTCCGCATGACCAAGGGGGAAAGAGGGAGGTCAGGCCCCCTCAGGGCAGGGATGACCTAGGGGCCTGTCGTTTGGATCAGGCCTGGGTCGCGGCCACAAGGTGCCGTAGCCCGAAGCCGGCATGATCCAAACGACAGACCCTAGCAGCGCGTACGACTCAGGGCCGCCCGGCACCGCTCTGCAACGTCACCGCGGCAAGCGCGGTTCGCCGCTTCACGCAGGGGGCGCGAGCTCACACGTGCCGGGGCGCACGTTCCCCGTGATCTCCCGACTGGGCTCGCAGCCCCATGGGGAAGTGGGCGGCCAGTTCCTGGCGGAACGCGTCGGTGTCGCCTTCCAGGGCGACCGTGGCCAACCTCTCGTGCTCGACGACCAGTTGCTGCGGGTTGTCGCTGTACGTGCGGTGATCGACGCTGAGGTAGAGGCGCAGCTTGGTCTCCCAGCCGTTCCACATGCCCTGCAGGACACCGTGGCCCGAGAGGTCGTAGAAGAGCCTGTGGAAGCGGAGGTGCGCGTCGATGCTGGCCGGGATGTCGTCCTTCTCCATGGCCCGGCGCAGATCCTCGACGGTCTGCAGCAACTGGGGCCGCTCAGCACCGCGCAGCGCTTCGGCCGAGAGCTCGGCGGCGTACGGCTCGACGTGCAGCCGGACCGAGTCGATCTCGGCGACCTCGCGAGCGCTCACCTCTACGACGAACGCGCCGCGGTAAGGGATCTTTACGACGAGCCCTTCTTCCTCCAGCTTGGTCAGGGCCTCGCGCAGCGGGGACCGGCTGATCCCCAGGTCCGTGGCGATGTGCGCCTCGCGCAGCTGGCCACCAGGAGGGACGCTTCCATCGAGGATGGCGGCACGCAACGTGCGGTAGACACCGTCCGGCGTCGTCGTCCGCTGCTCCTGCCACTCGAACTTGTGGTCCACCCCGTCACCCTCCCCTGCTCACACCCGACCACCTGGTCGTTTGTCGACTATACCCCCGCCGATCTGGCCTCAAGCACCTCAAGCCGACCCCCTGGCACCGGACCCCTGAGCCCACGTGACGCGGGAGCCCCATTGACAGCCGAGGGACCAACGGTCGACAATCGACCATCCAGATGGTCGACAATCGACCAGATCGAGGAACTGCTCCATTGCAGCACGAGGAGGACCCAGTGGTATTCGATGCCAAGCCCAAGTTCGTGACGTTCGACATGAACGGCACGCTGATCAAGTTCAGCATCAACGACACGATGCGC
>NZ_JBVICQ010000031.1:0-1184 GCF_055572815.1 Streptomyces sp. NPDC030296
AGTAGCACGCTCAAGACCCGAAGCGGAGTGATCTAGCCATGGGCAGGTTGAAGCGGAGGTAAGACTTCGTGGAGGACCGAACCCACCAGGGTTGAAAACCTGGGGGATGACCTGTGGTTAGGGGTGAAAGGCCAATCAAACTCCGTGATAGCTGGTTCTCCCCGAAATGCATTTAGGTGCAGCGTCGTGTGTTTCTTGCCGGAGGTAGAGCACTGGATAGGCGATGGGCCCTACCGGGTTACTGACCTTAGCCAAACTCCGAATGCCGGTAAGTGAGAGCGCGGCAGTGAGACTGTGGGGGATAAGCTCCATGGTCGAGAGGGAAACAGCCCAGAGCATCGACTAAGGCCCCTAAGCGTACGCTAAGTGGGAAAGGATGTGGAGTCGCAGAGACAACCAGGAGGTTGGCTTAGAAGCAGCCACCCTTGAAAGAGTGCGTAATAGCTCACTGGTCTAGTGATTCCGCGCCGACAATGTAGCGGGGCTCAAGCGTACCGCCGAAGTCGTGTCATTGCGATATGTACCCCCAACGGGGATCGTGATGGGTAGGGGAGCGTCGTCTGCCGGGTGAAGCAGCCGTGTAAGCGAGTTGTGGACGGTTGACGAGTGAGAATGCAGGCATGAGTAGCGATACAAACGTGAGAAACGTTTGCGCCGATTGACCAAGGGTTCCTGGGTCAAGCTGATCTGCCCAGGGTAAGTCGGGACCTAAGGCGAGGCCGACAGGCGTAGTCGATGGATAACCGGTTGATATTCCGGTACCCGCTGTGAAGCGTCAAACATCGAACCAGGCGATGCTAAGTCCGTGAAGCCGCCCCGGAGCCTTCGGGTGAAGGGGAGTGGTGGAGCCGACGAACCAGACTTGCAGTAGGTGAGTGATGGGGTGACGCAGGAAGGTAGTCCATCCCGGGCGGTGGTTGTCCCGGGGTAAGGGTGTAGGACGTCAGGTAGGTAAATCCGCCTGGCAATAGTCTGAGACCTGATGCCGAGCCGATTGTGGTGAAGTGGATGATCCTATGCTGTCGAGAAAAGCCTCTAGCGAGTTTCATGGCGGCCCGTACCCTAAACCGACTCAGGTGGTCTGGTAGAGAATACCGAGGCGTTCGGGTGAACTATGGTTAAGGAACTCGGCAAAATGCCCCCGTAACTTCGGGAGAAGGGGGGCCACACCTGGTGATGAGCTT
>NZ_JBVICQ010000031.1:1280-2484 GCF_055572815.1 Streptomyces sp. NPDC030296
CTTCGCGCTCTGAGCTGGGGGTGGCCGCAGAGACCAGCGAGAAGCGACTGTTTACTAAAAACACAGGTCCGTGCGAAGCCGTAAGGCGATGTATACGGACTGACGCCTGCCCGGTGCTGGAACGTTAAGGGGACCGGTTAGCTCACTTTCGGGTGGGCGAAGCTGAGAACTTAAGCGCCAGTAAACGGCGGTGGTAACTATAACCATCCTAAGGTAGCGAAATTCCTTGTCGGGTAAGTTCCGACCTGCACGAATGGCGTAACGACTTCTCGACTGTCTCAACCATAGGCCCGGTGAAATTGCACTACGAGTAAAGATGCTCGTTTCGCGCAGCAGGACGGAAAGACCCCGGGACCTTTACTACAGTTTGATATTGGTGTTCGGTTCGGCTTGTGTAGGATAGCTGGGAGACTGTGAAGCTTGGACGCCAGTTCAGGTGGAGTCGTCGTTGAAATACCAGTCTGGTCGTGCTGGATGTCTAACCCGGGTCCGTGATCCGGATCGGGGACAGTGTCTGATGGGTAGTTTAACTGGGGCGGTTGCCTCCTAAAGGGTAACGGAGGCGCCCAAAGGTTCCCTCAGCCTGGTTGGCAATCAGGTGGTGAGTGTAAGTGCACAAGGGAGCTTGACTGTGAGACCGACGGGTCGAGCAGGGACGAAAGTCGGGACTAGTGATCCGGCGGTGGCTTGTGGAAGCGCCGTCGCTCAACGGATAAAAGGTACCCCGGGGATAACAGGCTGATCTTCCCCAAGAGTCCATATCGACGGGATGGTTTGGCACCTCGATGTCGGCTCGTCGCATCCTGGGGCTGGAGTCGGTCCCAAGGGTTGGGCTGTTCGCCCATTAAAGCGGTACGCGAGCTGGGTTTAGAACGTCGTGAGACAGTTCGGTCCCTATCCGCTGTGCGCGTAGGAGTCTTGAGAAGGGCTGTCCCTAGTACGAGAGGACCGGGACGGACGAACCTCTGGTGTGCCAGTTGTTCTGCCAAGGGCATGGCTGGTTGGCTACGTTCGGGAGGGATAACCGCTGAAAGCATCTAAGCGGGAAGCCTGCTTCGAGATGAGGACTCCCACCCACTTGATGGGGTAAGGCTCCCAGTAGACGACTGGGTTGATAGGCCGGATCTGGAAGCACGGTAACGTGTGGAGGTGACCGGTACTAATAGGCCGAGGGCTTGTCCTCAGTTGCTCGCGTCCACTGTGT
>NZ_JBVICQ010000032.1:0-1970 GCF_055572815.1 Streptomyces sp. NPDC030296
TGTCGGGTCTCAGGTGATGGTTGACGGTTCGGCGTCGGGTGATGCTTGACGTCTGTCCTAGACGATCTTTCGTCTGTTGTACTCCCCGGATTTGCGGACGACCACCCCCTTGGTGGTGGTGCGGGGAACGGTGGTGATCAGGTCGTCGCCGTGGAAGACGCGGATGACGCTGTCGTCCAGGTGGGCGGTGACGACCTGGCGGGCGTAGGCCCGTCCGAGTTGGATGCGCTGGCCTGCGACGACGAAGCCGCCGATGCTGCTGACGTGCCGCTCGGCGATCTGCGGAGCGGGTGGTGGGACGGTCGGGGGCGGCCCGGCTGGTCTGGCTCCGCGCAGGCGGCCGCAGGCGGTGGCCGACAGCGGGCAGGGCAGCGCGGCCAGCAGGAGGCGCTGTTCGTCGAGGACCTGCATCACGGTGCCATCCAGCCGCAGGGTGACCCGCTGTCCGGCGAAGGCCCAGCCGATGTTGCAGCGGTCGCCGCCCAGGCCGATGTAGCCGACCGGGTTGACGGTGCGGTCGACCTCCACCGCGGCCGTGTCGGCCGGGCCCGGCTCGTCGGCCCAGGGCCCGGCGGGGCGGGCGTCCCCGCAGGCCAGCAATGCGCGCAGGTCACGGCCGGACAGCTTCGAGGGAAGTGTCTTGTGCCGTGCGCCGCCGATGAGCACGTGCAGCCGGTTCACGTCGATCCGCAAGGTCACCTCGGTGCCGGCCAGCGCCGGTCCGAACCAGATCTGCTGTCCGCTCACCGAGAGGTTCCCGCTCGGCGGCACCGTCCGCACTATCTCGATCGTGCCGACCTCGTCGCGGGTCACGGGCCAGGAGCGGGCCGTCTGCTCTGGCGGCTGACGCGGGACAGGCACCACCATGGGCGTCTCGGTGCCGGTGACCGCCTGCAGGCTCGGCGGCAGCTTCACGGGCAGTACCGCGGCTTCCGCCTGGGCCGCCTTGGTGCTGAACCGGACGGCCGGAGCCTGCATGCCCAGTGCCTGGTGCGGACGGGCCTGGTTGTAGTCCTCAAGCCACCCGTCCACCGTCTGCTGCGCGGCGGCCAGGTCCGCGAACGGGCTATGTTCATCGAGCAGTTCACGCCGCAGCGTCTGATGGAACCGCTCGATCTTCCCCGTGGTCGTGGGCGACCTCGGCTTGGTGAGCCGGTGGGTGATGCCGTTCTCCCGGCAGATCCGGTCGAACATCGTCTCTCCCGGCTTGCCGGAGCCGAACCGGGCGGTGAACTGCTTGCCGTTGTCGGTGAGCACTTCGCCGGGCACCCCGAACCGCTGCAGGGCCTCACCGAAGGCCAGACACACCGCTCGCCCGGTCGCCCGCCGCACCACCTTCGCGATCACCACGAAGCGGGAGTGGTCGTCGATGCCGGTGACCAGCTTGCACTCGGCCCCGTCGGCCAGCAGCAGCCCGCCCACGATGTCCATCTGCCACAACTCCATCGCCGTTTCCCGCTCCCACCTGCGGTAATCCGACCTACGCCGCTTGCGCACCCCCGGCTGCACCAGGCCGTTGCGGACCAGCACCCGATAGACCGTGGCCCTGGAGGGCACCGGCAGCACACCTCGACGCTCCAGCTCGTGCACCAACCGGCGCGGCCCCCAGCCCGGATGCCGGCGCCGCAGCTCACACACCGCCGCCTCAACGTCCGCCGCGATCCGGTGCGGACACGAAGCCGGCCGATGCGACCGGTCCGCCAGCCCCGGCAGGCCCGACTGCTCGTACTTGCGCACCCAGGAATGCACCGACTGCCTCGACACCCCATACCGGGCCGCGACTTGAGTGACTGCAACCCCCGCGGCCACCTCCATGACCGCGTGATACCGCTGCTCGACCACGCTCAACTCCACCAGCACGGCCTCAGCCCTCCCTGCACGCGCCGATCAGACGCGCACAGCCAAGCCGAGGCAAGCGGTGTCAAGCATCAGGTGAAGCCGCAGTGTCAACCATCAGCCGAGACAGGACA
>NZ_JBVICQ010000034.1:0-1141 GCF_055572815.1 Streptomyces sp. NPDC030296
TCCGTCCTCACCAACAAGTACGCCGAGGGCTACCCCGGCCGCCGCTACTACGGCGGCTGCGAACACGTCGACGTCACCGAACAGATCGCCATCGACCGCGTCAAGGCCCTCTTCGGCGCCGAGTACGCCAACGTCCAGCCCCACTCCGGCGCCTCCGCCAACCAGGCCGCCCTCTTCGCCCTGGCCCAGCCCGGCGACACCATCCTCGGCCTGGACCTCGCCCACGGCGGCCACCTCACCCACGGCATGCGCCTGAACTTCTCCGGCAAGCAGTTCAACGTGGTCGCCTACCACGTCGACACCGCCACCGGCCTGGTCGACATGGACGAGGTCGAACGCCTCGCCAAGGAGCACCGCCCCAAGGTGATCATCGCCGGCTGGTCGGCGTACCCCCGCCGGCTGGACTTCGCCGCCTTCCGCCGGATCGCCGACGAGGTCGAGGCGTACCTGTGGGTGGACATGGCGCACTTCGCCGGTCTCGTCGCCGCGGGCCTGCACCCCAACCCCGTCGAGCACGCGGACGTGGTCACCTCCACCACCCACAAGACCCTCGGCGGCCCCCGCGGCGGGATCATCCTCGCCAAGCAGGCCTTCGCGAAGAAGCTGAACTCCTCGGTCTTCCCCGGCTTCCAGGGCGGCCCCCTGGAACACGTCATCGCCGCCAAGGCCGTCTCCTTCAAGGTCGCCGCCGGCGAGGAGTTCAAGGACCGCCAGCGCCGCACCGTCGAGGGCGCGAAGATCCTCGCCGAGCGCCTCACCGCGCCCGACGCCCGCCAAGCCGGCGTCAACGTGCTGTCCGGCGGCACCGACGTCCACCTCATCCTGGTCGACCTGCGCGAGTCCGACCTGGACGGGCAGCAGGCCGAGGACCGCCTCCACGAGGTCGGCATCACCGTCAACCGCAACGCCGTCCCCAACGACCCCCGGCCCCCCATGGTCACCTCCGGCCTGCGCATCGGCACCCCCGCCCTCGCCACCCGCGGCTTCACCGCCGCCGACTTCACCGAGGTCGCCGACATCATCGCCGAGACCCTCAAGCCCTCCTACGACACCGAGGCCCTCAAGGCACGGGTCAAGGCCCTCACCGCCAAGCACCCGCTCTACCCCACCCTCGGCACCTGACCCCGAGCGGCGGCGGGGA